>NZ_JBXAQQ010000021.1:0-601 GCF_058807395.1 Hylemonella sp. GW821-FHT12C09 | reverse complement strand
GCAGGAAGATGGCCGCCCTGTGCGACATCTTCGTGCACGACGCCTTCGGCACCGCGCACCGCGCCGAAGCCAGCACTTACGGCATCGCCCAGTACGCCAAGACCGCCTGCGCCGGCCCGCTGCTGGCCGCCGAGATGGACGCCATCTCCAAGGCCCTGCAGGCGCCCAAGCGCCCGCTGGTGGCCATCGTGGCCGGCTCCAAGGTCAGCACCAAGCTCACCATCCTCAAGAGCCTGGCCAACAATGTGGACCAGCTCATCGTGGGCGGGGGCATTGCCAACACCTTCATGCTGGCTGCCGGCCTGAAGATCGGCAAGAGCCTGGCCGAGGCCGACCTGCTGGCCGAAGCGAAAGCGGTCATCGAGGCCATGAAACAACGCGGTGCCGAAGTGCCGATCCCCGTGGACGTCGTCACCGCCAAGGAATTCAAGGCCGATGCCAAGGCCACGATCAAGCAGGCCACGGAAGTGGAAGCCGACGACCTGATCCTGGACATCGGCCCGGAGACCGCAAAGAAGCTGGCCCAGCAGCTCAAGGCCGCCGGCACCATCGTGTGGAACGGCCCGGTGGGCGTGTTCGAGTTTGCGGCCTTCGAGAACGG
>NZ_JBXAQQ010000020.1:0-635 GCF_058807395.1 Hylemonella sp. GW821-FHT12C09 | reverse complement strand
GTGTTTCGTCGCTACGGTCTGCCAGTACGCATTAACGCCGACAATGGCGCTCCCTGGGGCAGCCCCAGCGGGTTGGAGCACGGCTTGAGTGAGTTGAGTGTCTGGCTGATTCGCCAGGGCATCCGGGTCAGCCACAGCGCGCCGTACCATCCCCAGACCAATGGCAAGCTGGAGCGGTTTCACCGCTCACTCAAGGCCGAGGTCCTGAACGGACGCAGTTTCGACTCACCGGCCCATGCCCAGCTGGCGTTTGAGCGCTGGCGTGAGGTCTACAACCATGAGCGACCACATGAGGCTCTGGGTATGAAGACACCGGTGCAGCGTTACCAATGCAGTCCTCGCCAGTTCAGCGAGAGGCTCGAACCGATCGAGTACGGCCCGCACGATGAGGTGCTGATGGTGGACTGGAACGGGTGGGTGAAATACCAGGGAAGGAAGTTCAAGGTGTCTAATGCCCTGCACCGACTGCCGATTGCCCTGCGATCTAATCCAAGTGCGGATGGATGCTTCGATGTGTTCTTCTGCCATCAACGCTTCATGCGGCTGGACATGAACGATTTGATGACTTCCAATTGACCGACTCTGGTGTTTCCTATGTCCCCGAACACCCGTTTCCCATGTCTCCGGTCTATACA
>NZ_JBXAQQ010000019.1:0-654 GCF_058807395.1 Hylemonella sp. GW821-FHT12C09 | reverse complement strand
TGTATAGACCGGAGACATGGGAAACGGGTGTTCGGGGACATAGGAAACACTTTTCCTGCGCCGCAGGCGCCAGGAGAAGTCCATGCCGTGGCAACCGAAAGACCTGATGAGCATCAAACGAGAGTTTGTCGAATTGGCCCTGGCTCCGGGAGCGAACCGTCGGGAGTTGTGCCGCCGCTTTGGCATAGGCCCCAAGGCGGCCTATGCCTTGCTGGAACGCTATGCGCAGGAAGGTGTAGCCGCCCTGCAGGAACGCTCCCGGCGCCCGCTCAGTAGCCCAAGCCGCACACCAGAGCCCATGGAGGCGACGATCCTGGCATTGCGACAAGCCAACCCCAGTTGGGGTGGTCGCAAGCTCGCATGCCGCCTGCTGGATCTGGGGCATCCTTCTGTTCCCAGCCCGAGCACGGTAACAGCCATCCTGCAACGCCATGGCCTGATCGACCCACAAGCCAGTCAGGCGACCCAGCACTGGCAGCGCTTCGAGCACGAGACCCCCAATGTCCTGTGGCAAATCGACTTCAAGGGTTACTTCCAGACCGCCGCAGGCAAGTGCCATCCCCTGACCTTGCTGGATGACCATTCCCGCTTCAACTTGGCCTTGGCTGTGTGCCAACGCCCCGATACGGTCAATGTGCAGGAACACCTCAAGGC
>NZ_JBXAQQ010000018.1:0-1206 GCF_058807395.1 Hylemonella sp. GW821-FHT12C09 | reverse complement strand
ATTAGGCCAGGATCTTGGCGACCACACCGGCGCCCACGGTCTTGCCGCCTTCGCGGATGGCGAAGCGCAGGCCTTCTTCCATGGCGATGGGGGCGATCAGCTTGACCGTGATCGACACGTTGTCGCCAGGCATCACCATTTCCTTGCCCTCGGGCAGCTCGATGGCACCGGTCACGTCCGTGGTACGGAAGTAGAACTGCGGGCGGTAGTTGTTGAAGAAGGGGGTGTGGCGGCCGCCTTCGTCCTTGCTCAGCACGTACACCTCACCCGTGAAGTGGGTGTGGGGCTTGATGGAGCCGGGCTTGCACAGCACCTGGCCGCGCTCGACTTCTTCACGCTTGGTGCCGCGCAGCAGGATACCGACGTTGTCGCCAGCCTGGCCCTGGTCCAGCAGCTTGCGGAACATTTCCACGCCGGTGCAGGTGGTCTTCTGGGTGACCTTGATGCCGACGATTTCGATTTCTTCGCCGACCTTGACCACGCCACGCTCGATACGGCCGGTCACGACGGTGCCGCGACCAGAGATGGAGAAGACGTCTTCCACGGGCATGAGGAAGGCACCGTCCACGGCACGCTCAGGGGTGGGGATGTAGCTGTCCAGGGCATCCGCCAGGCGCATGATGGCCTGCTCGCCCAGGTCGCCCTTGTCGCCTTCGAGGGCCAGCTTGGCCGAGCCCTTGATGATGGGGGTGTCGTCGCCGGGGAAGTCGTACTTGGAGAGGAGTTCGCGCACTTCCATCTCGACCAGCTCGAGCAGCTCGGCGTCGTCGACCATGTCGCACTTGTTCAGGAAGACGATGATGTAGGGCACGCCGACCTGACGCGCCAGCAGGATGTGCTCACGGGTCTGGGGCATGGGGCCGTCAGCGGCCGAGCACACCAGGATGGCGCCGTCCATCTGGGCGGCACCGGTGATCATGTTCTTGACGTAGTCGGCGTGGCCGGGGCAGTCCACGTGGGCGTAGTGGCGGTTGGCCGTCTCGTATTCCACGTGAGCGGTGTTGATGGTGATGCCGCGGGCTTTTTCTTCCGGAGCCGCATCGATCTGGTCGTAGGCCTTGGCCGAGCCGCCAAACTTGGCCGCCAGCACGGTGGTGATGGCCGCCGTCAGCGTGGTCTTGCCGTGGTCCACGTGACCGATCGTGCCCACGTTGACGTGCGGCTTGGTCCGCTCAAATTTCTCTTTTGCCATTTTTCAAATCTCCA
>NZ_JBXAQQ010000017.1:0-1240 GCF_058807395.1 Hylemonella sp. GW821-FHT12C09 | reverse complement strand
TGGGCTGCTGCCGGTTTCAAAGACACTTTGTTAAGGTGGTCGATGAAACCGGAGGTGGTGTATGGAAACGAGAAGGAAATTCAGCCGCGAGTTCAAGCTTGAGGCGGTGAGGCTGGTCAAGGAGCGAGGGGTGTCGGTGTCCCAGGCGGCCAAGGACCTGGATGTGCACGAGAACGTGCTGCGCAAATGGATGCGAGAGCTGCATCAAGACCCGCAACATGCCTTCCCTGGCCAGGGGGTGATGAAACCCGAGCAGGCCGAGCTGGAGCGGCTGCGCAAAGAGGTGGCCCGGCTGAAGATGGAGCGCGACATATTGAAAAAAGCCGCGGCCTACTTCGCCAAGGAGTCGATGTGAGATTCGACTTCGTGGCGAAGCACCGAGTGGTCTGGCCGGTGGGATTGATATGCGAGGCGCTCGGTGTCTCGCGCAGTGGCTTTTATGCCTGGCTGAGCCGGCCCAGAAGCCAGCGCAGCCAGACTGATGAGGTACTGGGCACCCTGGTGCGGCAAAGCTTCATCGGCAGCGACCGGACCTATGGTGCGCGGCGCGTCTGGCACGACGTGCTGGCCCTGGGGCAGTCCTGCGGACTGCATCGGGTTGAGCGCCTGATGCGCCTGCAAGCCCTGCGGGCGCGCCCCAGACGCCGAGGCCTGCCCAAGGACGCTGGCGAGCGCAGCGCCATTGCCAGCAACGTGCTGGACCGCCAGTTCCAGGCCGATGGCCCCAACCAGAAGTGGGTGGCCGACTTCACGTACATCTGGACGGCTGAGGGCTGGCTGTATGCGGCCGCCGTGCTGGACCTGTACTCGCGCCGGATTGTGGGCTGGTCAATGCAGGAGAGCATGACCTCGCAACTGGTGGCTGATGCCCTGATGATGGCGGTGTGGCGTCGGGGCAAGCCCGTGGCCCTGCTGCATCACTCCGACCAGGGCAGCCAGTACACCAGCGAGCACTTCCAGGAGTTGCTCAAGGAGCAGGGCATCACGTGCAGCATGAGCCGTGCCGGCGAGGTCTGGGACAACTCGGCGATGGAGAGCTTCTTCAGTTCCTTGAAGACCGAGCGCACGGCCAAGAAGGTGTACCGCTCACGGGAGCAGGCCCGGGCTGACGTGTTCGATTACATCGAGCGGTTCTACAACCCGACGCGCCGTCATTCGACGCTCGGTTACGTCAGTCCGATAGACTTCGAGAAAGCTTCAGAAGCTTAGGTGGGTGTCCACGGAACCGGCAGCAGCCCAA
>NZ_JBXAQQ010000016.1:0-1246 GCF_058807395.1 Hylemonella sp. GW821-FHT12C09 | reverse complement strand
TGGGCTTCCCCCGATTCCCCGGACGGTTTGCTTAGCCCTTTAAGCCTTCTTCAAACTGGACCGGGCTGAGGAAGTCTAGCTTGGAGTGCTTGCGCACCGGGTTGTAGAACCTCTCGATGTAGTCGAACACGTCCGAGCGGGCCTCTTCGCGGGTCCGGTAGACCTTGCGGCTGGTTCGTTCCGTTTTCAAGGAAGAGAAGAAGCTCTCCATGGCCGCGTTGTCCCAGCACTCTCCGCGTCGGCTCATGCTGCAGGTGATGCCCTGGGCCTTGAGCAGTTGCTGGAACTCGTCACTGGTGTACTGGCTACCCTGGTCCGAGTGGTGCATCAAGGCGCTGGGTTTGCCGCGCCGCCACAAGGCCATGAGCAAGGCGTCGCTGACCATCTTGGCCTGCATGGTGTCACTCATGGACCAACCCACGACACGGCGCGAGTACAGGTCCATGACTGCCGCCGCATACAGCCAACCTTCAGCCGTCCAGATGTAGGTGAAGTCTGCGGCCCACTTCTGGTTCGGGCCATCGGCCTGGAAGTCGCGTTGCAGGTGGTTCGGGGCAATGTGGTTCTCCAGCCGGCTGACATTGTCTGCGGGCAGCCGGCGCCGCTTGCGTCTGGCCTGCAGCTGGGCCTGGTGCATCAGCCGGGTCACCCGGTTGAGCCCACAACTCTCGCCCAGGGCTCGCAGGTCGTGCCAGACGCGCGGGCTGCCGTAGGTGCGGTCACTGAGCTCGAATCTCTCACGGATGAGCCGGGTCAGTCGGGCGTCGTCCTGGCTGCGCTGGCTCGGTGCTCTGCCCAGCCATTCATAGAACCCGCTGTGGGACACCGCCATGACCCGGCACATCATGCGGGTGGGCCAGACGCTACGGTGCCTGGCAATGAAGGCGTACTTCACTGCGGGTCCTTGGCAAAGTAGCCGAGCGCTTTTTTTAGGATGTCACGCTCCATCGTGACGCGGCGCAGTTCCCTCTGGAGTCGTTCAACCTCTGTGGCTGCCTCGCTGCGGATGGGTCGATTCGGTCGCATGTCCAGAACGCCTTCACGCTCCTGGTTGACCCAGCGTCTGAGCACGCTGGCCTCGATTCCCAAATCCCGGGCAATGTGGGTGACCATCGCCCCCGGCTGCTTGACCAGCTTTACCGCCTCACGCTTGAACTCGTCCGTGAAGCTCCTTCTTGTCCTCGTCATTGATATCTCCTGAACACATCATGTTATTGAATGTGTCCGGGGAATCGGGGGAAGCCCA
>NZ_JBXAQQ010000015.1:0-64861 GCF_058807395.1 Hylemonella sp. GW821-FHT12C09 | reverse complement strand
CACGTGACCGATCGTGCCCACGTTGACGTGCGGCTTGGTCCGCTCAAATTTCTCTTTTGCCATTTTTCAAATCTCCAAAGAACAGATACCCGTGTATTGGTTTTACGTCTGCATCCGGTTGCTGGTTCGCCCCGCACGGGAACAGGGCGGCACCGGATCGCAGACAACAAAAAAGCATCCCTGTTTGCACAGGGATGCGGTTTCCTTACTTTGCGCGAGCGGCCACGATGGCCTCGGACACGTTGCGCGGAGCTTCAGAGTAGTGCTTGAACTCCATCGTGTACGTGGCGCGACCCTGGGTGGCAGAACGCAGCGTGGTCGAATAGCCGAACATCTCGGACAGCGGGACTTCGGCCTTGATGGCCTTGCCGCCACCGACCATGTCTTCCATGCCCTGCACCATGCCGCGGCGCGAGGACAGGTCGCCCATCACGGTACCGGCGTAGTCTTCGGGAGTCTCGACTTCCACAGCCATCATGGGCTCGAGGATGACGGGGTTGGCCTTGCGGCAACCTTCCTTGAAACCGAAGATGGCAGCCATCTTGAACGCGTTTTCGTTCGAGTCCACGTCATGGTAGGAACCGAAGGTCAGCGTGACCTTGACGTCCACCACAGGGAAACCCGCCAGAACGCCGGAGTTGATGGCTTCGATCACGCCCTTCTCGACGGCCGGGATGAATTCACGCGGAACCACACCGCCCTTGATGGCGTCGACGAACTCAAAGCCCTTGCCGGCCTCATTCGGCTCGACCGTGAACACGACGTGACCGTACTGGCCCTTGCCGCCGGACTGGCGCACGAACTTGCCTTCGACTTCGGTGACCTTCTTGCGGATGGTTTCGCGGTAGGCCACCTGGGGCTTGCCCACGTTGGCTTCCACGCCGAACTCGCGCTTCATGCGGTCCACGATGATTTCGAGGTGCAGCTCGCCCATGCCGGCGATGATGGTCTGGCCGGATTCTTCGTCGGTCTTCACACGGAAAGACGGATCTTCGGCAGCCAGACGTTGCAAGGCGATGCCCATCTTTTCCTGGTCGGCCTTGGTCTTGGGTTCCACGGCCTGCGCGATCACGGGCTCGGGGAACACCATGCGCTCCAGCGTCAGGATGGCATCCGGATCGCACAGGGTTTCACCCGTCGTCACGTCCTTCAGGCCCACGCAGGCAGCGATGTCGCCAGCGCGGATTTCATCCACTTCCAGGCGGTTGTTGGCGTGCATCTGCACGATACGGCCGATACGCTCTTTCTTGCCCTTGATCGGGTTGTAGACCGTGTCGCCCTTGGTCAGCACGCCGGAATAGACGCGCACAAAGGTCAACTGACCGACGAAGGGGTCGGTCATCAGCTTGAACGCCAGGGCGGAGAATTTCTCGCTGTCGTCGGCCTTGCGGGACGTTTCCTTCTCGTCTTCGTCGAGACCGCCCACCGGGGGGATGTCCACCGGCGAGGGCAGGAAGTCGATCACGGCGTCCAGCATGCGCTGCACTCCCTTGTTCTTGAAGGCGGTACCACACAGCATGGGCTGGATCTCGGCGCCGATCGTGCGGGTGCGGATGCCCTGCTTGATTTCAGCTTCGCTCAGATCGCCTTCCTCAAGATACTTGTTCATCAGCTCTTCGCTGGCTTCGGCGGCTGCCTCGACCATGCCTTCGCGCCACTTCTTGGCAGACTCCAGCAGTTCAGCGGGAATCTCTTTGTATTCAAACTTCATGCCCTGGGAGGCCTCATCCCAGATGATGGCTTTCATCTTGATGAGGTCGACCACGCCGGTGAAGTTTTCCTCGGCACCGATCGGGATCACGATCGGCACGGGGTTGGCCTTCAGGCGCAGCTTCATCTGGTCATAGACCTTGAAGAAGTTCGCGCCGGTACGGTCCATCTTGTTCACGAACGCCAGACGCGGCACCTTGTACTTGTTGGCCTGGCGCCAGACCGTCTCCGATTGCGGCTGCACGCCGCCCACGGCGCAATACACCATGCAGGCACCATCCAGCACGCGCATGGAACGCTCCACCTCGATGGTGAAGTCCACGTGGCCGGGGGTGTCGATGATGTTGAAGCGGTGCTCGGGATAGGACAGTTCCATGCCCTTCCAGAAACAGGTGGTCGCAGCGGACGTGATCGTGATGCCACGCTCCTGCTCCTGCTCCATCCAGTCCATGGTGGCGGCGCCATCATGCACTTCACCGATCTTGTGGTTCACACCGGTGTAGAAAAGAATACGCTCGGTGGTGGTCGTCTTGCCGGCGTCAATGTGAGCGGAAATACCGATATTGCGGTAGCGCTCAATGGGCGTTTTGCGTGCCATGATGGTCTTTCGTTAAAACAGGTCAGGCCCGCTCGTGGCGGGCCTGCGCACCTGTGGGGCAGTTGTGGCTTAGAAACGGAAGTGGCTGAAGGCCTTGTTGGCCTCGGCCATGCGGTGCACTTCATCACGGCGCTTCATGGCGCCGCCACGGCCTTCGGTGGCCTCGATGATTTCGTTGGCCAGGCGCAGGGCCATGGACTTCTCGCCACGCTTGCGGGCGGCTTCCTTGATCCAGCGCATGGACAGGGCCAGACGGCGCACCGGGCGCACTTCAACCGGCACCTGGTAGTTGGCGCCGCCGACACGGCGGGACTTCACCTCGACCATCGGCTTCACATTGTTGATGGCGATCGTGAACAGCTCCAGCGCATCCTTGCCGGTTTTCTGTCCAATGGTTTCGAGGGCACCGTAAATGATGCGCTCGGCAACCGCCTTCTTGCCGCCTTCCATGATCACGTTCATGAACTTGGAGAGGTCGACATTGCCGAATTTCGGATCCGGCAGGATTTCACGTTTAGGGACTTCGCGACGACGTGGCATGTTTCACCTCATATTGCTTCAGTTGGCATCTTTTCAGACACCGCGAGAGCCATACAGAACTCTCACTTACTCGACCCACCCGGACAATTCCGAGCTTCGGGTCACTACGCTCAAACCGTCTGCCTGACGATCGAGCACCGGAAAAACTCAGACCTGAAAAATCAAGCCTTCTTGGGGCGCTTGGCGCCGTACTTGGAACGCGACTGCTTGCGGTCTTTCACGCCTTGCAGGTCGAGCGAGCCACGCACGATGTGGTAACGCACACCCGGCAGGTCCTTGACACGACCGCCGCGAACCAGCACCACGCTGTGTTCCTGCAGGTTGTGGCCTTCACCGCCGATGTAGGAAATGACTTCGAAACCGTTGGTCAGGCGCACCTTGGCGACCTTACGCAGAGCGGAATTCGGCTTCTTGGGCGTCGTGGTGTACACACGGGTGCACACGCCACGGCGCTGCGGAGAGTTCTGCATGGCAGGACTCTTCGACTTGATGGTCTCGACCTCGCGGCCTTGACGCACTAGCTGGTTAATGGTTGGCATTTAAAAACGTCCCTCAACGTTTGATAAAACGAAAACGTGAATCCCTTCGGAAATTCCGAAAAGCCTTCGAGTGTATCAGGTTGCTCCGTGAGCCGCAATGATTCCCCGCCCACGCGGCGCGGCAGGTTGGCCCGCCAACGGGTCAGCGAGGCCTACTGAACCCAGAGCCTGAAGGCATCCCAGGCTCGCCCAATCAGGCCAGCCTCTTCCACCGATTCCAGGGCGAGCAATGGAATATTAGTAAGTGTGTGCTCGCCAATATTTATTATCAAGGTACCGCTGACCTGGCCCTTTTGGAGCGGGGCAATCAGGGGCTCAGGGCGCACGGCTTCGGTCCGCAGGCGACTGGCGTAGCCCACCGGCACCGTCACCACCACGGCCCGCGGACGCCCCAAGCGGGCCTGGGCCGACCGACCCTTCCAGACCGCCGGGGTGAGCACCGGCTGGTTGGCATCGAACAATTTGACCGCCTCGAACGCGGTGTAACCCCAGTTCAGCAGCTTCTGGGTCTCGTTGGCGCGGGCGTTCTCGCTGTCGGTTCCGAGCACCACGGCCAGCAGGCGCCGGACACCGGGCGCGCCCGCCGGACCCAAGTGGGGAAACTCGCGCTGCGCGGTCGCGATCAGGCAGTAGCCGGCCGCTTCGGTGTGGCCGGTCTTGAGGCCATCTACCGACGGATCGCGAAACAGCAGCAGGTTGCGGTTGCTGTCGTTGGCCGGCGGGGTGCCCTCGTAGCGGTATTTCCGGATGGCGTGGAAGCGTGCCTGGTCCGGGAAGTCACGCAGCAGCCGTGTGGCCAGGATGGCCAGGTCGCGCGCCGTGCTCACCTGGCCGGGCTGGGACAGGCCGGTCGGGTTGACGAAGCGGGTCGCTTTCATCCCCAGGGCCAGTGCCTGCTCGTTCATGAGCCGGACAAAACGCTCCTCGCTGCCCGCCACGCCCTCGGCCAGCGCCATGGCGGCATCGTTGCCGGACTGCACCAGCAAGCCCTTGAGCAGATCCTCCACCGGCACCTTCATCCGGGTGTCGATGAACATACGCGAGCCGGGCTGGCGCCAGGCACGCTCGCTGACAGGCAAGGCCTGCTTCAACTCCAGCCGCCCCAGGCGCAGCGCATCGAAGACCAGATAGGCCGTCATCAGCTTGGTCAGGGAGGCGGGCTGGACGGGGCTGTCCGCGTCGCGAGCGGCCAGCGTCTGGTCGCTGGTCAGGTCCAGCAGCAGATAAGCCCGGGCCGCGACCTCAGGCGGTTGGGGCATGGCCTGGGCCGAAGCGTTGCCCCAGAACAAGCCACACAGAGCAGCCAGCAGAACCAGGACGTTTTTCATCACGTTGCGGAAGAGAGGTGACGCACCACCAGGCTCTTGAGCAGGGGCAGTTGCCCATGAAAGAAATGGCTGCCACCGGGAACCACCGTCACCGGCAGCACCTGGGGACGGGCCCAGTCCATCACGGCTGCCAACGGGACCGTGTCGTCGTGTTCACCGTGGATCACCAGGGTGCGCTCGTGCAGTTCCTGGGGCACCGGGGCCACCTGAAAACGGCTGGCCGCCGCCCCGACAAACACCAGCTTCTCGATCTGACGCGACGGCCACAGCGCGGCCAGCGTCTGGCTCATCACGAAGGATCCGAAGGAAAAGCCGGCCAGCGCCAGCGGGCCGTCGGGCGCGCACAGCCGCACCACCGCAAGAAAATCCTCGGCTTCGCCCCGGCCTTCGTCGTGCACCCCCTCGGTGGCGCCCACACCGCGAAAGTTGAAACGCAGAGCCACCCAGCCGCATTGAACGAAGGCGCGCGCCAGCGTCTGCACCACCTTGTTGTCCATGGTGCCGCCGAAGAGCGGATGCGGATGTGCGATGACGGCCACGCCGCGCGGCGCCAGCCCTTCAACGGGTGCGTCACGCAGCACTTCGATGCGGCCAGCCGGGCCCGCCAGCTGCAGGCGTTCCGTCTGTGAGTTCATGTCAACGCCCCAGGTGCGGCGGCGTCACCAGACGCTCGACCACCTTGCCATGCTTGAGGTGCGACTCGACGATCTCGTCGATGTCACTCACATCGACGTAGGAATACCAGACCGCGTCCGGGTAGACCACGGCCACCGGGCCGCCAGCGCAGCGATCCAGGCAGCCCGCGCGGTTCACGCGCACTTTCCCCGGCCCGGCCAGGCCGGCTGCCTTGACCAGGGACTTGCAACGCTCGAACGCCGCCTCGGCCTGGTGGTTTGCGCAGCAGGCCTCACCCGCGGGGCGCTGGTTCAAGCAGAAAAAGACATGCCGCTCGTAATAGGAGGCAGGAGCGGCCTGCGGGACAGTATGGGTACTCATGCCTGAATTCTAGGTGCAGCCCCGTCCAGGCTGCGCAAAGCCCAGACGCGTGTCAGCACATACAGGAGCACGGCATAGGGCCAAAGCCAGCCCAGCCACTGGGCCACGCCGTGGAACCGGATGAAACGGCCCTGCTCCCAGACCTGCAGGTTATGGGCAAAGTAGGGGCTGGCCGGGGCCTGGTTGATCAGACTGAGGTACAGGCCCAGACCCAGCAGCAGCAACGCAGCGCAGACGCGAGCCGGGACGCGCAGCAGCAGCAGGGCGACGGCGGCGGCCAGCACCAGACCGGCCTTGACCGGCAAGCTGAACCAGGCCCAGGCATGCACCGGCCCGTAGCTCAGGGCCGCCGACAGCAGCGTGCCCCCCACCGCCGCGGCCAGCACGGCCAGCACGAAAGCGGCGCGGCGAACCGTCGAAGGAATGATGCTGAAGCCCAGCAGACAGGGAATCAGGGCACCCAGCAAAACACAGGTCATTTCCGTGCCGGGCACCAGCGGCTGCAACTCAACGGTCCGCAGCGGCAGCCACTCCAGGAAGGGCGTGTCCATCAGCAGTTCGGCCAGGCCGGCCTCCACCCGCTCGAAGACCTGGCCCAGCCCCAGCGGCACGGCCGCCGGAAACAGCAGGGCACAGGGCCAGAGCGCCAGCAGCACCAGCGCTCCACGCGCTTCGGGCACGAACCAGCGGGCGCGAAAACGGATCCAGCGGTCGATGGCGCCCAGCTTCTCCAGCAGCGTGGACGTCACGGCCCCCAGCCAGGCCCCGGCCACGTTGAGCAGGAAATCGATGTTGGAAGGAACCCGCGACGACAGATAACCCTGCAAGGTCTCCATCAACAGGGACAGGAAACCCGCCGCCACGGTGGCCAGCAGCACAGCACGGGCGCCCCGGCCGGTGCGCAATGCACCCAGGGCCAGCAAAAACCCGAGTGGCGCATACCCCAGCACATTGGAGAAGAGATCGAATGCCGTCCAGTAGTGCGGCCACGGCGCCACGAGAAAGCCCCAGGGCAGCGGCCCCTGGTCGCGCCAATCGGAAAAAGGATAAAGACTGGCATAAACCACCAGCCCCACATAAACCAGACTCAGGGGCCAGGCAGAAGTCTTGTGCGGCATGGCACCTGCCGGGTCAGAAAGGCTTGACCACCACCAGAACGACGGCCGCCAGCAACAGCAAGACCGGCGCCTCGTTGAACCAGCGGAACCAGACATGGCCGCGACGGTTCTCGCCGCGCCGGAATTTCTTCAACAGAACGCCGCAGGCATGGTGGTACCCCAAAACCAGAGCCACGACCACCA
Source organism: Hylemonella sp. GW821-FHT12C09 (assembly GCF_058807395.1). Taxonomy (NCBI): domain Bacteria; kingdom Pseudomonadati; phylum Pseudomonadota; class Betaproteobacteria; order Burkholderiales; family Comamonadaceae; genus Hylemonella; species Hylemonella sp. GW821-FHT12C09. Next base: position 57,849 of record NZ_JBXAQQ010000015.1, on the reverse strand, counting down.
GCTTGGCATGCAGCCAGCCATTGCCTGAGCCCCGTCCGATGCCATAACCCAGCCAGAGCCAGAAACCGAAGATCAGGGCCGGTACGGCCAGCACGGTGGTGAAACGCATGAGCTTGCCGGCCATCAACAGCAGGCGCTCACGCTCGGCCACCGAGTCGGCCGGCACCATGGCCAGGTTCACGAAGATGCGTGGCAGGTAGAACAGGCCGGCAAACCAGCTGGCGACGAAGACGATGTGGAGTGATTTGACCCAGAGCATGGGCCGAGTTTAGACCGATACCCATAAGACAATGTGGACAAAACCTGCGCAGCAGGTTTCAGCGGCGGCTAACTTTGCGCCGCCAAGTTAAGCAAAGCGCGCCACAGCCAAAAAAAACCCCGGCCATAAGCCGGGGTTGCAAGCCTTTTTTGCTGTCACACATCAAGGCCCCGCTCAGGGAGGAAAAGCGGGGGGTGGCGAACCACCCAGGCCCTAATCTAACAAAAACGTTTGCCAAATGCAAGCTGGCGCCAGCAAAGCACTGAAACCGGACATTTTTGACATTTTTGAAGGTCCGTCCTGACCACAGTGGAATCGGGCACAATTTTCCCCATGACACCCTATGCACCCTTCCCCATGGGCCGGCCACGCCGGCTGCGCCGCGACGAGTTCACCCGCAAGCTGGTACGCGAGCACGCACTCAGCGTAAATGACCTGATTTATCCGGTGTTTGTTCTTGACGGCCAGCAGCGTCGTGAGGCCGTGGCCTCCATGCCTGGCGTGGAGCGCCTGAGCCTGGACCTGCTGCTACCGGTGGCCGAGGAGTGCGTGAAGCTTGGCATCCCGGCCATGGCTCTGTTCCCGGTGATCGACCCCGCGCTCAAGAGCCTGGACGGAAAAGAGGCCTACAACCCCGAGGGGCTGGTGCCACGTGTGGTGCGCGGCCTGAAGGAGCGCTTCCCCGAACTGGGCATCATGACCGACGTGGCGCTCGACCCCTACACCAGCCACGGCCAGGACGGCGTGCTCGACGCCACCGGCTACATCCTCAATGACGAGACGGTGGAGATCCTGGAGCGCCAGGCACTGACCCAGGCGCAAGCCGGCGTGGACATCGTGGCGCCCAGCGACATGATGGACGGGCGCATCGGCGCCATTCGCAGCATCCTGGAAGCCAACCGCCTGGTGCACACGCGCATCATGGCCTACAGCGCCAAGTACGCCAGCGCCTTCTACGGCCCCTTCCGCGATGCCGTGGGCTCGTCGGCCAACCTGGGCAAGAGCAACAAGAAGGTCTACCAGATGGACCCGGGCAACACCGATGAGGCATTGCGCGAAGTGGCGCTGGACATCGCCGAGGGCGCCGACATGGTGATGGTCAAGCCCGGCATGCCCTACCTGGACGTGGTACGCCGCGTGAAGGACGAGTTCCGCGTGCCCACCTTCGCCTACCAGGTCTCGGGTGAATACGCCATGCTGAAAGCCGCGGCGCAGAACGGCTGGCTCGATCACGACGCCGTCATGATGGAAAGCCTGCTGGGCTTCAAGCGCGCTGGCGCCGACGGCGTGCTGACCTACTTTGCGATCGCAGCAGCGCGCCTGCTGCGTACATAAGACGACCCCAGGCCAGCATGCGCGTCTTCAGCATCAGCCCCGGCGGCGTCAGCGAAAGCGAGGCGCCGCCGGCTCAGCCGCCATCGCTTGGCCATGTCTGGATCGCCTGCACCCGCCAGGAGTTCGAGACCGGCTGGCCGCAGCTCCAGGCCACGCTGCAGAGCCTGTGCGGCATGCAACTGGTCGACCTGCACGTCTCGGACCTGCTCAACGCGCAGTTGCCCTCGCACTTCGACTACACGTCGCAGTACGACCTGCTGGTGTTTCGCCGGCTGGCGACCGGCGCCAGCAGTGCACCGGATCCGGAACGAGGCTCGTCGCGCCGCGGCGGCCCGCCCATCCTGCGTCACGTCGACACCAGCCCGGTGGGCTTCGCGGTGTTCGAGCGCGTGCTGCTCACGGTCCACCCGGCAGATTGCGCGGCGCGCGATGCCTATGCGTCGCGGCTGCTGCAGGCCCACAGCAACGATGTGCGTAGCGCCAACAGCCGGCTGCCCACCTCCCCCGCCGACCTGATGCTGCGCATCGTCAACCAGATGGTCGACGGTTTTCTGGAACTGCGGCGCGAACTCACGCGCCAGCTCGACCACTGGCAGACCGAACTGCTCAACCCGCGCACGCGCTTCAGCAACTGGGCGGCCCTGCTCAATACACGGCTGGCGCTGCACCAGCTCGACGAAATCTGTGAAGACCAGCGCTCCGCCGTGCAGGACTGGATCGAAGCCGTCAAGACCTGGCCGGAAGCGGACACGCCGGCGGCCCAGCGCGATCGTGACCTGCTGCTGGTGCGCAGCCGTGACCTGCTGGAGCACATCGAACGCGTGGTGCACCATGTGCGCCGGCTGGAGCAGAGTGTGGAAACGGCCGTGCAGATCCACTTCAACGCACAGAGCAACCGCACCAATGACATCATGCGCACGCTCACCGTGCTGACCGCCATCTTCCTGCCGCTGAACCTGATCGCCGGCATCTTCGGCATGAATTTCGAATTCATCCCGCTGATCCACAGCGACAGCGGTTTCTGGTGGGCCATGGCTTCCATGGGGCTGACCGCCGTGGCACTGGTCCTGTTGTTCTGGCGCAAACGCTACCTGGAACGCAGCGGACGATAAGTCAGGACGGCCCGGGACTGGCCTCGGGCCCGGTACCGATCTTCAGGTGCACCAGCAGGTCGGCCACCAGCTCCAGCCGCACCAGGGGACTGTCCACCGCCAGGAACTGCTGCTTGAGCTGCGGGCTCACCGGCAGGATGTCGCACCAGCGATTGGCCAGCCAGCCACAATCGTCCCACTGCAGCGGCGGCTGGATCGGCAGCTCGTCACCGGGTTTGGATTGCGCCTGCATGTGTTGCAGCAGGCGCTGCAGGCCGACCCGGACATGGACGAGGTCCGCCGGCACCGGCAGGGGCGTGTCCTCCTCCAGGTATTCGGCCTCGCCGGTCCACAAACCATGCTTGAGCTGCTCGCTGCGCAACAGACGAAAGCGCCGGCCTCCACGGCAGCGGACCAGGATCAGCCCCGGCTGCGGCCGCTCGAAGGCGGTGATGTGCGCCATCGTGCCCACGAGGTGGAACACTTCGGGCCCGAAGGCCGGCTCACCGGCTTCGCCCGGGCGCGGCGGCTGCCGCACCTCGCTGCCCTGGCTCAGGCAGACCACGCCGAAAGGGGCGCCTTCCTTCTGGCAGCGCTGGATCAAGTCCAGATAACGCACTTCGAAAATCCGCAAGGGCAGTACGCCGCCGGGAAACAGGACGGTCTGCAGCGGGAAGAGGGGTAGCGGGAAGGTCGAACTCATCTCAGGGTCTGCTCAGCTGGAACAGGTTCGCCCCGTTGTCCCAGGCGATGCGGCGCGCCACCTCGGGCGGCAGATCACCCAGCCAGCGACGGTAGCCGCGCATCAGTTCGTCGTAATACATCCAGCGCTGGTTGACCCAGGTGTCCGAACCGATCAGGAAACGATCCGGGTATTTCAGCAGCAGCGCGCGCCATTCCGGGCACAAACTGCCCTCACCACAACTCAGTCCGGGCCGGTAGGACAGTTCACCCATGAGCCTGGGGTACTTGTCCAAAAAGGCCTGCACGCGCGCCGCCGGTGCGCCACCGATACCGGTATGCGCCCAGATCAGGCGCGCGCCGGGCGCATGCGCCATCAGCAGGTCGATGGCCACGTCGTCCACATGGGCCAGCACGGCCAGCTGCTTATCTGCGGCGAACTGCATGAGCTTTTTCGCCACCGGGCCGTTGGCATTGGCGCTGTCGTAGAGATGGAACTCGCCGATGCCGCGGTAGGGCCCGGCGGCCGTGCCGCGCGCGAACTCGGTCAACACCATGGTGTAGATGCTCTCGTCACGGAACCAGTTGTCGTAATCGGCCCGGTTGCGGTAGAGACGGATGAAGGGCACCACCGTCACGCCGGCCGCGCGGGTCTGTGCGCCGGCCGAGGCCAGGGTCCTGGTGCCGTCGTTGGGCCGGCTGTTGGCAACGATGGCGCGCACGCCGTTGCGCTGCATGCGGGCCAGCACATCGTCCAGCGGGTGCGGGCCCTGGTAAGCCTCTTCGTTGTAGTGCAGGTGGGCGTCGAAGAGCGGGCCGCTGTAGTCGGCCGCCTGGGCCTGGCCGTTCAAGACCAGTCCACAAAGCAAAACCAGCGGGCGCCACATGCTGTCAGCCCAGGTGTTGGGCAAAGAAAGCCAGCGTGCGCTCGCGCGCCTGCGCCGCTGCGGTGGCATCCCAGGCGCCGCGATGGTCGCAGTTGAAACCGTGATTGGCTGCATAGATATGCACCTCGACCTCCGGGTGGGCCTTCCGGAAGGCCGCCACGCCCTCCAGCGGAATCCAGTGGTCCTTCTCGCCGAAGTGCGCCAGCACCGGCACCTTGGGGGTGCGCGCGATCTCGGCCTCGGTGGTGATGCCACCGCCGTAGTAAGGCACTGCGGCACTCACCCCTTTGAGCAGGCAGGCCGTGCGCCAGGTCAGCAGGCCGCCCCAGCAGTAGCCGACCACGCCCACCTTGCCGGCACCGGCCGCATGATCGATGGCAGCCTGGATGTCCTGCAACACGCCCGGTGCGGGCAGCGCTTCCACCGTGGCCTTGAGCGCCATGCCGGCGCTCATGTCATCCGGCTGGTAACCGAGCTCGACGCCAGGCTTGACGCGATGGAAGGTGGCTGGCGCCACCGCCAGATAACCAGCGGCCGCATAACCGTCGGCCACGGCACGGATGTGCGGGTTGACGCCGAAGATTTCCTGCAGTACCACCACGCCGCCACGCGGCTTGGTCGCAGGTTGCGCCACATAGGCGGGCAACGTGAAACCGTCGGCGGCCTTCAGATCGATGAACTGTCCCATGCGCGGTTCTCCAGGTTGGTTGGTCAGAGGGATACGCCCAGCTTGCGGGCTACGAAATCGAGCCGGTCCTGGCCCCAGAAAATCTCGCCGTCGATGACGTAGCTTGGCGCGCCGAACACACCAGCAGCGATGGCCTGCTGCGTGCAGGCCTCGTAGCGCTCACGCACTTCCTGGCCACCGGACTGGGCCAGGCGTTTGGCGTCCAGGCCGTTTTCGGCCAGCAGTTCGGCCAGCATCTGGTCGTCGCCGATATTGCGTTCCTGCACCCAGACGGCGGACAGCACCGCGCCGGCGATCTTCATCGCAGCATCCGGGCCGTCATGCAGGTCCACGGCGATGATCAGGCAGGCCGCGACGTCACCACCGACCGGGAAGTATCTGGGTTGGGGATGCAGCGGGATCTTGAGGAATTCACTGAAGCGCTTGAGCTCCACCAGGCGGTAGGCCTGGCGCTGCGGCGCGCGCTTCGGAAGCGGCAGGCCGCCGGAGATCGGGAATACCTTGCCTCCGAGATCCACCGGCAAGACGCGGATGGCGACGCCGGCGGCCTTGGCCATGGCGGCAAAACGCGCGTGGCCCAGATAGGTCCAGGGGCTTTGCGGCGCGAAATAGTAGTCCACTGTGCGGCTCATCGTGTTTCCTCTTGTGTGAACAGGCCCTGCTGTTTCTGCGGCAATGGTATCTTGTCGTCATCACACCTGCAGGAGCTCGGATTTGGACAAGGTTCTACTGGTCACCGGGGGCGGCCGCGGCATCGGCGCCGCCACGGCGCTGCTGGCCGCGCAGCGCGGTTACGCCGTCGCCGTCAACTACACGAGCAACTCGCTGGCCGCCGACGAGGTGGTGCGACAGATCCGCGCTGGCGGCGGCACGGCCATGGCGGTGCGCGCCGATGTGGCCGACGAGGCCCAGGTGCTGGCCATGTTCCAGCAGGTCGACGCCAAGCTCGGCCGCCTTACGGCCCTGGCCAACAACGCCGGTGTGGTGGACACGGCCCAGCGTGTGGACGAGCAGAGTCTCGCGCGCTGGCGCCGCATGTTCGAGATCAACGTCTTCGGCACCATGCTGTGCGCGCGCGAAGCGGTGCGCCGCATGAGCACGCGCCACGGCGGCACGGGGGGCGCCATCGTCAACGTCGGCAGCGTGGCCTCGGTGCACGGCGCGGCCGGGCAGTATGTGGACTACGCCGCCGCCAAGGGCGCGGTGGATGTGTTCACGCTGGGCCTGGCGCGCGAGGTGGCCACCGAGGGCATCCGCGTCAATGCGGTGCGCCCCGGCATCGTGGACACCGAGATCCACGCCAGCGGCGGCCAGCCCGGGCGCGCGCAGCGCCTGGCGCCGCAGATCCCGCTGCAGCGACCCGGCACGGCGCAGGAAATCGCCAACGCCATCGTCTGGCTGCTATCGGACGAGGCCGCTTATGCGACCGGCTCCATACTGGACGTCACCGGAGGACGCTGATGAGCACGAAACCCCTGAAGTACTACTGGGAAGACATGGCGGTGGGCAGCACCCGCGAGCTCGGCAGCGTCAGCCCCACGCGCGAACAGATCCTGGATTTCGCGCGCCAGTTCGATCCGCAGCCCTTCCATCTGGACGAGGCCGCCGCCCAGGCCTCGGTCTTCGGCAGCCTGTGTGCCAGCGGCTGGCACACCTGCGCCATGGCCATGCGCCTGATGGTCGACAACTTCCTGTCCGAAGCGGCCGGCCTGGGCTCGCCCGGCCTGGAAAGCCTCAAATGGACCAAACCGGTGTTTCCCGGAGACGTGCTGACACTGCGCCACACCATCCTGGACAGCCGCCCCATGGGCAGCCGGCCTGATGTGGGCCTGGTGCGCACGCTTTGGGAAATGCACAACCAGCGCGGCGACAAGGTGCTGCACATGGAAGGCTGGGGCATGTTCCGCCGGCGCACGCCCGCCGCAGCGATGACCCCCAAGGACTGAGATGGACTTCAAACCCCTGGTCACCCTGCTGGCCATCGTCAACCCGCTGGCCATCGTGCCCTTTTTCATCCACTACACGCAGGGCTTCACGCGCGAGCAGCGCCTGCGCACGATCTGGATCTCCTCGCTCAGCGCCTTTGCAGTCATCGCCATCAGTGCCCTGCTGGGCCTGCAGATCCTGGCCTTCTTCGGCATCTCGCTCGCGAGCTTCCAGGTCGGCGGCGGCATGCTGCTGCTGACCTCGGCGCTGGCCATGCTCAATGCGCAGCCGGCCGAAGCCAAGTCGAATGCCGAGGAAATGCAGAACGCAGCCGAGCGCTCCGCCGCGCGCGCCAGCATCGCCGTGGTGCCGCTGACCATCCCGCTGCTCACCGGCCCGGCCACCATGTCCACCGTGGTGATCTACGCCGACAAGGCACGGGACTTCCTCCAGCTCGGGATGCTGGTGGGCTACGGCGTGGTGATCGCGCTGGCCACGGCCCTGTGTTTTGCCCTGGCCGAGCCGATCGCGCGGGTGCTGGGCAAGACCGGCATCAACGTGATGACCCGGCTCATGGGCCTGATCCTCGCGGCCCTGGCCGTGGAGGTGATGTCCGACGGGCTCGTGAAACTGTTCCCGGCCCTCGGGCGTTGAGCCAGAGCTAGAAAGACGCCACCGCGCCGTTGGAGCGCGGGTCGTACCCGCCTTCCAGCACGCCATTCGGGTGGCGCACCAGCATGCCGGCATGGCCCACGCCCTCGTCCCAGGCCGCGATGGACTCCACCTCATGCCCCTGCGCACGCAACTGCGTCAGCACGGCCGGGTCAAAGCGGCTCTCCAGCTTGAGCGAGTCGCTGCTCTGGCCCCAGGTGCGGCCCAGCAACCAGCGCGGCCGCTCGATGGCCTGTTGCGGATGGTCGCCAAAACGCATGACGCGATTGAAGAGGGTGGCCTGGGTCTGCGGCTGACCGTCGCCGCCCATGGTGCCGTAGACCATGGTACCGCCGTTGGTCAGCTGGGCCATGGCGGGGTTGAGTGTGTGGAACGGCTTCTTGCGCGGCGCCAGCGTGTTCACGTGCGCCGGGTCCAGCGAGAAGCTGCAGCCACGGTTCTGCCAGTTCACGCCACTGCTGGGCAGCACCACACCCGAGCCGAACTCGTGGTAGATGCTCTGGATGAAAGAGACGGCGATACCGCTCTTGTCGATCACGCCCATCCAGATGGTGTCGCCAGGCTTGGCGGTCTTGCCCCAGGGCAGGGCCGCGTCGGGCTTGAACTCGCGCGCCAGCGCATCGACGCGCGCCGGCGTCAGCAGTTCGGCCGGCGGCAGGGCCATGAAGTCGGGGTCGGTCAGATAACGATCACGCACGCGGAAAGCCAGCTTGGTCGCTTCCACCTGCGCATGGATGAAAGCTGCGCTCTCGGGGCCGGCCTGCTTCCAGCCCGGGAAGCGCTCCATCAGCGCCAGGATCAGCAGCGAGACCAGGCCTTGTGAAGGTGGCACCATGTTGTGCAGCTGCGCGCCGGCCACCGGCACGGTGAGCGGATCGATCAGCCGGGCCTGGTGCGCCTGCAGATCGGCCAGCGTCAGCGGGCTGCCCACAGCGGCGAGCTCGGCCGCCATCTGCTTGGCCAGCGCGCCGCGGTAGTACTCGTCCGTGCCCTTGCGCGCGATCAGCGCCAGCGTGTCGGCCAGGCGCGATTGCTTGAACAGCTCGCCTTCCTGCGGCACCTGACCCTGATTCAGGAAAGTCTGCGCGAAACCCGGGCGGTCTTTCAACTCGGCCAGCTTGGCCTGCGTGGTGCCGGCCTGGCTGCGCGTGACCGGGATGCCCTGACGTGCCAGGAAGATGGCGTCGTCGAGCAGGCGCGACAGCGGCAGGCGACCACCGAGTGACTGCATCGACAGCTGGTGCGCCGCGCCCCAGCCCGAAATGGTGCCGGCCACGGTCAGCGCGGCGGTGCCGCCACGGAAGGGAATGCTGCCGCTGATGCCACGCTGGGCGTACCAGTCGCGGCTGGCCGCCTGCGCGCTGCGGCCGCTGGCATCGATGCCGCCGGGGCGGTTGCCCGGGCCGTTGATGACCCAGAAGCTGTCGCCGCCGATGGAGTTCATGTGCGGATAGACGACGGCGATGGTGGCCGCGGCGGCAACCATCGCCTCCAGGGCGTTGCCGCCCTCGCGCAGCACGGCCACCGCCGACTCGGCGGCCAGGGAGTGGGGCGCCACCGCGATACCGCGGCGGCCGTAGACGGACTGGGACATGAATGCTCCTGCGAGTGTCGGCGTAGATTACCAGCCGATGGCCTTGGGCAGCCAGAGCGCGATCTGCGGATAGAAGAACAGCAGCAGTAGTGTCAGGCCTTGCATGATGATGAACGGCACCACACCCTTGTAGATGTCCTTGATCGTCACCTCCGGCGGCGCCACCCCCTTGAGATAGAACAGTGCCCAGCCGAAGGGTGGCGTCAGGAAGGAGGACTGCAGGTTCACCGTGATCAGCATGGCCAGCCAGACCGGGTCCACGCCCTGGGCCAGCAGCACCGGCAGGAACAGAGGAACGGCGATGTAGCTGATCTCGATCCACTCGATGAAAAATCCCAGCACGAAGATCAGCAGCATCATGAACCAGATGTCGCTGTTCACGCCACCGGGCAGCACCTCGAACATGTGCGTGATCAGGTCCTCGCCATGCAGGCCGCGGAAAGCCAGCGCAAACACCTGGGCCGTCATGAGGATGAGCATCATGATGGCGGTGATCTTGCTGGTCTCCAGCGCCACGTCTTTGAGGATCTTCCAGGTAAAGCGACCCGACAGCACGGTGATCAACACCGCCCCCACGGCGCCCATGGAGGCTGCCTCGGTCGGCGCAGCAATGCCCCCGACGATGGAGCCCAGCACGGACACCACCAGCATGATGGGCGGGACCACGACTTTCCAGAAGCGGATCCAGAGCTGGCGGCGCGAGACGCCGTCGCGCTCGGCCTGCGGGATCGGCGGCATCAGGTCGGGCTTGAGCCAGCCCAGCACCAGCAGGAAGATGATGTACACCGTCGACAGCAACAGGCCCGGCCCGACGGCGGCGGCGAACAGCGTGCCCACCGAGAGCTGCATGATGTCCGACAACAGGATCAGGATCAGGCTGGGCGGAATGATCTGGCCCAGGGTGCCCGAGGCGCAGATGGCGCCGCAGGCAATGCTCTTGTTGTAGCCACGCTTGATCAGCGTGGGCAGGGTCAGCAGGCCCAGGGTGATGACGGTGGCACCCACGATGCCGGTGGTCGCCCCCATGAGCACGCCGAACAGGATGATGCCCACGCCCATGCCGCCGCGCACGCCACCGGCAATGTGGCCCATCACGTCCAGCAGGTCGTCGGCCAGGCGGGATTTCTCCAGCATCACACCCATGAAGACAAAGAGCGGAATCGCCATCCACTGGTAACCGGCCACGATGCCGTAGAAACGCGCCGGCAGCAGGCTGAACAGGCTGTCGCCGAAACCCAGGTAGCCGAAGACGAAACCCACGGTCGCCAGCGTGGTGGCCACCGGCACACCGATCATCAGCAGGGCAAAGAAGGCCACCAGCATCAGGATGGCATAGGTCTGCGGTTCAAACATGGCGACCCTCCACCGTTTGCGCGCGCTCGTGGAACAGGCGCAGCAGGGCCGCCACCGTCTGCAGGGCCACCAGGCCGTAACCGATCGGGATCAGCGACTTGACGACCCAGCGCAGCGGGATGCCCCCCGGATCGGGCGAGCTCTCCTGGATGGAATAGGCCTGCATCACATAGGCTACCGACACCTTGATGAAGATCAGCGCCACGGCCAGCAAGAGCAGCAGCGAGATCACGTCGACGATGAATTTCCTGCCCGCCGAATAGTTCGCGTAGAACAGGTCCACGCGCACGTTGTCGCCGCGCTGCAGGGCGTAGCACATGCCCAGCAGGATGAGTGCCGCCAGCAGGTGCCATTCCAGCTCCTGGGCCCAGACGGAACCGAAGCTGAAGGTGTACCGCAGCAGGACATTGACCGCGACCAGTCCGATCATGGCAAGCGCCACCCAGAGGGTGACCCGCCCAACGACATCGATCAGCGATTCAATCTTCTCCATCACGGAGGTGATCGCTTTGTTTGACATGCAATACCTTTCTGACGGACCTCAGCAAACCCCTCGCCCATCCGGGGGGAGCTTGCCGAGATCCCTTTGATTGATGGCCATGCGCTCAGCCAGGCTCAGCGCGAACGGTGTGATGCGGCCCTCGTTCAGCCGCGTACCTTGGTGTGGTACTGCTCTTCGCTGACCTCGACCCAGCGGTCGTACTTGGCCTTGAAGCCCATGTAGGAGTCGTGCACCTTCTTGACCAGCGGGTCCTTGGCCACGGCCTCGGCCAGCACCTTGTCGGTCTCCACGCGCAGCGCCTGGATCACGGCATCGGGCAAGGGCTTGGCAATGACCTTCTGGTTCTTGACCAGGTCTTCCATGGCCTCGGAGTTGGCCTTCTGGCACCAGCCCTCGCTGATGACGTTGCAGGCGGCCGAGGCGTTCTGCACGATGGCCTGCAGGTCCTTGGGCAGCTTGTCCCAGGCGGCCTTGTTGATCAGCAGTTCGGAAACGGTAGCGGCCTCGTGCCAGCCGGTGGTGTAGTAGTACTTGGCGGCTTTCTGCAGGCCCAGGCGGCGGTCCTGGTAGGGGCCGACGAACTCGGCCGCATCGATCACGCCGCGCTCCAGCGCGGGGAAGATCTCGCCGCCGGGCAGCACCTTCACGTCCACGCCCAGGTTGGCGTAGACCTTGCCGGCCAGGCCGGGGATGCGCATCTTCAGGCCCTTGAGGTCGGCAACGCTCTTGATCTCTTTCTTGAACCAGCCCGTCATCTGCACGCCGGTGTTGCCGCAGGGCATGGCCACCATCCCGAAGGGTGCGTAGACCTCGTTCCACAGGTCGATGCCGCCGCCGTCATACAACCAGCCGTTCATGCCCTGAAAGTTCAGGCCGAAAGGCACGGCGGTGAAGTACTGGGCGGCAAAGGTCTTGCCGGTCCAGAAATAGCTGTTGGCATGGTTCATCTCCACCGTGCCGGCACGCACGGCGTCGAAACCCTCGAAGGCCGGGATCAGCTCACCGGCACCGAAGACCTGGATCTTCAGGCGGCCGCCGGACATGTCCGCGATGCGCTTGGCCAGATCGGTCGCGCTGCCCGGGCCGTCCATATAGAAGGGCGAGCCCTTGGGATAGGCGCTGGTCATCTTCCAGTTGAAGCTCTGCTGCGCCTTGGCGACCATGGGGAAGGCCAGCGCGCCTGCGGCAGCGGCACCGGTCACGCTCTTGGAAACAAACGAACGACGATCCAGTTTCATGAGGAAGCTCCTGTGGTGGTGTTGAATATCACCCTATCCGCAAGGAGCGTGCCTGATTCAGGGCACTGAAGATACTGGGGTTTGCACCATCCTGGGGCAACCCTCAGTTTGTATGCATGCTTATCGTTGCATTTGCAGCCACTGCACCAATTCGATCACCGCGGCATCGGTCGCCGCACCCAAAGCGCGCACCCCACCCGCGGCGTCGGCACTGGCAGCCGGCTGCTGCAGCTGCAGTTCACGTTGGGCCAGCAGCTGTTCACCGCCGGCCGTGCGCTGCAGCAGGCTGGCGCGCAGGCGCAGCAGGCCGGCGCTTTGGTCTGCGCTGCTGAACAGCTGGCTGAACTCTTCGAGTTCGATGTGCAGCAGGCGCGGCGCAGCGTCACCCGCCGGCGGCAGCACGTACTGCCGGCCCAGGCCCTCGCGCAGGCGCTGCTGCAGGAGTTCGGCGGGCACCATGGCCCAGCGGGCCTGGCTGTAGGCACGCAGCTGCTGCGCATCGGCATACGCCAGGCGATACAGCATGGCCGGGCTGTCCAGCGCCGGACTGGCCTGCACGCGCAAGGCCAGCAGCGGCCGCGTACCCGCCACCTGCGGGGTGACGGCGGCGGCCGGACCGAAGTCGTAGCGCAGCGGCGCTGGGGCGCGTTCGGGCAGGCCGGCGCAGGCCGACAGCAGGGCCACCGAGATCAGCAGCAGCGCCCATCGGGCGGCGCTCCGCAACGAGACAGCGGTTTGCGTCAATTCAACTCTCCTCATCGCGCACCTCGCGGCACGACAAAACCGGGTTCACCCGGACCGGGCAGGGCCAGGGCCGGGCCGTAGATCAGGGCCTGGGGGTTGTCGTCCAGCGTGGTGGCGGCGCGCCCCACCTGGCGCACCGAGCGGCCGGCGTCATCAAGCGCACGGTTCAGGCGCGGCAGGCTGGACTGCTGCAGGGCCTGGCCGGTGCTGGCCAGCGCGCCCACGCCCTGTTGCAACTGGTCCAGCGTGCCGCCGGGTTGCTGCAGGCGCTGGGCCAGGCCCGCATAGTGGTCGGCCGTCTTGCGCACCTGTTCGGCGCTGGCGCCAACACTGTTGGCCGACTCGCGCATGGCCTGGAAGGAGACGCGCGCCTCCTGCATGGCCGGTGGCACGGCCGCGGCCGCCTCGCCCAGGGCGTCGATGCTCTTGCGCAGCGCCCGCTGATTCTCGGGTGCCAGCAGCTGGTTGACGCGACGCGTCGTTTCCTCCAGCTGGCCCAGCAGGCGCTCCCCCTGGCGCGACCACTGGTCCATCAGGCCCGGACGCATGGGGATGCGCGGCGTCTGGCCGCCCACCACAGCCAGCGACTCGCGCGACTCGCCGCTGTCGTCGAGCTGCACGAAGGCAATGCCGGTCAGGCCCTGGTAGCCCAGGCTGGCATAGGTCGAGCGGGTGATGGGCGCGCTGGCGTCCAGCTCCAGGCGCACCAGCACCAGGCCCGGGCTCAGCGGGTCGAAACCGATGTCCGCCACCTTGCCGACCTTGACGCCGCGAAAGCGCACCGAGGCCTGCGACTGCAGGCCGGTGACGGCATCGCGTGTGGACACCTCGTAACTGCGCACCTCACCAGCCTGGCGCGTGAGCCAGACCGCCAGCGCCACCAGCAGCGCCGTCACCAGCAGCACAAAAGTGCCGGCGGCCAGTGCATGGGCCTTGTTTTCCATAAGCTGCTTTCTACCCGTCTTTGGTCGCATCATGCAACAGGGCTTGCGCCCGCCGCCCACGCTCCCCGCAGAAGAAGTCACGGATGAAGGGATGGGTATGCACCATCACCTCCTGCGGGGTGCCAGTGACAACAACATGCTGCTCGGCCAGCACGGCAACGCGGGTGCTCAGCTCGAAGATGGTATCGAGGTCGTGCGTGACCATCACCACCGTCAGGTCCAGCTCCTGGTGCAGCGAGCGCAGCAGATCGCAGAAGTCGTCGGCGCTGTCGGGGTCCAGGCCGGCGGTCGGCTCGTCGAGCAGCAGCAGGGGCGGGTCCATGACCAGCGCACGCGCCAGCGCCACGCGCTTGACCATGCCCCCAGACAGATCGGCCGGCATCTTGTGCGCCTGCGACGGGTCCAGGCCCACCATCTGCAGCTTGACCAGCGCCGCGTCGCGCACAAGCTCTGGCGGCAAGGTGCGCAGCTCGTGCAGGGGGAAGGCGATGTTTTCCAGCACGCTGAAGGCCGAGAACAGCGCGCCGTGCTGAAACAGCATGCCCACGCGGCTGGCCGCCCCCGGTGCGCCGAGCTCGCTGGCCGGGCGGCCCAGCACGCTGACGCGGCCGCGCGCCGGCCGCTCCAGCCCCAGCATCTGGCGCAGCAGCACCGTCTTGCCGCTGCCCGAGCCGCCGACAACGGACATCAGCTCACCCGCCTCGATCTTCAGGTTCAGATCGCGGTGCACGACAAACTCGCGTCCCGCGCTGCGAAACACCGAGGACAGGCCTTCGATCTCGACCACGGGTGCGCTCATCGTCATATGCCCACGTTCCTGAACACCACGGCGAACAGCGCGTCCACCAGGATCACCACCGTGATCGACACCACCACCGAAGCTGTGGTGCCCTGGCCCAGGCTCTCGGTATTGGGCTTGACGCGCAGACCGAAGTGACAGCCCACCAGCGCGATGAACACGCCGAAGACCACCGACTTGCCGGTGGCCAGCGTCAGGTTGGAGGCCTGCACGGCATCGGGCAGGGCCGAGAGGAAATAGGCCGGCGACACGCCCATGGTGAGGTCGGAGGCGATCATGCCTCCCACCAGGGCCGCCATCGTGGTCCAGACCGAGATCAGGGGCATGGCCACGGCCATGGCCAGCACGCGCGGCAGCACCAGGCGCCAGCCGCGTGCGATGCCCATCACGCGCATGGCGTCGATCTCCTCCGTCACGCGCATCACGCCGATCTGCGCCGTGATGGTCGAGCCCGAACGCCCCGCGATCAGGATGGCGGCCAGCACCGGCCCCAGCTCGCGGATCACCGAGATGCCCAGCAGGTTGACGATGTAGGGGTCGGCGCCGAAGAGTTGCAGCTGCTGCGCCATCAGGTAGGCCAGCACCACGCCGATCAGGAACCCCACCAGCGCGGTGATGGGCAGCGCCGTGGCGCCGATGTGGTACAGATGGCCCGAGAAATCGCGCCAGGGCCCCCGCCGTGGATGACGCAGGAGGCGCAGCAGGTCCAGCACCAGCTGCCCCGTCAGGCGCAGCATGCCCAGCAGGTGCGCCAGCACCAGCAAGACCTGGCGCCCCAGCCGCTCCCACAGATAGATCGGGCCGTGGTGTTCGGGCGGCGGCATCGCCACGGTGTAGCGCGCCACACGTTCGAGCACCGCCCGCTGCGCCGGCAAGGTGTCGAGCTGTGCGGGCCAGCGCCGGCCCCAGCTGTTCCACAACAGCTGGGCGCCGGTATGGTCCAGCCGCTGGATGCTGCGCAAGTCCCAGGCCTGACCGCCCTGTAGGGCCGCCGGCAACTCGCGCTGCAGCACGGCCCAGGCCGATGGTTCGGCCAGCTGCGCCGCCGTCCACTGCCCCTGCAGCACGATCGCCACCCCTTGCGGCAAGGACTGCCGACGCAAGCTGGGTGGGGTATGGGTCATGAAGGGCTGTCGAAGGACCGTGATGGCATGCATCGTAGCGCCTGATTTCGCCGCCACAATAGCGGCATCCCATCCAAGCCACAGGAGAGCCCATGCGCGCCACCCCCGCCACCGACGAACTGCTGGTCGAGCAGCGCGGCCCCGTGCTGTGGCTCACCATCGACCGCGAGGCACGGCGCAACGCCGTCAGCCACGGCGTGCTGGCCGCCCTGGCCCGCGCCATCGACGCAGCCCAGCAGCAGCGCGACGTCCGCGCCATCGTCATCACTGGCACCGGGAGCAAGGCCTTCTGCGCCGGCGCCGACCTGCAGGCCGACCAGGCCTTCACCACCGACTACTCCGAGCCGCACGGTCACGTGGCACGCGTGCTGCGCGCCGCCAAGGCCAGCACCGTGCCGCTGGTTGCGCGCGTCAACGGCGCCTGCATGGCTGGCGGCATGGGCCTGCTGGCCATGTGCGACCTGGCGGTGGCGGCCCGCCACGCCACCTTCGGCCTGCCCGAGGTCAAGGTCGGCGTGTTCCCGGCCCAGGTGCTCAGCGTGCTGCAGCACCTGATCCCGCGGCGCAAGCTGGCCGAACTCTGCCTCACGGGCGAGCCGCTGAGTTCGGCCGAGGCGCTGGAGTACGGGCTGGTCAATTACGTGGACGATGACCTGGACGGCAAACTGCAATGGCTGCTGGAGCGCCTGCTCGACAAGTCGCCCGCCGCCATCCGCCGCGGCCTCTACACCATGAAAAAGATCGAGAGCATGGCCTTCGAGGAAAGCATGTCCTTCACCGAAAGCCAGATCGCCCTGTTCACGCTGACCGAGGACGCGAAAGAAGGCCAGGCCGCCTTCAAGGAAAAACGCAAGCCGGTCTGGCCCGGGCGCTGAGCCCGGCGGCCCGCGACCGGGCCTGCATTTGATGCATATCAAGAAGTGCCCGGGCACCGGGCGTAGCATGCGCTGACCATTCCATCACAGGAGGAGACCGCCATGGCATCGAATGAAGCTGTTACCGCGAGCCGGGCCCCGGCCCGCGAATCGGTCAACGTGGCGGGCCTGCTGGCCGCCCTGGCCGGCCTGATCGCCGTCCTGCTGCTGCCCCAGCCCGCCGGGCTGCCGGCGGCCGGGCAGATCATGCTGGGCCTGCTGCTCTTCTCCGTCATCCTCTGGGTCACCGAAGCGGTGGACTACGCCATCAGCGCCGCGCTCATCACCGCCCTCATGGCCTTCCTGCTGGGCACTGCGCCCAATGCGGCCAAGCCCGAGGCGCTGCTGGGCACCGGCCCGGCGCTGACCCTGGCCATGGGCGGTTTTGCCAACACGGCGCTGGCGCTGGTCGCTGCGGCCTGCTTCCTCTCGGCGGCCATGACCATCACCGGGCTGGACAAGCGCATCGCCCTCTTCATCCTCTCCAAGGTGGGCGCGCGAACCAACCGCGTGCTGGTGGGCGCCATCCTGGTGGGTATCGTGCTGTCCTTCCTGGTGCCCTCGACCACGGCGCGCGTGGCCTGCCTGGTGCCCATCATCATGGGCATCATCCTGGCCTTCGGCGTGGACCAGCGCTCGCGCTTTGCCGGCATGCTGATGATCGCCACGGCCCAATCGGCGTCGATCTGGAACGTGGGCGTCAAGACGGCGGCCGCGCAGAACATGGTGGCCATCGGCTTCATCGAGAAGGCCTACGGCCAGACCATCACCTGGAGCGACTGGCTGATTGCCGCCGCGCCCTGGTCCATCCTCATGTCCATCGCGCTGTATTTCGTGATGATCAAGATGATGCCGCCCGAAACCGAGGAGATCGTGGGCGGCAAGGAAACCATCCGCGTGGCCCTGCACGCGCTCGGCCCCATGAGCTGGGCCGAAAAGCGGCTGCTGCTGATCACCCTCACCCTGCTGGGCTTATGGGCCACCGAGAAGGTGCTGCACCCGTTTGACACCGCGTCCACGACGATTGCCGCCATCGCCCTGATGTTCACGCCCGGCATCGGTGTCATGGGCTGGAAGCAGGCGCAGTCGCGCATTCCGTGGGGCACCGTCGTGCTGTTCGGCACCGGCATCAGCCTGGGCACCGCCCTGCTGCAGACCAAGGCCGCCGCCTGGCTGGCCAACATCATCGTCGCCAACCTGGGCCTGGCCGGCGCCTCGGCCTTCCTGATCCTGGCCCTGCTCTCGCTCTTCCTGATCGTGGTGCACCTGGGTTTTGCCAGTGCCACGGCGCTGGCCTCGGCCATGATCCCCATCATGATCAGCGTGCTGCAGCAGATCGCCGGCGGCCCCGATGCCGCGCCCATGAACCTGGTGGGCATGACCATGCTGCTGCAGTTCGTCGTGAGCTTCGGCTTCATCCTGCCCGTGAACGCCCCGCAAAACATGGTGGCTTACGGCACCGACACCTTCACCGTGAAGGACTTCGTGCGCACGGGGCTCGTACTCACGGTGATCGGGTTTGCGCTGGTGTTGCTGCTGGGGGCGACGTACTGGCAGTGGATGGGGTATCTGACGAAGTGAATTCCAGCCCGAAAATCACCCCAAACTGTATATGCTGATAATATGCATCCATGATTGATCTGGAGCAGATCAGCGGCTTCGACTGGGACGCCGGCAACGCCCGCAAGAGCGAGGAAAAGCACGGCGTCTCGGTGGCGGAAGCGGAGCAGGTGTTCTTCAACTCCCCGCTGCTGATGCTCCAGGACATGCATCACAGCGACAAGGAACTCCGCATCCATGCGCTGGGCAAGACCGATGAGGGTCGCGCGCTGCACATCAGCCTCACGCTGAGGAAGGCGGGAACCTTGATCCGGGTGATTTCCGCGCGGGACATGCACCGAAAGGAGCGAGCCATCTATGAACAAGCCAGCTAAGGCCGCGCTGAAGGCGGCTCCCAAATTCGCCAACGAAAAGGAGGAGCGGACCTACTGGGAGTCGCACGACTCCACGGCCCATCTGGACTGGTCCCAGGCGCAGAAGGTGACGTTGCCCAACCTGAAGCCAACCACCAAGACCATTTCGCTGCGGCTGCCCCAGCACCTGCTGGACTCCATCAAGGCGGCGGCCAACGCGCGCGACGTGCCTTACCAGTCGCTGATCAAGGTGTGGCTGCAGGAGAAGCTGCACAGCCACTAGCTTCGAGGTACGAAAGCGAATCGCACGAACTTCGGCGAACTGTGTCCGTCCCATGCTTTGGGACACTTGAGGAGTGAGTGACCATGACCAGGAAAGTCAAAGTCTCCGAGTTGCCTGATTTCGACATGGCGGAAATGCTCAAGACCGAAGAAGACGTTGCCAACTACCTGACCGTCGTCCTGGAAGAAAACGACATGGCCGAACTCACCCACGCGCTCGGCGTGGTCGCCCTGGCGCGCGGCATGAGCGCGGTGGCCGAGCAGTCGGGCCTGACGCGCGAGGCGCTGTACCAAGCCCTGCGCTCCACCTCCCTGCCCCGCTTCGACATGATCAACCGGGTGTGCCAGGCACTGGGGGTGAAGCTGGTGGCTCAGGCCATACCCGCTTGAAAACGGGAAGCCCAGCGGTACGGCAGATGAAGCAGGCCCTCCTCGCTTCTCTCGTCAGCGCCAGTGTCGTGGCGTACTGGAGCTACAGCACCGTTTCAACCGAGCAGGCAAATTTTGCCCGCCAGATGAAGGTGATGGATCAGCGGCTGAAGCAGATGGAAGCCGAGCAGATCCGGCAACAGATTCTGTCCCCGATGGAGACGGCCGTCTTCGACGTCAAGGGCGAAAGGAAATTTCAGGTCATCCGGTCGAATATTGGATCCGTCCTGATGATGCTGGAACGCGTTGAGCCAACCCCCAGAGGCATTCGGGTCTTTTTGCGCCTTGGCAACCCACTGTCGGCAGAGTACAAGGGCCTCACCGCAAAGGTACAGTTGAAGCTGAAGGTTGATGCCAAGGACGCGGCAAAGTCTGGAAAACTGCCCTCAACAGAAGTCGACATCAAGGACTCGCTGCCGCCATCTAGCTGGACCACTGTGAGTTTTGAGGTGGCCGCAGACAACGCAGAGCAGCTACAAACGATCTTCTTTACGCCGACGTTTAGCGGCATTCTGCTACCTAGGCGACGGGGGACGTCACCGAATGAAGATCAAGTCTAAATAGATGGGCAGAGGTTAGCCCTATAAGCATAATTCCGATCGCCTAAAGCCTCTAGCTATTCCTTCATCCAGACCCCGATTGCGCTGCACAAACATGTCCCACGTATCCGGATCACTCGAATGGAGCCACGCTGTTTTTCAAAAAGCGCGAAAGGAATCGAATCAACTGATTCTTGATCTTGCCGACGGATCAAGCCGCGTTATGAATTGCGAAAACTGGGATGGAACGGTAGAGCAAACCGAAAGGAAGATCTTTTCAATTAAGCCAGGTGCCGCGATTCGCGTAGCCACATGGGGTGGATGGGATTCAAGCAAGTGGTTCTGCGATGTTGAAGAAATACTTACTCCAACGAATAACTGACACAGCCACCTGACTTGTACAACGTGGTGCGCCTAGTTGCGCTCTATCAATTTTTTTGCTTTCTCAACTTTATCAACAAACTGAGTGAGAGTTGTGTCGTCGGACTTCAAGCCCGCGACGTCCACGGCGTACGTTCGAAGTGCAGCATTCAAATCGCCCCTCTTCACTTCTAAGTAATGTCGAAGCAACACACATCCAAAACGCAAATTTGTTTGCATGTGAAATAACTTGCCTGCATCACCGTCGCCGATAATCTTTGCCCACGCGGCCCCAACTTGCATGTATCCACGCGCACCGTTTTCAGTGACATGGAATCTTCTATATTGGCTTAACGTCTGAATCGTCCCAAGGACAAGACTAGCGTCAATTCCCGCTCGCTTCGATTCGTACCAAACTGTTTGGAGGAAATCCCTTCTGCTGGGCGGATCTGGGATCGTCGACTTCAACTTTTCCGATTGACGATCAAGCCACCTTGAGTATTGCGTTCTTTCGATTTCATCCTTGAATTCAGGCACTGGCGGGGACCGATTTTCGGCCACGGAAAATTTCGAGCCCGTCAGAACCTCCAGCGACACAGCGCTACCCGATTTAGCCTGCGCGCGCCTATCAATTTCAACGCGCAGGTCAGCAATGGGCGCGGCGAAGTTTATGTTTTGACTATCCGCCAAACCTCCAGTGGTGACGCCGATCAGCTGTCCGCGCGAATTTAGTAGAGCGCCACCGCTAGAGCCGGGTGAGATTGGCGCCGATACTTGTAGAAACTGGCCGTTCGGCATAGTTCTAATGCCAGAGATCAGGCCTTCAGCGATTGTCAGATCAAGATTCTTGGGGTGGCCAAGTGAATAGACCTTTTCCCCTGGTTGAGGCTGGGCGTATGAAAGGCTCGCAGCTTTCCCAATCGCAGCGTCCAGTCTGAGTAGACATAAGTCACTTGCGCGGGTTTCTGACACCCTAGCAAAGGTCTTCTTGTCTCCTAGTTGAATTCCAATAAAGTTGGAGTCAGACACAACATGGCAGTTAGTCACCACCAAGTCACCCGGAAGAATGACGCCACTGCCTTGGGCTATCGGCTCACCTTCTTTATCAAACGTGACTATGCGTACAACGCTCTTTGCATTCCGTTCATAAATTTGCGGTGGTCTGAGCTCTTCAGAAAAGCCAAGGGTCCACGCAGCCGAAAGGCCAACAAACAGACAAATTTTTAGCTGGATATTCATTTTGAATTCAAGAACTCGACATGACGGACGGTTTACCATATCTCGCGGAAATCATCCCACAGCCTCACACACCACTTTTCATCATCACCGCCATACCTGTCCCAACGCCGCCCACGCACTTGCCACCACCGGCTCCCCGCGCCGTGCGCGCAGGCTGACAAAGCACAGCTGGCAGTCCAGGCTCACCCGGTCCGCCACCACCAGGCCGCGCGCCTGCGCCTCGGTGATGGCAATCGATTCCCGCACCAGGCTGCAGCCCACGCCCGAGCGCACCAGGTCCAGCATGGATGCCTCCTGGTCCACCAGCGCCACCTGGCGCGGGCTCACGCCCAGCGGGCCGAAGACGCGGGCCATGAGACGGTGGTGCGCCGAGGCGGGCGGCGTGGCGATCCAGGGCAGCGCGGCCAGGCCCTTCCAGTCGCGGCCCAGCACCTGCTCGCCCCAGCCGGCCGGGGCCAGCACGCGGTAGCGGAAGTGCGAGAGCACGCGAAACTCAAACAGCCCCGGATCTTCCAGCTCGCCGGGCAGGCCCAGGTAGAAACCCACGTCCAGCTCGCCGCGGCCGATCTGCGCCAGCACTTCGCCGCTCATGCCTTGACGCAGCTCGGTCTCGATCTGCGGCGCGGTCTCGACCAGTTCCTTGAGGAAGGCGCCCAGGCGGGTGAACTCGGGGTCGAGGATGGTGCCGATGCGCAGGCGCCCGCGCACCGTGCTGTGCAAACTCAGCGCGGCCTGGCCGAAATCGGCCAATGCGGCCAGGGCTTTCTCGGCCTGGGGCAAGAGCGCGGCACCATCCGGCGTGAGCGCCAGGCCGTGCGGGGTGCGGGTGAAGAGCTGCAGGCCTGTAAGTTCGGCGAGAGCCTTGAGCTGCAGACTCACGGCCGGCTGGCTCAGGTGCAGGCGCGTGGCGGCGCGCGAGACATTGCCTTCGCGCGCCACGGCGACGAAGGCCCGCAAGGTTTGGGGATCAGCAGGCGTAGCCATATTTGAAAAATTTATACCATCATTTTGAGCAAGTCATTGGAAAAACCGCCTGATTTCCACGACACTCCCTCATCCCTGAGGAGACTTCACCATGAGCATTGCAAATATTGACCATTACATCGGCGGCAAGCTTGTCGCCGGCACCTCCGGCCGCCACCAGGACGTGTTCAACCCCGCCACCGGCGCCGTGAGCGGCAAGACCGCGCTGGCCAGCACCGCCGAGGTGGACAAGGCTGTGGCTGCCGCCCAGGCCGCGTTCCCGGCCTGGAACGACACCTCGCCGCTGCGCCGCGCGCGCATCCTGTTCAAGTTCCTGGAGCTGATGAACCAGCACCGCGACGACCTGGCCCGCCTGATCACGGCCGAGCACGGCAAGGTGTTCACCGATGCGCAGGGTGAAGTGACGCGCGGCATCGAGATCCTGGAGTTCGCCACCGGCATTCCGCAGCTGCTCAAGGGCGACTACACCGAGCAGGTCTCCACCGGCATGGACAACTGGACCATGCGCCAGGCCCTGGGCGTGGTGGCGGGCATCACGCCCTTCAATTTCCCGGTCATGGTGCCGATGTGGATGTTCCCGGTGGCCATTGCCGCAGGCAACACCTTCATCCTCAAGCCCAGCCCCATCGACCCCAGCCCCTCGCTCTTCATGGCCGATCTGCTCAAGAAGGCCGGCCTGCCCGATGGCGTGTTCAACGTGGTGCAGGGCGACAAGGAAGCCGTGGACGCGCTGCTGGCCCACCATGATGTCAAGGCCGTGAGCTTCGTCGGCTCCACGCCGATTGCCAACTACATCTACGAGACCGGCGCGCGCAACGGCAAGCGCGTGCAGGCCCTGGGCGGCGCCAAGAACCACATGGTGGTGATGCCCGACGCCGACCTGGACCAGGCGGTGGACGGCCTGATCGGCGCGGCCTATGGCTCGGCCGGCGAGCGCTGCATGGCGATCTCGGTGGCGGTGCTCGTGGGCGACGTGGCCGACAAGATCATGCCCAAGCTGATCGAACGGACCAAGGCACTCAAGGTCAAGAACGGCATGGAGCTGGACGCCGAGATGGGCCCCATCGTCACAAGCGTTGCGCACAACCGCATCACCGGCTACATCGAGCACGGCGCCAAGGAAGGTGCCAAGCTGCTGGTCGACGGCCGCACGTTCCAGGGCAAGGCGGCCGGTGCCGGCTGCGACCAGGGCTTCTGGCTGGGCGGCACGCTGTTTGACCATGTCACGCCCGAGATGAAGATCTACAAGGAAGAGATTTTCGGCCCGGTGCTGGCCTGCGTGCGCGTGCCCGACTTCGCCACCGCGGTGAAGCTGGTCAACGACCACGAGTTCGGCAACGGCGTGGCCTGCTACACACGTGACGGCCACGCCGCGCGCGAATTCGCCCGCCGCATCCAGGTGGGCATGGTCGGCATCAACGTGCCGATCCCGGTGCCCATGGCCTGGCACGGCTTCGGCGGCTGGAAGCGTTCGCTGTTCGGCGACATGCACGCCTACGGCGAAGAAGGCGTGCGCTTCTACACCAAGCAGAAGTCCATCATGCAGCGCTGGCCCGAGAGCATCGGCAAGGGGGCCGAGTTCGCGATGCCCACGAGTAAGTGAAGCCCCCCTGAGCCGGCCCGGAGGCCGGCTTCCCCCGGAGGGGGACGCCACCAGCGGCCCGGCCAAGCCGGTTCCGCGGTGGCCCCCGATCAAGGCACGTCATGCCAGCGGGTCTGGGATATGGAGATAAGTCCGATGTACGAAGAAGAACTGCATGCGACACGAGGCGCCTTCGCGCGGCCACCGCGGAACCGGCTTTGCCGGGCCGCTGGTGGCGCCCCCTTGAGGGGGAGGCGGCAGCAGGCCGCTTCGGGGGGGAGCCATGTCTGACACAACCTTCGACTACATCATCATCGGCGCCGGCACCGCCGGCTGCCTGCTGGCCAACCGGCTCAGCATGGACGCGAGCAAGCGTGTGCTGCTGATCGAGGCGGGGCGTCGCGACGATTACCACTGGATCCACATTCCGGTGGGTTACCTCCACTGCATCGGCAACCCGCGCACCGACTGGCTCTACAACACCGAGCCCGCCGCCGGGCTGAACGGCCGCAGCCTGCGCTACCCGCGCGGCAAGACGCTGGGCGGCTGCTCCAGCATCAACGGCATGATCTACATGCGCGGCCAGTCGCGCGACTACGACCAATGGGCGCAGTTGACCGGCGACGACAGCTGGCGCTGGGACCAGGTGCTGCCCTACTTCAAGCACCACGAAGACTATTACAAGGGTGCCGACGCCCTGCACGGCGCCAAGGGCGTACCGACCGAGCTGCTCGACCTCAAAAAGCACCCCACCGACCACTACCGCACGCTGATGCGCCACCACATCACGGGCGGCGAATGGCGCATCGAGAAGCAGCGCCTGCGCTGGGACGTGCTGGACGCCTTTTCGCAGGCCGCACAGCAAGCCGGCATCCCGGCCAGCGAAGACTTCAACCGCGGCAACAACGAAGGCGTGGGTTACTTTGAAGTCAACCAGAAAAGCGGCTGGCGCTGGAACACGGCCAAGGCCTTCCTACGCCCGAAATGCTATGGCCGCCCCAATTTCGAGCTCTGGACTTCGGCGCAGGTGGCCCGCCTGGTCGTGGAGACCGCACCCGACGGCAGCAAGCAATGCACCGGCGTGCAGGTCTGGACCGGCCAGGAGATGGTGACGGCCACGGCGACGCGCGAGGTGGTGCTGGCCGCCGGCAGCGTGGGCTCCACGCAGATCCTGCAGCTCTCGGGCATCGGCCCGGGCGAGCTGCTGCGCCTGCACGAGGTGCCCGTGGTGCACGAATTGCCCGGCGTGGGCGCCAACCTGCAGGACCACCTGCAGATCCGCTCGGTCTACAAGGTGCAGGGCGTCAAGACGCTCAACACCATGGCCAGCAGCCTGTGGGGCAAGGCCATGATCGGGCTGGAGTACGCGATCAAGCGCAGCGGCCCCATGAGCATGGCGCCCAGCCAGCTCGGCGCCTTCACCCGGAGCGACCCGGCCCAGCCCTGGCCCAACATCGAATACCACGTGCAGCCGCTCTCGCTGGACGCCTTTGGCGAGCCGCTGCACAGCTTCAACGCCTTCACGGCCAGCGTCTGCAACCTCAACCCGACCAGCCGCGGCAGCATCCAGATCCGCAGCAAGCGCTTCGAGGACGCGCCGGCGATCGCGCCCAACTACCTGAGCACCGAGGCAGACCGCAAGGTGGCGGCCGATTCGCTGCGCGTGACCCGCCGCATCGTGGAGCAGCCCGCGCTGGCAAAGTACCAGCCGCAGGAATGGAAACCCGGCACGCAGTACCAGAGCGACGAAGACCTGGCACGGCTGGCCGGCGATATCGCCACCACCATCTTCCACCCGGTGGGCACCACCCGCATGGGCCGGGCCGACGACCCCATGGCCGTGGTCGACCCGCAGTTGCGCGTGCGCGGCATCCGCGGCCTGCGCGTGGCGGATGCCGGTGTCATGCCTACCATCACCAGCGGCAACACCAACTCACCGACCTTGATGATCGCCGAGCGCGCGGCGCACCTGATCCTGGCCGAGGCCTGAGCCCGCGGCTCAGCGCAGACGCCCGACGTAACGCGCCTCCAGCCCCGCCGGAGCCGATGGCGCTTCAACGGGCATCACCTTGGGCGCGACCTTGACTGGTTTTGGTGCAGGGCGCAGGGCCTGCATGGCGGCATCCATGCGGTGCGCCAGCTCGGCCAGCTCATCCAGGCCCTTTTCCAGGGCGGCGGCGCGGGCAAAGCGCACCACGTCGTCGGCATATTCCAGGTTGCGGGCCATCCATTCGGTATCGGTCACCCGTCCGGTGACCCGGCGCAGCTGCACATGCAGATGGGCGGCGATGGCGATGCGTTCACTCTCGAGCATGGTGGTTTCCTGCAGGACACGGACCAGCCGGGAAGCAGTATCCGTGCCACAGCCTGGACCAGCGGCCGATCCGGCCCGGGGAAACCCCTAGTCCCCGGCCTGGCGCGCTGACTTACATTACGACCACTCGCAAGCGCGCCCCGGGCGCCGCATGAGAGGAACCGAGGAAGACTTCGACTCAAACGTACAAGAATATTGATACCATCCAGAGCAGATGGCGTTCACCAAGGCACCGCTAACCCCGGTGCCTTTTTATTTGTAGCTCCCGATCGGTTTTAACCCCACTCGCACTTGAGAAATGAGTGTGAACAGACCCTAGTTCATGGAATTCCTGCTCGTCACGCTGGCCTCGCTGCTGGCCGGATTTGTCGATGCCATCGTGGGCGGCGGCGGCCTGGTCCTGCTGCCGGCCCTGTTTGCCGCCTACCCCACGGCCCATGCGGCCACCCTCTTCGGCACCAACAAATCCGCCTCGGTCTGGGGCACGGCCTTCGCTTCGGTGCAGTACGTGCGGCGCGTGGACCTGCGCTGGCGCACCATGCTCCCGGCCATGGCCCTGTCGTTTGCCGGCGCGCTGGCCGGGGCCTGGCTGGTCACCCTGATTGCGCCCGACTTCCTGCGCAAGCTGCTGCCCGCCGTGCTGCTGCTGGTGCTGGTCTACACGCTGATGAAAAAGGAACTGGGCCGACACCATGCGCCGCGTTATGCGGGCCGCCAGGAGATGCTGGCCGCCGGCACAGTGGGCCTGCTCATCGGCTTCTACGACGGGTTCTTCGGCCCGGGCACCGGCAGCTTTTTTGTCTTCCTCTTCGTGCGCTGGCTGGGCTATGACTTCCTGCACGCCTCGGCCGGGGCCAAGCTGCTCAACCTGAGCAGCAACCTCTCGGCGCTCCTGCTGTTCGCCATCAAAGGCCATGTCTGGTGGCATTTCGCGCTGACGCTGGCGCTGGCCAATATCGTGGGCAGCCTGCTGGGCACGCGGCTGGCCCTCAAGCACGGTGCCGGCTTTGTGCGCGGCGTCTTCATCGTCGTGGTAAGTGCGCTGATCCTCAAGACCGGCTACGACGCCTTCCTGCGCCAGGTCTGAGCGGTCTCAGGGCTCCACGGCGACTTGAACGCCCGCCTTGCCCTTGGGCGGCCAGGCCACCTCGGCCGCCAGGCGCGGCTTGCCGATGGGCGTCGCTGCGCGGCCCTGCTTGACGGCGGCCAGGTCTTCCTCGCTCGGGTACTGGCCCAGCAGCCAGTAGTCGAACACCCGCCGCGCCATCGGGGCAGCATGCTCGGCCCCGAAACCCGAGTTCTCCACGATCACCGCCAGGGCGATCTTGGGCTCATCCACCGGGGCAAAGGCGATGTACAGCGCGTGGTCGCGCTGGTGTTCTTCCATCTTGCGCGCGTCGTACTTCTCCTTCTGGCCGATGGTCACCGCCTGCGCGGTGCCGGTCTTGCCGGCGCTGAGGTACTTGGCGCCGAGGAAGGAGCGCGCCGAGGTGCCGTCCTGCGTGACGGCCGCCAGCGCGCGGCGCACGACGGCCAGGTTCTGCTGGCCGTAACGCAGGTTCTCCGGCTGTTTCTTGGCCACGTCCTGTACCACCGTGCTCCCGGCATCCTGCGTGCCGATGACCAGATGGGGCGTGTACTTGATGCCGTTGTTGGCCAGCGTGCCCGTGGCCGACGCCAGCTGCAGCATGGTGAAGGTGTTGTAGCCCTGGCCGATGCCCAGTGAAATGGTTTCACCGGCATACCATTTCTGCTGCTCCGGCCGCTTGTAGGTCCGACGCTTCCAGGCCTGGCTGGGCAGCACACCGCGCACCTCGCCCTGGATGTCGATGCCCGTGAGCTGGCCGAAACCCAGGGGTTTCATGAAATCGTGGATGGCGTCCACGCCCAGGTCGTTGGCCAGGGAATAGTAGTAGACGTTGCTGGACTTGACGATGCTGCGGTGCATGTCCACCGGGCCCAAGCCGCCATCGCCGTGGCTGCGAAAGGTGTGGTCGCCGAAGGTCCAGGAACCGCCGTCGTAGATGATGGTGGAAGGCGAGCGCTTGCCGGTCTCCAGCGCCGCCATGGCCATGAAGGGTTTGTAGGTCGACCCCGGCGGGTAGGTGCCACGCAGGGCCCGGTTCAGCAGCGGCTTGTCGATCGACTCGTTGAGCGCCTGCCAGGATTCGGAGTCGATGCCTTCGACGAACATGTTGGGGTCGAAGGTCGGCTTGCTGACGAAGGCCAGGATCTCGCCGTTGCTGGGATCGAGGGCCACCAACGCACCGCGGCGCTGGCCGAACATCTCCTCGATCAGGTTCTGCAGCTTGATGTCGATCGACAGCACCACATTGTTGCCCGGCTTGGCCGAACTGCTGGCCAGCTTGCGCACGGCCCGCCCGCCGGCCGAGGTCTCGACGCGCTCGAAACCGGTGATGCCGTGCAGGTGCTTCTCGAAGCTCTGCTCCACGCCGAGCTTGCCGATGTAGTCGGTGCCGCGGTAGTTGGCCTGGTCCTCATCGTCCCACTCCTCCTGCTCCTTCTTCTCGGCCGGGTTGATGCGGCCGATGTAACCCACCACGTGGCTGCCGAGCTCGCCCCAGGGGTAGTTGCGGAACAGGCGCGCGCGGATGTCCACGCCGCTGAAGCGATAACGCTGCACGGCAAAACGCGCCACCTCCTCGTCGGACAGACGCGTGCGGATGGGCAGGGACTCCGCGCCCTTGGTTTCTTCCATGAGCTTGCGAAAGCGCCGGCGGTCGCGCGGCGTGATCTCGACCATGTCGGCCAGCTCGTTGATGGTCTGCTCCAGATTGGCGACCTGGGAAGGCGTGATCTCCAGCGTGTAAGCCGAGTAGTTGGTCGCCAGCGGGATGCCGTTGCGGTCCAGGATCAGACCGCGCGTGGGCACCAGCGGCACGACCGTGGTGCGGTTGATCTCGGCCTGCTCCTGCAGCTCGGTATGGCGGACCACCTGCAGGTAGACCAGCCGGAAGAACAGGATCACGAAGCAGGCGAACACCAGCGCAGAGACGACCAGCCCGCGCGCACGGAAGCGATGCAGGTCGGCTTCGACGTTGCGCAGTTCGGTCATGGTGCGAGGACTAGTAAGTAGCTAACCGGTTCGCCGCCGGGCCGCCCCAAGGGGAACCAGCCCCCTCGGGGGGCAGCGCAGTACACGCAGTGACAAGCGTGGGGGCCATATTACAGCGGCCGGTTGGCGTCGGGGTCGGGCGCACGCCGCTGCGGCAGCAGCAGCAGCATGGAGGCCAGCGGCCACAGCAGCGCCTCGATCAGCGGCGCCAGCAGCATCGAAAAGCCCGGGAAATTGCCGCCCACCATCAGGCGCACGGCCAGCGCCACCGAATGGGCGGCAATCAGCAGGGGCAGCACGTGCACCGACTGCGAGGCCAGCGTGAACCACAGCAGACGGCGATGGATGGCGATGGCCAGGAAGTTCAGCACCGAATAGGCCAGGGCATGCTGCCCCAGCACGCTGCCCTGGTGCACGTCCATCAGCAGGCCGAACACGAAGGCCGCCCCGATGCCGACGCGCTGCGGCTGGTGCACGCCCCAGAAGACCAGGGTCAGGGCCAGCAGGTCCGGCGCCCAGGCGGCACGCCCCCAGAGCGCGATGTTGAGCAGCAGGTTGAGGCCGAAAGCCCCTGCCAGGCTGCCCCAGATGAAAAGAGGGTTGGCAGGCAGCAAGAGCTGCTGGCCGGGACGCATGATCATTTCTGCGCCCCCTTGCCGCCGTCCTTCTTGACCGACTTGCCGGCGATCACCGGCTTGTCCTGCGGACGCGGCGGCTGCTGGCCGGCCAGCGTGGGCAGCACCAGCACCTGCGAAGCGCCAGCCACCCGAGCCTGCGGCACACAGTAGATCAGCGCAAAGGGCAGTTCAACGCGGCGCTCGACCTTCTCGACGCGCGCCACCGGCAGGCCCGGCGGGAACACGCCGTCGATGCCGCTGGTGGTCAGGATGTCGCCGGGCCGCACGTCGGCATTGCTGCCCATGTAGCGCAGCTCCAGGGCACCGCCGTGCAGGCTCGGGTCGCCGAAGGCCACGGCGCGCACGCCGGTGCGGATATTGAGCACGGGGATGGCCTGGTCGGCGTCGATCACCAGCGTCACCTCGCTCAGCGAAGGATAGACGCGGGTCACCTGCCCCAGCACGCCGGATTCGTCGAGCACCGGGGCCCCGGCCCTCACGCCGTGGATCAGGCCCTTGTCGATGATGACCTTGTGCGCATAGGGATCGGCCGCGTCGTAGAGCACCTGCGCGGCCAGGCCGGGCGTGGGCATGCGCGCGCGCAGTTCCAGCAACTGGCGCAGGCGCTCGTTCTCCTGGGACAACTGGTCGAACTGCTGCACCCGTGGCGCCTGCAGGCGCAGCTGCTCGCGCAGGGTGGTGGCGTCGTCCTGCGCGCTGCGCAGCGACTGCACGTGGTGGAAGCCGTCGCGGGCCCAGGTCACCGGCTGCAGCAGGGCCCATTGCACGGGATACAGCGCCGAGGCGATAGTCATGCGCACCGGACCGGTGAGCTGAAAACGTGTGTCCGCCACCATGAGGAACAGCGCCACGGCGCTGAACAGCATGAGTTTGGACAGGGCCGAAGCGCCCTGCCGGAAGAAAGGGGGAGGTGCCCTGTCCAGCGTACCAAGTGGCATCGCTGACCTTGTTGATTACTCGTTGGTGAAGATGGCGCCGAGACGATCCATGCGTTCCAGGGCGATGCCGCAGCCGCGCACCACGCAAGTCAGCGGGTCTTCGGCCACCAGCACCGGCAGGCCGGTTTCTTCGGACAGCAGACGGTCCAGGTCGCGCAGCAGCGCGCCGCCGCCGGTCAGCATCATGCCGCGGTCGGCGATGTCGGCGCCGAGTTCGGGCGGGGTCTGCTCCAGCGCGTTTTTCACGGCGGAGACGATGTTGTTCAGCGGGTCGGTCAGGGCTTCGAGAATCTCGTTGGAAGAAATCGTGAAGCTGCGCGGCACACCTTCGGACAGGTTGCGGCCGCGCACTTCCATCTCGCGCACCTCGCTGCCGGGGAAGGCCGAGCCGATGTTCTTCTTGATCGCCTCGGCCGTGGGCTCGCCGATCAGCATGCCGTAGTTGCGGCGGATGTAGTTGATGATGGCCTCGTCGAACTTGTCGCCGCCGACGCGGACCGAGCCCTTGTAGACCATGCCCCCCAGCGAGATCACGCCGACTTCGGTGGTGCCGCCGCCGATGTCCACCACCATGGAGCCGCTGGCCTCGCTGACCGGCAGGCCCGAGCCGATGGCCGCGGCCATGGGTTCCTCGATCAGGTAGACGTCGCTGGCGCCGGCGCCCAGGGCCGATTCGCGGATGGCGCGGCGCTCGACCTGGGTGGAGCCGCAGGGCACGCAGATGATGATGCGCGGGCTGGGCTTGAACACGCCGCGCGGGTGGACCATCTTGATGAACTGCTTGAGCATCTGCTCGGTGACGGTGAAGTCGGCAATCACGCCGTCTTTCATCGGACGGATGGCCTCGATGTTGCCGGGCACCTTGCCCAGCATGGCCTTGGCTTCACGGCCCACGGCCTGGATCGTCTTCTTGCCTTGCGGGCCGCCTTCGTGGCGGATCGCGACCACCGAGGGCTCGTCCAGCACGATGCCACGGTCACGCACGTAAATCAGGGTGTTGGCCGTGCCCAGGTCGATGGCCAGGTCAGTGGAGAAATACTGACGGAAAGCTCCAAACATTACTCGTTCCTCTCTGAGGGCACGGCCGACCTTCGTTCGGCCGTCGCCCGATGCGCAAAACGCGCGGGTTTGATTCGTCGTGTGGCGTCGCAAATCCTGTGGACAGGAAACAATGCCACTAAAGGCGGGATAATACCCTATCCCCTGTGAATAACCCGCTATTTCGGGGCCTTCGGGCCTCGGGATTACACCCGGTTTCAACCCCTGCTGCCATGTCCCTGAACCCTGACGACATCTCGCGCATCGCCAATCTGGCCCGTCTGGCGCTTTCCCCCGAGGAGAGCGCCCGCATGCGGGAGCGCATCAACGGCTTCTTTGCCATCGTCGAGCAGATGCGTGCCGTCGATACCGCCGGCATCGAGCCCCTGGCCCATCCCAGCATGGGCGCCGTGGCCGGGCAGGCCGCGCTGCGCCTGCGCGCAGACGTCGCCAGCGAGCCCAACCAGCGTGAAGCCAACCAGCAAAGTGCGCCCGCCGTCGAGCGCGGCCTGTTCCTCGTGCCCAAGGTGATCGAGTGATGTCCGAACTGCACCAACTCTCCCTCACCGGGCTGGCCGGCCAGCTGCGCGACAAGAAGGTTTCCGCCCTGGAGACCGCACAGCATTTCCTCGGCCGCATGCGCACCCACCAGGACCTCGCGGCCTTCCTGGCCGTGGATGAAGAAGCCACCCTGACGCAGGCGCGCGCAGCCGATGCCGCCCTCGCCACGGGCGGAGCCGGCCCCCTGGCCGGCGTGCCCATCGCGCACAAGGACATCTTCGTCACCAAGGATTTCCCCTCCACCGCCGGCTCGAAGATGCTGGCCGGCTACCGCTCGCCCTTCGACGCCACGGTCGTGCGCCGTCTCGCCGAGGCCGGCACCGTGACCCTGGGCAAGCTCAGCTGCGACGAGTTCGCCATGGGTTCGGCCAACGAAAGCGTGGCCGTGCCGGCCGTGGGCCACCAGGCCCCGACCCCGGTGCGCAACCCCTGGGACCGCAGCCGCACCCCCGGCGGCTCCTCGGGCGGCAGCGCCGCGGCCGTGGCCGCACGCCTGGCCCCGGCCGCCAGCGGCACCGACACCGGCGGCTCCATCCGCCAGCCCGCCGCCTTCTGCGGCATCACGGGCATCAAGCCGACCTACGGCCGTGCCAGCCGCTACGGCATGATCGCCTACGCCTCCAGCCTGGACCAGGCCGGCCCCATGGCGCGCAGCGCCGAGGACTGCGCCCTGCTCCTCTCGGCCCTGTGCGGCCCGGACCTGGACCGGGACTCGACCTCTCTCGATGTGCCCGCCGAGGATTTCTCGCGCTCGCTCAGCGACAAGCTCGACGGCCTGCGCATCGGCATCCCCAAGGAGTTCTTCGGCGCCGGCCTGGCCAGCGATGTACGCGCCGCCATCGACGCTGCGCTCAAGGAGTACCAGAAGCTGGGCGCCCAACTGGTCGAGATCTCGCTGCCGCGCACCGAGCTGGCGATTCCGGTCTACTACATCATCGCCCCGGCCGAAGCCAGCTCCAACCTCTCGCGCTTCGACGGCGTGAAGTTCGGCCACCGCGCCGACCAGTACACCGACCTGCTCGACATGTACAAGAAGACCCGTGCCGAGGGCTTCGGCGACGAGGTCAAGCGCCGCATCATGGTGGGCACCTATGTGCTGAGCCACGGCTACTACGATGCCTACTACCTGCAGGCGCAGAAGATCCGCCGCATGATCGCCGACGACTTCCAGCAGGCCTTCAAGAGTTGCGACGTGATCGCCGGCCCCGTAGCCCCGACGGTGGCCTGGAAGCTCGGCGACAAGAGCGAAGACCCGGTCGCGGCCTACCTGGCCGACATCTACACCCTGCCCGCCTCGCTGGCCGGCCTGCCGGGTATGAGCCTGCCCGTGGGCTTCGGCAACGGGAACATGCCCGTGGGCCTGCAGCTCATCGGCAACTACCTGCAGGAAGGCAAGCTGCTCAACGTGGCGCACCGCTACCAACAGGCCACCGACTTCCACCTCCGAACCCCGGAGGGCTATTGAGATGAATACGCCCAAGTTAGTCCAGGGCTACGAGGTCGTCATCGGCTTCGAGACCCATGCCCAGCTCTCCACCCAGAGCAAGATCTTCAGTCGCGCTTCGGTCGCTTTCGGCGCCGAGCCCAACACCCAGGCCTGCGCCGTGGACCTGGCCCTGCCCGGCACCCTGCCGGTGATGAACCGCGGCGCGGTCGAGCGCGCCATCCGACTGGGCCTGACCATCGGCAGCACCATCGCGCCGCGCAGCATCTTCGCGCGCAAGAACTATTTCTACCCCGACTTGCCCAAGGGCTACCAGATCAGCCAGTTCGAGATCCCGGTGGTGCAGGGTGGCGAGGTGTCGTTCTTCCTCGGCGACGAGAAGAAAACCGTGCGCCTGGTGCGCGCCCACCTGGAAGAGGACGCCGGCAAGTCCCTGCACGAGGATTTCATCGGCCAGAGCGGCATCGACCTGAACCGCGCCGGCACGCCGCTGCTGGAGATCGTGACCGAGCCCGATATCCGTTCGAGTGAAGAGGCCGTGGCCTACGCCAAGGAGCTGCACAAGATCGTGACCTGGATCGGCATCTGCGACGGCAACATGCAGGAAGGCAGCTTCCGGTGCGACGCCAACGTCTCGGTGCGCAAGCCGGGCCAGCCCCTGGGCACGCGCCGCGAGATCAAGAACCTGAACAGCTTCAAGTTCATGCAACAGGCCATCGACTTTGAAGTGCGCTGGCAGATCGAGCAGATCGAGGACGGCCATGCCATCCAGCAGGCCACGGTGCTCTTCGACCCCGACACCGGCGAGACGCGGTCCATGCGCACCAAGGAAGACGCGGCCGATTACCGCTACTTCCCCGACCCGGACCTGCCGCCGCTGGTGATCGAGCCGGAGTGGATCGAGCGCGTGCGCAGCGAACTGCCCGAGCTGCCGCGCGCCATGGCGGCGCGTTTCGTGGCCGATTACGGCCTGCCCGAATACGACGCCACCACGCTCACGCAGAGCAAGGCCATGGCGTCTTATTTCGAAACGACGGCCCAGGCCTGCAAGCAGCCCAAGCTGGCCAGCAACTGGATCATGGGTGAGGTCTCGCGTCGCCTGAACACCGGCGAACTCACCATCGAGCGGGCGCCGGTCAGCGCGACCCAGCTGGCGGCCCTCATCACCCGCATCGCCGATGGCACCATCTCCAACAATGCCGGTAAGCAGGTCTTCGACGCCCTGTGGAGCGGCGAAGACCAGGACATTGACGCGCTCATCGACGCCAAGGGCCTCAAGCAGATGAACGACAGCGGCGCGCTGGAAAAGATCATCGACGAGGTGATCGCGGCCAACCCCGACAACGTGGCGCAGTTCAAGGCCGGCAAGGACAAGGCCTTCAACGCGCTCGTGGGTCAGATCATGAAAGCCAGCAAGGGCAAGGCCAATCCGCAGCAGGTCAACGACCTGCTGCGCAGCAAGCTGGCTTGAGCCTCTTCGGGGGTCAGGCAGCCGGCTGCGGCTGGCCTGCGGGGCTCAGTTCGACGGTGCGGCGATCTGCGCCCAGAGCTGCTGCAGGCGCACCAGTTCCTCGTCGAAACGGCGGTTGACGCGCCCCATCTCGGCCTCCTGGTCGGCGATGAAGCGCTGCTGCACCTCCATGCTTTTCGCATTCTCATCCACCAGGCGCTGGAGCGAGGGGGGCACCTTGCTCGGATCCTTGGCGTAGAACTCCAGCTCGGTGTCGAGTTCCTTGCGCTGACGCTCCAGTTCCTTGACGCGGTTCATCGCCGCCTGCCGCACCAGACTGATGGAGGCCAGGGCTTCGGAGCGCTCCTTGTCGTGCATGGCGCGGCTGGGGTAACGCACCAGCAGGGCGCGCTCGCGGCGCTTTTCCTCGGCCTGGCGCGCCTGCTCCTCGGCTTCACGGCGTTTCTTGGCCTCCTGGGCGGCACGTTCCGGCCCGGTCAGGGTGGGGCCGACGATGGCGCGCACCGTGCCGCTGGGGTTGAGCAGCCTTTGCTCACGATCAGCGCACTCGCGGATGGGGCGATCGGAGGTGAGCTTGCGCCCCTTCGCATCGATGCAGGTGTAGATGCCGCCCTCGGCGCTGCCCTGCGCGTAGACCTGCCAGGAGCCACCAAGCAGCAGCACCCCCACCCCTACCATTCCTGCCAATCGCTTCATGTTCAAGTGTCCTGGACGCCGTATTTCTGCCGGTAAGTCAGCACGCGCTGGTGGTCGGCAGCCAGGCCGGCGCGGCTGTGTTGTTCCAAATACTGCAGTAAATCGGCCAGCTTCGCAATGGCGGCCACCTGCAGTCCCAGGCGATTCCGTACATATTGCACAGCGCTGTAGGGCACGTCCTGGCCGTTTTCGGTGGCCATTTCCTGCCGGTCCAGCGCAATCACCACGCCATGCGGCCGGGCGCCGGCCGCCTCGATCAGGGCGATGGATTCGCGCGCGGCGGTACCCGCGGACATCACATCGTCGACGATGAGAACCCGGCCCTTGAGCGGCGCCCCCACCAGGGTGCCGCCCTCGCCGTGGTCCTTGGCCTCCTTGCGGTTGTAGGCAAAAGGCACGTTGCGCCCGAGCCGCGCCAACTCCACAGCCAGCGCAGCGCCCAGCGGAATGCCCTTGTAGGCCGGGCCGAAGATCATGTCGAACTCGATGCCGGACGCGATCACGCGCCGGGCATAGAATTCGGCCAACCGACCCAGCTTGGCGCCATCGTCGAACAGGCCTGCATTGAAGAAGTACGGGGAGAGCCGGCCGGCCTTGGTCTTGAACTCGCCAAAACGCAGCACGCCACATTCGACCGCAAAGGCCACGAAATCCTGGGCCAGGTTGTCCTGAGCACCCTCCACACCATCCACCATGGGAAATTCCTTGTTCAAACTCGTCAGCCTCAACCTCAACGGCATCCGCTCTGCCACCAGCAAGGGGCTGGAAGCCTGGCTGGACCAGACGCGCCCCGATTGTATTGGCGTGCAGGAAGTCAAGGCGCAGGCACCAGACGTCGCCGGCAAGTTCGAGGCGCTGGCCGGCCTCAAGGGCCACTTCCACTTCGCCGAGAAGAAGGGCTACTCGGGCGTGGGCCTCTACACGCGGCACGAGCCCAGCGACGTGCGCATCGGTTACGGCTCGCCCGAATTCGACGCCGAGGGCCGTTACGTGGAGTTGCGCTTTGATACACCGCAGCGCAAGCTTTCACTGATCAGTTGCTATTTTCCGAGCGGCTCGTCCGGCGAAGAACGGCAGCAGGCCAAGTTCCGCTTCCTCGACCAGATCTACCCGCACCTGCAGCAGCTTCGGCAGGAGCGCGAGTTCATCCTCATCGGCGACGTCAACATCGCGCACAAGGAGATGGACCTGAAGAACTGGAAGGGCAACCTGAAGAACTCGGGCTTCCTGCCCGAGGAGCGCGCCTGGATGACGCGGCTGCTGGGCGAAGGCGGCCTGGTCGACGTCTACCGCCAGCTGCAGCCCGAGGCCACCGACGCCGCCTACACCTGGTGGAGCAACCGCGGCCAGGCCTACGCCAAGAACGTGGGCTGGCGCATCGACTACCACCTGGCCACGCCAGCGCTGGCGGCGCGGGCACGCAGCGAGTCCATCTACAAGGGCGAGAAGTTCAGCGACCACGCCCCCCTGACGATTGCCTACGAAGGACTCCTCTGACCGTCGCTCAGTGCCCGGCGTGCAGCCGGGCGTGAATGCGCCGGGTGGTGCGCCACACACCCCAGAGCACCAGCGGGATCAACGCGCCCACGGCGATCTCCGCATTGAGCGGCACACCCATCGCCTTGACGGCCTTGACGCCGTAGAGCAGCAGGCTGACGACGTAGTAGGAGATGGCCGCAATGGACAGGCCTTCCACGGTGGACTGCAGGCGCAGCTGCAGTTCCTGCCCGCGGGTGAGCTTGGCCAGCAGCTGCTGGTTCTGCACTTCGGTGGCAATGTCCACGCGCGTGCGCAGCAAGGCGCTGGCGCGCGACACGCGCTCGGAGAGCGACGCCAGGCGCTGCGCCGTGGCCACGACCGTGGCCATGGCCGGCGACAGGCGGCGCTGCAGGAATTCGCCCAGGGTCTGGGTGCCAGACACGGGCTGCTCGCGCAGCTCGGCCAGGCGCTGCCCCACGAGGGTGTCATAGGCCCGTGTGGCCGAGAAGCGGTAATCGTGCTCGGCGGTGGCGCGCTCGACCCGACCGGCCAGCGAGACCAGCGTGTCCAGCAAGGCCTGCTCGGAAGCCGACTTGTTCTCCAGCTGCGCCGTGATGTCGGCCAGCTGCCGCTCGGCGTC
The DNA here is from genome assembly GCF_058807395.1 of Hylemonella sp. GW821-FHT12C09. Lineage (NCBI taxonomy): Bacteria > Pseudomonadati > Pseudomonadota > Betaproteobacteria > Burkholderiales > Comamonadaceae > Hylemonella > Hylemonella sp. GW821-FHT12C09. Next base: position 19,475 of record NZ_JBXAQQ010000015.1, on the reverse strand, counting down.
GCTCAGCATGGGGCCCAGCCCCTTGGCCACGGGCAGTCCGCGCAGGGCCATGAGGCGGTAGGTCTCCAGTTCCAGCAGGCGCTGTGAAATACGGCCGGCTCGTGTCTCGGACGTCGCGGGCGGCGCGATCACCAGCAGGCGCTCGAAGCCGCTGTCGCGCAACTGGAAGTCGGTCACCGCCCAGGAGTGTCCGTTGTTGCCCATGACCGAGGCCACCACGGCATGGTCGCCGAACCAGCTGCGCGCCTGCGCCATGGTGGTTTCGGGCGAGCGCAGGTCGCCGTGCACCATGGCCAGCTTGATGGCGGCGATGGTGCGGCCCGGTATCTCGCGCAACCACCCGGGGGCCACCACCAGGGCAGACAGCAGCTCGGGATCGCTGGCGCCCAGGTGCGCGTGCGCGGGCAGCGGCTGCACGATGGAATAGCGCGTGAATTCGGTGTGCCGTTCCCACTTGACGGTGTAGCCCTCGAAGCGCAGGCGCAGGAAATTGCCCTGCAGCCGCTCGGGCGTGAGACCCTGCTGGCCCGGCAGGCGACGCAGGTGCTCGCACTCCTGCTCGCGGCTGATGCCTTCGTTGAGCACGGCCACATAGACCACCAGGGCCGGCAGGCGGATACGTGCCGAGGGGCGGGCATGCACCTCGTTGTGCAACATGGCGCGCTGCGCGTCGTCATCGGGCAGCAGGCGGGAAATATCGGGGGACAGGGACGGATTCATGGACTGGATTGTGCCGAGAAATGCGTGGCGCGCACGAAACCTCAGCCGCTGCGGTGCGCACCCGCCGCGAGCAGGGGCAGCCCTTCGAACTCGCTGGCCGGACAAGGGCGGCTGAAGTGGTACCCCTGCAGAAGGTCGACGCCCAGTTCGCGCAGGACATGTGCCGTGGCCTCGTCCTCCACGCCTTCCGCCACGGTGCGCAGGCGCAAGGCCTGGGCCATGCTGACGATGCCCTGCGTCATGCGCCGGCCCTCCTCGCTGTGCATCCGGCGCACAAAGGAAATGTCGATCTTCAGCTCGCTGATCGGCAGCTCATGCAGCTGCGACAGCGACGCATAACCCGTACCGAAATCGTCGATGGACAAGGTGAAGCCAGCCCCGGCCAGCTGACGCAGGCGCTCTTCGGCGAACTCCACGTCCATCAGGGCCACGGACTCGGTGATCTCCAGCACCAGCGTATGCGGGTCCAGGCCGTACTCCTCGACATCGGACAGCAGCATGGACATGAAGTCCGTCGCGAAGAGCTGGCGCTTGGAAATGTTGATCGACAGCGTCAACCCCGGATGGGTCCGGCGCCAGGCGCGGAATTGCTCGAAAGCCCGGCGACGGACCAGCAGGCCGAGCTCCCCGATCAGGCCCAGGTTTTCCGCCATCGGGATGAAGCTGCCAGGCGAGATCCAGCCCAGGTCGGGGTCGTGCCAGCGCGCCAGCGCCTCCACCCCGACCAGGCGCGCCCGGCCATCGGGCAGCGGCTCGGCCGCCACCAGCGGCTGGAACCAGACGGCGATGCGTCGCTCGCGGATGGCCTGGGCCAGACGGGTCTGGATGTAGAGCTCCTTCTTGCCCAGGCCCTTGGATGACATGTCGGCAAACAGCTGGAAGTTGTTGCGCCCCTGCGATTTGGCGTAGAACATGGCCCGGTCCGCGCGGGCCAGCAGGCTGTCGATGTCGCCCTCGCCCTCGTCATCGGGATACACCGCGATGCCCATGCTGAAGGTGGCGTTGATGCTCAAGCCGTCCAGCACGATCGTCTGGCGCATGGACTCCACCATCTTTTGCGCCACCTGCCGCACGGCATCGGCACTGTGCAGATCGGGCAACAGCACCACGAACTCGTCGCCCCCCCAGCGCGCCAGGGTGTCCCCCTCGCGCAAGCAGCCCTTGAGCAGTTGGGCCAGCGTCAGCAGCAGGGCGTCCCCCGCCTTGTGACCATAGGCGTCGTTGATGTTCTTGAAATGGTCGAGGTCGATGAAACACACCGCCACATGGTTGCCGGTGCGTGCTGCCTGCTGGATGGCCTGCTTGATGCGGTCTTCCAGCAGCACCCGGTTGGGCAGCCCGGTCAGCGCGTCGTGCAGCGCCATGTAGCTGATGTGGCGCTCCTGCAAATAGCTCTTGGTGATATCGCGCAATACGCCACGCACACCGGAGATCTCGCCCGTCTCGGCACGCTCGACCACAAAACGGCACTCCAGCCACTGCTCGGACCGTGCCGGCGACTGGAAGCGGTAGCGCCCGCGGAACTCGTCCTTCTTGCCGGTCGCCAGGCTGAGGAAATGGAGCTCGAAGGCACTGCGGTCCTCTTCATTGAGGTGCTCCATCAGGCTGACATCCGAGGTCGGGGTGGCGCCGATCAGCAGCCACCAGCCGCTGTTCGCACTGGCGATGCGTCCACGGGTGTCCAGCTCGATCACCGCCTCTTCCAGCAGATCCAGCGTGCGCACGAAGGAGTGCTGCTCGGCGGCACGGGTCTTCTCCTTGCCCAGCGCCGCATGCAAGGCCTCGAAAGGCTGGCGCACGCTGCTGACGAAAACCGCGCGGTAGATGAAATAGTAGCTGACGATCTTGTAGAGGTGGCCGCTTGCATTGACCAGGTCCGTGACACGCTCATAGCGCGTGAAAAACAGCTCGGACAGTCCGGCAATGGCGGCGGCGGCAAACAGGTCGACATCGCTGGCATGCGACGACGGCGTGCCGGCTCGATAACGCTGCCGGTAATAGAACAGCGCAGCAGCAGTGCCGTAGACCGCAACCAGCACGTACTCCAGACGGACCTTGAAAGGCGTCAAACCCTGCCCGGGCACGAACAGGGCCGGCAGCAGATCCGGCCGGACCAGGATCAGCCAGTAGACCAGCGCCACATAGAGCAGCACGGCGGTCATCAGCCCGTGACGGACGTGCGGTGAGCCCAGCGGGCGCCAGGACCGCAGTGCGATGGCCAGAAGGCCGACGGCCACCAGCAGGCGCGCGGGCAGCCAGAAGGCGATGGCCTTGCCCGGGCTGGACGGTGTCACCAGATCCGGCATCCCGGCGTAGGACAGCGTGTGGCCGAAGTCGAGCAATGCGGTGGCGAACAGCACCACGCCCAGGATCACGATATTGCCCGGGCGCTCGCTCGAATAGGCATGCCAGGCGATGCCGAAGCCGAGCATGGAGACAATGATGGAGGCCACCTCCAGCGTGGTGTGCAGCACCAGGAACTGGCTGGCCGGGATGTCAACGGCCAGCGCGCCGGTCCACAAGAGCGTGCAGAGCAGGGCCATGATGCCGACGCCTGCCAGGACAGGTCTTTCGCTGTGCCGGTCTACCGGTGTCGCGTTCTTGTTGTGCATACTTGCCGGTGACATCCAGTCTCCCCGCTTTTTGTTGTCAGCTGCCTGCTGTGCAGGACACGTGCTCCCCGATCGCGACCGCCAGAGCTCCGCGATCCATGCAAAATGCTGGTCAAAGCATACCAGCCCCGTCTTCGATCCTTCAACATGCTCAAGTACCAGACCGTTCCCGTCACCGCCTTCGAACAGAACTGCTCCATCGTCTGGTGCGACGAGACCCTGGACGCTGCGGTCATCGACCCGGGCGGCGACCTGCCCCGCATCACGGCTGCCGTAGCACGGCTGGGTGTCACCCTCAAGGCCATCTGGCTGACCCACGCCCATCTCGACCACGCCGGCGGCACGGCCGAGTTGTCGCGCCAGCTGGGCCTGCCCATCATCGGTCCGCACCCGGGCGACCAGTTCTGGATCGACGGCCTGGCCGAGCAGAGCCGCCGCTTCGGCCTGCCGCCGGCCGAAGCCTTCACCCCGACCCGCTGGCTGCAGGACGGCGACACCGTCAGCATCGGCCACTGCACGCTCAAGGTGCGGCACTGCCCCGGCCACACGCCGGGGCACGTGGTCTTCCACTCCCCTGAAGCGCAGCGCGCCTTTGTCGGTGACGTGCTGTTTGCCGGTTCGATCGGCCGCACCGACTTCCCCCAGGGCAACCACGCCGACCTGATCCGCAGCATCACCGAGCGACTGTGGCCCATGGGCAACGACACCGTTTTCATCCCCGGCCACGGCCCGGAAAGCACCTTCGGCCGCGAACGTCAGAGCAATCCTTTCGTCGGCGGGACGTGAGCGCCCGCTCATGTCTTTTCATACATGGCTGTGAACCTGCACAAAGACCATGCACACCGCTCATCTAAGCGCTGCAGACTGCCGATATTCTGAATAATCAAGACCAGTGTCTGAATTCTTCAGGGTTAGTCATGAACTCGCTACGCGCCCACTGGGTGGCGCTGGCCGTCTGTTCCGCAGCGGCTGGCCCCGCAGTGGCACAGAATATTTATACCGATCTGGGCCTGCCCGGCCTGTACTCGCTCAGCGGCAGCCTGAGCCTGCGCGCTGAATCCAGCCCGGGCCTGAACTGGAGCCGCGCCGGCACGGAGGGCCTGGTCGATAACGGCGCCGGACTCCAGGCGAACCGCGCCCGGGTGTATGCCGACTGGTTCCCCTTTGGTGGCGGCCTGCGTCTCGTGGGAGGCGTCAACCTCACCGAGAACCGTCCGGAACTCGTCAACGCACCGGTGAGCGGCTGGTCCGGCAACCCGAACAGCCTGCGCCTGAAATACCCCAACTCCTCCACCTATCTGGGCATAGGCTACGGACAGCACGCCCTCTTGAGCAAGGGCCTGGGCTTTTATGCCGACATGGGGGTCTCACTGAGCGCCCTGCCCGCCGATGCCGACAGCAGCCAGGGCGGCGGCGCCAGTTCGGCGGCAGGCATGGAAGGCTGGCGCACACAGACCAACGGCTGGCTGGGCTTTCGCTACCTGCCCAGCGTTTCGCTTGGCCTGATCTACCGCTACTGACGCGCCCGTGTTTTCCTTAAACGCCGTCACTCTCCTCTTCAACATGAAAAAGCAACTCATCAGCCTGGCCCTCCTGGCCGGCATGGGCACCAGCCTGCACGCGCAAGACATCTACGGCGGCATCGGCTTGCCCGGCCTTTACACCCTGGGTTATGCCCACCCGGTCAGCAAGAGCTGGGGCGTGCGCGGCGAATACGCGGGCGGCCTGTCGGCCAGTGCCAGCGGCACCGACAACGGCGTGCGCTACGACGCGACCTTCAAATCCAGCCGCGCTGGCCTCTTTGCCGACTGGTTCCCCTTCAGCGGCGGGTTCCGTCTGGTCGGCGGCGTCACGGCCAACGACACCCAGCTGAGCGTGAATGGCGTGGGCGGCCCCAACACCACCATCGGCAATGTCACGACCGACACCACCGGCAAGAAATTCAACGTCAACCTGAAATACCCGAGCACCACCGCCTACCTGGGCCTGGGCTATGGTCACCACGTCTCGACCAAAGGTCTGGGCTTTTACGCCGACGTGGGCGTCACCCTCGGCTCATTCACGGCCGAGATCGATACCGACCTGGTGGGCTACAACGGCATCACCCAGGCCGACGTCGATGCGCAGAAGAAGAAGATGAACGACTCCCTCGGGGGCTTGGGCTACCTGCCCAGCGTTTCCGTCGGCATGGTCTATCGTTTCTGATCCGCAACCGACCCTCCCGAAAAAAAGCGCAGCCGGGCTGCGCTTTTTTCATGGCCGGCTGGTGCTGCGAGCGGACGCCGGCGAGCGTGCCCGCTCGTACAGCGGCAGCACCTTGGGGAGGTTCTTCTCGATCTCGGCGATGCGCGTCTTGCCCGAAGGATGGGTCGAGAGCCACTGCGGCGGCGCGCCCTTGCTGGCGGCGCTCATCTTCTGCCACAGGCTGACACCGGCGCGCGGGTCGTAGCCGGCGCGCGCGGCCAGTTCCAGGCCGACCAGGTCAGCCTCCGACTCATCGCTGCGACTGAACTCCAGTGCCAGCAGGTTCGCACCACCGCGCGCCACGCCATCGGTCAGGCGCGGGTCCACCCCCAGCCAAGCGGCCACCACCGCACCGCCCACGCGTGCCACGCCCTGGGTCACGGCGCCCTTGCCCATGCGCTCGCGCGCATGCTCGCGCAGCGCGTGCGCCATCTCGTGGCCCATGACCATGGCCACCTCGTCGTCACTGAGCTGCAACCGGTCCAGGATGCCGGTATAGAAGGCGATCTTGCCGCCCGGCATGCAGAAGGCATTGACCTGGGGCGAGTGGATCACGCTGACCGACCACTGCCAGTCCTGCGCACGCGGATTCCACGCCAGCGCGTGGGGAATGATCTTCCTGGCGATGGCCTGCAGCCGCAGCACCTGCGGGTGGTCCCTGGGCAGCAAGGCATGCTTGCTGGCGGCCTGCATCTGGAGCTGGGTGTACTGCTGCTCGGCCGTCTTCTCGACCTGCTCGGCCGACGCCAGCTTGGTGAAGGCCGAGTTCTTGCCCACATCCACGCCGTCCCGCTGCGGCGCGGGGCGCTCGTTGCAGCCCGTCAGCAGCAGGGCGGCCATCAGCAGGGCACTCAGGGCGGCAAAGGAAAGTCGTCTGGTTTCGATCATGGGCATGGTGAGCAGGAGAGCTGCGCTTATTATTCCCCGCATGACATCAAGTGCGTCCGAACCGGATCAACTCAAGCCCTCCTGGGCCGACACACTGCGCGTCTACCTTGAACCCGCCACCCTGCGCATGCTGGCCCTGGGTTTTGCGGCCGGCCTGCCCCTGCTGCTGGTGCTGGGCACGCTGAGTTTCCGTCTGCGCGAGGCCGGCGTGGACCGCGGCACCATCGGCGAGCTGAGCTGGGTCGGCCTGGCCTATGCCTTCAAATGGGCCTGGGCACCGCTGGTGGACCGCTTGCCGCTGCCGGGCCTGACCCGCTGGCTGGGCCTGCGCCGCAGCTGGCTGCTGTTCTCGCAGGCGGCGATCATGGCCGGGTTGGCCGGCATGGCGCTGGCGAATCCGCAAGACGGCTTGCAGGTCGTGGTCTGGTGTGCGCTGGCCGTGGCCTTCGCCTCGGCCACGCAGGACATCGCGCTCGATGCCTTCCGCATCGAATCGGCCGGGGCCGAGCGCCAGGCCGCGCTGGCGGCGGCCTACCAGACCGGCTACCGCATGGCGATGATCTGGGCCGGCGCCGGCGTGCTGTGGCTGGCCGCGCGCGCCGAGGTCCAGGCCACGGGTTACCAGAACGCGGCCTGGGCCACCGCTTACCTGGTCATGGCGGCCAGCATGCTGCCCGGTGTGCTGACCGTGCTGCTCTCGCGCGAACCCGTGCGCCACGAACTGCCCCCGGCGCGCAATCTGGGCGAGTGGCTGCAAGGCGCCATGGTGGAGCCGTTCACCGATTTCCTGAGCCGCTACAAGTGGCAGGCTGGCCTGATCCTGGCGCTGATCGCGGTCTACCGCATCAGCGACGTGGTCATGGGCATCATGGCCAATCCCTTTTACGTGGACATGGGCTACACCAAGGACGAGGTGGCGGCCGTGACCAAGATCTACGGCGTGATCATGACCCTGGTGGGCGCCTTCGTGGGCGGCGTGCTGGCCATGCGCCTGGGCGTGATGCGTGTGCTCATGCTGGGCGCCGTCCTCAGCGCGGCCAGCAACCTGCTGTTCGCCTGGCTGGGCACGCGCGGGCATGATGTGACGGCGCTGGTCTTCGTGATCTCGGCCGACAACCTCTCCAGCGGCATCGCCTCGGCGGCTTTCATCGCCTACCTCTCCAGCCTCACCAACATCAGCTACTCGGCCACGCAATACGCGCTCTTCAGTTCCATGATGCTGCTGGCGCCCAAGTTCATTGCCGGCTTCTCGGGCCACTATGTGGACGCATACGGCTACAGCCACTTCTTCGTCTCCACCGCGCTGCTGGGCCTGCCCGTGCTCTTGCTGGTGGGGCTGGCGGCACGCGCCGCCCGGCGGGCCCGCAACTGAGGCGTTTACCTATCTTTACAGCCGCGACAAGCGCGGCTGACCGCTCGCCCCCACCATGGCGACATGAGCGATAGACTTGCCGAAATGAACCAGCCCCTGCTGATGATCGAAGACGATGCCCGCCTGGCGGCCATGGTCAGCGAGTACCTGGCGCAGTCCGGTTACACGGTGGACATCGCGGGCAGCGGCGAAGAAGGCCTGGCCCGGCTGCAAGCGGCTCATCCGGCACCCCAGTTGCTGGTGCTCGACCTCATGCTGCCCGACATGGACGGTCTGGAGATCTGCCGCCGCATCCGCGCCCTGCCCTCGGCCCTGGCGCAGACCCCCATCCTCATGCTCACCGCCAAGGGCGATCCCATGGACCGCGTGATCGGCCTGGAGATGGGCGCCGACGACTACCTGGCCAAACCCTTCGAGCCGCGCGAACTGCTGGCGCGCATCCGTGCCGTGCTGCGCCGCCGTGGCGGCAACGGGCCCGCGCCCGCCAGCCAGCTGCGTTTCGGCTCCCTGGCCATCGACCGCGATGCACGCACCGTCAGCGTCAACGGCCAGGCCTGCGAACTCACCTCCTACCAGTTCGACCTGCTGGTCGCGCTGGCCGAACGCGCCGGGCGGGTGCTCACGCGCGACCAGATCATGGAAGCGGTACGCGGGCGCGAGCTGGAGGCCTTCGACCGCTCCATCGACGTGCACATGGGCCGCATCCGCGCCGCCATCGAAGCCGACCCCAAGGCCCCCAAGCGCATCCTGACGGTGCGCGGCGTGGGCTACGTCTTCGCCCGCCAGCAGGACTGACATGTCCACGCCGCTGACCCAGCGCCTCTACATCCGCATCTGGCTGGCCGTGGTGGCCGCCATCGTGCTACTGACCCTGATCTTTGGCTGGATCTGGCGCGAGGAAGCGGAACGCGAGCGCGCCCAGCGCCCGGGCCGCGAGATCATCCTGCGCAACGCCCAGGGCGAGGTGCTGGGCCAGGCCCAGACCCGGGGCGCGCGCGTGCCTGGCCAGGGCTGGGAGTTCGAGGTGCCCTTGCGCGATGGCCAGACCGTCTTTGTGCAGTTGCCGCGCCCCGGCAACCGCCCGCCGCCCTCTCCCCCGCTGGGCCCGACCGGGTTGCCACCCCCCTACAACCTGCTCGTGCTGCTGGGCCTGGTGGCGGCGGCCGTCGCCCTGGGCGCCTATCCCATCGTGCGCCGGCTGACCAAACGGCTCGAAACCCTGCAACAGGGCGTGGAGCGCTGGGGCGAAGGCGACCTGGCACGCCGCCTGCCCGAGGACGGGCAGGACGAGGTGGCCTTCCTGGCGCAACGTTTCAACGTCGCCGCCGCCCGCGTGCAGGCCCTGCTGCTCTCGCACAAGGCCCTGTTGGCCAATGCCTCGCACGAGCTGCGCTCGCCGCTGGCGCGTATCCGCATGGGACTGGAGCTCATGCAGGCCCAACCCAGCCCCGCCAACCATGAGGAAATGGCGCGCAATATCCGCGAGCTGGACCAGCTGATCGACGAGATCCTGCTGGCCAGCCGGCTGGATGCCAGCCCCGACGACCTGGGGCCGCTGGAGCCGGTCGAACTGGTCGGCCTGTGTGCCGAGGAATGCGCCCGCACCGGCGCCGAGCTCGAGGCGCCGGCCGGCACCACCAGCGTCCTGGTCTCGGGCCTGACCCGGCTGTTGCGGCGCGCCCTGCGCAACCTGCTGGAAAACGCCCGCCGGCATGGCGGCGGTGAGGTGACCCTGACCCTGCAGACCCAGGGCGCACAGGTCGAGATCCGGGTCTGCGACCGGGGGCCGGGCATCCCGCCCGCCCTGCGCGAGCGCATCTTCGAGCCCTTCTTCCGCCTGCCCGGCGCCTCCGAGCGTGAGGGCGGCGTGGGCCTGGGCCTGGCCCTGGTGCGATCCATCGCCCAGCGCCACAGCGGCACGGTACACAACGAAGAGCGCCCGGGCGGCGGCGCCTGTTTCGTGCTGCGCCTGCCGCTGGCCCACGGACAAACGCCCCGGGCGTGAAAAACCGCACGCGGCCAGCCCGGCAGGGGCTGGCGCGACCGGCCCCTGTTTCCTATTCTTGCGACAGACAAGGGGAAACACACCATGAGCGCCACCATCGCCCGTCCTGCACAGCCCGACCGCTCGACCATCGTCACGCGGCATCAGAGCTACCGCGGTCTGAAGGTCGAGCAGAACCTGCTGAGTCAATTCACCATGTACGTCGTGGACTTGGATCAGTTTGGCCTGTTCATCTCCGATTCCCGGCCTGAAGCCTTCGACATGGCCTTCGAAGCCCTGTTCAGCGCCAGCCCGCAGGCCCGGCTCACCTGAAAACGCATCCTGAATGTCTTATTTCGAGACACTTTCGCCGCCATATCCCCAATTTGTGGGATATGCCGGATGCAAACGGCTGGCTATATTTGTGCCTGTACTGCTGTCACAGTCAACTTTTCCAGATACCACCGGTCTGCGTTTTCCTCTAGCAACGCAGACCGATGTCAACGATCCCAACGACGTCCTTTCGAGGACTTTTCAAAGCCACCCGCAAGGGTGGCTTTTTTTTACTCACGAGCCAGGCGTCCGTGCAATGAGCGGCGTACCGATGGCACGCCACGCCGCTACACTTGCAGGGCCCAGGGAGCCTCTTGTCACAGAACCCGGCCGCTCATCCGAGCGGCCCGGAGGCACGAAATAGGCAGCTTGCACCATGGTTCCACACTACGATCTGGCAACCCTTCTGATCGGCCTCCTGGGGCTGGCCTTCCTGCTGGTCTGGAGCGCCGACCGGCTCAATCTCGCCGGGCTGCTATGGGGAATAGCGCACCTGAGCCTGGGCATCGCGGTATTCACCGGCTACCGCTACATGCTCACATACACCGCCTGGCTCGGCGGCGTTTCCTTGCTGGCCGTGTCCGTCTTCCTCGTCACGTTGCATGCCGCCAACCGGTCGCTGAGCGGCAGGTTGACCAGCATACCGATGATGGTCATGCAGACGACCGCCGTCGCACTGGCCGTCGGCTTCACCGGTTTTGTTGTGAACCCGATCTCCGGACGCGTGCTGGTGAACCTGGCCATGATCGCCACATACCTGTGGTCGGCAAAGATGTTCGCCCGCGACCGGGGCCAGCATGTTGTCGGACTGGCCTTCGCGCTCAAGGCCTGCGCTTTGCTGCCGGCCATGGTCTACGAGCCGGAGATTTTCGCGACCCCTGCTCAGTCGATGCTCTATTCGATTCTCAACTGGGCCACGAGCGTCCTGCTGGCGCTGATGCTCGTGTCAGTAGCCGTGCATCAGTCGCGCCGCAGGCTGCGCATGGTCATTCGTCACCTGCCCGATGCGATTCTGGCGCGACGTCTGGATGGCACCGTCATGTTCTGCAACGACGCGTTCGCGCGACTGGCTGGTGCGCGCAGCCCGACAGAACTGGTCGGGCGCCCGGCCCCCATGCTTGCGGACGACCCAAGCGAAGCGGAGGCCATCTCGCGGGAGATCACGGAGATCGCCCGGATGGGCCGGCCCGGCGCACCCATCGTCCTGGAACGATCCGTGCGCCCCGCGCACGGCGACCCCTTTCCCGCGGAAGTCATCGTTTCGGTGTTCGATGACTTTGGCCAGAACGTCGTGCTTGCACAGATTCGAGATCTCACCGACCGCAAGAACGCGGAGGCGGAGCGGCTGCGACACGCCACCACCGACGAGATCACGGGCCTGGCAAACCGGCACTTTATCGAGAAGCAGCTGGCCACGGTTCTCTGGGAATGCCAGAGGAACCAGACGCAGTGCGCCGTCCTGCTGATCGACCTTGACCACTTCAAGAAGGTCAACGACACCATGGGCCATGCGCGGGGCGATGCTGTCATACGCGAAACAGCACAGCTGCTGACAACCCAGCGGCACGAACGGGATCTCCTCGGCCGCCTCGGGGGCGACGAGTTCGTGCTGGTTTTCACAGATCTCCAGCCGGGTGCGGGCACGCTGGTGATGGAGGATCGGGCCGCCAGCCTGTGCCAGTTGCTTGCCCGCGAAATACGCCAGGGCGATATGCGGGTCCTGCTGGGCGCCAGCATCGGCATCGCCTTCTCCGGCGCCGACGGCAACACCCCCGCAGGGCTCATTCAGCATGCCGAAGTGGCCATGTACGAAGCCAAGGCCCGGGGACGCGGCGAATGGCGTTTCTTCGACAAGAACATGGACGAACGAATTGCGGAGATGCTGAGGCTGGAGTCAGCACTGCGGTTGGCGATTCAAGGGCAAACCGAGCTGCAACTCGCCTACCAGCCCATCATCGAAGTCGGTAGCGGTGCCTTGCGCAAGGTCGAGGCTCTGGTGCGATGGAACAGCCCCACCCTCGGCCCCGTATCCCCCGCGCGCTTCATCCCCTTGGCAGAGCAGTCTGCCCTCATATTGTCTCTGGGCAGCTGGGTGCTGGAGCAGGCGGTCCGCCAGGCCGCACTCTGGGGCCAGGGACCGGCACCAGGACCGGTGGTCAGCATCAATGTCTCCGCGCGACAGTTCACCCACCCGGACTTCGAAAGCCAGTTGCAACGCACACTGATGGCGCACCGGGTTCAGCCGTCGCAAATAGAGCTGGAGCTCACCGAGACATTGCTTGCCAGCGACGGCCCCGAACTGCCGGCCTTGCTCCAGAGGCTGCGGGACGCCGGGTTCGGTCTGGCACTGGACGATTTCGGAACGGGATATTCCTCCCTCAGCTATCTGTCCCGCTTCCATCTGACCACGGTGAAGATCGACCGCAGCTTCATCGCCGAACTGGAAGACAGCGCGCGCAGCCGCTCCCTGACGAAGGCGATCATTGCGCTGGGGCACAGCCTGGGGCTGAAGGTGGTCGCCGAAGGCGTCGAAACGGAAGCCCAACGTACGTTTCTGGTCGCCGAAGGTTGCGACTTTCTCCAGGGCTTCCTCCTCGGACGTCCTGTGCCTGCTGCACAGCTGCAGGTGGGCTAGCGAACCGGCTCTGACAGCAGCCGCAAGACTTGCGGCGCCGTGATGTCGTTGAGGCAGCGCAGGTGGCCCAGCGGGCACTCGCGCTCAAAGCAGGGCGCGCAGTCCAGCGGCGGCTGGTAAGCGGGATCGTTCTTGAGCCAGAGCACCTGCGCCCGGTCACTGAGCGGTGGCGTGTGTTCGGGGCTGCTGGAACCGAAGATCGCCACCTGCGGCACGTCCAGGGCCGCGGCCACATGCATGAGGCCGGTGTCGTTGCTGATGACCCGGCGAGCCGCAGCAATCAGGGCAAAGGCTTCGGCCAGGCTCGTGGTGCCAGCCAGGTTGCGGCAGTCGGCCCCTGTGGCCAGGGCGACGATCTCGCTGCCCAGCGGCGCCTCCTTGCCCGAGCCCAGCACGATCACCGGCGCGTCGAGCTGCTGCGCGAGTTCGGCATAACGCTGCACCGGCCAACGCTTGGCCGGGCCGTATTCGGCGCCCGGCACGAAGACGTAATAAGCGCCACGCACCAGCCCCTGCCTGACCAGCACAGCCTCACACGGGGCCGCATCGATCTGCAGGTGCGGTCGGTCGGCCTCGATGCCCGGTTCACCACTGAGCGCGGAGTAGAAGGCCACCATGGGGGGGCGCTTGTCCTTGGGCGGGTTCTTCAGACGGTGTGTGAGCAGGCCCACGCGCGCCTCGCCCAGGTAACCCACACGCTTCGGGATGCTGGCCAGGAAGGGCAGCAAGGCGCTCTTGAGGGAGTTGGGCAGCACGTAGGCCACGTCGAAGCGGCCTTCGATCTGGCGCGCCAGCGAGCGCCGGGCCTTGAACTGCAGGCCGCCATGGGCGAAGGGGAATTCGATGACCTCGGCCACCTGGGGCATGGCGCGGTAGACCGGTGCCACCCAGGGCAGGGCTCCGACCGTGAGCCGCTCGCCGCGCGCGGCCAGCCGGCGCATCAGGGGCTCCGTCATCACCGCGTCGCCGATCCACTGCGGGGCGATGATGAGAGAGGATGTCACGCGACGATCATGCATATTGCGGGGGCTGCCGCGGAACCGGCTTTGCCGGGCCGCTGGCAGCGCCCCCTTGAGGGGGAAGCGGCCACAGGCCGCCTCGGGGGTGACTCAATGTCCAGCGGCGAAATGCTCACCGGCCTTCAGCTTGTAGACGGTGCCGCAGTAGGGACACTTGGCCTCACCGGTGTGCGCCACGTCCAGGTAGACCTTGGGGTGGCTGTTCCAGATCTTCATGTCAGCCTTGGGGCTGGGGCAGTAGACGCCACCCTGATGGTTCAGGTCCTGGGCCAGCAGTTCAACGTTCTGTTTACTCATGGGTACCTCATTTCAGCGATGGTTATGCCATCCCAGGTCTTATCGCGGAACGCCGTGGAACCGGCTTTGCCGGGCCACTGGCGTTGCCCCCTGCAAGGGGGGTGGCGAAGCGAACGAAGGGAGCGCAGCCTGGGGGTGTTCAAACCTTCGTCAGCCAGTGGGCGTACTTGGGATTGCGGCCATTGACGATGTCGAAGAAGGCGCTCTGGATCTTCTCCGTGATGGGGCCGCGCGAACCGCTGCCGATCTCGACGCGGTCGAGTTCGCGGATGGGCGTGACTTCAGCGGCGGTGCCGGTGAAGAAGGCCTCGTCGGCGATGTAGATCTCGTCGCGGGTGATGCGCTTCTGCACGATCTCCAGGCCCAGGTCCTTGGCGATGTGGAAGACGGTGTTGCGCGTGATGCCGTTGAGCGCGCCGGCCGACAGGTCGGGCGTGTAGATCACGCCGCCCTTGATCACGAAGACGTTCTCGCCGGCACCTTCGGACACGAAACCGGACGAATCGAGCAACAGCGCTTCGTCGTAGCCGTCGTCCGTGGCTTCCATATTGGCCAGGATGGAGTTGCTGTAGTTGCTGACCGCCTTGGCCTGCGTCATGGTGATGTTGACGTGGTGGCGCGTGTAGCTAGAGGTCTTGACGCGGATGCCGCGTTTCATGCCCTCTTCGCCCAGGTAGGCGCCCCAGGCCCAGGCCGCCACCATCAGGTGGATGGTGTTGCCCTTGGGAGAGACGCCCAGCTTCTTGTCACCGATCCAGGTCAGCGGGCGCAGGTAGCAGCTCTCGAGCTTGTTGGCGCGCACCACCTCTTTCTGCGCCTCGTTGACCTGCTCCATCGTGAACGGGATCTTCATGCGCAGGATCTTGGCGCTGTTGAACAGGCGCTCGGTGTGCTCCTGCAGGCGGAAGATGGCCGTGCCGTTGACCGTGTTGTAGGCCCGTACCCCCTCGAAGGCGCCGCAGCCGTAGTGCAGGGTATGGGTCAGCACGTGGATCTTGGCGTCGCGCCATTCCACCAGCTGGCCGTCCATCCAGATTTTTCCGTCGCGGTCGGACATCGAGGTCGGTAGGGGGCTCATCGGTTCTTTCCTAGGTAAGGGTCGCCCGTGCGTACGGGCCAAAACCCTGATTTTACGGGGCCGGCGGCAGGCCCGGCAGGGTGGTCACCCCGGCGTCGGCCACGGCCGGGCGACTGAAGTCCCAGCGCACCAGTTTGCCGGCAAGGAATTCGCAGGTCACCGAGGCCTCGGACGCGTCGGTCCAGCGGAACCGCTCGGGCTGGCTGTCGGGCGGGCTCTGGGCTTCGCCCAGCGAACGGGTCATGGCCACCACATGCATCAGCGTCATGCCGGGCTTGAGCTTGGCCTGCAGCATCACGGCGCTGCCCACATAACCCAGGGGGCTGTCGGCTGCCCGTTTGAGGATGTGCATGAGGCGGGTGAAATGCAGCAGCAGCCACAGCATGAGGGCGCCGACGGCAAACGCCACCCCGGCCCAGCCCCCGAAACGGTAGCCAGCCACGACCAGCGCCACGGCGCCGATGGGAAGAAGGATTTTCTGAAAAGACATGGCCCCGATTGTCTCAGAGGGTGAGAGTTTTTCGAGCGTGTCCGAGCAACGCGCCCAAGCGCGTCCGATCTAGACGCAAAGCACAGCCATAGCTCGGGCTATGGCGCGCATTTGCAACGACGAGCGGGCGCGTTTGGGCGTGGTGAGCGGGCATGAACGAAAGGCTCTCACCCTCTCAGAGCATGTCCAGCGGGACAGGCCCGCCGGGCGGAGGGAACAGGCGGTCGAGTTCGGCCAGCTGGGCCGGTTCCAGCGCCAGTGCGCCCGCCGCCGCGTTCTCGCGAACCCGCGCCAGGCTGGCCGATTTGGGAAGGGCGATCACGCCCGGCTGCGCCAGCAGCCAGGCCAGCGCCGCCTGGGCCGTGGTCATGCCGTGCCGGCGCGCGAAGTCCTGCAGCCCCTGGTGGCGCAGCAGGTGCCCCTGCTCGATCGGCGAGTAGGCCATGGTGGCCACACCCTGCTCGCGCAGCCAGGGCAGCAGGTCCCATTCGATGCCCCGGCGCCCCAGGTTGTAGAGCAGCTGGTTGGCAGCGCAGGCGCTGCCGCCCGGCACACCCCAGAGTTCCTGCATGTCGGCCCGGTCCAGGTTGCTCACACCCCAATGGCGGATCTTGCCGGCGCGCTGCAGGGTCTCGAAACCGGCCACCGTTTCGGCCAGCGGGTGCTGACCGCGCCAGTGCAGCAGATAGAGGTCGATGCGATCCGTTTTGAGACGCTTGAGGCTGCGCTCACAGGCCGCCGCCACGCCCAGCCGCGACGCGTTGTGCGGATAGACCTTGCTGACGAGAAAAGCGTTTTCGCGCCGCCCCACCAGGGCCTCGCCCACCACCTCTTCGGCGCCACCCTCGGCATACATCTCGGCCGTGTCGATCAGCGTCAGGCCCAGGTCCAGGCCCAGCTGCAAGGCGGCGACTTCCACCTTGCGCGCGCTGCGGTCCTCGCCCATGTACCAGCTGCCCTGGCCCAAGGCCGACACGTGCTCGCCCGAAGGCAGGCGGACCTGCTTCATGCGGCGTACTTGGTGGCGATGTAGTCGGTGACCTGCTGGTCTTCTGCGGAAGTCAGGCCGCTCACACCGATGGCGCCGCGCAGCACGCCCTCCTTGTCCTTGAGCGGCGAACCACCGGGCAGGGCCGTGAGCAGCGGGTCACAGAAATAGCCAATCGCTATGTTCTCGCGGTGCAGACGCTCCAGCACGGCCTGCGTCGTCACGCCCAAACGCGCCGCGCTGTAGCCCTTGCCTTGCGAAATGGCCACGCTGCGCACCGGTGCGCCGTCCATACGCACAAAGGCCAGCAGCAGACCCGTGGCGTCGCAGACCGAGACGCAGACCGGTTTCTTGAAATGTTCGGTGGCGTGAGCCATGGCCTGGGCTATCAGGTCACGGGCGAGGGTGAGAGTGAGATCGGACATGGATGACTCCTTTGTATGTAGCGCCTGGATTGTAGAAACAGCTGCACTTGCACACCCCGATTGCACTGCCATATCCGGCGCAACGCCTATATGGAAAGTGTGGTCAGCGGCACCAGCACCGTGCTGCAGTGCGGCAGCACCACCAATACCTACGACGTCAACAACAACCTGATCGGCGTGCGCGACGCCACCAAGGCCGCCAACAACCGCGACTTCATCACCGATGTGGCGGGCCGCATCCTGCAGGGTACGCAGAACGGCAATGTGCAGCGCCAGCTGGTCGTCAACGGCGAGGTGCTGGGCCGCTACGGCACCATGCTCAACCCGGACAAGCCGGCCGACAGCAGCGGCAACCCGAACTTCCTGACCACGGCCAATTTCAACTTCGGCTACACCAAGATCAGCGGCAGCTACCCGGCTGCCAACCCCGGCACGCGCACCGTGACCGCCGGGGAAACGCTGAAGTCCATCGCCAAGTCGGTCTACGGCGACTCCAGCCTGTGGTACCTGATCGCTGACGCCAACGGCCTGGCCGGTGACCGCGACCTGCGTGTGGGCCAGACGCTCACCGTGCCCAGCCGCGTGACGGGTGCCAAGAACAGCAGCAACAGCTTCAAGCCCTACAGCCCTGGTGACGTGGTGGGCAACACCACGCCCAACCTGCCCAGCCCGCCCTCGGGCGGAGGAGGTGGGGGTGGCTGTGGTGGTCTGGGCACCATCATCATGGTGGTGGTGGCGGTGGTGGTAACCGTTTACACCGGCGGCGCCGGTGGTGCAATCGCCAACTTCTGGGCAGGGGCCGGTCTGACAGGTACCGCTGCCACGGTAGCCACAGCTGCAACTGCGGCGGCCCTCGGCTCCATTGCAAGCCAAGCAGTCGGCAATGTGCTGGGTATACAGAAAGGCTTCGACTGGAATGGTGTAGCCATGGCCGCCATTGGCGGCGGTGTCACGGCGGGGGTGGGCGGAGTCAATATGACGGGAGGCGCAGCCAACAGTTTGGGCAACACCATAGCCCGTGCGGCCCTAAGCAACGCCATGACCCAGGGCATTGCCGTGGTGACCGGTATGCAGAAGGAATTCAACTGGACCAGCGTGGCGGCGTCCGCGGTGGGCGCGGGCGTGGGGCAGGGTATGAACCAGGCGCTGGGCCTGACGGATGCCGCCGGCAAGGCCACCACCACCTACAACGGCATGGACAAGATAAGCCGGGCGGCATTCAGCAGCTTTGCTTCGGGCGTGGCCGCGACACTAGCGCGCGGCGGCAGGGTGGAGGTGACGCAGATCGCGACCGATGCCTTTGGCAACGCACTGGGCGAGTCCTGGGGTGAAAGTCTGAAGAGCCAAAGTGCCCAGGAGCAGAAGCTGGCGGCTATTGCCAAAGAGAATGCACAGCGTGCGCAAACGCAGGCTGCGGCGTTTGATGCACTGACGAAGGCCTTTAGCGATACCCGGTCGATGGAGGGCTATGGGCCTGGGGTGTTGTTGGCCAGCGCCGGAGACAATCTTACGGATGGGGTGGTGAGTGATGCGGGAGGGGGTGGTAATGAGCAAGAAGAGCTGGTTGCGGGGACGGGCTTCAAGTTGAAGCCTGGCAGTGGCGTGCTGAAGCTGAATGCGAATTCAGTGGGTGATGTCGGTTCAGGGCCAGGGACTTTCGATCTGGACGACATGCGGGCGCAGTTTGGGCCGGATGCCATTACCGGCCCGGACCCGGCTCCCGAGCAGCCCTCTTTGCGTGATTCAAAAGTGGGAAGACCTAGCAGTGGTGGCTTCAGCGATGGGCGCGATGCGCGTGATATGCGACTCGGGTTCGCATCTCAAGCGGAGGATCTGGAAAAATCTAGTATCGCATTGAAGAGCGCAGGTGAAGAGTTTGCGAAAAAAGCTGCACAGGCATATGCTGTTGGCGACCGCGCTCAAGGTGACAAATATTTGAACTATGCCTCTGGGTACTACAAGGCATCTGGTGATGCCAAGATGGCGGCAAGCAATCTTGATGCTGCTGCTCCCAGGTTCCAACTGCCAGCGGCGGAGGTCGGTTCGCCTGGTAAGGACTTGGCGTTTGAGCTGAAACTTGGCGGTGCGCTCTATGCAGTTGTGGGTGGTAACTTTGAGGTAACTGCGAACATCAATCTCAGTCGCATAAGTGAGACACGCATTAGGGAGGTCGAAGGCGCGCTCGGTTTAGGGCTCGGTTTTAAGGTGAAATCGGGTATAGAACCGATCAAGGAGGCCGGTCCTACCGTTCCAGCTTGGGCTGCATATTCGAGTGAATCCAGTATTCCTAATTCCGGGCAGGCTGCAGGCACCTGGGCTGCTGCCGGTTTCAAAGACACTTTGTTAAGGTGGTCGATGAAACCGGAGGTGGTGTATGGAAACGAGAAGGA
>NZ_JBXAQQ010000014.1:0-80443 GCF_058807395.1 Hylemonella sp. GW821-FHT12C09 | reverse complement strand
TCCTTCTTGTCCTCGTCATTGATATCTCCTGAACACATCATGTTATTGAATGTGTCCGGGGAATCGGGGGAAGCCCACTCCGGGGGGACAGAATCTAAGATCTCATCGATTGCGGAAGACTCTTGCGCGACTCGTCGCGCTTGCTCTGACTCAAGCGCCAGCGATATTAATGGACGTCTTCGGCCACAAGGATATCGAGATGACGCTGTACTACATTCTTTCCGACAAGGAGCTGCGCTCGGAAATTGAGGTTGTCGAGAGGGAGTTGCGTGTCATGCGAGCGAAGGAGGTAGTTGAAAGCATGGTGGAGGCAGATATCGCCGGTACATCCGAAAGCGGATATGACTTTGCTGGCTACGGTGGGCTTGCCGCCCTCAAGATTCATGCTGCGGTTGAGATGGCACGGCGAGACTCGCTTCGTAGGGGCGAGGAGTTCGGGGCTAACGATATCGTCGAACTTTCAGAACTTTTGACATTTCAAGGACATGCATGGGAGCAGGTACGACATGGTGTTGTCTGTACCAAGGTGCCCGGGCAGGCTGGCCCATGCAATAAAGGCCTTGGTAGGCCAGAGCCTAGTCGATGTCAAACTAGCTGTGATCACAGGTTAGAAGAGGCGTTCTTGCGGGCTGATGTTGATGTTGCCATTCAGGAAGCGGTTGCTGCATACGAAGCTGAGCAATCGAAAGGGGAGGAGCTGCGGTCCGCGTTCTGGGCAGGTCAAATTCGAGCCCATATCCCCAGGTTTGATGATCTTCGTGACAAGTGGATGTGTCATCCAACCGTGAACGCCCTGGTCAACGGAGCACCTCAGAAATGAAGAAAAATGAAGTGGCAAAGATCCAAAAGCCTGCGCGCACCCAAGAAACTCGGGTGAAGATCCAGGCTGCGTCACGCATTTTTCACGACGCAAACATTCAAAAGACATACGAGCGTGTCCGCCAAGCTATGTCACAGATCCAAGCGGACGTAGACAACAATCGCGGTGTTTATCCTCAGAATAAGGGAGTGGTTTCACAGGCTGAAGTTGCCAGACGTGGTGGAATACATCCGGTTACCCTTCACAAGCCACACTACAGTGCGTTGGTGAAGGAAGTTCAAGCTTGGATCGCTCAATTCAAAGCAACTGCAGTCGTTGGACACAAGCGCGTCCGCCGTGATCTGCAGTCGAGGGTGGCCGATCATGAGCAGGTGAGGGCGGCGCTGGTCGAAAGCCTTAGGATTTCTGAAGTTGATCTGGAGCATTCCAAGCAAGAGCTGGCCGAGCTTATTGAAAAATTCAAGTTACTTGAAGAGGAGAATCGGCAGTTGAGGTTAAACCTGCCGAGGTCAGCTCGACTAAAGCTCATCAAGCCTGTAGGTAAGAGTCGGTAGTGATACTGGAATAACCTGGGGAGTGAATCGACCCGTGATTGAGAGTTCGAGAAACGACATTCCCAACGGCTTGGAAGTGTCTAGTAAACCCGGGTCGATTCATAGGGAAAATACGCATTTCACATTTCCGGCAACTCAAGTTAGAGTGGAAGACTAATAAACATAAGCCCCATAGGGTTTAGAACGGGAGAGGTTATGAGGCCAGACGTGCCTAACGTACTTGTACGTTGCTTCGGTGTCTTTCCGCCGTCGCTAGATCATTGGCGCGGCAACATTAGCAGATGCCGCAAGCCACGGTAGACCACGAGACGCATTAGGCTATCCTTCGATAGAGCCGGCGAGCGAGCCAAGCCTATCCTCAGGAATAGACTTCTCGGCGGCGAGCGGCAACTCCCAGCGCGTGCACGACGTGCCCAGATCCTCAGATATTGGCCCGTCAGTTGTCCCTCGTCGCAGCCATTCCCCAGTGAAGAGTAGGAGTGTCTAAGGCCTGACGTCCAACGGATATATGAAACAGCTGAACGATGAGGGTTCCTGCTAGATGCAGTGTTTACTTGTTGCGGACAGTCCTTTTGCTGAGCTGGGTCTGACAGCTCTCATACGAGACTTTCTTCCCCATTGGTATATCGCTGGCACACAATCGGTTGAGATTGCCTTTGAGCGGCTCAATGACCAGCAAACCAACCCTCGAATAGTTGTTTTGATTGAGGCTGGTGTCGGGAACGCCGAGGTCGCCGGATTCATTGCTCGCCTGGCCATAGATCCGCCGCCAAGCGTGCTGCAAACAATTGTTCTCGGTGACCGAATAGATCGCTCTGAGCAGTACCGATCTACTCCAGGTGCCCCAAAGTATCTGCCAAGAAATGGGTCGATTACGCAACTCAGGACGATGTTAATGGAGTTGGACAACTCCCGAGAGTCATCGTCGCCGGAGCCTGTGCATATTGGGTACGTGGTGAGAGGGAGGCGCATTTCCCTCACGCCGCGACAGGAAGACCTCGTTCGTCTGCTTCTGGCAGGCCATTCCAACAAAGAGATTGCATTCGAGCTCGGACTATCCGTGGGTACCGTGAAGAACTACATGTTCGACCTGATGCGCCTCGTTTGCGTGAGATCAAGACTTGAACTTGCAATGCTTCTCCAGTCGCGTGAGCAGGCAAGACAGGCTGACAAGACGGAACCAGACCCACGACCAACTGGCAGCTTGCCTGGGATAAATGCTGCCCGTGCCCGTTGACAGAGACGGCAAGAATGCGTGTCTTGACTGCCCCGATAGGTGGTCGGTTCACAAGTTCCTGTAGCGGTGGCGTTAGAGTGAACGGACGCCACGTTGGTCCACGGTGAAGCGGGCAGCCGCCCTCGGACGATATGGCGATATCCTAGGAGCGCTGCAGTCATACAGGTGGCGTGCACCGTCTCGACGACAAGGTGCTAGTGGGCGCCTCCAATCTCTTTCGTGCTGGAACGACTGTGCAGTGACTGAGAGTCGTGTTTGCCACCTTGGTAGACCGCTCGGCCTTCCCGTTCGCGACGCACGTGTCCTCCGTTGCCGAGTAGCCTCCTTGCCGCCAAGCGCTCCCGGGAATCGCGGGCCATCAGTGCAAGAAGTCGGTGCAATGCGTATGGAATTCGCGAATATTCCAGGAATTTAGATGACCACCCATCTGCGGCAATAGAGCGTCCGCGACTTGTGTTGGTGGCGAACCTCGATAGTCAGACTAGGTGCATTCCCTGGAAACCTCGCATCGTCGCGCTGGGCGCGGATTGTCTCAGCTGATCTGATCATTACCGAAGTTAGGTGTCCAGGGTTACCTGTCTCACGTTAGGTATCAGATTTCATCTTCTATCCCTGCAACGGAAAGGGCAAAGTACGGCAGTTCGCTGCGCAACGCAGGAGCAAACATATGCAGACGGATTCAGGACCGCATTAGAGGAGACATAGCTATGACAGGAACCGACACAACGGGGGAGCGCAGGGCACCAAGAGATACTTACTTGGCGTCAAAGCTGCGACGTCTTATCAGCGCCCCAGAGACAACCTTTCTTATGGAAGCTCATAACGGACTCTCGGCGCGGATTGTTGCGGAATCGGGGTTCGATGGTATCTGGGCATCCGGGCTATCAATTTCCGCGGCTCTCGGGGTAAGGGATGCGAACGAGGCCTCGTGGACGCAGGTACTGGAGGTCGCTGAATTCATGGCTGACAGCACAGACCTTCCAATCTTGCTGGACGGCGACACCGGCTATGGGAACTTCAATAGCGTCAGACGTCTGGTGAAGAAGCTCTGCCAGAGGAACATTGCCGGAGTTTGCATAGAAGACAAGATCTTCCCAAAAACGAACTCCTTCATTGGAGAGGGGCAGGAACTGGCTGATGCTGAGGAATTTGCCGGCAAGATCAGGGCCGCCAAAGACAGTCAGCTAAACGATGAGTTCTGTGTGGTAGCGCGAGTGGAAGCACTAATCGCTGGTGCTGGGATGTCGGAAGCACTGCGCCGTGCTGAGAAGTACCACGCTGCGGGTGCCGACGCAATCCTCATTCACTCAAAAAAGAGCGACGCTGCAGAAATACTGGAGTTCATGCTCCATTGGCAGAACCGTGGCCCAGTCATCATTGTTCCAACGATGTATTACAAAGTGCCGACGGAGGAGTTTGCGCGCGCTGGGGTGGCAACCGTGATCTGGGCAAACCACAACCTTCGCGCCTCGGTTGCGAGCATGCGAAAGGTGTGCCAGAGAATTCACGGTCAGCGCTCACTGTTGGGTATCGAGCACGACCTTCCTCGTGTGGCGGAGATCTTTTCCCTCGTTGACCAAGCCGAGTTGCACAAGGCAGAAGATCGCTATCTCCCACGACAGGCGCAATCAGCGGTCGAGGAGCAAGCATGATCAAGGGAGAGGACTTCATTGCCGCTTCCGCGGCGCTTGGGTTTGACTTCTTCACCAGTGTGCCCTGCTCATATCTGACGCCCCTTCTGAATGGGGTCTTGGGCAACGGACGGCTCGATCACATCTCTGCGTCGAGCGAAGGAGAGGCCATTGGAATCGCCGCAGGGGCATACCTCGCTGGGCGGAGTCCAGTCGTGATGATGCAGAACTCCGGCCTCGGCAACGCCGTGAACCCTCTAAGCTCACTCAATCATGTCTTCGGAATCCCCAGTCTCTTGATAATCAGTTGGCGAGGATCTCCCGGGGTCCCTGACGAGCCTCAGCACTCCCTTATGGGCGAGGTGATGCATGACCTATTGGACGTGCTGAAGATTCCTCACGCGCCGTTCCCGCGAGATGTTTCCGAGATTCTCCCAACCCTGAGTAGGGCGCACCATTACATACAGACGAATGAAAAGCCCTTCGCACTAATCGTTGAGCCAGGTGTTGTCGAGGAGGAGCGCCTGCAGGCAAAGGCCATCGTCCGCCGCCCCGAAGCTGTTCACAGGAAACTGGGCAACCGCTCGTCCCAACTCCCGACGCGGGAGGAGGTGCTCGCCATGGCTCGCTCATTGGCGCCAAGTCAGGCTGCTCTCGTAGCAACTACAGGGAAGACGGGACGGGAACTGTACGCACTCGGTGACGACGCACGCAATCTGTATGTTGTTGGCTCAATGGGTTGTGCGAGTGCAATCGGGCTGGGCATTGCTCTCAATTCCGAAATCCCGGTGATAGTCCTCGATGGTGACGGTGCCGCACTCATGAAGCTCGGCAACCTCTCTACCATCGGACGGTACAGACCTTCAAAGTTGGTTCATCTAGTCATCGACAACGGCATGCACGACAGTACCGGCGGTCAGCCGACTAACTCTGGGAACGTCGACTTTAGTGCCGTAGCCGCGGCATGCGGCTACGCAAACACGTATTCGTGCCACGGACTCGACTCAGTGGCGGAGGTACTGAGGAGTGCACTAGACACTGTCGGGCCGCATCTTATTCATATTCCGGTACGAGCGGGAACAATGGCAAGTCTCCCGCGACCTAGCGTGACTCCGGAATTCGTAGCGCGTCGCTTCGCACGACATATCAAGACGGCAGTCGAACGCTCGTATGGCGAATCGTCGTCCGTCAACTAGGCCAGGGCAAGAGCAGGGAAGGGGGTGCAGGTGAATAAGTCTCGCCATTTCGAGGACTGGGAAGAGCGTGCGGGCGTACGCAGGACAATCCAGCGGCACGAGGGAGACATTGACTGGGAGGATGGTCTCCTCTTCTCGCCCGATCTAGTCTCAGTCCTCGCGCATCCAATTATGGTCAAGCAGGATGAGACCAAAAAGAGGTGGGTACTCGCGCAAACCCTTTACTCAAGTCTGGGATTCACCCAGGTACTGGAACATGCCGTCATAAACGACGCGGTGTTCAAGATCGCGAGACGGGAGTCAGGGTTCGATCTGCCACCTGAGCTACAAATCGACGCGTGGAAGATCCTTGTCGACGAATCCTTTCATGGAAAGCTAGTGTTCGAGCTAGAAAAAGAGGTGGAGTGGAGTACAAGGATCACCAACACAACATCTGGACCACCTGCCTTTTACACCAGGTTGAGAGAAATTCAATCGGAGACGGCTCCTGAAATTCGAGAGATCCTGCCGCTCTTCTTCTGCGCGGTCTCCGAGACGTTAATAACCCGCACACTGCTCGATATCCCCCGCGATGACAGGGTTGTGGAGCCAGTGCGTCGCGTGATGAGGGAGCATGCCGAAGATGAGAGTCGTCATCACCGCTTCTTTGCCGATTTCCTTGCCCGTGCTTGGCCTCAGCTATCTCTACGACAGCGCCAGCAGATCGGGCCACTGATCCCGCAATTCGTTGCGACTTTCATAGACGCGGACCAGGTCAGTATCGAGCGAGTACTTACGGAGGTTGGACTGAGTCGTGCAGACGCCTCTCAAGTAGTTGCTGAGACGTTTACCAGGGAAGCGATCATTAACGCCAGGCTGCAGAGTTCGAGGGCATGCCTAATGACGCTTGACCGGGCGGGTGTCTTGGGAGACCCATACGTCCAAGATGCGCTCGGGAAGTATGGACTAAATGCCGATGAGCCGTTGGTGGAACCTGAGGGCCAAGTATGGACGCAGTAATACTTGCGGCTGGCGTTGGTTCAAGACTGAGGGGCGTCACTGATAAGCCGAAATGCCTACTCAGGCTCCATGGTAGGCCAATCATCCACCATCAGATCACAGCGCTTAGGGCGGCCGGCATTGAGAAGATCACTGTCTTTCTTGGTCACCGTGCTGGAGACATCGAGTCGGTACTCCCGGAGGACGTGACTTGCCATCACTACAAGGACTATGCAGTAACTAATAACCTGTGGACGTTGGCGTCTGGCTCGACGTTTCTCAAAGGGGCCCTGCTAATCCTCTTTGCGGACGTGCTAGTGCAACCGGAGGCGTTTAGCGAACTCATTCGAAACGACTCGGATGTTGCACTCCTTTCTGATGGGCGGCAGTGCCGGCCTGGGACCATGCGAGTGAAAGCCGTCGGCGAGCGACTGGTGGACATTGGAAGCCACATCCCTCCTGAAGACGGGCATGGAAACTTCGTTGGTGTCGCCAAGTACAGCGCGACGGGCAGCGCTGCGCTCTCCTCTGCACTGCACTCCGCGGTCGACAGCGGGCATTGGAAGACCGACTATTACACAAGGGTGATCCCGCAGCTCTCCCGGGAAGGGTTGCGAGTGAACGTCCATTGGCTGCAAGGCAAGAGGTGGCTAGAAATCGACGAAGAGGGGGACTTAGAGCACGCTCGCAGTCAGAACTTCTTCCTTCTGGGGCCAAAGTCAAACGATAGCATTGAGAGGAGCTAACAATGTGTGGATTCGCAGGCATTCTCCATCGCGATGGAGCGAGATTTACCGAACACCAGATCTTGGAAGCAATGCGCGACAGCGCGGTTCATCGCGGCCCAGATGATGCGGGACTCTACTCGAATGGGCCGATTGGTCTAGGCTTCAGGCGCCTCAGCGTTATCGACGTACCAGGTGGCCATCAGCCAATGATCGATCCGGCCACCGGGGTGGCCATTGTCTTTAACGGCGAGATCTACAACTATAAGGAACTCCGCGCTCAACTTGAGAAGCTGGGCGCCGTCTTCCGCACGAGATCGGATACCGAGGTGCTGCTTCGTACATTTGTGCAGTGGGGTGCGGCCGGAGTTGAACGTTTGACAGGGATGTTCGCCTTTGCTGCCTGGGACCCTCGGAGTCAGACATTGACCGTGGCCCGAGACCGTCTTGGGATCAAGCCGTTTTATTGGACACAGGTCGGGAACAGCTTCCTATTTGCCTCAGAGGTCAAGTCGTTCTTCGCATTCCCCGGGTTCAGACGGGAAGCGAGCCTTGATGGGATCTCCAGCTACTTAACCTTCCGACAGGCGGTTTGGGATACAGCCTATTTCAAAGGTGTAAATAAGCTCCTGCCCGGGAGGTTGATGACGATCGGCCCAAATGGCATTTGTGAGAAGACATACTGGTCGTTGCCGGCACCAAAGATCCGCAGCGATAAAACGGAGGCAGAATGGCTCGATTTGGCCGAGTCATTACTCGAGCGGGCGGTGAAGCGATGTCTGGTTGCAGACGTTCCTCTCGGGGCATATCTGAGCGGTGGCCTTGACTCCAGCATCATGGTCGCGCTGATGGCGAGGAATATGAACACCGAACTCAAGACCTTTTCGGTCGGCTACGGCGTGAGCGACTACGACGAGGGCGAGTTCGCAGCTGAGGTGGCCAGGGCGGTTGGCGCAGACCACACACACCTCGTTGTGCATCAGGAGCAATACGTCGCGGGGATGGCGCCTTTGATCAAGCAGTGTGACGCTCCTCTCTCAATACCTCAAATGGTAACTGTGTTGGAACTCTCCAAGGAGATACGACGACACGTCAAGGTGGCGCTTAGCGGTGATGGTGCCGATGAACTATTCGGTGGATATGGGCGAGTGATGCGGTCCCCATTCGACTGGAAGAAGATCGAAGCGCTGCAAACGATTGTAGGTAAGGATGCGGAGTGGCTACGGTCCCTCGGGAAGGGGGACCCATTCGGACCGATTGCCAACATCACATGCAAAACCCATCTAGATCATTTCTTTAACGTCTACAACTGGATGCCTTTCGACGAAAAATGGGATCTGTTTTCGGCCGATACTCGATCCGCGCTCCGTGGCGATCGCGCAACGCGAAGTGTCTTCGAGGAAGCCTTCAGCGAGACTTCCGACTGTGACCCACATGATCGTGTGCTCCACACATTCCAAAAGATTCACCTCGGCTGTATCCTCGACAAGGTGGACAGCATAGGGATGTTGGCTTCACTTGAAGGACGCGTTCCATTTGTTGATCATGAGCTCGTCGAGACATTCATACACATGCCTCACGAATTGAAGATGAAATGGAATTCTCCGATCTCCATGGTTAAGGGGCTTTTCACGTCTGCATTCAAGGCATCCGAAGTTCTGGACCAGAACAAGTATTTGTTGAGGACGTTAGGGAAGCGCTTACTACCGAGAGAACTCACCGCGCGGAAGAAAATGGGCTTCCCCACGCCCCTCGATGCCTGGCTGAAAACGGGAATGATGGACTATGCGAAAGAACTCCTGCTAGACAAGTCTGCCCGTGAACGCGGGATATTTGATCATAAGAAGCTGGAGCAGTTCCTTACCACGCCGCAGAAGCTGGACTTCGATTTCTATGGAAAGAAGGTATGGATGCTCATGAACGTTGAGCTGTGGTACCGTAATGTTGTGGAGGGGCAAACGCCAGTCCCGCGACGGCCTGAGCTTGTGGTGCGCGAGCCTAGCGAGTTCGCGCCGGCATAGGAGCAACTATCTATGCTCAGTACCACCCCGACGGAAAATGTGAGGGATGCCAGCCATGGCTGAGGGTGACAATTTATCCCGGGTGACGGATCTTCCGAAGCTAAAAGATCTGTACCCGGATCCGAGCTGGAGGGCGCAGCGCAAGTGCCTTAGCCGGCTCGACTCGCACTGTAGGGTCTTTATCTCAAGATCCCCGTTCCTGATCATCTCGTCTCAAATCCCCGGGTCCGGTGCAGACTGTTCTCCACGTGGAGATTCTCCTGGCTTCGTGTCGATACTCAATGACAATCGAATCCTGATCCCGGACAGGCCTGGGAACAATAGGTTGGACACTGCGCGGAACGTGCTGACTAACCCGTGCGTGGGCACCCTCTTCCTGATCCCGGGGGTAGATGAGATGTTGAGGATTAACGGCCGCGCCTTTATTACCGACGATCAATCAGTTCTTGGCCGGTTGACTTTCAGGTCGAGAACGCCGAAAACCGGCCTCGTAATTGACATCGATGAGGTGTTCCTTCATTGCGCGAAGTCAGCGATTCGCTCCGGTCTGTGGAGACCGGATCTTCACGGAAGGGGCGAACTTCCTCTCATGTCGAAGATGCTGGCGGATCAGATTCCTGGGCTTACTGAGGAGGAGTCCTCGCGACTGGAAGAGCAGTCCTTAAGGGACCGTCTCTACTAGACGGGCAGGGCCATCTCTGCTTCTCACTGCATCATTTATGACTCGTTGTTCGTCTCGGGGAGAAATCAAATCAGTTCCACCTATCTAGTTCTGCTTGCCACGGGCGGCTCGTCCGGCTTCCTTTCCGGACTGCTGGGTGTCGGAGGTGGCTTCATAATGGTGCCCATCTTCATCTTGTTGCTGCCAAGTCTTGGCGTCGCCTCCACCGTACTCCCACAGGTGGCCGTCGCATCGGCACTCGCCGCAACAGTGCCCGCCGCCGCGTCGGCAGTCCTCGCCCAACATAGGCGGGGGGCGCTCCAGGTCAGCTGGCTAAGAGTCCTGGTCCCAAGCGCTGCAATCGGCGCGCTAGGTGGATCGATGGTCGCTAGTAGCGTGCCAGGTGGTGTCATTGCAGTGATCTTTGCGGCCTATGCTGGTTATTTTGGATTCCGAATGGTTGCTGATGCGAATGCGCCCAGCGGGGACGTTTCTCCGCCAGCATGGACCCACGCCATTGTTGGTGTAGTGCCCAGGTGGCTCGTGGGCGGGGCCATCGGTTTCTTTAGCTCGACCGCTGGGGTTGGCGGCGCGAGCCTAACTGTCCCATACCTGCTCAGATGCGAACGAACCCTGGGTATCAAGCGCGCCGTCGCCTTGGCTAGCGCAGTTGGTCTATCCATCGCGATCGCGGGCACTATTTCCTTCGGCCTCAGCTCGCATGTCGCGGCTGCAGGCAATCAAGGCCTAGTTGGGCTAGTCTATTGGCCCGCCGGGCTCGCCGTTGGTGCCGCGGCAGCGCTTTCAGCGCCATGGGGTGTGATGGTCTCTCATAAGTTGCCCGTAAGCCAGCTAAAGCGGGTGTTCGGCGTGCTGATGATCGGCGCCGGGCTAATTACTGTGGTAAAGGTGTTCGGGTGATCTGCCGGATTGATGGAGACCGCGGGGGCCTCCTCTATCAACAACACACTCCTTCGGCATTCCTGCTCTTGTGTGATCAAGAATGTTAGCAGTACTGATTGGGCGACCCGAGTCTTCGCCGACTCATTGGCACTCGGGGCAACGATGATTCAGACACTTGAACTGAATGGTTTACCCCAGGGCACCACTGATGCTCTTGAACTGTGTCGTGAGCTGAGCGCCCCGTGCCTGCTGATAGTGAATGGCGATACCCCGGTGCATCTGGTTCGCTCATTCATGGGGCCGCGTCTCACGCTCGCGGTTGTACTAATGGGGGTAGTCGGTGTCGCGCCAGATGATGTCAACAGGCGCACGTGTCTCACGCGTCAACCCGCATCTTCTTCTCGGATCTACATTAAGGAAGTTGCGGACATTGTCGTCGGGTACGTTGGTCTCTCCATGCACGACGAGACTTCCGAGTCTATTCGCTCTGCGATCAAAGACTTGGCGTTTTTGCGGGAGTCAGTGCGTCAATCGCCAGGCGCTTACGGGTTATCTCGTGAAGAGAGTGGATCGGGGCATGAGCTGATGGGTTGTACAACTTACCCACCTAACCTTGTCACATTGGAGTGTGAACTCAAGATCAGCGCTCTGCCAACCGTGGGGATCACGCTGGAGCGACTGTGTCATAGATATACAGGTCGTGAGCCAGCAGAGGTCATTCCTGCCGGTATCTCCTCGCCATCTGAGGGGGTTGCCCTTATAAACGATGTCAATGAGCTGGTGGCATGCCAACTGATCCATTGCCCGACTCTGGATGACAGGATATCTGCGCTGGAGAGCATCCTCAGCGACATCCCCATAGACACTCCCAGCCATGGTGTCCTACAGATAGTGCGCAAGCTAGTTGGGGCCCATTACCAGGGGCACGTCTTGTCTCGGAACCTCCTTCGTTGCGGTTATGAAGTAGATCCGAATCAGGTCTGGCGACTCGTGATCGACGGGAATGTCCAGTCAACGGCTCTTCGCCGTTATTGCTTTGAAAACGAGGCTGGATACCTTGAGGGGACACTTCGTGCCTTCAACATGATGATCTCCGAACTGCATCTGCCTCTAGATGAACATATGTACTGCCGACTCCATGACGAGGCTGTTGCCGGGGTTTATAAGAGGAATGGCCTCCGGCACAAGAGCATGTTCCAGTTAGGTTATCGGGAGTGCCGCGTATCGTTCCCGCTCATTGTTGGCGTGAACTTTACGACAGACGGGCTCTTGGAGTTCATGGCCTCTGAGAAGTCGAGTGGCGATTGGATCACCATACGAGCGCCAGAGGGTAACGACCAAGGGGAGCTGATATTGCAACCAAAGAGCGCAACTGAGTGTTTGGCACGTGCTCGGTCGATCATTGACAAGTACAACGACGAGATTTCGAGGCTGAATCGTGAATGTGAAGAGGTCCGGCAGACTCGGGTCCTCGCGGCGATAGCGAGATGCTGTCGAGATCTGAACCAGCATCACTTGTTTGCCGAGGCAAATATACGAACGATTGGTTTCCTGACGGTTAACAGACTCCTGCTAGCGCAGGGTCTGGGTCCAACAATCATGCGATACCCAAAGCATCTAGACATGATGTCAGAGACAGAGATAGTTCGATCGATCGAGCAAGGACAGCTTGCCTTCCAAAGTATAGGTCTTCCCAAAGGTAGGAACTGATAGGGTCTCGAGAGGCCCGCACTCCTCATGCACGTTACTGCACCCAGCTCAGGAGAGCAGGATTACTCTGGGATCGCACGTCCCGATACCTATATGCATCTCAAGAGGATGAAGTTGAGGGTCTGGTCGGACCTACACCTCGAGGGTGCCAGCTTCGATGTGGGGGCACTGGATGATGTTGATGTGGTCATTTTGGCGGGCGACATTTCCCATGGTGTTGATGGCATTCGGTTCTCGTCGGGCCTGGGCAGACCCGTTGTGTATGTCCCAGGCAATCATGAGCTTTATGACGACACATACACTGGTGCTCTCACCAAGCTGCGAGCTGAGGCAGCCAAGACCTCTAACGTGCATGTATTAGAGCAGGCTGCGACGACCCTCAGTGGAGTGACGTTCATCGGGGCCACGCTGTGGACCGACTATGCTGTTTTTGGCGAATCGTTGGCTGACGACGCCATGGGCCAAGCCGAGCGAGGTCTACGCGACCATCAGAGGATCCTCGTTGAGGGCAACGAGGGGCAAAGGCCCTTTTCCCCGGCGGATGCGTATGACCTTCATAACGACTCCGTCGCGTTTATCAGACAAGCCCTTCTTTCGGCGTCCGCTCCGGTCGTTGTTGTTACCCACCATGCGCCGTCGGCCAGGAGTCTGGCAGGGAAATGGGCCGGCGAACTAATTTCCGCGGCTTATGCCTCGAACCTGGAGGATCTCATGGGGCCGAGCGTGAGACTCTGGATCCACGGTCATACCCACACCAGCTTCGATTACTTCATTAAGGACACCAGGGTCATATGCAACCCGCGGGGTAAACCCGGGGATCATCTCAATGCCCGTTTCGACCGCGATCTCACAATTGAACTCGGGTCGGCGCCGTAATGAAACTAGCCACTTGCAGCCCAAGGAATTGACTAGGCCCGTGCCGAGCGCAGTGACGCCTCTTACCTGGTCATGTCTATATGACTCGGGCCGCAGGACCGACCAGGCATAGCCCGAATATCTCGGCACTCGAGATCTTACGTAAGTGTCATCATCGCGAGATCTAAGCAAATGATTCAGCAGTACATCCTAGACAACCAACTAAACTTGATGAGATTTGCGGGACGCCGGGTCGGAGGAGACCGTACCGGAGGTCGGACAATTGTTGTTCATAACCCGTTTACTTGTGAGCAGATCGGTTCCGTCCCAAAGGCGACACGAGAAGAAGTGGCGGACCTAATGTCCAAGGTACGGTCCTATCGACCTGAGCTCACACGATACGAGCGATCGAGTATTCTCAGCAAGGCTGCAGAAATCGTTAGGGAGCGGCGAGACCAAGTGGCAGCTCTTATAACCGCAGAGTCTGGTCTGTCCATCAATGACGCTCTCTATGAGGTTAGTCGTGTTTGCGACGTCCTGACGTTTGGCTCCACCGAGTCGCTCACGGATGATGGTGAGATCTACAGTTGCGACGTGACGCAGAACGGCAGGGCCAGAAAGGTGTTTACCCTCCGGTCCCCACTAATTGGGGTTATCACGGCAATCACCCCGTTCAATCATCCGATGAATCAAGTAGCCCACAAAGTCGTGCCGAGCGTCGCTACTAACAACCGGATTCTGGTCAAGCCCTCTGAGAAGACCCCGTTCTCCGCGATCCTTTTCGCGGATATTCTTTATGAGGCCGGGCTTCCGCCGGAAATGCTAAGCATTGTCACAGGAGACCCCGCGGAAATCTCGGATGAGCTGATCACAAATCCAATGGTGGACCTTGTTACGTTCACAGGCGGAGTACAGGTCGGGAAGCATATTGCGAATCGTGCGGGCTATCGTCGGGTGGTGCTTGAGCTTGGGGGGAACGATCCGATCATTGTGATGGAAGATGCCGATCTCGATGAGGCGTCAACGCTTGCCGTCCATGGTTCATACAGGAACTCCGGGCAGCGATGCACAGCAGTCAAGCGCCTGCTTGTCCACGAGCGGGTTGCCGATGAGTTCGTTGAGCAGGTCAGAGTTAAGACCCTAGCGTGGCGGTATGGTGATCCCATGGATCCCCAGAACCAGATGGGCACAGTCATCGACTCTTCTGCCGCAAACTTGTTCGAGTATCGGGTGAATGAGGCGATACGAGAAGGCGCCAGGTTACTGGCGGGGAATGTCCGCATTGGCGCCCTCTACGCTCCCACATTGATTGACCATGTGGCACCTGAGATGGTCGTTGTGATGCAAGAGACGTTCGGGCCAGTCTCGCCGGTCATACGCTTCGAGAGTATTGACGAGGCAATCAGGATCGCGAACGGCACTGCATATGGCCTGTCGAGTTCGGTGTGCACCCAGCGGCTAGACTATATTAGTCGCCTCGTCAACGAACTTGAGGTCGGCACTGTCAACGTCCGGGAAGTTCCGGGCTATCGCCTGGAACTGACCCCGTTTGGAGGCATCAAAGACTCGGGTCTTGGGTACAAGGAGGGAATTCGAGAGGCCATGCGAGGCATCACAAATATCAAGACCTATTCTATTCCTTGGCCCTGATTCCCCGGCCTGGCGCAAGTCACGCGGGGCGGCCCCCGTGTCTCTCGAGCACTGTAGAGAATTTGAGACGCGGGCGTGAAGACAGTCTGCTGGACGCTCACCGCTGTGTGTTTTGGAGCATCGCAGGAGAAACGCATAGCCATTGTCAGCACGGCGCCCTTGGGCTGTGACGTCTTGGCACGCGCAGGTACCCCGCAGGCGTGGTTTCTCGGTCTAGGCCATCCAAAGCACCTACTTGTTGTCAGTGGCGATGTCGCTTGTGGTGTCTGAAGCCCTCTGACCACTATTAGCCAGTCCGGCCATCGATTTGACGAGTGGCTAAGGCGGCGGCATTATCCAAGGTACGGTCCTCTCTGAAATCTGAGCATCGGATAACGCTTCGCAGCGTATAAACAAAGGCGGCACCTCGCCCTTCGGTACCCGGCGCGAGATGCCGGTCTACATCGAGGAAACGATCCTCGCGCTGCCCCGCATCCTGATCAACGGTGGACGGCGTGGTTATCTGGTGGGCATCGCCCCGCAGGTATGCGTGCAGCTGCTGGGGGCCTTGCCGGTGCAGTGCGCGCTGGCCGAATAGCGCCGTGCGCGGGGCCACCCTGACCTGACGCCGACTCTGCGAGAATGAATGCGCAACCGGAGTTTGTGGAATGCGAGTCCCGAGTTTTGCGTTTCTCTCCGGGCGTACCGGGGCTTTGGCTGTTGCCGCAGTCGTCTTCGTCCTGCTGCTGGCCGGGGGCGAGGTGGTGCTGCGCTCCCAGTTGCAGGATCGCCTGAACAAGCGCCATATCGAGACACTGTCCTATGCCACCACCCTGCGTGTGCGTCTGGAGCGTGAACTCAATTCCCTGCTCTACCTGAGCAGCGGCCTGGGGGCTTACCTGGTCGTGCGCAACAACAGCATGCAGGCTCGCGAGATCCAGGACATCCTGGCCGTCCTGCATCGCAGCAACCGCCATGTCAGGAGCTTCGGCGTGGCCGTTGGCTACCGCGTGCTTTACGTCTATCCGGTCCAGGGCAATGAACGAGCCATCGGCCTGCACTACCCCGACCAGCCGTCCCAGTGGCCCGTGATCCAGAAGATCGCCCAGAGCGGCCTGGCCGCGCTGGCCGGTCCGACGGCGCTGGTTCAGGGCGGCCGCGGCCTCTTGTACCGCATGCCGCTGATGCTGTATGGACGCTACTGGGGCCTGCTGACCACGGTGATCGATTCGGATTCGCTGTTCCAGGCGGTGCAGGCCGAGTCGGACGACGAGCGTTTCGAATTTGCCATCCGCGGCCGTGATGCCCTGGGACTGTCGGGCGATGCCGTCTGGGGACCGCTGAAGCTGTTCGACCAGCCGGACGCCCTGATCCAGGAGATGGAGATCCCCGGCGGGCGCTGGGCCATCGCCGTGCGCAACCGGACCGTCGACGACCCCCGGGGGCTGCGCTGGCTGATACGCACCGCCTCCCTGGCGGGCGGGCTGCTGGTTGCGTCCATGCTCTACATGCTCATTCGCAGCCGTGGCCTGATGGCGTACCGGGCCATGTACGACGACCTGACGGGGCTGCCCAACCGTCGGCTGTTCGAGGACCGTGCCCAGATGGCGTTTTCCCGCCAGCAGCGTCAACCGACCCTGCTGTGCGCCCTGCTTTTCCTGGACCTGGACGACTTCAAGACCGTGAACGACCGACATGGCCACAAGGCCGGCGATGCGGTGCTCGCGGCGGTGGCGCTGCGTGCCCTGGCGGCCGTGCGACAGAACGATACGGTAGCCCGCTGGGGCGGTGACGAATTCATCGTGCTGCTGGAGAACATCTCCAGGGAGACGCTGGAGATCATCGCCGAGAGGCTGCGCAGCTCCATCGAGGAGCCGATCGTTTTCGAAGGTCGGTCGCTGCAGGTAGGCGTCTCCATCGGGGTGGCGATCTATCCGGATGCCGGTACCGACCTGGACCAGCTGCTGCACGCGGCCGACAACCACATGTATGGCGACAAGACGATGCGCAAGAATGATCTGTCGCTGCCGGCCACACTGGCAGAATAGCGGCAAGCATTGAACAACAGGGCCCCGCGACATGCCGGGCCGTTTGAGGAGCAAGAGTCTTGGATTCCCTGTCTGTCGCCTATCCCGCCCTGGCCACCGTGGCCGCCTATCTGCTGGGCTCCTTGTCCTTCGCCGTCATCGTCAGCCATGTCATGGGCCTGAACGACCCGCGTACTTATGGCAGCAAGAACCCCGGGGCGACCAACGTGCTGCGCTCGGGCTCGAAAAAGGCCGCCGTGGTCACCTTGCTGCTCGATGCCGCCAAGGGCTGGCTGCCGGTGGCCCTGGTCCAGTGGTATGGCAAACCCTATGGGCTGGAGGCCGGCACGATGGCGCTGGTGGGCCTGGGCGCTTTCCTCGGCCACCTGTACCCGGTGTTTTTCCGCTTCGCAGGGGGCAAGGGCGTGGCCACGGCCTTGGGCGTCTTGATGGGCGTGCACTGGGCGCTGGGCCTGGCCACCTTGCTGACCTGGATCCTGATCGCCTTCTTCTTCCGCTATTCCTCGCTGGCGGCGCTGGTCGCCTCTGTCTTCGCGCCGCTGTACTACGTCTTCGGTGATGGTCTGGCCTGGTACATGGACGGGGCCCTGCTGTTTTCCATCAGCCTGATGTCCTTGCTGCTGATCTATCGGCATGCTGAAAACATCGGCCGGCTGGCGCGCGGTACCGAGTCCAGGCTCGGCAAGAAAAAGACCTGAGCGCGGTGCCCCCCGCAGGCGGGGTCAGACCTGCATGGCGGCTTGTGCGCCCAACTGCAGAATCAGGTGATGGTTCAGGCGCAGGCGCACCAGTGAGGTGGCCAGTGCCGCCTGGATGGTGGGACGGCCGCTGATGGTGCGATGCAGGCGGGGCTGCGGCAGCACCTGGCCGTCGGTGCCAGTGACCACGGCCACATGGGGCAGGTTGGGGCGCACACTGCGGCGCATCACGACGGCCAGCGTGTTGTCTTCCAGGCGCACATAGGTGCCGGGCGGGCACAGGCCCACGGCGCGCACCATGGCGTGGCCGACCTCATCGTTGTAGGCATTGGCGCCCGTCATGATGGTGCGCACGGACTCGGTGGCGCTGCGGCCTTCCCGCGACTTGCGCGGCGAGATCATGGCGGCATAGCGGTCCACCACCCGCAGGATGCGGATCAGCCGCTTGTGGGCGGGCAGCAGGCGCAACTCGATCTTTTCGGTGTACTCGTCATGGTGCGAGGACACCACCTCGATCCACAGCGGGTCTCTCACGCCCAGGCTGTTGGCCAGCATCAGGCCGCCCTTGGGGGCGTGCAGGCGGATGGCTTCGAGCTGGGGCTGGCTGAGCTTTTCGGTCTGCAGGGCCAGCTGGTCCTGCAGCTCGGTCATGGCGATGTTCATGGTCAGCGCGGCATGGACCACACTGTCGCGTTCCTTGACATCGAGCTTGAGCTCGGCGGCGAGCAGGTGGCACAGGGTGGCGCAGACCAGGCTGTGCGAGGCGCTGTAGCCGACCGAGGAATTGGTGGCGAGCTGGAACAGCAGGTAGAGGCCGACGTCGGCGTCGCGCTGCAGCAGGGCCTGCATCCAGCGGTCGTACTGCCAGATACGCTGTTCGAACTCCTGCACGCTCAGCGGACTGCCCAGCAGGATGCCCAGGCCGGACTCCAGGTCCGACCACAAGCCCAGCAGGTCTTCGTACTCGTTTTCGTTTTGGACAGACACGGCGCGCGATCCGGAATAAGAGCCTAGGATACCAGCAGCTTCAATACCGTCGCTCCAGCACCATCTGGTCGTTGGTGCGTGTCATCTGGAAGCGCGTGAGGTAGCTGTTGCCCAGCAGGACGTAGGGCATGGGGGCCGGGGTCACCAGGGCTTCGACGTTGTAGACGTCCACGCTGCCCAGGCGCACGCTGGACAGCATGATGCGCCAGCCCACGGTGACGCCGTTGGCAGTGCCGACCTGCACCGTCTGCCCCGACTTGTAAGGCAGGCCGATGGCATCCGCGTCGGTCACGCTGAGCGACACCACCGAAGCCCCGGTATCGACGATGAAATTCACGGTGCGCCCGTTGATCTGCCCGGAAGTTCGGAAGTGGCCGTTGCTGCCGGCGTGCAGGACGATGCGGCGCTGGTCTCCGGCCTCGCCCTCGGCTGGGGGCGCGTTGACCGGCCCTTCGCCCAGCCGCAGGGTCTGGCGCGCGCCGCCGATCTCCACCAGGGCCTGGCCGGCCTGAATGTCGATGACCTTGACACCCTGGTGACTCTGCCCCGGGGCCACGCTTCGGGGGGGACCGCCGTCCACCACCAGCAGGACCCTGCCGCCCAGGATGCCCGAGAGCACCACGGTCTGCGCCTGCGCTGCACCCGTCAGGACGAGGGCGCACAGCAGCAGGACAAGGCGGCAGGTCATGGTGCCGGCCTCAGTCGCGGAAGTTGTTGAAGCTGATGGGCACGTCGGTGATGTCCTTGCGCAGCAGGGCCATGACGGCCTGCAGGTCATCGCGTTTGGCGCCGGAAACCCGCAGTTTGTCTTCCTGGATCGCGGCCTGGACCTTGATCTTGCTGTCCTTGACCAGGCGCTGGATCTTCTTGGCGAGTTCGGCTTCGATGCCGTTGCGCACCTTGATGAGCTTCTTGACCTTGTCGCCGCCGATCTTCTGCAGGTCGCCGATGTCCAGGAAGCGCACGTCCACGGACTGCTTGGTCAGCTTGTTGCGCAGTACTTCCAGGATCTGCTCGATCTGGAAGTCGGCGTCGCCGATCACGGTGATCTCCTTGTCCTTGATCTCGATGCTGGCCGAGGTGCCCTTGAAGTCGAAGCGCGTGGCAATCTCCTTGACGGAGTTTTCCACGCCGTTTTTCACCTTGACCATATCGGCTTCGCAGACGGTGTCGAAAGAAGGCATGACGGTATTTTTCTGAGGCTGATGAATGAGAGAATCAGGGTCTGTTGCCGACCCCCCTGAGGGACTATGTTAGTCGAGAAAAACGTCCCGCTCCAGCCATACAACACCTTCCGCATCGTCGCCCGGGCCCATACCCTGGTCCGGGTGTTGCAGGAGGCCGACGTGCGTGCCGTGCTGGCCGACCCCGGACTCGGCCCGGCGCCCAAATTCGTGCTCGGCGGCGGCAGCAACATCGTGCTGACCGGGGACGTGAAACCGGTGGTGCTCAAGGTCGAGATCCCGGGCCGCCGCCTGGTCGGGGAGACGCACAAGGCCTGGATCGTCGAGGCCGGCGCCGGCGAGAACTGGCATGATTTTGTGAGCTGGAGCCTGGACCAGGGCTGGCCGGGCCTGGAGAACATGGCCCTGATCCCGGGCACCATGGGGGCGGCGCCGGTGCAGAACATCGGTGCCTACGGGGTGGAGTTGCAGGACCGTTTCGAGTCGCTCGATGCGATCGACCTGGAGACCGGCCGCGCCTTCACGCTGGATGCTGCGCAGTGCGGTTTTGCCTACCGCGACTCGGTGTTCAAGCACGCCGCCGACGGCCGCGCCCCTGGGTTTGGCCTGGCGGGCCGCGCCCTCATCACCCGCGTGCGCCTGGCGCTGCCCAAGGTCTGGAAACCGGTGCTGGGGTATCTGGACCTGGAACGCAAGATGGCCGAGACCGGCAACCACGCCCCCACACCCCGCCAGATCTACGACTGGGTCTGTGAAATCCGCCGCGCCAAGCTGCCCGATCCGGCGGTCATCGGCAATGCCGGCAGTTTCTTCAAGAACCCGACGGTGACGGCCGAGCAGTGCGCCGACATCATTGCGCGCGAGCCCAGGATCGTGCACTACCAGCTGGCTGACGGGACGGTGAAGCTGGCGGCCGGCTGGTTGATCGACGCCTGCGGCTGGAAGGGCAAGTCCATCGGCCAGGCCGGGGTCTACGAGAAGCAGGCGCTGGTGCTGGTCAACCGCGGCGGTGGCGAGCAGGGCGCCACGGGCGGCGAGGTCATGACCCTGGCCAAGGCCATCCAGACCAGCGTCTACGAACGCTTTGGTATCCGGCTCGAACCCGAGCCTGTGGTGGTCTGAGCCGGCCCTAGCTCCCGGGCAGGTCGATGGCACTGAGCGCGCGCTCCAGTGCCGAGCGGCTGGGCGTTTCGATGAAGACGCATTGCTTGCCGGTGCGTTTGCAGTGATCCTTCACACGCCAGTAGGCGTTGTGGCTGATGCAGCCGCTCTGGCAGATCACCAGATCGGCCGCGGCCAGGGTGGTATCCAGCAGATTGCTGTTGTCTTCCGTGCCGCCGTCATGGTGCAGGAAGCGCGCGCCGGTGTGCTCGATCACCTGGCGGTAGATCGGCACGCTGGCCGTTCGGCCCCCCACGCATAGCACCGAGCGTTTGTCCAGATCCGGCGCTCCGGCAAGCGCTGCTTGCCGGAGCGTGTGGTCATTCTCCTGGCTATCCAGGCGGGCCTGCAGGGCCTGCGCGCGTTCCCGCTGCTGCTGCGCCTCCTGCCGGGTCTGCTGCAGCACGCGTGTCTGGGCCTGCAGCGCCTCTTCCTGCAAGCGGTTCTGCTGGCTCAGTTCCCGTCGGGTCCCGAGACCCGGAGCGTTGGCCTGCAGTTGCGCCAGCGTTTCTCCCTGCTGGTGCAGACGGGTCTGGGCCTGCACCAGCGCAGCACGCAGCCGCAGAGTCTCGGCCTGTTGCTGCTCCAGGCGGCTGCTGTAGTGGCTGGTCTGCTGCTGGCTGCGTTTCTGGGCGCTGGCCAGCTCACGCGTCAGGATGGCGTTTTCGTCAAGCAGGGCTTCCAGACGGTTCAGGTCGGCGCGTGTGGCCATGCCGACCTGGTGCTGCAGCATGTGGACGTCGCCCAGGATGCGCTGTTCCAGTTCGCTGTCGCAGCGCGGGTGGGTGAGCGCTGCCCACAGGGCGCCGGCCCAATCGGCGCTGGCGCGGCAATCCTGCCACCAGGCGCCCAGGGCTTCCGTGCTCTTGAGCTGCCGGGCGGCCCGCAGCACCAGCGCATACCGATGCTCGAGTTCCTTGTGCAGGGCCTCCGACAGCGGTGAGCGGCGCCTGCATTCGGCCACCACGCTGCAATGCACTTCGTAGTCGCTGTACGGGCCCAGTTTGCCTGGCGTTTTCTCGGCCAGCCGGCGTAGCTGGGGCAGGGGCAGACAGACCCCGATGACCGGGCAGTAGGCGTGGCCGTCGAGTTCCCAGAGGCGGCGCCGGCGCGAGCCCTTGCCCGGGAGCCGGGACGCCATGGCTGGTTCGAGGGCCCCGGGGCCGATGGGGGGGAGCTCCGATGTGATTTGCAGCTGGCACATGGGACGCTCCCGCTCAATGCAGCAGGCCACCGCCCGGCAGGGCGGCCAGCGGGTCCGATGTGCGGGTGACCACCGAGGCGTCGCCGGCCGATTTGAGCAGCATCACCCAGCGTTCGTGCGCGCGTGCCATGACCTGGCGCAGGCCGGGGCTGGCGTGCGGATGGGATTTGAGGAAAAAGAGACTGGAGACGATCTTGCGTGCCATCAGCGTGCGCTGGCGCTGGCTGGGCAGCTTGGCATCGGCGGTTGGTGCAGCCCAGCAGGTCATCAGGGCGAAGGTGCCGGCTACCAGGGCTTCCAGGCAGGGCGGGTTCAGGTCGTTGTCGGCACAGGACATGGGCTCTCCATAATGGGGCGAGGCTGCGGTGCAACCGTCCATTGATTGTAATGAGAATTGTTCTCATTACAATCAATGGACGCTATCCCATCAGGGTCTTGTCCAGGTCCTGAAACAGAAAAGCCCGCACGGGGCGGGCTTTCGGGCAGGAAGCGGGCTGAATTACTTCAGCTTGGTTTCCTTGTATTCCACATGCTTGCGAGCCTTGGGATCAAACTTCATGATCGCCATTTTCTCGGGCATGGTCTTCTTGTTCTTGCTGGTCGTGTAGAAGTGACCGGTGCCGGCCGTGGATTCCAGCTTGATCTTTTCGCGTCCGCCTTTGGTTGCCATGATTCAGCTCCTTAAGCTTGGCCACGTGCGCGCAGGTCGGCGAGCACGGAGTCGATACCATTCTTGTCGATCAGACGCAGGGCAGCGCTGGAAACGCGCAGGCGAACCCAGCGGTTTTCAGTCTCGACCCAGAAACGGCGGTATTGCAGGTTCGGCAGGAACCGGCGCTTGGTTTTGTTGTTGGCGTGGGAAACATTGTTCCCGACCATCGGGCCTTTACCCGTTACTTCGCATACGCGTGCCATGAGGACACTTCGCTTTCTTCAAACGGCCGCCACCTGGGCAGTGGGGGCCTCACCTCGCCAGTAGGGTGGCGGTAACCCATGATGGACCAGAAAGTCCAGCAAAGCCTGCGATTATAGCCGGATTGCGTAAGCCCCGGCCGGCTTATTCCTGCTGTTCCAGGAAACGCTGGGCGTCCAGGGCGGCCATGCAGCCGGTGCCGGCGCTGGTGATGGCCTGGCGGTAGACGTGGTCCTGCACGTCACCGGCGGCGAAGACGCCCGGCACCGAGGTCTGGGTGGCAAAACCCTTGAGCCCGCCCTGGGTGACGATGTAGCCGTTTTCCATGGCCAGCTGGCCCTGGAAGATCTCGGTGTTGGGCGCGTGGCCGATGGCGATGAAGGCGCCCTTGAGCGCCAGCTCCTCGGTGCTGCCGTCGATCGTGCTCTTGAGGCGGATGCCGGTGACGCCGCTGGCGTCGCCCAGGACTTCGTCCAGGGTCTTGAAGGTCTTGAGCACGATCTTGCCGGCCTTGACCTTGTCCATGACCTTGTCGATCAGGATGGGCTCGGCCTTGAACTTGTCGCGGCGGTGCACCAGGTAGACCTTGGAGGCGATGTTCGACAGGTACAGGGCCTCTTCCACGGCCGTGTTGCCGCCGCCGACCACGCAGCAGACCTGGTCGCGGTAGAAGAAACCATCGCAGGTGGCGCAGCCCGATACACCGCGACCCATGAAGGCTGTCTCGGAAGGCAGGCCCAGGTATTTGGCCGAGGCGCCGGTGGCGATGATCAGCGAATCGCAGGTGTAGGTGCCGCTGTCGCCCGTCAGGGTGTAGGGGCGCTTGCTGAAATCGACCTTGTTGATGTGGTCGTAGACGATCTCGGTCTTGAAGCGCTCGGCGTGCGCCAGAAAGCGCTGCATCAGCTCCGGGCCCTGCACGCCGTCCACGTCGGCCGGCCAGTTGTCGACCTCGGTGGTGGTCATGAGCTGGCCGCCCTGGGCCATGCCGGTGACCAGCACGGGGTTGAGGTTGGCGCGCGCAGCATAAACGGCGGCGGTGTAGCCGGCCGGGCCGGAGCCCAGGATGAGGACCTTGGCGTGTTTGTTCTGCGACATTGTTTAAGCCTTCGTTTTTTGTGGTCTTTTGATCAATAATCGGTTGCGCCGTGTACCGTGCTGCGGTGCATGGCGAGGGAGGGGGCCGGAAAACCGGCCCGACTCGCCATTGTAAGAACTCAACAACGCACGCGCAGAATGACCGAACTATGTCAATGCTGACCAACCAGGATTTGTTGCGCCGGGTTCCGCTGTTTTCCATGCTGTCGGACGACCAGCTCCACGCGCTCGCCGCTGCGGTGGTCAAGCGCCGCGTCAAGCGTGGCGAACGCATCGTCCAGCAGGGAGAGAAATCGGATGCCCTGTCCATCATCCTTTCCGGACGAGCGCGCGTGCTCATGACCGACACCGGCAACGGGCGCGAGGTCATCCTGGCCACCTTGCAGTCGGGCGACTATTTCGGCGAGATGAGCCTGATCGACAACGATGTCCACTCGGCCTCGGTCGAGGCCGAGACCCAGACCGATGTGCTGGAACTGGGGCGCGCCGAGTTCCTGCGCAGCCTGGCCGACAGCGCCCCCATGGCCTACGGCATCATGCGTGGCCTGGTGCAGCGCCTGCGCCACGCTGATCGCAAGATCGGCTCGCTGGCCTTGATGAGCGTCTACGGCCGGGTGGCCAATGTGCTGCTCGATGCGGCCAAGGCTGCCCCGGCGGGCGACATGATCATCCGCGACAAGCTGTCGCGTCAGGACATCGCCAAGATGGTCGGTGCCTCGCGCGAGATGGTCAGCCGTGTCATGAAGGATTTCGAGGAGCAGGGTTTCGTGACCCCGCTCGAAGGCGGCGCCATGCACGTCAAGGAACGACGCTCCAAGCCGCGCTGAATGCGGCGCGTCACCCCGCGTGAAGGCGCCCTTTCCCTGTCTACATGACCTACCGACTCCACACGCTCCATTCCGAAGACCCCGGCGCCGCGGCGCCCACCCGCAGCGGGCGGGGCCGTTTTGCCGGCGAAGTGCTGCTTTTCGTCAGTTTGGTGCTGCTGGCCTACTGGCTGCTGGCCCTGACCAGCCACAACCTGCTCGACGCCGCCGGGTCCACGTCCGGCGATGGCGGCCCGGTGCGCAACCGCGGCGGCCAGCTCGGGGCCTGGCTGGCCGATGCGAGTTATTACCTCTTCGGCTTCTCGGTCTGGTGGTGTTTTGCGGCCGCCGTGCGCGGCTGGCTCTCGGCGTTGGCGCGCTGGCTGCGTGCCCATGAACTGCCCGAGACGCAGGAGACTGCCCGCCCCGCGCTGTTGGCTCGTTTCGTGGCCAGCCGCTGGAGTTTCTGGATCGGCCTGGCCTTGCTTATGCTGGCCAGCACGGC
The DNA here is from genome assembly GCF_058807395.1 of Hylemonella sp. GW821-FHT12C09. Taxonomy (NCBI): domain Bacteria; kingdom Pseudomonadati; phylum Pseudomonadota; class Betaproteobacteria; order Burkholderiales; family Comamonadaceae; genus Hylemonella; species Hylemonella sp. GW821-FHT12C09. The sequence continues at coordinate 54,919 of NZ_JBXAQQ010000014.1, read as the reverse complement.
GATCGAATGGGCGCGCTTCTACAGCCTGGAGCCGCGTCTGCCGGGGCATGCCGGTGGGGTGCTGGGTTATCTGGTGGGGCCGCTGGCCTTGCGCTGGCTGGGGGTGACCGGCTCGGCGCTGCTGGCGATCGGCCTGTGGGTGCTGGCCATGGGCCTGGTGTTCCGTTTTTCCTGGGGCCACGTGGCCGAGCGCATCGGCGGCTGGATCCACGATCGCATCGAATCGCGCCGCGCCCGCCGCGAGATGGCGCAGGACCTGGCCCTGGGCCAGCAGGCCGCGCGTGAACGCGAAGAGGGGGTGCTGGAGGAGCGCGAGGAGATCATCGAGCAGCATGCACCGCCGGTATTGATCGAACCGGTGCTGGTGGAGGTGCCGCAGAGCACGCGCGTGGCCAAGGAGCGCCAGAAGCCCCTGTTCAGCGACATGCCCGATTCCAAGCTGCCGCAGGTCGACCTGCTGGACGGTGCGCAGACGCGCCAGGAAACCGTCGCCCCAGAGACGCTGGAGATGACCAGCCGCATGATCGAGAAGCGGCTCAAGGACTTCGGCGTCGACGTGCGCGTGGTGCTGGCCCAGCCCGGCCCGGTGATCACACGCTACGAGATCGAACCGGCCACGGGGGTGAAAGGCTCGCAGATCGTGGGCCTGGCCAAGGACCTGGCGCGTTCGCTCAGCCTGGTCTCGATCCGCGTGGTCGAGACCATCCCCGGCAAGACCACCATGGCTCTCGAATTGCCCAATGCGAAGCGCCAGTCCATCAAGCTCTCCGAGATCCTGGGCTCGCAGGTCTACAACGAGGCCAAGTCCATGCTGACCATGGGCCTGGGCAAGGACATCGTGGGCAACCCCGTGGTGGCCGACCTGGCCAAGATGCCGCACGTGCTGGTGGCGGGTACCACGGGTTCTGGCAAGTCGGTCGGGATCAACGCCATGATCCTGAGCCTGCTCTACAAGGCCGAGGCGCGCGACGTGCGCCTGCTCATGATCGACCCCAAGATGCTGGAGATGTCGGTCTACGAGGGCATCCCGCACCTGCTGGCGCCCGTGGTCACCGACATGAAACAGGCCGCACATGGCCTGACCTGGTGTGTGGCCGAGATGGAGCGCCGTTACAAGATCATGAGCAAGCTAGGGGTGCGCAACCTGGCCGGTTACAACCACAAGATCGACGAGGCCAAGGCCAGGGGCGAGTTTGTCTACAACCCCTTCAGCCTGACCCCCGAATCGCCCGAGCCGCTGGACCGGCTGCCCCACATCGTCGTCGTGATTGACGAGCTGGCCGACCTCATGATGGTGGTGGGCAAGAAGATCGAGGAGCTGATCGCGCGCCTGGCGCAGAAGGCCCGCGCCGCCGGCATCCACCTGATCCTGGCCACCCAGCGCCCCAGCGTGGACGTGATCACCGGCCTGATCAAGGCCAACATCCCCACGCGTATCGCCTTCCAGGTCAGCAGCAAGATTGACAGCCGCACCATCCTCGACCAGATGGGCGCCGAAGCCCTGCTGGGCATGGGCGACATGCTCTACATGGCCAGCGGTACCGGCCTGCCCATCCGCGTGCACGGTGCCTTTGTGAGCGACGAGGAGGTGCACCGGGTGGTCAAGTACCTCAAGAGCCAGGGGGAACCCGACTACATCGAGGGCGTGCTCGAGGGCGGCACGGTCGATGGCGAAGACGGCCCCTTGGGCGAGGGCGGCCCCAGTGGCGAGAAGGACCCCATGTACGACCAGGCGGTGGAAATCGTCCTGAAGAACCGCAAGGCCAGCATCTCGCTGGTGCAGCGTCATTTGAAGATCGGCTACAACCGCGCGGCGCGCCTGGTGGAAGACATGGAGAAGGCCGGCCTGGTCAGCGCCATGAGCACCAACGGCCAGCGCGACATCCTGGTGCCGGCGCGCGCGGAGTGAATTCCATGAAAAAATTGATTGCTATTATTTCGATAGCGTCTTGTGCCATGGCGGCTAGAGCCGATGGCCTGGGTGCGCTCGAACTCTTCCTCAAGACCGCGACCAGCGGCCGCGCCGATTTCATCCAGGTGGTGACGGCGCCGCCGCGCGAGGGGCAGCTGGCGCGCACGCGCACCTCCAGCGGCAGCTTCGAGTTCCAGCGCCCGGGGCGCTTCCGTTTCGTCTATGGCAAGCCCCTGGCCCAGACCATCGTGGCCGATGGCCAGACCCTGTGGCTGCACGACGTCGACCTGAACCAGGTCACGGCGCGCGCCCAGGCCAGCGCCCTGGGCAGCACGCCCGCGGCGCTGATTGCCGCGGCGCCCGATATGCGTGCCCTGCAGGCCGATTACCAGCTGGCCAACGGGCCCGAGCGCGAGGGCCTGCAGTGGGTGGTGGCGACGCCGCGCGCGCGCGACGGCCAGGTGCAGACCGTGCGCGTGGGCTTGCGCGAAGTCGAGTTGGGTGGCAAGAAGACGGCCGAGCTGGCGGCGCTGGAGATCGTCGACAACTTCGGCCAGCGCTCGGTGCTGACCTTCACCCGCGTGCAGCTCAATGTGGGCCTGCCGCCCGAGACCTTCCGCTTCAAGGCGCCGGCCGGCGCCGACGTGATCCGCCAGTAAGCGGACTCGCGCGGCGGCTCAGCGCTCGCGCGTGTACTCGTTGTGCAGGTGCACCGGCTTGGCGGAGCGCTTGCGCATGCGGATGTTGAGCATCTCCACCCCCACCGAGAAGGCCATGGCAAAGTAGACGTAGCCCTTGGGCACGTGGTGGTCGAAACCTTCGGCCAACAGCACCACGCCGACCACGACCAGGAAGGACAGGGCCAGCATCTTGATGCTGGGGTGGTCCGACACGAAACGGCCGATGGCCCCGGCAAACACCATCATCAGCGCCACCGAGGCAATCACCGCAGCGATCATGACGGCGATTTCGTCCACCATGCCCACGGCGGTGATGATCGAGTCCAGCGAGAACACCAGGTCGATGACCATGATCTGCAGGATCACGGCGGTGAAGGTGGCTTTCACGGCGCCGGAGGAATGGCCTTCTTCGCCTTCGAGCGACTGGTGGATCTCGCCGGTGCTCTTCCAGATCAGGAACAGGCCGCCGGCGATCAGGATCAGGTCACGCCCCGAAATCTCCTGGTTGAACACCGTGAACAGGGGGGCCACCAGGCCGATGATCCAGGACAGGACCAGCAGCAGGCCGATGCGCATGAACATGGCCATGAACAGGCCCAGCCGGCGTGCCAGTACACGTTTTTCGGGGGGGAGCTTGTCGACCAGGATGGAGATGAAGATGATGTTGTCGATCCCCAGCACCAGCTCCAGCATGGTCAGGGTGGCAAAGGCGATCCACGCCTGGGGGTCCGTCAGCAGTTCCATCATCACGTTCTCCTGTTGTTGTTCAGCGGTTCAATTCGAGGCGATGGCCTCGCGCACGGCGGCCAGCTGCCGGCGTGACACCGAAAGCAGCTCGTCCGAGCCACTCAGGCGTACGGCCCAGCCCTCGCCCTCTTCGGGATCGTAGTGCTTCTCCAATGCCCGCACGGCACGGCGGGCCACCAGGGCATTGCGATGGACACGCATGAACCGGGCGGCATATTTCTCTTCGAGTTCGCTCAGGGCACCGTCCAGGATGTAGGTCTTGGCCGGCGTGCGCACCGTGATGTACTTGAGCTCGGCCTTGAAGTAGAGCACTTCGGCCAGCGGCACGCGTTCGGTACGGCCGCGTTCCTGGATCAGCAGCACCTCTTCGGGCGCTGCCGTGGCGGCATCCGGGCGGTTGCGCAGCAGGCGCTCCACCTTCTGCAGGGCCTGTTGCAGGCGTTCCAGGCGCACCGGCTTGGTCAGGTAGTCCGCCGCCTCCAGCTCGAAGGCCCGCACGGCGTGTTCGGCGTGCGCGGTCACGAAGACCACCGCCGGAGGGCGAGGCAGGGTGTGCAGGGTCTGCGCCAGCGTCAAACCGTCGGCGCCGGGCATGTGGATGTCCAGCAAGGCCAGGTCGTAGGGCTGGCGGCGCAGCAGCTCGATGGCCTGGGTGGCGTTGGCGGCTTCGCCTTCCACGCTGGCCGCGGGTGCCTTGCAGTCGCCCAGCAGGGTGCGCAGGCGACTGCGCGCCAGGGCCTCGTCGTCGACGATCAGGACCCGCAGCGTCGTCATGCCGGCACCTCCATGCGCACCTGGTAGATGCCGTCCTTGTGCACCGTCTGGAAGCTGCACTGCACGTCGTGCAGCAGGCGCAGGCGGTCACGCACATTGTCCAGCGCCACGCCATGGCCGTGCGGGCCGGGGCCCGACGGCACGGTGTTGGTCACCTTGATCACTACGGTGGAGCCGCGGCGCTGGGTGGAGATGCGGATCTGCGCCCCGGTTGGGCTGGGCTCCACGCCGTGGCGCACGGCGTTTTCCAGCAGGGGTTGCAGCAGCAGCGGCGGCAGGCGGGCGCCGTCGGCCAGCGGGTCGAGCGCCCATTGGAGCTGCAGGCGTTCGCCGAAGCGCACCTGTTCGATGTCCAGGTAACGCCGGGCCAGCGCGATCTCGTCGCCCAGTGTGACCGACTCGCCCTGGTCCACCAGGGCGTGGCGGAACAGGTCGCTCAGGTCTTCCAGCAGGGCTTCGGCCTTGGCCGGTTCGGCACGCACCAGGGCGATGGCGCTGTTGAGGGTGTTGAAGAGGAAGTGAGGCCGGATGCGCGACTGCAGCTCGGACAGGCGGGCTGCAGTGTCGGCCGGCATGCGTCCGCGCGCTCGCAGGGCCAGCACGGCCACCAGCACGCCGGCCAGCAGGGCGCCGCTGGCGGCACTGGCCAGCCAGGGGGCGGGGCTGAGCAGGCCGGCCAGCAAAAGCATGCTGCAGCCGTAGAGGCCGGCCAGGGCGCCCAGCAGCACGCCGGCGCCGTACTGGGCCTGGCGCGGCAGGCGCCCCAGCGGGCGCTTGAAGAGGCAGGCCACGACCAGCCAGAACACCGTGGCCGGCAGGGCGCTGCCGGTCAGCAGGGCCAGGCGCACGATCCAGTCCAGCGCGGTGTTGGTGCCGTACATGGCGCCCACAGCCACCACGGCCTCCACGAAAAGCACGGCACGCAGGGCTACCCCGACCTGGCAGGCGTCGTACAGCAGCACGGCGGGCGCAGCGCTGGCCGGGCGCTCCGGGGCCAGTTCCTGGAAGGCCGATAAAATCTGGGTGTCTCTCATAGATGCTGGGGATCGGCCTTGGGGCCGACCCCATTATTGGTGAATTGGCTGTGGTCGCACAATGGCTATCACGCCGGTCCCTCGCTCCCTTCTCTTTTACGCCCGCCCGCCATGTCCCAAAACCAACTCGACAAGAAATCCCAAGCCTGGTCGGCGCTGTTCTCCGAACCCATGAGCGATCTGGTCAAGCGCTACACGGCCAGCGTCTTTTTCGACAAGCGCCTGTGGCATGCCGACATCACCGGCAGCCTGGCGCACGCCGAGATGCTGGCCGCGCAGGGCATCATCGGCGCCGCCGACCTCGCCGCCATCCGCGACGGCATGGCCCAGATCATCGCCGAGATCGAGACCGGCCAGTTTGAGTGGAAGCTCGACCTGGAGGACGTGCACCTCAACATCGAGGCTCGCCTGACCCATCTGGTGGGTGACGCCGGCAAGCGCCTGCACACGGGCCGCAGCCGCAACGACCAGGTGGCCACCGATGTGCGCCTGTGGCTGCGCACCGAGATCGACCTCATCGGCAACCTGCTGGTGGACCTGCAAAAGGCCCTGGTGACGGTGGCCGAGCAGAACGTGGAGGTGATCCTGCCGGGCTTCACCCACCTGCAGGTGGCCCAGCCCGTGAGCTTTGGCCACCACATGCTGGCCTATGTGGAGATGTTTGCGCGCGACGCCGAGCGCATGGCCGACGTGCGCAAGCGCGTGAACCGCCTGCCGCTGGGCAGCGCGGCCCTGGCGGGAACGAGCTACCCGCTGGACCGCGAGCGCGTGGCCAAGACCCTGGGCATGGACGGCGTCTGCCAGAACAGCCTGGACGCCGTGAGCGACCGCGACTTTGCCATCGAGTTCACCGCTGCCGCCTCCCTGGTCATGGTGCATGTCAGCCGCCTGAGCGAGGAGCTGATCCTGTGGATGAGCCAGAACTTCGGTTTCATCAAGATTGCGGACCGCTTCACCACCGGCTCGTCCATCATGCCGCAGAAGAAGAACCCGGACGTGCCCGAGCTCGCGCGCGGCAAGACCGGTCGTGTGGTGGGCCACCTCATGGGCCTGATCACCCTGATGAAAGGCCAGCCCCTGGCCTACAACAAGGACAACCAGGAAGACAAGGAACCGCTGTTCGACACGGTGGACACCTTGAAGGACACGCTGCGCATCTTCACCGAGATGGTGGGCGGTCAACGCAATCCCGCCACCGGCACGCTCGAAGGCGGCATCACGGTGAACGCGCAGGCCATGGAGCAGGCCGCCCTCAAGGGCTATGCCACCGCCACCGACCTGGCCGACTACCTGGTCAAGAAGGGCCTGCCTTTCCGCGACGCGCACGAGACCGTGGCGCACGCGGTCAAGGCGGCCATCACGCATGCCTGCGACCTGTCCGAGCTGCCGCTGACCGTGCTGCAGCAGTTCAACAAGAGCATCGAGAAGGACGTCTATGACGTGCTCTCGCTGCGGGGCTCGCTCAATGCGCGCCACACGCTGGGCGGGACGGCGCCGGTCCAGGTGCGGGCGCAGATCGAACGCCATCGCGCCCGCCTCAACTGACACCCGAAAGACAAGCGATGTCCTCTACCCACACCCTGAGCTGGACCGACGAACTGCTGCTCGGCGACCCGCGCACCGACCACACCCACCAGGAGTTCATCGACCTGGTCAACGCCACCACGGCGGCAGCGGCCGATCAGAAGCTGGGCGTCTACCGTCAACTGGTCCAGCACACCATCGAGCACTTCGCCCAGGAAGAGCGCTGGATGCTCGCCTGCGGCATCCAGCCCGACTTCTGCCATTTCGGCCAGCATGCCAGCGTGCTGCAGGTGATGCAGGAAGTCGAGCGCCGCGCGCTCAATGGCGAGATGGAATACATCGGCAGCATGATCGAGGCCCTGGTCGAGTGGTTCCCCTCGCACGCCAGCGGCATGGACGCCGGCCTGGTGAGCTATCTGCAGGAAAAGGGTTACGACACCGCGACCGAGACTTTCAAGGAAGGCGCCGCGGCCGACTCGGCAGCGCTGCCCTCCTGCGGTCATGCGCCGGATCAGCCCTGCGCCTGATCATCAAACGCGCATGACGCAGCCCATCCGACGCATCGCCATCAGCACCGGGGGTGGTGACGCCCCAGGCCTGAACGCCGTCATCAGTTCGGTGGTCTGGGCTGCGGCCAATCGCGGCTGGGAATGCGTGGGCATTCGCGACGGCTTCAACGGCATCCTGTCGCCGCAGCACTACGCCCAGGGCGGCGTGGAGCTGCTCACCCGCGACCGCGTGCGCGGCATCGCCCACCTGGGCGGAACCATCCTGGGCACCACCAACAAGGGCGATCCTTTTCACTACCCCGTACGCCAGACCGACGGCCGCGTGGTCGAGCAGGACCGCTCCGGCGAGATCCTGGACTACTTCCGGCGCGAGGGCATCGATGCGCTGGTCATCGCGGGGGGCGACGGCACCTTGACCATAGGCAACGAGCTGCACCGCCGGGGCCTGCGTGTGGTGGGCGTGCCCAAGACCATCGACAACGACCTGGACAAGACCCACACCACCTTTGGCTTCGACACCGCCGTCGCCTTCGCCACCGAATGCCTGGACCGCCTGCACAGCACGGCCGAGAGTCACCAGCGTGTGATGGTGGTGGAGGTGATGGGGCGCTACGCCGGCTGGATCGCCCTGCACGCGGGCATCTCGGGTGGCGCGCACGCCATCCTGATGCCCGAGCTGCCCTATGACATCGAGAAAGTGGCGGCCGCCATCCGCGAGCGAGACGCCCATGGCCGCCTGTACTCGCTGGTGGTGGTGGCTGAAGGTGCGCAGCCTCGCCAGGGCCAGCGTGCCCTGCTGGCGGCGGCCGAGGCTGGCCATGCCGAGCGCCTGGGCGGTATCGGCGAGCAGGTGGCCAGGGAGCTGGCCGGGCTGACCGGCAAGGATGCGCGGGTGGTGGTGCTGGGGCACCTGCTGCGCGGCGGCAGCCCCACCACCTTTGACCGCCTGGCGGCCAAGCGTTTCGGCACGGCCGCCGTGCGCGCGCTGGACGACGGGCACTCGGGCGTGATGGTGGCCCTGTCGCACCCGAATGTCATCTACGTCCCGCTGGAGGACGTGGCCGGCCGCATGAAGGCGGTGCCGCCCGACAGCGACACCCTGCAGACCGGGCGCGACCTCGGCATCTGCTTTGGAGATTGAGGGGCACGGCCAGGCCGGGCCCCGAGCATTTAACATTGAGAGACATACAGGAGACAAAACGATGCCCGTCATCACCAACATCGAAGACCTGCGCGTGCTGGCCCAGAAGCGCGTGCCGCGCATGTTCTACGACTACGCCGACAGCGGTTCCTGGACCGAAAGCACCTACCGCGCCAACGAAAGCGACTTCCAGAAGATCAAGCTGCGCCAGCGTGTGGCCGTCAACATGGAGGGCCGCACCACGCGCAGCACCATGATCGGCCAGGAGGTGGCCATGCCGGTGGCCATCGCCCCGGTGGGCCTGACGGGCATGCAGCACGCCAACGGCGAGATCCTGGCGGCGCGTGCGGCCAAGGCCTTCGGCATTCCGTTCACGCTCTCGACCATGAGCATCTGCTCGATCGAGGACGTGGCCGAGGGCACGGGCGGGCACCCCTTCTGGTTTCAGCTTTACGTCATGAAGGACCGCGACTTCATCGAGCGCCTGATCGACCGCGCCAAGGCGGCCAACTGTTCGGCCCTGGTGATCACGCTGGACCTGCAGATCATCGGCCAGCGCCACAAGGACCTGAAGAACGGCCTGTCGGCGCCGCCCAAGCTCACCCTGCCCAACATCATCAACATCGCCAGCAAGCCGCGCTGGGCCCTGGGCATGCTGGGGGCCAAGCGCCGCGAGTTCGGCAACATCGTGGGCCACGTGCACGGGGTGGAGAACATGAGCTCGCTGTCGGCCTGGACCAACCAGCAGTTCGACCCGCGCCTGAACTGGGGCGACGTGGAATGGATCAAGAAGCGCTGGGGCGGCAAGATCATCCTCAAGGGCATCCAGGACGTGGAGGACGCGAAACTCGCCGTCAACTCCGGTGCCGATGCCCTGATCGTTTCCAATCACGGCGGTCGCCAGCTCGACGGCGCCGACTCCAGCATCAACTCCCTGCCGGCCATCGTGCAGGCCGTGGGCCAGCAGATCGAGGTGCACATGGACGGCGGCATCCGCTCCGGGCAGGACGTGCTCAAGGCGCGGGCGCTGGGCGCGCGCGGTGTCTACATCGGCCGCTCCATGGTCTACGGCCTGGGTGCCATGGGCGAGGCCGGCGTGACCAAGGCGCTGCAGATCATCCGCAACGAGCTCGACATCACCATGGCCTTCTGCGGCCATACCGACATCAACACGGTGGACCGCAACATCCTGCTGCCCGGGACTTACCCGACGGCCTGAGTCGCCTGCACTTCCAGGTGGTACAGGCCCCAGGGGCATTGCGCATAACGCTCGACCAGCGGCCGGGCCATCACATCCGCGTGCCGGTCGGCGTCGAACACCGCCCATAGCGGGCCCAGGCCGCCCAGTGGCATGGGCTGGCCGTCCAGGTGGGTGGCGATGATGAAGCGGTAACGACGCGCCTGCGCCAACGTCAAGGTGACGTTGTAGCCGTCGATGGCGCGCAGCACCAGCTTGAGGGTGTTGTCCATGCGGGCACCCGTGGCCTCGATGACCTGCCCCAGCAGCGGACCCCGCAGGGTGTGGACCTTGGCGTCGTATTCCAGCGTCGGCTTGATGGTGATGCTGGGCAGCGCGCGCAGGGCCTCGAAATCAAAGACGTGGGCCTTGTCGAAAGCCAGTTGCTGCTTGACCATCATCTGGTCCAGCGCCTTGTCCAGCGGGCCGCGGTTGCCGTGGCCGATGGCGCCGGTCACGGTCAGCAGGGTGGGGCCGGTCCGCTGCGGGCGGTCCTGCGCGGCCGGTGCGGCGTTCGCCAGGGTGGTGGCGCCGAGGGCGGCCAGAAAGTGACGTTTTTGCATGGTGTCTCCCGAATGGCAGGGGGTTCCAGCACCTATTCTGCCTGCGCCGGCGCGCTATGCTAGCCGGGTGATTTCCCTGCCCTCCGCCAGCACTGGCTCACCCGCCTTGCGTCGCATCGCGCATCTGGACATGGATGCGTTCTACGCCTCGGTCGAGTTGCTGCGCTACCCGCAACTCCAGAGCCTGCCGGTGGTCATCGGGGGGCGCCGGCGGCGCGACGACGACGCGCTGCTGCAAGACCATGCGGGCCTGCCGCTGGCCGAGATTCCGGTGGTCGACTTTCCCCTGCTCAAGGACTATACCGGCCGCGGTGTCATCACCACCGCCACCTATGCGGCACGCCAGTTCGGCGTGGGCTCGGCCATGGGCTTGATGAAGGCCGCGAAGTTGTGTCCGCAGGCCATCCTGTTGCCGGTGGACTTCGACGAATACCGCAAGTATTCGCGCCGCTTCAAGGAGGTCATCACCGAGATTGCGCCGGTGATGGAGGACCGCGGCGTGGATGAGGTCTACATCGACTTTACCGACGTTCCGGGCGGCCAGCGCGATGGCGGACGCAGCCTGGCGCGTCTGATCCAGAAAAGTATTTTCGACGCCACCGGCCTGACCTGCTCCATCGGCGTGGCGCCCAACAAGCTCATTGCCAAGATGGCCAGCGAATTCAACAAGCCCAGAGGCATTTCCGTCGTTTTGCCCGATGACCTGCAGGCGCTGATCTGGCCCTTGCCCTGCCGCAAGATCAACGGCGTGGGCCCCAAGACCGACGAGAAACTCAAGGCGCACGGCATCCAGACGATAGGCGAGCTGGCGGCGCGCGAGCCCGGTTGGCTGATCGAGCACTTTGGCAAAAGCTACGGCGCCTGGCTGTTTGATGCGGCTTGGGGGCGTGACGAACGCCCCGTGGTGACCGAAAGCGAACCCGTTTCGCTGAGCCGCGAAACCACCTTCGAGCGTGACCTGCACGCCGTGCGCGACAAGGCCGAGCTTGGGGCCATCTTCACGAGCCTGTGCGAGCGCGTGGCGGCCGACCTGCAGCGCAAGGGTTATGAAGGCCGCACCATAGGCATCAAGCTGCGCTACGACGATTTCAAAAGCGTCACCCGCGATCTGACCCTGGAGCACTACACCGCAGACGCCAAAATCCTGCGCCAGGCCGCGGGCCTGTGCCTCAAGCGCGTGGACTTGAGCCGCCGCCTGCGCCTGCTGGGGGTGCGCGTCGGCTCGCTGCGTCGCCTGGGCACCGACGATGTTGCGTCGCAGCAGAAAAATGCGCATGCCAGTGCTTCATTGAGTGCTATTGATTCAGGAGCAGATACGCTGCCTCTGTTCTGATCCGCCGGCCAGCTTGGCCGGCATTGACAAGGGCTGACGTCAAACTTACAGTGGAGCCGTCCCCAGCGGAGGCCGTCATGCACCATCCCCTGACCCTGGCAGAAATCAAGCGTATCCGGCTCTGGCATGTCGCGCACAGGGAGGACCATCCGCTGGAATACCAGCTCTGGGATGGCGTGCTGTGCTGCTGGCTCATGGGCTGGGTCGGCTGGATGCCGGTGCTGATGTTCGACCTGCTCTGGATCGGGCCCCTGTGCCTGCTGGGCAGCGCCGCTCCCAGGCTTTACGTGGCCTGGCGTGCCCACGCGCACCGCGCGCAACGCCTGCGTTGCGACTGGTTGTCCGGCCGGGCCTGAGCACAAGCTGGGTAAAGTAGGGGCATGAACACCCTGCACTGCTTTACCCTTTCCATCACCGACCACGTCGCCCACCTCGTGCTGAATCGCCCCGAGGCGATGAACACCATGCACCCGCAGTTCTGGCGCGAACTGGACCAGGTGCTCACGCAGCTGCATGCCGGCACCGAGGCGCGTGTGCTGGTGATCAGCAGCACCGGCAAGCATTTCAGCGCCGGCATGGCGCTGGAGACCTTCAGTGGCGCGATCACGCTGGACGACAAGAGCGCGGAAGGCCGTGCCGCCATCTTCGACCTGTTGACCGACATGCAGGCCACCTTCACCAGGCTGGAGACGCTGCGCATCCCCGTCATCGCAGCCATCCAGGGCGGCTGCATCGGCGGCGCGGTGGACATGGTCAGCGCGTGCTGCCTGCGTTACGCCACGATGGATGCCTTCTTCTGCATCCAGGAGATCAATATCGGCATGGTCGCCGATGTGGGCACCCTGCAGCGCCTGCCCAAACTCATGCCGCTGGGTGTCGTCAAGGAACTGGCCTACACGGGCCGGCGCATGCCGGCGGCACAGGCCCAGGGCTACGGCCTGGTCAACCAGGTGTTCGACACGCCGCAAGCCTTGCTGGCCGGCGTCTTGCAGACGGCCAGGGAGATCGCATCCAAGCCGCCGGTGGCCATCTGGGGCAGCAAGCAGGCCCTGCACTACGCGCGCGACCACGGCGTGGACGACGCGCTCAAGCAGATGGGCTGGCTGCAAGGCGCGATCTGGAGCAACAGGCACGTGATGGAAGCCGTCACGGCCCTGAAGGAAAAGCGGGCAGGCCAGTTCCCGGAACTGGCGCCGCTACGGTCGTTCCGCGATGCGGGCCAGTAAGGCCGGTCGGGGCCTGCTCCTCGTCCTGGCTTGTGGCCTGACGCAGGCGGCCGAGAAGGACGACGCGCTGTACGCCAGCTACGCCTGCCAGCAATACGCCCTGGCGGCGCTCAAGACCCTGGGCAAACCCAGGATGGACACGACACGGGCAGCCACACCAGCGAACGACAAGCGCTGGGCGGGGATGGCCGACGTCTGGCTGGCCTCAGGCGCACTCCATGCACAGGCCAGTTTTGGTGCGGCCATGGTCCGTTCCGAGTACCAGTGCGCCGTGCAGAAGACGGCAGGAACCGGCTGGAAATTGCTCGATCTGCAATGGCCGCAGGGGCGCCCTTGATCCCGCGCCCTCAGGGCGCGCTCACTGCCGTGCCGTGCGGACGTTGGCCGGCAGGGCCTGCGGGTGGCTGGTGCGCCAGGGGTTGATGTCCAGGCCGCCGCGGCGTGTGTAGCGTGCATAGACCGTCAGCTTGGTCGGCTTGCAGCGCGTCCAGAGGTCCATGTAGATGCGCTCCACGCACTGCTCATGGAATTCGTTGTGGTTGCGAAAGCTCACCAGGTATTGCAGCAGGCCGGCCTGCTCGATCTGCGGCCCGCTGTAGCTGATCTGGACGCTGGCCCAGTCGGGCTGGCCGGTCACCAGGCAGTTGCTCTTGAGCAGGGAACTGGTCAGCACCTCGCTCACGGGCTGTTCGTCAAAGGCGGCTGTCAGCAGTTCGGGCGTCGGCGTGTAGTGTGTGCATTCGATGTCCAGCCGGTCCAGGCTCAGGCCGTCGAGTTCATGAATGGGCTGCTGGTCGAACAGTTCGGGCGCGATGATTTTCACGCCCACGGTGCCGCTCTTGTCGGAATCACGCCAGACCGCTGTGCTGATGTCGGCGCGGATACGCGCCTGCACCTCGGCCGCGTCGGCGAATTTCGTGTTGTTGTAGCTGTTGAGGTAGAGCTTGAAGGACTTGCTCTCGACGATATTGGGCGTCTCGCAGGGCACGGTGATCTGGGCGATGGCCACTTGTGGTTTGCCGCGTGCGTTGAGCCAGCTCAGCTCGTAGGCCGTCCACAGGTCCGCTCCCATGAAGGGCAGGGTGGCCGGCACGCCGATCTCCTGGCGCTTGGTCAGGCGTGGGATGGGAAAGAGCAGGCTGGCGTCGTACTGGTCGACATAGGGGGCCGCCTTGCCCAGCAGCGAGTCTTCGGGGTGGCTCATCTCAGTCCTGCACTTTCCGGCGGAAGACCAGGCGATCGGGTTGAGACGCCTGCGCCGCGTAAGCATAGCCCTCGAGGTTGAACTTCTCCAGCTGCTTCGGTGTGCTCAGGTGTTTGGTTGCCGCGTAGCGTGCCATCAGGCCGCGCGCGCGTTTGGCCAGGAAGCTGATGACCTTGTACTTGCCGCCTTTCCAGTCCTCGAACACGCACTCGATCACGCGGGCCTGGAGCGTCTTGCTGTCCACGGCCTTGAAGTACTCCTGCGAGGCCAGGTTCACCACCACGGGCGACTTGTCGGCTTGCAGGCGTTCGTTCAGGTACTCGGAGATTCTGCTGCCCCAGAATTTGTAGAGGTTCTTGCCCTGCGGGTTCTCCAGGGCGGTGCCCATCTCCAGGCGGTAGGGTTGCATCCAGTCCAGCGGGCGCAGCACGCCGTACAGGCCGCTGAGGATGCAGACATGCTCCTGCGCCCAGGCCAGGTCCTGGGCCTTGAGCGTCTTGGCGTCCAGCCCTTCGTAGACGTCGCCGTTGAAGGCCAGCACGGCCTGTTTGGCGTTTTTGGCGGTGAACTTCGGGCTCCAGGCCTGGTAGCGCGCCACGTTCAGTCCGGCGAGCGCATCGCTCAGGTCCATCAGTTCGGAAATCTGTTGCGGTGAGTAGCCGCGCAGGATCTGGATGAGCTCGCTCGATTGCTTGACGAACAAGGGTTGCGTGTGCGGCACGTCGCCGGCCGGGGTGTCGTAGTCCAGTGATTTCGCGGGCGATAATAAAAAAAGCATGTTCTTGCGTATCCTGTATCAGGACAATTATCTAGTAGCCGTGGACAAGCCGCCGGGGCTGCTGGTCCACCGCACGGGACTCGACGCCGGCGAGACCTTGTTTGCCCTGCAGTTGCTGCGCGATCAGCTCGGCCGCCCGGTCTGGCCCGCACACCGGCTGGACAAGGGCACCAGCGGGGTGCTGTTGTTTGCGCTGGATGCCGGCACGGCCCGCGTTCTGGGAACTGCCTTCGAGGCACCGGATCAGGTGCGCAAGAGCTACCAGGCGGTGGTGCGCGGCTGGCCGCCCGAATCGGGTTTGATCGATCACCCGCTCCAACGCATGGACGACGACGCCCGCGCTGGCCGTACGCCCGTGCAGGACGCCCGGACGCGCTATCGCACGCTGGCGCGGTACGAGCTGCCGCTGCCGCAGGGTGACTTTCCTACGACGCGTTGTGCGCTGGTGGAGCTGCAGCCCCTGAGCGGTCGGCGGCATCAGTTGCGTCGCCATCTCAAGCACATCGCCCACCCCATCATCGGCGACGCCACCCATGGCAAGGGGCCCCTGAATCGCGCGCTGGCGGCGCTGCTGGGGGCGCAGCGCCTCTGGCTGCATGCGCTGCGCCTGGAGCTGGTCCATCCGGTGCATGGCACGGCGCTGTCGCTGGAGGCCCCGCTCGGACCTGACTGGGCGCTGTGGCGCCGCAGCTTTGATGTGGGTCAAGATGGGCGTGCGGGCGCCGACTAGACTGGATTTCTTGCCGCTGTGTCGGCGCCGTTCCTGATCTGGAGATGCCATGAAGCTTCTTGTCAATTTCTTTGTGATGCTCGGCCTGCTGGCCTGCTTGGGGGCCCAGGCGGCCGATCCGGTGACGGAAGCCATCAACCAGGCTTACGCCCCCTACCGTGCGGCCTTGTTCCGCACCAACAGCAAGGCGCAGGCCGAGTCGGAGCAGGCCATGGTCCAGGCCCGGCAGGCCTGGCAGGCTATCCTCGACAGGTTCGCTGCCCAGCCTTCCATCCCCTACGACAGGGACCCTGAATTCCGTACCTCCCTGAATGCCGTGCTCAAGGTGTATGAGCAGGCTGCAGGCGAGGTTGGCCAGGGCAAGCTGGTGCAAGCGCATGAAACGCTGGAGCAGGCGCGCGACATCATGGCTGAATTGCGGCGGCGCAATGGCGTCGTCGTCTTCAGCGACCACATGAATGCCTACCACGCCGAGATGGAATATGTGCTGCAGCAAGGGCCTGCCATGACGAGCAATCCGCAAGCCATGCTGACGCTGGTGAAGCGGGTGGGCGTGCTGGAGTATCTGGCCCAGCGGCTGCGCAGCGAAGCCCCGAAGGCCCTGCAGAGTGACGCTGAATTTGGTGCCGCCCTGCAGGCGCTGGAGGCCTCTGTGGCTGCGCTGCAGCGGGCCGCCATGAACCTGGACGCGACCGCCGCGCGGGAGGCGCTGGGCCGGCTCAAGGGACCCTATAGTCGCATGTTCCTGAAATTCGGCTGACCCCCCCGGGGTGGGCGTCTGTCCGCGGGCTCAGGCCAGTTCGCGCAGCGCAGCGACCGTCTCCGCTTCCGTGCGGTAGAGACGATGGGCCGGGTCGGCGAGTTTCCAACCCGCCTGCAGCAGGGTGCGTTCCACCGGCAGCTTCATGCCGCTGATGTGCAGCAGCACACCTTGCTGGTGCAACTGCCCGCTGAGTTTGAGCAGGGCATCGACGCCCGTCGCATCGATGTGGTTGATGGGCTGGGCGAAGAGGCATACGTGGCGGGTGTCTGGTTGGGCCGCCAGGTACTCCACGACAGCGCGCTCGAACTCGGCCGCGGCGGCGAAGTCCAGCGCCGCATCCATGCGCAGGGCATAGGTGTTGGCGGCTAGCGGCGGCAGCTTCCAGAGGTGGCGATCACGCAGGCTGCCGTCCGGGTGCAGGCCCACTTCGATGATGCGCGGATGCAGGCGCTGGTAGAGGAAATAGCTCAGCGACATCAGCACGCCGGCAAGCACGCCCCAGTAGAGCTGGGGCGACACCAGCAGGGTGATGAGGAAGGTGGCGCCCGCGATCACCGCTTCGACCCGGGCGATGCGCCACAGGCGCAGGAACTCGCGCGGTTTGATCAGGCCCAGCACCGCGGCCACCACGATGGCCGCCAGCACGGCCTGCGGCACGTGGCGCAGCACCGGAATGAAGAGCCACAGCGCCAGCAGCACGACGCCTGCGGAGAACACCGTGGCCCAGCCGGTGCGCGCGCCGGCGTAGAGGTTGAGCGCCGAGCGCGAGAAGGAGGAACTGGTCGGGAAGGCGCCGCTGAGGCCGGCCGCCAGCTTGCCCAGGCCCTGGCCGATCAGGTCCTGGTCCTGGTCCCAGCGCGTGCCGCGGCGTTCGTTGTCGACCTTGGCGCTGGAGGCCGTCTCCAGGAAGCTCACGAGGGTGATGACCAGGGTGGGCAGCAGCAGCTGGCCCAGCACGGAGAACTCGGGCAGGGCCGGCAGGTTCAGCGCGGGCAGGCCCGCCGGCAGGGCCCCGACCACCTGGCCTCCTGCCGCCTCGAAGCCCAACCCGCGGGACAGTCCTGCCGCGGCCAGCACGATCAGCAGCACCGAGGGAAAGGCCGGGCGCCAGCGACGTGCTGCAAGCAGCAGCACCAGCGTGCCGATGCCGAAGGCCAGGGAGGGCAGGTGCCAGGGGGGCAGAACGCCGGATCGCAGGCTGTGCCAGCCCGGCAGGCCCATCAGGTCGGGCAGCTGCGAGGTGATGATGAGCACCGCCGCCGCCTGGGTGAAGGCCGTGAGCACCGGCGCATTGACCAGGTTGAGCAGCCAGCCGAAGCGCATGAAACCCAGCACCAGCTGCAGCAGGCCGGTGAGCAGGGCCAGCCAGATCGCCAGCTGGACCCATTCGGCCGAGCCGGGCGGGGCCAGTCCCGTGAGGCCGGCAGTCACCAGCAGGCAGGTCAGCGCCGTGGGGCCCACCGAGAGCCGGGTCGAGGCGCTGAACAGCACCGCCAGCAGGGCCGGCAGGATGGAGGCGTAGATGCCGGTGACGGGCGGCATGCCCGCCAGCACGGCGTAGGCCACGCCTTGGGGAATCACCATGAGGCCGACGGCCAGGCCGGCGAGGGCCTCGCTGCGCAGCAGTTCGGCCGTGGGACGTGGCCAGTTCAGGAAAGGCAGCAGTGCACGCAGACGGGCGGAGACAGGGGGCATGGCAGATAGTTTAGGGCCTGTTCAGGCGCATTTCTCAGGCGCGATCAGGCACGGGCTGCCCGCCCAGGCACAGGGCCCTGGCGCTGATGTGCGGGCCCTGTCGGCGAGGCCTACTTCAGGTCGCCAGCCAGGGAGGCCAGGGTCTCCGCGCTGACCGTGACGTGCGCCGGGTAGTTGGTGTGGTCGCAGCCCACCTTGACACTGGCGCCGGCCTTGACGGCGGCACACATGGCAGGCGTGAGCTCGAAGCGCACAAAGTGCACGGCCGAGGTCTTCTCCTCGTTCTCGCGGTCCAGGTCCTCGTCGGCAATGGCGTAGACGCGCGGGTAGCCTTCTACCTCGACGAACATGCGGTCTTCCACCCCGATCAGGCGGCCCAGCTCGCGCTTGCGTTCGTTGATGTCGGGGTATTCGATCAGCATCGTCGCCTTCCAGTTCGTGCCGTCGGGCACCAGTGGGGCATAGGCGTGGATCTCGTCCAGGACGCCTTCCTCTTCGAAGATCTTCTCGATGCGCAGCATCTCCTGGATCTGGTAGCGGATGGTCAGCTCGGACTCGAACTGCAGGTTGATGTGTTCGCCCAGTAGTACGCTGCGCAGCTTGCGGTGGGCGATGACCTCGCCCTTATGCGCCTTGCGCCACTTGCTGTAGGCCTCCAGCGACATGAGGTTGTCGGGGCTGATCTTGCCGGTGAGTTGCATAGTGTTTTCCGTTACCGTTTTAGTAACCAGCCCGCAACGCATGAAAGGGTCTAACCGCGGAACGCCGTGGAGCCGGCTTTGCCGGGCCACTGGCGTTGCCCCCTGCAAGGGGGGTGGCGGAGCGACACGCAGTGCGCGCAGCCTGGGGGTGTTTCATTTCAATCCGTACGCCATGCGCACCAGGCTCAGCGGGTGCTGCAGCTCGGGGGCGCCCAGGCCGTTGACTTCGAAGCCCTGTGCGATGTGGTGGCCGCCCAGCGGGCAGTCGGAGCTGATGTAATCGGGCTTGCTGCCGTCCTTCATGGTGGCCATGGCCTTGAACACGGGCTTGCCGATCTTCATGGCCTGCTGGTGGTAGGCCTTCTTCACGCCGAAGGTGCCGGCGTGGCCCGAGCAGCGCTCGATCGTGTTGATCGTGGTGTCGGGAATCATCTTGAGCATCTCTTCGGTCTTCTTGCCGATGTTCTGCACACGGCCATGGCAGGGGATCTGGTAGCTCACATTGCCCAGCTTCTGCGGGAAATCGGTCTTGAGCAGGCCGTCGCGCTTGCGCGCCATCAGATACTCAAAGGGGTCCCACATGGCCTCCTTCACCGCCTGCACGGCGGTGTCGTCCGGGTACATCAGCGGAATCTCCTGCTTGAACATCAGGGTGCAGCTGGGCACGGCCGACAGGATGGCGTAGCCTTCCTGTGCGTACTGGTGCAGCACGGGGATGTTGGCTTCCTTGCTGCTGTTGACGGAGTCCAGGTCACCGAGCTCCAGCTTGGGCATGCCGCAGCACTTCTCCTTGCTGACCAGTACGTAGGGGATCTCGTTGTGGTCGAGGATCTTGAGCAGATCGTGGCCGATGCCGGGTTCGTTGTAGTTGACGTAGCAGGTGGAGTAGATCGCAACCTTGCCCGGTGTCTTGTCCCCGTTCTTCACCGTGTAAGGCTGGCTGTCGGCGGCGCCGGCGCGGAACTTCTGCGTCGCCAGCGAGGGCAGCCAGGCGTCCTTGTCGACGCCGGCCACGCTTTCCATCACGCTGCGCGCGGCCTTGGTATGGGTCACGGCGTTGGCGATCTGCACGACGATGGGGATGCCGGCAAAGGAGCCGTGCAGATCGGTGGAGGCCAGCAGCTTCTCGCTGGTCTTGACCTCGCCCTTCTTGAACTTGATGGCCTTGGCGCGCAGCATGGTGTGCGGGAAGTCCAGATTCCATTCGTGCGGCGGCGTGTACGGACACTTGGTCATGTAGCACAGGTCGCACATGTAGCACTGGTCGACCACCTTCCAGTAGTCGGGCTTGGCGACGCCGTCGACTTCGCCGGTCGCACTCTCGTCGACCAGGTCGAACAAGGTGGGGAAGGAGCCGCACAGGCTGACACAGCGGCGGCAGCCGTGGCAGATGTCGAAGATGCGTTCCAGTTCCTTGAAGGTGGAGGCCTCGTTGTAGAAGTCGGGGTTCTTCCAGTCCAGCGGGTGTCGGGTCGGGGCTTCCAGGTTGCCTTCGCGCGCCATGGTGTGTCCTCTTTGTTGTGTCGGTTGGAAAAAGAACTCTTGAAGTCTTGAAGAAGAGTTCTTTCAGCAACCGCTACGCCTCGCGGCGTAGCGGAAGAAAGGCGCAATCAATCCACCAGTTCGTTCAGGGCTTTCTGATAACGGTTGGCGTGCGAGCGCTCGGCCTTGGCCAGGGTCTCGAACCAGTCGGCGACTTCGTCAAAGCCTTCCGAGCGGGCGGTCTTGGCCATGCCCGGGTACATGTCGGTGTACTCGTGGGTTTCGCCGGCGACAGCGGACTTCAGGTTGTCGCGGGTGGAGCCGATGGGCATGCCGGTGGCGGGGTCGCCGGATTGCTCCAGGAACTCCAGGTGGCCGTGGGCGTGACCGGTTTCGCCTTCAGCGGTGGAGCGGAACAGCGCTGCCACGTCGTTCTGGCCTTCCACGTCGGCCTTGTTTGCGAAGTACAGGTAACGGCGGTTGGCCTGCGATTCGCCGGCGAAGGCGTCCTTCAGGCACTGTTCCGTTTTGGAACCTTTCAGTGCGGGCATGGCTATCTCCTTGTTGGGTTGAAAAACACGGGAACGCTTTGAACAGGTCAAAGACGAAACCTAGGGTAGTCCTGCGGCTTGCCTGCGTCTAATTGGCAGTTTCAATATGACGAATTACCCCTGCCTATTGAATATCGCTATTGATATTCATTCGCAATAACTATCGGGGGCTCGGGCGCCACGACGGTCGGCAGAGGTGGGGAGTTACGTTAAAGTGAATGGATTACGTATAAGTGAATTGTCTGCCCGAGGAGCACACATGAGCAACAGCCCCCGAGAGGCGACGGCCCTGCCGGCACCGCCACCGATCCAGCAGCTGCACCACTACGCCTACCGCGCGCGCGACGCGGAGGAGACGCGGCACTTCTATGAAGACATCCTGGGCTTGCCGCTCTACCACATCATCCAGAGCGATCACGTGCCCAGCACGGGCGAGTACTGCCCCTACACGCACTTCTTCTTCCGCCTGCAGGACGGCTCCTTCATCGCCTTCTTCGACCTGGGCGACGACGTGGCCGCCGAGCCCAGCGCGAACACGCCGCGCTGGGTGAACCATATCGCCTTCCGGCTCGACTCCATCGCGCAGCTGGAGGCCATGAAGGCGCGACTGCAGGGCAGCGGCATCGAGGTGATCGGCGTGACCGACCACCACATCTTCAAGAGCATCTACTTCTTCGACCCCAACGGCATCCGGCTCGAGCTCTCGGCCCAGGTGGCCGACGAGTTTCAGATGCTCAAGGAAAGCACCACCGCCCACGACCGCCTGAATGAGTGGACGGCACGCAAGCAGCTCTGGCGCCAGGAGCGCGCGGCCGGCAAGGTGGCCGCACCGCTCAAGCCACAACAGAACGACCGACCCGAAGTGGCCGCGCGCGCCGCGCAGAAAGGCCGCGCATGAACGCTGCCTACCGCGACGTGGCCTATACGAACGGCTACGAATTCACCCAGGGCAAGGGCTACGAACTGCCCGAGTACCCCTTTATTGAACCGCCGGAGCTCAAGGGTGGCACGAAACGCCACAAGGTTGTCATCATCGGCGCCGGCATCACCGGCCTGACGCTGGCTTGCGCCCTCGCGAAGCTGGGGGTGGAGGCCGTGCTGCTGGACGAGGACAACACGGTGGGTGTCAAGGGCGCGTCCTCGCGCGGCATCTGCTACACGCAGAAGTCGCTGGAGATCTTCCAGCGCCTGGGCGTGTACGAACGCATCGCCGCCAAGGGCATCCAGTGGAGCGTGGGCCGCACCTTTGCCGGCCAGGACGAGGTCTATTCCTTCGACCTGCGGCAGAACAGCAGCTACAGCCTCTCGGCCCAGCCGCCCTTCATCAACATCCAGCAGTTCTACATCGAGGGCTACCTGGTCGAGCGCATCTATGGCCTGGGCCATGTGGACCTGCGCTGGAAGTCGCGCGTGTCCGGCTTCAAGCAGCACGCGGGCTACGCCACGTTGACCGTGGACACCCCGGCCGGATCCTATGCGCTGGAGGCGCAGCACGTGATCGACGCCAGCGGCTCGCACACGCCCTTCCATGCCTGGACCGGCGCCACCATGACCTCGCGCCGCGGGGATGACCGCTGGTGCATTGCCGACGTGCGTTTCAAGCACCGCCCGCCGCAGGAGCGCCACACCTGGATCGAGGCCCCCTTCAACGGCAACCGCGCCGTCTGGCAGCACCTGATGGGCGACGAGGTCTGGCGCATCGACTACCAGATGGAGCCCAACGCCGACCCGGAGCAGGTGAGCCGCGAGGATGTGGTCCGCGAGCGGCTGCGGCAACAGTTCGGCTCGGACGTGGAGGCCGAGATCGTCTGGGTCGGCCCCTACGCCTACCGCAGCCAATGCCTGGACAAGCTGCGCATCGGCAGCGTGTTTTTCATGGGCGACACGGCCAAGATCGTCAGCCCCTTCGGTGCGCGCGGCGGCAACACCGGCGTGGCCGATGCCGACAACCTGGCCTGGAAGCTGGCGGCCGTGCTGCGCGGCCAGGCGCCCGCCACCTTGCTGGACAGCTACAACGACGAGCGGCACGAGGCCGCGGCGCAGAACGTCATGGTGACCAACCGCACGGCGCGTTTCCTGCGCCCGGCCGATGGCATGGAGCGCATCTTTCGCAGCGCGGCCATCAGCCTGGCGCGCCAGCATCCGTTCGCGCGCGCGCTGATCAACACGGGCCGCATGGCCGTGGCCAACAGCTACACCCGTTCCGGCATCTGCGACCGCAGCGGCGGCCTGTCGGTACAGAACGTGAGTTTTCGCTGGGCCGACCACAGCGCTGGCTGCGTCAACGACCTGATCGAATGGGCCGGCGGCCAATTGCTGGTGCTGGTCTTCGGCGACATCTCGGTGGCTGCGGCGCAGCGTCTGCGGCACCTGGGCAGCGCGGCACCGGTACGCTGCGTGCAGGTGGTGGGGCCAGACACCCGGCCCCAGGCGCGCGAGTTCGTGATCGATCCGCAGGGCCATCTGCAGGGCGCCTGCCACGTCTTCGGCCACGCCTGGGCCCTGGTGCGGCCCGATGCCTACATCGCCGCCACGGGCGAGAGCGTCGACGCCGGCCTGATCCAGGCCATCGAGCGCGCGATGGGCATCAAGGAGTAATGGATGAAAACCACCCCCCATTTCCAGGACGCCGACACCTTCTACGAGCAGCTGCTGGACGCCCACACCGGCCTGAGCCGGGAGCAGTCCGAACTGCTGAACGCCCGGCTGATCCTGCTGCTGGCCAACCAGATCGGCAGCAGGGATGTGCTGGCCCAGTGCATCCAGGCGGCCAGGGAACTGCCCCGGTAAAATCGGGGCAGTTCCCAAACACCCCATGGAACGGCGCCCTCGCGGGCGCCGTTCTTCATTTCCTGTCTGCACCATGACCGACACCGTCCAGCAACCGGGCCTCAACAGCCTGTCCAAGTCCTTCGAACCCGCCGCCCTGGAGGCGCATTGGGGCCCCGAATGGGAAAAACGCGGCTACGGCAAGGCCGGCTTCCGCGGCACCGGCCAGGCGAAGGCGGGCGCACCGTCTTTTGCCATCCAGCTGCCGCCGCCCAACGTGACGGGCACGCTGCACATGGGCCACGCCTTCAACCAGACCATCATGGACTCGCTCACGCGTTACCACCGCATGGCCGGGGCCAACACGGTCTGGGTGCCGGGCACGGACCACGCGGGCATTGCCACGCAGATCGTGGTGGAGCGCCAGTTGCAGGAGCAGAAGGTCAGCCGCCACGACCTGGGGCGCAAGAACTTCGTGGCGCGTGTCTGGGAGTGGAAAGAGCAGAGCGGCAACACCATCACCACGCAGATGCGCCGTATGGGCGACAGCGTGGACTGGAGCCGCGAGTACTTCACCATGGATGACAAGCTGTCCAAGGTGGTGACCGAGACCTTCGTGCGTCTCTATGAACAGGGTTTGATCTACCGCGGCAAGCGTCTCGTGAACTGGGACCCGGTGCTGCAGTCGGCCGTGTCCGATCTGGAAGTCGAGAGCGAAGAAAAGGACGGTTCGCTCTGGCACATCGCCTACCCGCTGGCCGACGGTTCGGGCAGCCTGACCGTGGCCACCACCCGCCCCGAGACCATGCTGGGTGACGTGGCGGTGATGGTGCATCCCGATGACGAGCGTTACAAGCACCTGATCGGCAAGATGGTGACCCTGCCCCTGGTGGGCCGCCAGATCCCGGTGATTGCCGACGCCTACGTGGACAAGGACTTCGGCACGGGTGTCGTGAAGGTCACGCCCGCACACGACCCGAACGACTACCAGGTGGGCCAGCGCCACAAGCTGGCGCTGATCTGCGTGCTCACGCTGCAGGCCACCGTCAACGAGAACGCCCCCGAGAAATACCGCGGCCTGGACCGTTTCGTGGCGCGCAAGGCCATCGTGAAGGATCTGCAAGCCATCGGTGCGCTGGTGGAAACCAAGAAGCACAAGCTCATGGTGCCCATCTGTACCCGCACCGGCCAGATCGTCGAGCCCATGCTGACCGACCAATGGTTCGTGGCGATGTCGAAAGTCTCTGACCAGGACCCGACCGGCAAGAGCATCGCGCAGAAGGCCATCGATGCGGTGGACAGCGGCGCGGTCAAGTTCGTGCCCGAGAATTGGGTCAACACCTACAACCAGTGGATGAACAACATCCAGGACTGGTGCATCTCGCGCCAGCTCTGGTGGGGCCACCAGATCCCGGCCTGGTACGACGAGGCTGGCAACGTCATCGTGGCCCGTAATGAGGCCGAAGCGCAGGCCAAGGCTGGCGCGGGCAAGAAGCTCACGCGTGACGAAGACGTGCTCGACACCTGGTACTCGTCCGCGCTGGTGCCCTTCAGCACCATGGGCTGGCCCGAGCAGACAGAAGACTTTGATCTCTACCTGCCCTCCAGCGTGCTGGTCACAGGCTACGACATCATCTTCTTCTGGGTCGCGCGCATGATCATGATGACGACCCACTTCACGGGCAAGGTGCCCTTCAAGCATGTCTACATCCACGGTCTGGTGCGTGATGCGCAGGGCCAGAAGATGAGCAAGAGTGAAGGCAATGTGCTGGACCCGGTGGACCTGATCGACGGCATCGCACTTGGGCCCCTGCTGGACAAGCGCGTCGTCGGCCTGCGCAAGCCCGAGACCGCGCCCCAGGTGCGCAAGAACACCGAGAAGGAATTTCCTGCAGGCATCCCGGCCTTCGGTGCCGATGCCCTGCGCTTCACCTTCGCCTCGCTGGCTTCGTTGGGCCGCAACATCAACTTCGACAGCAAGCGCTGCGAGGGCTACCGCAACTTCTGCAACAAGCTCTGGAACGCCACACGTTTCGTGCTGATGAACTGCGAGGGCCATGACTGCGGCCTGGAGGAGCACACCAAGGAACAATGCGTGCCGGGCGGTCCCTTCCACGGCTACCTGAGCTTCAGCGCGGCCGACCGCTGGATCGTCTCGCTGCTACAGCAGGTCGAAGCCGAAGTGGCCCAGGGCTTTGCCGATTACCGGCTGGACAATGTTGCCAACACCATCTACGACTTCGTCTGGAACGAGTTCTGCGACTGGTACCTGGAAATCGCCAAGGTGCAGATCAACACCGGCGACGATGCGCAAAAACGCGGCACCCGCCGCACCCTGATCCGTACGCTGGAGACCATCCAGCGCCTGGCGCATCCGCTGATCCCCTTCATCACCGAAGAGCTGTGGCAGAAGGTGGCGCCCGTGGCCGGCCGGGCCGGTGCGTCGGTGAGTGTGGCCGCCTACCCCGTGAGCCAGCCCGAGCGCATCGACGCCGCGGCGATGGCCGAAGTCGCCCGCCTGCGCCAGTTCGTCGACGCCTGCCGCAACCTGCGGGGTGAGATGAATGTGTCGCCGTCCACGCGCCTGCCGCTGTACGCCGTGGCCGGCAGCGCCAGCGAGACGGCTTTCCTGGAGCAGTGGGCGCCGGTGCTGCAGGCCCTGGCCAAGCTCAGCGAAGTCAAGGTGTTCAAGGTCGAAGCCGAGTGGGCCGCCGCCGCCCAGGCCGCGCCCGTAGCCGTGGTCGGCGAAGCCCGCCTGTGCCTGCACATGGAAGTGGATGTGGCCGCCGAGAAGCTGCGCCTGGGCAAGGAAGCCACGCGGCTGGAAGGCGAGATTGCCAAGGCCAGGGGCAAGCTCTCCAACGAGGCTTTCGTGGCCAAGGCGCCGCCGGCGGTGATCGAGCAGGAGAACAAGCGCCTGGCCGACTTCGCCGCCACGCTGGCCAAGATCCGGGACCAGCTGGCCCGCTTGAACTGACATATTTCGCAGGGAGAATCGGGGCATGACGCAAAAAATCAAAACCGCCGTTTTCCCTGTCGCCGGCCTGGGCACGCGTTTCCTGCCCGCCACCAAGGCCGCGCCCAAGGAGATGCTGCCTGTCGTCGACAAGCCGCTGATCCAGTACGCGGTGGAAGAGGCTTACGCGGCCGGCATCCGCCACATGGTCTTCGTGACCGGGCGCAACAAACGCGCCATCGAGGACCATTTCGATACCGCCTACGAGCTGGAGAACGAACTTGAGCAGGCCGGCAAGCAGGCCCTGCTGGACCTGGTGCGTTCGGTGCAGCCGGACGACATGCTGTGCTCCTATGTGCGCCAGCCGCGCGCCCTGGGCCTGGGCCATGCGGTGCTGTGTGCCGAGCACCTGACCGAAGGCGCACCCTTTGCCGTGCTGCTGGCCGACGACCTGATGATGGGTCCGCCGGGTGGCCAGCCTGTGCTGGCGCAGATGGCTGAACAGTTTGATCGCTTGAACAACTCGGTGATCGCCGTGCAGGAGGTGCCGCAGGAACAGGTGCGTCGTTACGGCATCGTGGCCGGCAAGGCCGATGGCGAGCGCCTGCTCAAGATCAGCCATATGGTGGAGAAGCCGGCGCCGGATCAGGCGCCGTCACGCCTGGCCGTGGCCGGTCGTTACATCCTCACGCCGGCCGTGTTTGACCAGATCCGCCAGCAGCCGCGCGGTGCGGGGGGCGAGATCCAGCTGACCGACGGCATTGCCGGCTTGCTCAGGCACGAAGCCGTGCACGCCTACACCTATGCGGGCAAGCGTTATGACTGCGGCAGCAAGGAAGGTTTTCTGGAGGCTACGGTGGAGCTTGCCCTGGCGCATCCCGAGGTGGGGGCGAGCTTTCGCGCCTATCTGAAGTCGCTCAAGGTCTGAGCGCGGCCGCCGGCTGCAGGGCCAGGGGCACCTCAGCGGCGCTTGAGGACGTGGATGTAATCCTTGCCCTCGGTGGTCTGTTCCAGCAGCTCGTTACCGGTCTGCTTGGCAAAAGCCACGAAATCACGGACCGAACCCGCGTCGGTGGCCACGACCTTGAGTGTCTGGCCGCTGGTCATTTCCGACAGGGCCTTCTTGGCCTTGAGGATGGGCAGGGGGCAGTTCAGGCCGCGGGTGTCGAGTTCTCGGTCAGCGTTCATCACAAGTCCAGATTGGCTAATAGCAGCGATTTTAAGCAATCCTGGATTCAGGCGGGCGCCGAGGGGTCTGGCGAGGGGCGGGACCATTCGATGAACTGGGGCTCATGGCCGCGTGAGCGCAGCCAGTCGGCCAGGGCGTAGCCGGTGCCGGCGGGCCAGCATTTGACCTTGTCGGGGGTGAAGAGCCGGTAGTCCACCAGCTCGGGCGAGAGCTGCACCTCACCTTCGCAGCGCGCGTGGTAGGCAATGATCACCTGGTTCATGCGCTGGAAATCGTAGACGCCGATCAGGTGGATTTCCCGGACCTGAAGATTCGTTTCCTCCAGGATCTCGCGGGCGATACCGTCCTGCGGCGATTCGCCTGCCTCCATGAAACCGGTGATCAGCGCGTACATCCTGCCTTCCCAGGCGGCGTTACGTGCCAGCAGGATCTGGCCCTGGTACTCGACCACGGCGGCGAGTACCGGCGTGGGGTTGTTCCAGTGCGTCCAGGTACAGGCCGGGCAGCGCAGGCGCTCCTTCGGCCCGCCGTCTTCCAGCAGGGTGACGGGTGCCAGCGGTGCGGCACAGACCGGGCAGTAGCGATAGGCCTCGCTCATGGCCGGGCGCGTCAGGCCGGAAAGACGCCCGTTGAAAGATATCGATCGCCGCGGTCGCAGACGATGAAGGCGATGGTGGCGTTGGTCTCGCGCGCGGCGATCTGCTGCGCGACCCAGCAGGCCCCGGCGGCCGAAATACCGGCAAAGATGCCTTCCTCGCGTGCCAGGCGCCGGCACATCTCCTCGGCGTCGCTCTGGCTCACATAGACCAGTTCATCCACAGATTTGGGATCGTAGATCTTGGGCAGGTATTCCTCGGGCCATTTGCGGATGCCGGGAATGCGCGAGCCCTCGCTGGGCTGGGCGCCGATGATCTTGATCGCCGGGTTCTTTTCCTTCAGGAAACGCGACACGCCGGTGATGGTGCCCGTGGTGCCCATGGCGCTGACGAAGTGCGTGATGCGTCCATCGGTCTGCTCCCACAGCTCGGGGCCGGTGGTTTCGTAGTGGATGCGCGGGTTGTCGGCATTGGCGAACTGGTCCAGCACGCGGCCCTTGCCGCCTTTTTCCATCTGCTCGGCCAGGTCACGGGCGTATTCCATGCCGCCGGACTTCGGGGTCAGGATCAGCTCGGCGCCGAAGGCCTTCATGGTCTGGGCCCTTTCGATGGACAGGTCCTCCGGCATGATCAGCACCATGCGGTAACCCTTGATGGCTGCGGCCATGGCCAGGGCGATACCCGTGTTGCCCGAGGTGGCTTCGATCAGGGTGTCGCCGGGCTTGATGTCGCCGCGTTCCTCGGCGCGTTTGATCATGGACAGGGCTGGGCGGTCCTTGACCGAGCCGGCCGGGTTGTTGCCCTCGAGCTTGCCGAGGATGACGTTGCCGCGCGCGGCGTTGTCCGTGGCGCCGATGCGTTGCAGGGCGACCAGCGGTGTCTTGCCGATGGCGTCTTCGATGGTGGGGTACTTCATGAACGCCACTGTGCCATAATTTCGGCCTTCTCTCCCTTAGGGGTGGGGTTCGAACCCGCATGGCGCGCGTTTCGAAATCCATCCCATGCCCGGGTGGTGAAATTGGTAGACGCAGGGGACTCAAAATCCCCCGCCGCAAGGCGTGCCGGTTCGATTCCGGCCCCGGGCACCACCTCCTTCGAGTTCCAGTGGGTTTGCACGCGCGAACCGGCACGCCCAAGGCGGTATGGTTGAAGCGCGCTTCGCGCGCGGGTTCGATTCCGGCCCCCGCACCATCGCCTCGAGTCGCAGCGCCGCCTCGTTCGCGAATCGGGAGGCCCAAGGGCGGTCATGTTGAAGCGCACTTCGTGCGCAGGTTCGATGCCGGCTGCGCTAGGGCTGGCTGGATTGCTTACGCAAGCCAGTGTCCACCGACGGATACCTGAGCCTGACGCGCAATTCCTTCTTCATCCTCGTGTTATCCATGCGCCGCGATTCACTCATGAAGCTCAGCAGCATCGGTGAAAGCTGCGCTTGGGCCTCCTGGCGCGAGATGCGGCGTGGCTGGGGCAGGCCATACAGCCTGGCGGCCAGGTCGACGTAGTCGCCCATTTTCAGCCGCGTGTCGTCGCTCACGTGATAGACGCGCTGTGCGGCGCCGCGCCACAGGGCGGCCACGCAGGCGCGGGCCAGGTCATTGGCGTGGATGTGGTTGGTGTAGACGTCGTCCTCCGCGCGCAGCACCGGCGTGCCGCGTTGCAGCCGTTCGCGCGGGGTGCCGCCTTCGCGATCGGGTGCATAGATGCCCGGGATGCGCAGGATGCTGGTGCGCAGGCCACTGCGACCGTGGAAGCGCACCAGTCTCTCGGCTGCCACGCGCCGCTGCGCGCGTGGCGTGCCAGCGCGCAAGGGGCGGGTTTCGGCGACCCAGTCGCCGGCGCAGTCGCCGTAGACGCCGCTGGTGGAGCCGTAGACAAAGGCGGTCGGTGGCGTACGGCGTCGCAGGGCATTCAGCAGCGCGTCGGTGCGCGGATCGCCCAAGCCCTCACCCGGCGGCGGCGCGAGATGCAGTACCCGCGTAGCCAGGCCGGCCAGGCGGCGCAGCGTGGCCGCATCATCCAGATCGCCTGACAGCGGCGTGATGCCCCGTGCGCGCAGTTCAGCGCGTCGTCCTGGTGTCGAGGTGAGGGCCAGCACCCGAACGCGGGTCGGCAAGGCGGCTACAGCGCGCAGGCCTACGTCGCCGCAGCCGACGATGAGCACGCGCTGGCGTCTGAAGCGTATGGGCAGCGCGCCGTGGGGGCTTGTTAACACTGGCAAAATTCCTGTTTTTCCGTCGACGAAGCATTCAAGGATAACGAAAAGATGGCGCCCAGTGAAACTGCTTTCCAGGTCAGTGTCTTGCCCAGCGGGCGCAGTTTCCAGGTCTTGCCCGGTGAAGCCATGCTGGCCGCGGGCATCCGCGCCGGCGTCGGCCTGCCCTATGGCTGCAAGGACGGTGCCTGTGGCTCCTGCAAATGCAAGAAGATTTCCGGTACCGTGGTGCATGGCCCCCACCAGAGCAAGGCCCTGAGCGAGGCCGAGGAGGCCGCCGGTTACGTGCTGACCTGCTGCGGCTTGCCGCAGAGTGATGTGGTGCTGGAATCGCGCCAGGTGACGGAGGCCGGCGCTTTCCCGATCCGCAAGATGCCGGTGCGCGTGAACGAGATGCAGAAGGTCTCGCCCGATGTCATGCGCCTGGTGCTGCAGCTGCCGGCCAATGACAGCTTCCAGTTCCATGCCGGCCAGTACGTCGAATTCCTGCTGCGTGACGGCGCGCGGCGCAGCTATTCCATGGCCAATGCGCCGCACAGCCGCTCGGGCCAGCCCACGGCCACGCCGCCGGTGGGCGCGACGATGGAGCTGCACATCCGCCACATGCCCGGCGGCAAGTTCACCGACTATGTGTTCGGTGCCATGAAGGAAAAGGAGATCCTGCGCATCGAAGGCCCCTACGGCAGCTTCTACCTGCGCGAGGACAGCGACAAGCCTCTGGTACTGCTGGCTTCGGGCACGGGCTTTGCGCCGATCAAGGCGCTGATCGAGCAGATGCAGCACAAGCACATCACACGTGCGGCCACGCTCTACTGGGGCGGCCGCCGCCCGGCCGACTTGTACATGCACGACTGGGTGCTGCAGAAGACGAAGGACATGCCGAACCTGAGCTACGTGCCTGTCGTGTCCGATGCCCTGCCCGAAGACCACTGGGCCGGCCGCGCAGGTTTCGTGCACCAGGCCGTGCTGCAGGATTTCCCCGATCTGTCGGGCCACCAGGTCTACGCCTGCGGCGCGCCCATCGTGGTCGACTCGGCCCGGCGCGACTACGTAACCCAGGCCGGGCTGCCCGAGGAAGAGTTCTACGCCGACGCCTTCACCAGCGAAGCGGACAAACATGGCGCATAGCGCCATGTTTGCGGTGAAGACTCACTTTGCGCAGCAAAGTGAAGGTGCTTGAGCACCGGGTCGGAACCACAACACTTCTGTTGCGGCGCAGGTTTACTTTGCGCAGCGATTCGACAAGGCATGAAAAACAGAGGGCCGGCAGTCGCCAGACTGCCGGCCCTCTGAGTTGGCGCCACTGGTTCGCGGGCGCTTGATCAGCGACGGCGATTGTGTTCGCCGCGCTCGGCGTGCTGGGCCGGGCGGTCCTTGCGGCCGTCGTGGTTCATGTCGCGCTGGCGGTCGTGCTTCTCGCGGGCGATGTCGTGGCTGGCACGGTCCTGCATATTGCCCAGGTGGGCACGTTCCCTGGCGGTGACCTTGCCGTCGGCCTTGGCCTTGTCTTCGGCGCGCTCGATGCGGCCTTGCTGGTTTTCCAGGCGGGCGGCTTCGCGCTGTGTCAGCTGGCCCGAGTTCACGCCCTGCTGGATGCGGCGCTCCTGGTTCGCTTCGCGCTGGTCTACACGCGGCGTGGCCGTGGGGTTGGGTGCACTACCCATATTGGCGGATTGGGCGTGGGCGCCGGCGGCGGCCAGTGCCAGGATACCGAGCAACATCTTGGTCTTCATGCGGAACTCCTTGGGGGTTGAAGCATGGAAGAAAAAGCTTCCATGGACCTGCAACGCGGTCGACCGGGCGGTCGGCTGACCTCTTTCTGCAAAGTCTTGTAAAGGGTTGTGACGGATGACTGGGGCGCCGGATTTTGCACAATGCGGGCATGAAACGACGCGCCCTTCCATTCCTCGTCCTGGCCGCGCTGGCGCTGGCCAGCCTCCCGGCCTTGTCCCAGACCCGGCCGATCCGCCTGATCGTGCCCTATGCGGCAGGGGGCCCTGTCGACATCACGGCGCGCGTGCTGGCTGAAGGCGTTCGGGACACGCTGGGCCCGGTCGTCATCGAGAACCGCGCGGGTGCCGGCGGCAATATCGGTGCCGACCTTGTGGCCAAGGCCGCACCGGATGGCCTGACCATCGGCATTGCCGCCACGGCCACGCACGCCGTCAACCCCTGGCTCTACAGCAGGATGCCCTACCGGGCCGATACCGACTTCGCGCCCATCACACAGATGCTGCGCGTGCCTAATGTGCTGGTCATCAACGCCGAGACCGCGCAGCGTCTGAACATCCACACCCTGCAGGACCTGATCGCCTACGCCCGGGCCAACCCTGGCAGGCTCAACTACGGCAGCGGCGGCAATGGCAGTGCCGGTCACCTGGCGGGCGAGCTGTTCAAGTCGCAGGCGGGCATCTTTGCCGTGCACATCCCCTACAACGGCGGCAGCCCGGCGCAGCTGGCCTTGCTCAGCGGGCAGGTGGATTTCAACTTCGACAACCTGGCGACGGCTTCGGCCAACATCCGTGCCGGCAAGCTCAAGGCCCTGGCCGTGACCACGCTGAAACGTTCGTCCGCCCTGCCGCAAGTCCCGGCGGTGGCCGAGACGCTGCCGGGCTTTGCGGTGGATACCTGGTGGGGGGTGGTGGCCCCGGCCACCACCCCCAGGGACGTGCTGGCCCGCCTGAACCAGGCCTTCGTGGCTGCGCTCCAGGCACCGCAGACGCACGCCCGCTTTGCCGCGCTCATGGCCGAAGCTGTGCCGACCACGCCCGAGGAATTCGGCGTCTTCATGAAGGCCGAACTGGCCAAGTACGAGAAGGTCGTCAAGGCCTCCGGCGCAAAGGTAGATTGACGCCTCTGAGTCGGCTCAGAGCCGGTTCGAGACCTCGATCAGGTTCTGATCCGGGTCGCGGAAATAGACCGAGAGGATGGGACCCTGGGCACCGGTGCGCTGCACCGGGCCTTCACTTACCGTCACGCCGCAGGCCGCCAGGTGCGCCTGCACCTGGGCCAGCGGGACCGAGGTGAGGAAACAGAGATCCGCCGAGCCCGGCGTCGGCCGCTGCGCCTTGGGCTCGAACTCGCGGCCGGCCTGGTGCAGATTGATCTTCTGCGCGCCGAAGGCCAGGGCCTTGCGGCCGGCACCGAAGGTCACCACCTGCATGCCCAGCACACGCTGGTAGAAGGCGCAGGTGGCCTCCACGTCGGCCACCGTCAGCACCAGGTGGTCGAGGCTGTCAATCTGCATGCGTTTCAAAACTCCAGGCTGTCGGCAATCGCCTTGATGCCGGCCTTGGCGCAGGCTTCGTCGGCATCGCCACCCGGGGCGCCCGAGACGCCGATGGCGCCCAGCAGGTTGCCCCCGCCTTCGATCGGCAGGCCGCCGCCGGCCGCGATGACGCGGGGCACCTGGCGGATGCCGCTCATGGGCTTGCCGGGCTGGGTGTCCTTGCCGAACTCCAGCGTCGAGTTCTTGAAGCTGGCCGCCGTCCAGGCCTTGTCGGTGGCAACGCCGGGCGTGTGGGCGCCGGCATAACGGTCGCGCAGCAGCACCTGCAACACGCCGCTGCGGTCGACGATGGCGACAGCAGTCTGGTAGCCCTGCTTGCGGCAGGACTCCAGCGCGGCGCGCGCTGCCGTCAGCGCAGCCTCGGGCGTCAGTGATTTGGTCTGGAACACGGCTTCCTGGGCCGTGGCGTGGCCCGCGAGCAGCAAGGCCAGCAGAGAGAGGAACCTGAGTTTCATGATGGAGTCCTTCAGATCAGACACAGTGGCTGCCATCGTAGCCTGACAGCGGCAGCCGGTCCAGCGGCGCACGCACTGGAGCTCGCCGGAGCCCAGGCTTCAGGGCCGCTGCAGATCCTCGGCGAGCTTGCGTGCCTGGGCTGCACCGGCCGGGTCGCCCTGGGCGATGCGCGCATCGGCAATGAGGTGCCAGTTCAGGGCTTGCAGGGTGCGTTCCCGGACTGCCAGGCTGTTCGACTTCTGGGACAAGGAGACGGCCTGCGCATACTGGCCCTGGGTCAGGCGCAGCCGTGCCAGTTCATGCCACAGCCAGGCGTTGCGTGGTTCGATGCGCAGGGCGCGCTCCAGCGAAGCGCCGGCAGACTCACGACGCCCACTGCCGGCTTCCTGGCGTGCGCGTTCCAGCAGGGCGACCACGGCGC
This sequence comes from Hylemonella sp. GW821-FHT12C09, assembly GCF_058807395.1. Lineage (NCBI taxonomy): Bacteria > Pseudomonadati > Pseudomonadota > Betaproteobacteria > Burkholderiales > Comamonadaceae > Hylemonella > Hylemonella sp. GW821-FHT12C09. The sequence continues at coordinate 20,450 of NZ_JBXAQQ010000014.1, read as the reverse complement.
GATTGCCGGATACCGGGGGCAGCGGCGCCACCGTCCCGCTGCCGGCGTCGGCCGGTGCGGCCGGCAGGGGTGTGGCGGTGTCGGTCGGCTGGGCTACCGCAGACGGGACGGCGGGCGGCGGAACATGGCCCGTGGTCGCCTGTTCCTGCGGCCCGCCCGGCCCTGCCGGCTGCGAGGTCTGGGTACCTGGCGGCGACACGCTGGCACAGCCGGTCAGCCAGGCGACGATGGACGCGACCAGGGCCAGACGCAGAAGAGGCAGGAAGCTGAGGTGAAGCATGGTGTGATCCGGGTCGTGCTCTGGCGCGTGCAGGCGCCGGACGCTAGGGGCTGTTGGGCAGGGGGGCGCTCAGGCAGGCGGTCTCGGGCGGCAGCGAGCTTTTGATGAAGGGCACGGACACGGCGCCCTTGCATTCTTCCGGGTAACGCTGGCCGCTGACCGGGTCGATGAAGGCGAATTCGATGTCTTCCGGCACTTCGGGCAACAAGGGCTCGGGCTGGAGGTTCTTCATCATCTCGCCCCAGATGGTCATGGCGCCCGTGGCACCTGTGAGGCCGGTGGACTTGGCGTCGTCGCGGCCGACCCAGACCACCGCCACCATATCGCCCGTGTAGCCGGCGAACCAGTTGTCGCGCAGGTCATCCGTGGTGCCGGTCTTGCCGGCCACGCGGACGTCGGGCGCGACCCAGTTGCTCAGGCCCTGGGCCGTGCCATCGCGCACCACGCCCTGCAGGGCTGTGGTCAGCAGATAGACCGGGGCCGGGCTGGCCACAGCTTCGACGCTCAGCGGGTAGCGCTGCAACGGCCTGCCGTCGGCCGTGACGATCTCGCGGATGGCGCGCAGGGGCGTGCGAAAGCCGCCGTCGGCCAGGGTCTGGTAGACCTGTGCCACTTCGATGGGCGAGAGCTCGAACGCACCCAGCAGGCTGGACGGATAGGGTGACGGCCGCCCAACGCCAAAGCGCGGCAGCTTGTCCAGGATGCGGTCCACACCCAGCTCGATGCCCAGGCGCGCCGTGGACACGTTCAGCGAGCGTGCGAGTGCCGTGCCTAGCGGGACCTGGCCGTTGAACTTGCGGTCGTAGTTCATCGGTTTCCAGTCCGGCGCGCCGCGCTGGCGCCAGACGAGCGGCGAGTCGTCCAGCGGCGTGAGCAGCGTGTATTTGGAGGGTTGTTCCAGTGCCGTCAGGAACACGAGGGGCTTGGCCAGGGAGCCGACCTGCCGCTTGGCGTCGATGGCCCGGTTGTAGCCCGCGTAGCGCGCCTGGCGCCCGCCCACCAGCGCCAGCACCTCGCCTTGCTGCGTGCTGCTGACGACCACCGAGCCTTCCAGGGAATTGACCGGGATCTTGCGTGAGATCTCGAGCTGGGTCAGGCGCTGCGCCAGGGCCTGTTCGGCCTCGCGCTGCACGCGCGGGTCCAGCGTGGTGAAGATGCGCAGGCCTTCGCTGCGCAGGTCTTCCTCGCGGTAGTCGCGCTGCAGTTGCCGCTGCACGTACTGCAGGAAGGCCGGGTAGGGTGAGGTGCCCGTGGGCGCGCGGCGGATCACGCCCAGGGGCCTGTCGCGCGCCGTCACGAACTGGGCCTGCGTGATGACGCCGAGTTTCACCATCTCCTGCAGCACCACGTTGCGCCGCTGCAGCGCCTGCTCGGGCTTGTTGCGCGGATCGTAGACGCCCGGCCCCTTGATCATGCCGACCAGCAGGGCGATCTCCTGCAGCTCCAGCCGCTCCAGCGGGCGGTCGAAATAGAAATGGCTGGCCAGCCCCACGCCGTGGATCGCGCGGCTGGCGTCCTGGCCGAGGTACACCTCGTTCAGGTAGGTCTCGAGGATCTCGTCCTTGCTGTAGTGCATTTCCAGCAGCAGGGACATGAGCACCTCCGTGCCCTTGCGCGTGAGCGTGCGTTCCGAGCTGAGGAAGAAATTCTTGACGAGCTGCTGGGTCAGTGTGCTGCCGCCTTCCACCCGCTGACCGCTGAGCGTGCGGTACAGCGCGCGCGCAATGCCGCGCGGATCGATGCCCCAGTGCGTGGGGAACTTGCGGTCCTCCACGGCCATCAGCGTGTCGATCAGCACACGCGGTACCTGGTCCAGCCGCAGCAGCGCGCGGTCTTCGTTGTGCCCGGGGTAGATGCCGCCGATCAGGGGCGGCTCGATGCGCAGCAGCGGCATCTCCTTGTCCTCGGTGCCGCGCTCCTGCAGCTGGGTCAGCTTGCCCTCGGCAAACACCGCGCGCAGGCGCTGGCTGGGCTGCGGCCCGTCCCAGAACACGAAGTCGCGGGTCGTGAACTCCACGCCGTCCTGGACATTGCGGTAGGTGGCCGCCTCCCGCGGCTCGGGGTTCTCGCGGTAGCCCAGGGCGCGCAGCTCTTCCACCAGTCGCGCGGGTGTGAGCTTGAGGCCGGGGTACACCTCCAGCGCGCGCCCATAGACGCGTGCCGGCAGGGCGAACTTGCGGCCCTCGAAGGCCTCGCGGATGGTGATGTCCAGGTACAGGGTAAAACCCGCCAGGACCAGCAGCAGCAACCAGGCGATGAGCCGCAAGGCCAGCCCCGGTTTTTTCCAGGGCAGGCGGGGCAAGGCACGCAGACGATGGAGGAACGGTGACAGCCTATGCATGGGGAGGTCCGTGAGGGGCGGGGCAGCGGCGTGCGCGCCCACAGGGTGAACTCTGTGGATTGTAGGGGCCGGGGCAGGCGGCCCGCGGGCCTGTACGGCTTGTTACGCGCTGGCGCGCCTTATTCGCCCAGGTAGGCGGCGCGCACGGCCGGGTCGTGCAGCAAGTCCTGCGCCGGGCCGGCCAGGGTGATGAGGCCGGACTCCATGACGTAGCCCCGGTCGGCCAGGGCCAGCGCACGGCTGGCGTTCTGCTCCACGAGCAGCACCGTCATGCCCTGGCTGGAGACCTCGCGCACCACCTCGAAGATCTTGTCCACCATGATGGGGCTCAGGCCCATGGAGGGCTCGTCCAGCAGCAGCAGCTGGGGGCGGCTCATCAGCGCACGACCCATGGCCAGCATCTGCTGCTCACCGCCGGAGAGCGTCCCGGCCAGTTGCGTGTGGCGTTCCTTGAGGCGCGGGAACAGGGTGTACATGCGCTCCAGATCGGTGGCGATGCCGTCGCTGTCGTCGCGGGTGTAGGCGCCCATGAGCAGGTTCTCGGCAATGCTCATGCGTGTGAACACGCCGCGCCCCTCGGGCACCATGGCCAGGCCCTGGCGCACCAGGTCCCAGGGGCCCTGACCACGCAGGGGCTTGCCCAGGTAATGCAACTGGCCCAGGCAGGGCAGGGTGCCGGTCACGGCCTTCATGGTGCTGGTCTTGCCCGCGCCGTTGGAGCCGATCAGGCAGACCAGTTCCCCCCGACACACCTCGAAGTCCACGCCCTTGACGGCCTGGATGCCGCCGTAAGCCACCTTCAGCCCGTGGACCTGCAGCAGCACTTCTTTGTCTTCGCTCATGATGCCGTGGCCTCCGCGGCGGCCTTGGCGCCAGCGTGGCCCAGGTAGGCTTCGATCACCTTCTCGTTCTTCTGCACCTCGGCTGGCGTGCCTTCGGCGATCTGGCGGCCGTAGTCCAGTACGGTGACGCGGTCGCACAGGCCCATGACCAGTTTCACGTCGTGTTCGATCAGCAGCACGCTGACACCGTCCTGGCGGATGCGCTCGATCAGCGCGCGCAGTTCCACCTTCTCGGTGGCGTTCATGCCGGCGGCCGGTTCGTCCAGGGCCAGCAGCTGCGGCTCGGTGGCCAGGGCGCGTGCGATTTCCAGGCGGCGCTGGTCGCCGTAGCTCAGGGTGCGGGCCTTGTAGTCACCCAGGTGGCCGATGCCCACGTAGTCCAGCAGCTCGTTGGCGCGCCGGGTGATGGCGGCCTCTTCGCGTTCGAAGCCGCCGGTGCGGAAGATGGCGCCCAGCAGGCCGGACTGCGAACGGGTGTGCCGCCCCACCATCACGTTTTCCAGCGCCGTCATGTCGGCAAAGAGGCGGATGTTCTGGAAGGTGCGCGCGATGCCGGCGCGCGCCACCTCGTGCACGGCCGTGGGCCGGTAGGCCAGGCCGGCCAGCTCGAAGCTGCCGCTGTCGGGCGTATACAGGCCGGTGATGACGTTGAAGAAGGTGGTCTTGCCAGCGCCATTGGGGCCGATCAGGCCATAGACCTGGCCGCGCTGGATGCGCAGGTGCACGTCGCTGAGCGCTTGCAGGCCGCCGAAGCGTTTGGAGACGCCGCTCACGTGCAGGAGAACAGTTGCCCCCACGCTCGTCACTTCGTGTACTTCGCTGCCCCCCGAGGGGGCCCTCGCGCCTTGAGACGGCCCGGCGCCGCTCGTTTCACTCATGCCGGCCCTCCCTTGGTACGCCGCACTTTGCCGTGTTCCGGCGAGGGCCAGAGGCCACGCGGGCGCAGCAGCATGACGACGATCATGGCCAGGGCGATCAGCAGCTGGCGCAGGATGGAGGCGTCGAGCCGTCCGTCCGTCATGGACTGCAGCGGGCCGGCCACGTAACGCAGCACCTCGGGCAGGGAGGCCAGCAGCACCGCGCCCAGGATCACGCCGGGCAGATGGCCGATGCCGCCCAGCACCACCATGGCCACGATCATCACGGACTCCATGAGGCTAAAGGACTCGGGCGAGATGAAACCCTGGAAGGCCGCAAACATGGCGCCCGAGACACCGCCGAAGGTGGCGCCCATGCCGAAAGCCAGCAGCTTCATATTGCGCGTGTTGATGCCCATGGCCTTGGCGGCGATCTCGTCCTCGCGGATGGCCATCCAGGCGCGGCCGATGCGCGAGAACTCGATGCGGTGGCAGATCACCACGCTCACCACCACCAAGGCGAGGAAAAGGTAGTAATACATCGTGACCGGCGCCACGTCGAAACCGAAGACGTTGAGCTTCTTGCCCAGGTCGAAGCCGAAGAACTTGATCGAGTCGATCTGGCCTATGCCCTTGGGTCCGTTGGTGATGTTGACCGGGTGGTCCAGGTTGTTCAGGAAGACGCGGATGATCTCGCCGAAGCCCAGGGTCACGATGGCCAGGTAGTCGCCGCGCAGCCGTAAGGTGGGTGCCCCCAGCAGCACGCCAAAAGCGCCGGCCAGCAACGCGCCGAGCGGGATCACCAGCCACAGCGGCGTGTGCAGGCCATGGGGGAACATGGCGGCGAAGGCGGGGAAGTGGTCGCTCAGGTGCGGCGAGGCCAGCAGGCCGAACATATAGGCGCCGATGGCGAAGAAGGCCACGAAACCCAGGTCCAGCAGGCCGGCGTAGCCCACCACGATGTTCAGGCCCAGGGCCAGCAAGACGAAGAGCAGGGCCATGTCCAGGATGCGCACCCAGGCATTGCCGTAGCCCTGCAGGATCAACGGCAGCACCAGCAGGCCGATGGCGGCCAGCAGGATGGCGAAGATGCGGTGGCGGGAATTCATCTGCATGGTCAGGCTCGATCAGCGACTCGTTCACCCAAGAGGCCAGAGGGGCGCAGCGTGAGCACCACGATGAGCACGATGAAGGCAAAGATGTCGGCGTAGTGGCTGCCCAGCACGCCACCGGTCAGGTCGCCGATGTAACCCGCACCGATGGATTCGATCAGGCCCAGCAGCACACCGCCCACCACGGCCCCGGCCAGGTTGCCGATGCCGCCAAAGACCGCGGCCGTGAAAGCCTTGAGCCCGGGCAGGAAACCCATGGTGTGCTGCACCGTGCCGTAGTTGCTGGCCCACATCACGCCGGCGATGGCGGCCAGCACGGCGCCGATGATGAAGGTGGCCGAGATCACGCGGTCGGGTTGCACACCCATGAGCGCAGCCACACGCGGGTTCTCGGCCGTGGCGCGCATGGCGCGGCCGAGTTTGGTGGCGTGCACCAGCCACATCAGTGCGGCCAGCGTCAGCGCCGTGACCACCAGGATCATGATCTGGGTGGGCGTGATGCTGGCGCCGCCGAGCTGGATGGGGGTGCTGGGCAGCAGCGTGGGGTAGGACTTGAAGTTGGGCTTCCAGATGATCATGGCCATGGTCTGCAGCAGGATGGACATCCCGATGGCGGTGATCAGCGGCGCCAGGCGCGGGCTGTTGCGCAGCGGCCGGTAGGCCACCTTCTCGATGCTGTAGTTCAGCGCGGCGGCCAGCACACAGGCCACGATGAGGGCGATGATCAACACCAGCCAGGGCGGCAGCAGGGGCTGCAGCAGGCCGATCACGCTCCAGCTCACCAGCGCGCCGACCATGAGCACCTCGCCATGGGCGAAGTTGATCAGGCCGATGATGCCGTACACCATGGTGTAGCCCAGCGCCACCAGCGCGTACATGCTGCCCAGTACCAGCCCGTTGATGATTTGCTGCAGGAAGATATCCATAGATTCCCATCAGCAAGCTTCATGCCACTTGCATCCGGTCCCGTGTTTTTATGGCTGGTTCCGACTCTTTTCGTTCAGCGCGCGCAGCGCACGCATCTTCTCGGCGATTTTGATCTCCAGGCCGCGCTCCACGGGTCGGTAGAAACCCGGCTCGGCCATGCCCTCGGGCAGATAACTCTCACCGGCCGCAAAACCGCCGGCCTCGTCATGCGCGTAGCGGTAGCCCTTGCCGTAGTCCAATTCCTTCATGAGCTTGGTCGGTGCATTGCGCAGGTGCATGGGCACCGGGCGGGTGCCGTCCTTCTTGATGAAGGCCTTGGCCTCGTTGTAGGCCTTGTAGACGGCATTGCTCTTGGGCGCGATCGCCAGATAGACCACGCACTCGGCCAGGGCCAGCTCACCCTCGGGTGAGCCCAGCCGTTCGTAGACTTCGGCCGCGTCCAGCGCCAGGCGCAAGGCGCGCGGATCGGCCAGGCCGATGTCTTCGCTGGCCATGCGCACCAGGCGGCGCGCCATGTAGCGCGGGTCAGCCCCGCCGTCGAGCATGCGCATGAACCAGTAGAGCGAGGCGTCGGGGTCTGAGCCACGCACCGACTTGTGCAGTGCGCTGATGGTGTCGTAGAACTGCTCGCCGCCCTTGTCGTAACGCCGCATGCGCTCGCCCAGCACCTTGAGCAGCCACTCGTCGCTGATGCGTTCCTGCTTCTGCTGCGTGGCCGCCACGGCCAGAGTTTCGAGGGTGTTGAGCAGGCGGCGCGCATCGCCGTCGGCATAGGCAATGAGCCGGTCGCGCGCCGCATCGTCCATGGCTGGCACAGCCTCGATGTCCAGCGCGCGCTGCACGATCTGCTTCAGGTCCTCTTCGCTCAGCGACTGCAGCACGTAGACCGCCGCGCGTGACAGCAGGGCGGAGTTGACCTCGAAGGACGGGTTTTCGGTGGTGGCACCGATGAAGGTGAAGAGCCCACTCTCTACATGCGGCAGGAAGGCGTCCTGCTGGCTCTTGTTGAAACGGTGCACCTCGTCGACAAAGACGATGGTGCGCTTGCCCTGGCCCAGCGCCACCTGCGCCAGTTCCACCGCCTCGCGGATGTCCTTCACGCCGCCCAGCACGGCGCTGATGCTGATGAACTGCGCGCCAAAGGCATCGGCCATGAGCCGCGCTATCGTGGTCTTGCCCGTGCCCGGCGGGCCCCAGAGGATGCAGCTGTGGGGCTGGCCCGACTCGAAGGCGATGCGCAGCGGCATGCCTTCCCCCAGCAACTGCTGTTGGCCGATGACTTCGCCCAGGGTTTTGGGGCGCAGGCGTTCGGCCAGGGGCTGGTGCGGGGTGGAGCTGGGGGGCATGGCGGGGATTCTATGGGTTGGCGTTGTCGTGGCATCCTGCCACGCGTGGCTTTGCCGGGTCTCGCCCCGGCGGGCGACTCCCTTTTCTTGTCTCGCCAAGAAAAGGAAGCAAAAGAAGGCGAGCCGGATTCGTCGTCCCTCCGCTGCGCTGCGGGCACGCTGCGTTGCTCGGCCCGGGCGGGGTGCGCGCAAACTCGCTGCGCTCAAACATGCGCGCCCCTGTTCCCGCCCGGTCCTGTGCTACTCGCCTCCTCATAACGGCGGGAGGAATCGAATACCGAAAACCACGAGGACGCGCTATGGCGCGTCCTCGTGCGGTTGACACTATTGGGGCTAACGGAGACGAGGTAAACCAGACTGCCAGCAGAGTGCTTGGCGGAATCGCACGAACCTAGAAATCTAGCGGCCGAATGGTTTGCCCTTTGCAGCTAGACATGCAGACCGCTCCGCCTCGGGGATAGATATGCCTTGCTTCGCTGCATGCGTAGTGAAGATATCAAATGCTTCGTCTGGAGAATCCGCGTTGGCGTCGAAGTTTATGTTGCCAAGCTGAGTCGAAAGACTGCCGTTCGCGTCTCGCGTGCGGAAGTCGGCGCGCCAATTTACTGCGCTGCTTGTGCCAAGCGGGCGCAGCACAAAGCGTACATGGAAATCGCCAACAGTGAAGTTGTGAGCATTCTTGAAATAGATGTCCATTGATGGCTCCCCAAACGGTTTAAAAGTATGTTCCCGTGCGCTGGCGTCACCCGCAATCTTGGATTGGCTCCATATCCTCTCCTATCGTCGTAGGGTTGTTTTTTCACCAATTCGTCTTTGCCTGTGCTTAGTAGCAATTTGTTGTGATGCCACCTGCCGGACTCTGTGTTGAATAGCAGTTGTAGGTTGGCTTTGGCGTGTACGACGGCATCGTCGACGCGGGAGATGGAGAAGGCGGCGAAATCGGCTTCCACAGTTCCGAGTTGAAATTCGGCGATGAGTTTGGATAGCTTAGGCCGTTGGACAACGAATTGATAGCATTTGCCATCGCGGCGTCATTTGCCGCTTTGCGGCGCTCCTCTTGTTGTTGCACGTGTATTGCCCATTGGATATCCGATTCGAGGCCTGGCGCCCCTTGAGGACGTTGGAATGTGTAGAACCCTGCTTGTCCGCCTATCAAGCGTATCCTCATCGTCGTCTTGGCGCCTGAAACCCATGTGGCAGTGATCGGCTCAGTGATGCCAACGCTCTGATCATTGGCGATGGTGAAGAGAAGCGTATACGGGGCTATGCCTCTGTTTCCGCTCGGGCTTGAATTGTTGCGCCAGGGGGGTCAGTTTGGAGCGTTAATCGGGTCTGGTTCTTCCCGAGAGGCGTGGCGCAGCCCATAAGTAGTAGCAGGCCACAAAACGTGGCAATCAGCATTCTCATTTGATTTCTCCCGTTGCCTGGGCCTTCCCCGCCAATCTGGCAGAGCATGGTAGCTCGGTTGGCTGTCCGGGGCAATCCCAGTGCAACTGACAGGAAACAAGGACGCGCCATGGCGCGTCCTTGTGGTCTTTGATCTTCGGCCCCCCCGCCGTCAAGAGGAGGCGAGTAGCGCAGGGAGCGGCGGAAAAAGAAGCGCAGATGTCTGAGCGCAGCGAGTTTCTGCGCTTCCCGCCGCTCCCGAGCAACGCAGCGTGCCCGTAGCGCAGCGTAGGGCCGACGAATCCGGCTCGCCTTTCTTTCGGTTACCTTGCTTTGGCGAAGCAAAGAAAGGTGACTCGCCCGCCGGGGCGAGACCCGGCTTGCAGCGATCGCCAAGATGCAGGAGGTCAAGACACGCGATTCCCCGTTTACGCAAGAGGGAATCAGGCCGGCAGCAGCTGGCATCGCTCGATGCGCGCCAGCGTCTCGCCCATGGCCTCGCGAGCGATGGCCATGTCGTAATTGGCCTGGCCGCGCAGCCACCAGCCATCGCTGAGGCCGAAGTAGCGGCACAGGCGCAGGTCGGTGTCGGCGGTGATGGCGCGCTTGCCGGCGACGATGTCGCCGATGCGCTGGGGCGGGACGCCGATGTCCTTGGCCAGACGGTATTTGGTCAGGCCCAGGGGTTTGAGGAACTCTTCGTCCAGCATTTCACCGGGAGTCACGGGGGCAACAACACGACGCATCTTCAACCTCCTTCAGTGGTAGTCCACGATCTCCACAGCCATCCCACCTTCGGGTGTCCAGACAAAACACACACGCCACTGTTCGTTGATGCGTATGCTGTGCTGTCCCTTGCGGGTGCCCTTCAAGGCCTCCAGCTGATTGCCCGGGGGAACACGCAGGTCTTCCAGGATGGCCGACCAGTCCAGCTGCTCCAGCTTGCGCAGGGCCGGGCGCTCGATGTTGATCCAGCGGCGGACCCGTTGACCGAGAAACAGGGCCTGCGTGTCCTTGCACTTGAAGCTTTTGATGGTCACGGCGGTACATATTAACGAGATGCGTTAATAACGTCAAGCATGCACAAGAGGATGGCGGGTGGCGGCTGGCAGACCCGCAAACTGCGAAAATACCCCCATGACCTACGCTGTCAAAGAAATCTTCTACACCCTGCAGGGCGAGGGCGCGCAATCCGGGCGGGCGGCAGTGTTCTGCCGCTTTGCGGGCTGTAACCTCTGGAGCGGGCGCGAGGAAGACCGCTCGGGCGCTGTCTGCAAGTTCTGCGATACGGACTTCGTGGGTACGGATGGCACGGGCGGCGGCAAGTTCGTCACGGCCGATGCCTTGGCTGATGCCATTGAAAAGACCTGGGAGCCCCAGGGGCGTGCCGGTCGTTACGTGGTGCTGACCGGCGGCGAGCCGCTGCTGCAGGTGGACGAGGCGCTGACCGCGGCCCTGCACGCGCGCAGCTTCACGATTGCCGTGGAGACCAATGGCACCTTGCCCGCGCCTCCGGGGCTGGACTGGATCTGTGTGAGTCCCAAGGCTCAGGCTGAGGTGGTCTTGAAGCAGGGCAACGAACTCAAGCTGGTCTACCCGCAGGTGGAGGCGGCCCCGGCGCGTTTTGCCGGTTTGGCCTTTGAACATTTCTTCCTGCAGCCCATGGACGGGCCGGACCGCGCGGCCAACACAGAGCGTGCCATTGCCTACTGCCAGCAACACCCGCAATGGCGACTGGGCATCCAGTCGCACAAGATGATCGGAATTCGTTGATGTTTGAAATCAGCCAGCGTTTTTTCTTTGACGCCGCCCACACCCTGCGCCGCGAGATCGAGGCCGAGGGCAGCAAGCGCGTGCATGGCCATACCTATTACGCCGAGGTCTTCGTGCGCGGCGAGCCCAAGGGCACGTCCGGCATGGTGCTGGACCTGGGTTATGTCCGGCGCGAGGTGGAGGTGCTGCGCGAGAAGCTGGACCACCATTTCCTCGACGAGGTGCCGGGCCTGGGCATCCCCACGCTGGAAAACCTCTGCGCCTTCATCTGGAAGGAACTGCAGCCCAAGGTGCCGGGCCTGTCGGCAGTGACGGTGGAGCGGCATGCCATTGGTGACAAGTGCGTCTACCGGCCTGATTGAGGCCAGGCAGGGCGGCACATCGGGGCGCCGCTCCTTTCATTCTTCAAGTACATCCCATGCGACCTGTCCCCACCTCCTATTACTGGCGTGGTGAAAGCCTCCGCAGCCGTAACGTGAGTGATGTCGTCCCGACAGGAACGCTCGAAGTGCCGGCGCCCCCTGCCAGGCTGGTGGCCGACTGGAACCGGGAGATCTCGCTGCGTCTGCGCCTGGAGCCCGGCGACGTCGAGCCCCTGCCTTTGGCGCGGGCGCGTATGCGCTGGCCGGAGTATCGACTCTGTGTGCAGGCGGTGGCCGAGTGGACGCGTACGCTCGGCCTGCAGGAGGTGCTGGCCTCCAGTGAAGTCGCCCTGATGGCCTGCCGCGGCGCAAGGTACCACCATGATGGCGAACGTTATGGCGGAGCGGCCTTCTGCAATTTCTTCCTGAGTGAGGACCGGGGGCTGGACCTGCATTTCCCGGCGACCGGCCTGCGCATTCCCCTGGCCCGGGGGGCGGTCGTGATCTTCGATACGGGCCAGCCGCACGCCGTCATTGATCGCAACAGCGGCAGCTTTGATGTGGGCGATTTCCCGCCCGAGCGGGAGCGCGATCAGGTATTCCTGAGCTGGGAGCTACCCATCGAGGATGTCCATGTGGCGCACGCGCTGCGTATCGCCTTCGATATCGACCCTACAACGGCCTTGCGCCTCGAGGATGAGCAGGTCTGGCTGAACGGCGCACGGGCCCGTGTGTGCCCGGCGACGGGCCGGTGGACCCCGGCTGATCCAGCCTAGCCCGTGTTGCGCAAACCCGCCGCAATCCCGTTGATCGAAATGTGGATACCGCGGCGCACGCGCTCATCGGCCTGGCCCGCACGGTAACGCCGCATCAGCTCCACCTGCAGGTGGTGCAGGGGGTCGATGTAGGGGAAACGGTGGCGGATGGAGCGTTGCAGGGCGGCGTTGCCGGCCAGGCGCTGTTTCTCGCCGGTGAGCAGGGTGAGGGCATGCACGGTGCGCTGCCATTCGGCCTCGATCTGCGCGAAGACTTTTTTGCGCAGCTTGCCGTCACCGACCAGTTCGGCGTAGCGCGAGCCCAGGGCCAGGTCGCTCTTGGCCAGCACCATGTCCATGTTGGAGAGCAGGGCCTTGAAGAAGGGCCACTGCCGGGCCATTTTCTGCAGCAGGGCCAGGCGCTCCTTGGCGGCCTTGGGGCCTTCGGCGTTCAGGAAATTCTCCACCGCGGTGCCGAAACCGTACCAGCCGGGCAGGGTGACGCGGCATTGGCCCCAACTGAAGCCCCAGGGGATGGCGCGCAGGTCTTCGATCTTCTGCGTGGCCTTGCGCGAGGCCGGGCGCGAGCCGATGTTGAGCTCGGCGATCTCGCGGATGGGGGTGGAGCCGAAGAAGTATTCGGCAAAACCCGGGGTGTCGTAGACCAGGGCGCGGTAGGTGGCCATGCTGCCCTGCGACAGGGCTTCGGCGGCCTTCAGATAGGCGGGGGCGGCCGGCTTGGTGGGTTGCAGCAGCGTGGCTTCCAGCGTGGCGGCCACCAGGGTTTCCAGGTTGCGCCGGCCGATCTCGGGGTTGGAGTACTTGGAGGCGATCACCTCGCCTTGTTCGGTGAGGCGGATCTGGCCGCGCACCGTGCCCGGGGGCTGGGCCAGGATGGCCTGGTAGCTCGGGCCACCGCCGCGGCCCACGGTGCCGCCGCGGCCGTGGAAGAGGCGCAGCTGCACCGGGGCCAGCTGGTCGAACAGCTCCACCAGCGCGATCTCGGCGCGGTAGAGCTCCCAGTTGCTGGTGAAGATGCCGCCGTCCTTGTTGCTGTCAGAGTAACCCAGCATGATGTCCTGCTCGCCCCCGCTGCGCCGGATCAGCGCGGCGATGCCGGGCAGGGCGTAGTAGTCGCGCATGATGGGTGCGGCCTGGCGCAGGTCTTCGATGGTCTCGAACAGGGGCACGACGATCAGGTCGTTCATGCAGTTCGGATCGTCCAGCGTGCCACGCATCAGGCCCACTTCCTTCTGCAGCAGCAGTACTTCCAGCAGGTCGCTGACCGTCTCGGTGTGGCTGATGATGTAGTGGCGGATGGCCTCGACGCCGTAACGTTTACGCATCTGCTGCGCGGTCTCGAACACGGCCAGTTCACTCTGCGTGTGCGCGCTGTAGTCCACGCCCACCACGCGCAGCGGCCGGGCGTCACCCAGCAGGCGCAGCAGCAGGGCACGCTTGGCCATTTCGTCCAGCTTCGAGTACTGCGACTCGATGCGCGCCGTGGCCAGCAGTTCGGCGATGACTTCCTCATGCTTGTCCGAGCTCTGGCGCAGGTCCAGCGTGGCCAGGTGGAAGCCGAAGACTTCGACGGCGCGGATCAGCGGGCGCAGGCGCTGCTGCGTCAGCGCAGCGCCGTGGCGCGTGTTGAGCGAGGCGTCGATGGTCTGCAGGTCGGCCAGGAAATCGGCCGCGCTGGCATAGGGGTTCTGGGGGGCCACGGCGTGGCGCGCAGCCTCGCCCCCGGTGAGTTCGTGCAGGGTGGCGGCCAGCCGCGCGTAGACGCCGATCAGCGCTCGGCGGTAGGGCTCGTCCTTGCGGTGCTCGCTGGTGTCGGGCGAGCTGTCGGCCAACTGGCGCATTTCAGGGCTGCAGCCGACCAGCAGGTCGGAGACGGAGAGCTCACTGCCCAGCAGGTGCACCTCGGTCAGGTAGTGGCGCAGCGCCACGTCGGCCTGGCGTCCCAGGGCCATGGCCATGGTGTGTGCGCCGACGTTGGGGTTGCCGTCACGGTCCCCGCCGATCCAGTGGCCCATGCGCAGGAAGCTGTGCACATGGGCCTGGCCCAGCTCGCGCTCCAGGTTGGCATAGATGGCAGGGATCTCGCGCAGGAAGGTGGGCTCGTAGTAGCTCAGCGCGTTCTCGATCTCGTCGGCGACGCTGAGCTTGCTGCTGCGCACCAGGCGGGTCTGCCAGAGTTGCAGGACGCGTGCGCGCAACTGGGCTTCGTTGGCGGCCAGCTCGCGCGGGGTCAGCATGTCCTTGCGCGGGTCCACACCCACGGCGCGGGTCTTGATCTCGTCGCGCTGCGTCAGCAGGCGGGCGATATCGCGCTCGGCATCCAGGATGCTCTTGCGCTGCACCTCGGTGGGGTGGGCGGTGAGCACGGGCGACAGGTAGCTGTGCGCCAGGGTGTTGGCGATCATCTTGGGGCTGATGCCGGCCCAGCGCAGGCGCGACAGGGCGACGTCGATGCTGCCTTCCTGCTCGTTGCCGGCACGTTCGTGCACGGCGCGCCGGCGGATGTGGTGGCGGTCTTCGGCCAGGTTGGCCAGGTGGCTGAAATAGGTGAAGGCGCGGATGACGCTGACAGTCTGGTCGTCGCTCAGGCCCTTGAGCAGCTTTTTCAGGGTCTTGTCGGCTTCCGTGTCGTCGTGGCGGCGAAAGGCCACCGAGAGCTTGCGGATCTGTTCGATCAGCTCGTAGGCCGGGCTGCCCTCCTGTTCGCGGATCACATCACCGAGGATGCGGCCGAGCAGGCGGATGTCTTCGACCAGCGGTCGTTCGTTGTCTCGGGAGCGGGCGGCGGGGACAGGCATGGCGATGTGTCGTAGAGTGGTAAAACAGGGGCTGTGCGATGCATGCTAGCATCGCCGGCTCGCTGATGTGTCTACGCTCTGTAACTGATGCGTTGGCGACTTTTCCACACTCTCCAAGCGCCCGATGAAACTGACCATTGCAACCCGTGAGAGCCGCCTGGCCCTCTGGCAGGCCGAGCACGTGAAAGCCCTGCTTGAGCAGCAGGGGCATGTCGTCGTGCTGCTGGGCATGACGACCAAGGGCGACCAGATCCTGGACCGCTCCCTGAGCAAGGTGGGAGGCAAGGGACTGTTCGTCAAGGAACTCGAAGTCGCGCTGGAAGAGGGCCGCGCCGACCTGGCCGTGCATTCGCTGAAGGATGTGCCCATGGAACTGCCCGAGGGCTTTGCCCTGGCCTGTGTGATGGAGCGTGAGGACCCGCGCGACGCTTTTGTTTCCCCGAAATACGCCAATCTGGCCGCGCTGCCACAGGGCGCCGTGGTGGGCACCTCCAGCCTGCGCCGCGTGGCGCTGCTGCGTGCCGCCCGTCCGGACCTGAAGATCGAGCCGCTGCGCGGCAACCTCGACACCCGTCTGCGCAAGCTGGACGACGGGCAATACGACGCCATCGTGCTGGCTGCGGCCGGCCTCAAGCGCCTGGGCCTGGAAAACCGCATCCGCGCCGTTTTCGCGCCGGGCGAGATGTTGCCCGCGGCCGGGCAGGGCGCGCTGGGCATCGAGATCCGCAGCGACCGCCAGGATGTCCAGCAGGCGCTGGCCCCCCTGGTGCACGCCGGCACCTGGCTGCGCGTGGCGGCCGAGCGCGCGGTCAGCCGTGCCATGGGCGGCAGCTGTTCCATGCCGCTGGCGGCCTATGCCACGCTGGATGGCGGCCATCTCACCATCCAGGCCGCCTGGGGTGACCCAGAGGGCCGCGTGGCCCTGGTGCGCGCCGACGCGGCGGCCTCCGTGGCGGAGCTTTCCGCCGCAGAGACGCTGGGCACGCAGGTTGCGGCCCGGCTCAAGGAGGGCGTGCTGCGTGCCGGTGGTTCGCTGGATACCGAGAAGCACTGAGCACCATGCGCGTCATCGTCACCCGCCCCCAGCGCGAGGCGCAGGACTGGGTGCAGGCGCTGCGGCAGGCAGGCCACGAGGCGCTGGCCCTGCCCCTGATTTCCATCGCTGCGGCGCCCGACGCAGCCGCGCTGCAGCTGGCCTGGCGCCGGCTCGGCGGCTACCTGGGCCTGATGTTCGTCAGCGCCAATGCAGTCGACGGTTTTTTCGCCGCCCGCCCGGCCGATGCGCCATTGCCTGCCCAGGCCTGGGCCACCGGGCCCGGCACGGTCAACGCGCTCCTGCGCGCCGGCGTGCCGGCCTCGCAGATCACCGCGCCGCCAGCCGATGCCGCGCAATTCGATTCCGAAGCCTTGTGGCAGCAGGTCGCCGGCCGGACCCATCCTGGGGTGCGCGTGCTGATCGTGCGCGGCGCCGATGCGGCCGAGGGCAGCAGCAGCCAGGGCGCCGGGCGCGACTGGTTTGCGCGCCAGCTTGCCGCCGCGGGCGGCACGGTGGATTTTGTCGCCAGCTATCAGCGCCAGCGTCCCTTGCTCGACACCACCCAGAGGCAACTCGCGCAGGCCGCAGCGGGTGATGGCTCGGTCTGGCTGTTCAGCAGCAGCGAGGCCGTGCTGAACCTGCAGGCCAGCCTGCCGCAACAGGACTGGGGCGCCGCGCGTGCCGTGGCCACGCACGCGCGCATTGCCCGGGCGGCGCGTGCGGCCGGCTTTGCCGTGGTGCGCGAGTCACGCCCGGCCCTGGCCGACGTCCGGGCCTCGATAGAATCGATGTAATGACCACCCCCGAGTCCCTGGAGACCCAAGCCACCGGCAGCACGGAGCCTGCCGGCGCGGTGCTGCCTGCACCATCCGCTGCGCCCGACGCCAAGCCGGCTGCACCGGTGTCGCGACCCCTGGTGCTGGTCCTGGGCGCCGCGGCCCTGCTGGCCCTCCTGTTCAGCGTCCTGCTGTGGGAACGCCTGTCCACCCTGCAGGACCAACTGGCCCGCCAGACCGCCGAGGCCGGCGCGAACGCGGCGGAGGCACGGATGCTGGCCCGCCAGACCCAGGAGCAGGAACGTGAACTGGCCGCGCGTCAGGCCGTGATGGAAGCGCGCCTGGGCGAGGTGGCGCTGCAGCGCAGCCAGCTCGAGGAACTGATGCAGAGCCTGTCGCGCTCGCGGGACGAGAATCTGGTGGTGGACATCGAATCGGCCATCCGACTGGCGCAGCAGCAGGCGCAGCTGACCGGCAGCGTGGAGCCCCTGCTGGCGGCGCTGCGCACGGCCGAGCAGCGCGTGCAACGTGTGCCCCAGGCCCGGCTGGCGCCGCTGCAGCGCGCGCTGGCGCGCGACATGGCGCGCATCAAGGCCACGCCCCTGACCGATACGCCGACCCTGCTGGCCCGTCTCGACGAACTGGTGCGTCTGGCCGACGAATTGCCGCTGGCCAACGCGGTCGCGCCGGCGAAGGCGCCTGCGGACACCACCGCCAAGCCGCGTGACGAGGCCGGGCTGACGGCCTGGTGGCAGCGCAGCCTGCAGCTGGTGCTGGACGAGGTGCGCGGCCTGGTGCGCGTCAGCCGCATCGATCACCCGGAGGCGGTGCTGCTCACGCCCGAGCAATCCTTCTTCGTGCGCGAGAACCTCAAGCTGCTGCTGCTCAACGCCCGGCTGGGTCTGCTGGCACGCCAGCCCGAGGCTGCCCGGGCTGATCTGCTCAAGGCGGCGACCGCCATGGAAAAGTATTTCGATGCCAATTCACGCCGCCTGCGCGTGGCTGCGGGGCTGCTGCAACAGACCCGTGAGCAGATGAAGACGCTGGAGCTGCCGCGCGTGGATGACACGCTGGCGGCACTGACCACGGCCGCTGCCGGCCGCTGAGCACACGGGACGGCTGGCCTCATGCGCAACGTTCTGTGGTTCCTGGCCCTCTTCGCCATGGCGGCGGGCGTGGCGCTGTTTGCCGGCAACAACCAGGGCACGGTCACCCTGTTCTGGCCGCCTTATCGCGTCGACCTGTCCCTCAACCTGGTGCTGCTGTTGCTGCTGGCGGCCTTTTTGTCGCTCTATGCGGCCTTGCGCAGCCTGGCCCTCCTGCTGGCCCTGCCGGGTGAGGCGCTGCGCTGGCGCTTGCGCCATCAGGAGCGCGTGCTGCAGCAGGGTCTGCTCGATGCACTGTCGCATCTGACCGCGGGGCGCTACATCCGTGCGCGCAAGGCGGCCGAACATGTGCTGGCCCAGACCGAGGCGCTGACGCGCGGCGAACAGGGCCTGCCCTACGGTACCCGGCTGGCCGCCATGGCCCACTTGCTTGCCGCCGAGTGCGCCCATGCCTTGCAGGACCGCAGTGCGCGTGACGAACATGCACGCCAGGCGCTGGAGCGGACCCAGTCCCGGCGCCGCGACGAACTGGAAATCCGGGAGGGTGTGCAGCTGCGCGTGGCACGCTGGGCCTTCGACGACCGAGATGTGCAGGCGGCCTTGCAGCGGCTGGATGAACTGCCCCAGGGCGTGGCGCGGCGCACCCTGGCACTGCGCCTGCGCCTGCGGGTTACGCGCCTGGCCGGCCAGTCCCGTGCGGCGCTGGAGACCGCACGCCTGCTGGGCAAGCACCGCGCCTTTTCCGAATCGGCCAGCCGCAGCATCGTGCGCGGCTTGGCCACCGAATGGCTGCGGACCTGCCACGATCCGGCCCAGTTGCAGAAGGCCTGGGCCCAGCTCGACGAGGCCGAGCGTCGTTTGCCCGAGGTGGCCCTGCAGGCCGGCGAACGCATGCTGGTCCTGGGCGGTGACTTTGCGCTGGTGCAGCAGTGGCTGCTGCCGGTCTGGGAGCAACTGGTGCGACCGGCCTCTGCGCTGCCGCAGGAGCTGCGCCTGCGCCTGGTGCTGCTGCTGGAACGCGGTTTTCACCAGACCCCGGGCCAGCCCGACGCGGCCTGGCTGGCGCGCATCGAGGCGGCCCAGATGGGCAACCCGCGTGAAGCCCTGTTGCAGTACCTGGCCGGCATTGCCTGCATGCACCTGAGCCTGTGGGGCAAGGCGCAACAACTGCTGCGCCAGTCCCTGACCCAGCTGACGGACGAGTCGCTGCGTCGGCGCGCCTGGGCCGCGCTGGCCCGCCTGGCCGAGCAGCGCGAGGATGGCGCGGCCGCGCTGGAAGCCTGGCGCCAGGCTGCCCAAGGCTGACCAGCACACTCTTGTCCCCCGGTGCAAGCAGGGGGTGACGTCTGCGGCTTTCCCGGCTAATATGGTCAGCACTATGGCGACCCTGACCGAACACCTGATCAAGCTGACCGACCACCGCGAGCGCGATCTGCTGGAGTTGACGCTGGCCAAGGCCCTGATCGACCTGGTGCCGATCCAGCGTGTCGTGATTGCGCGCGTGAGCACCGAAGACAACGAGAGGCGCTGGCTGGACGTCGTCTCGCTGGACTCGCGCGGCGGTGGCAAGGTGGTGGACCCGCTGCGCATCGATTTCCAGAGCCTGCCGCGCCTGGAAGACGCCTATGACCGCCTGCGCAGCCTGCGTGGACGCCAGGAGATCGAAGTGGCCTGGGCCGGCGAGGACGGCCCGCGCATCTACTACCTGCCCCTGTTTGCCGATTCGCGCGCCGACGACGAGCAGGGCGTGATCGAGATCCATTCGGCCGGCGTGCTGGCGCCGGAAGACCGGCAGACCATCGAGCAGCTGCACCACATCTACCGCAACATGTACACGCTGCTGGCCTACAGCGACCGCGATGCGCTGACCGGCCTGCTCAACCGCAAGTCCCTGGACGATACCTTTTACAGCGCCGTGCTGGAGGAGTTGGACGGCATCCTGGAGGACGCCAAAGACGAGCCGTCCCCGGGCAAGGAGCGCCGCCACCGCGTGCCGCCCAACTACTGGCTGGGCACCATCACCATCGACAACTTCCATCTGCTCAACGACAAGCACGGTCACCTGATCATGGAAGAGGTCACGCTGCTGGTGGCGCGCATCATGAACAGCACCTTCCGCACGCACGACCGGCTCTACCGTTTCGGCGGCGAACAGTTCGCCGTGCTGTTCCACTGTCCCGAGGAAGCCCTGGCCCTGGGCGCCTTCGAGCGCATGCGCGCCAACGTCGAGAAGTTCAATTTCCCGCAGGTCGGCCGCGTCACCATCAGCGCCGGCTTCACCCGCGTGCTGGCCGACGATTCGCCGAGCACGGCCCTGGAACGCACCGAGCAGGCCATCGACTTTGCGCAGAAGAACGGGCGCAACAAGGTCTGCAGCCATCTGGATCTGGTGCGGCGCGGGCTGTTTGGGGAAGTGGCCAGGACGGGGTCGGTGGACGTGTTCTGAAGCGTCTTGCCGGTTTGTCACGCGGAGGCCACCGATTCAGGTGGCTTTTCTTTTTCTGCGTTGAGGATTGTTTGTCGTGGCTTTGCCGGGATGTGCCCCCGGCAGTGCAGTGACTTTCTTTTGCTTCGCCAAAAGAAAGTCACCAAAGAAAAGGCGAGCCGGGTGCGTCGTCCTTCCGCTGCGCTCCAGGCACGCTGCGTTGCTCGGCCAGTGCGGGAAGTGCAGAAACTCGCCCTGCGGGCTCAGACATCTGCACTTCTTTTTCCGCCCTGGCCTGCGCTACTCG
>NZ_JBXAQQ010000013.1:0-114604 GCF_058807395.1 Hylemonella sp. GW821-FHT12C09 | reverse complement strand
TTGATGACTTCCAATTGACCGACTCTGGTGTTTCCTATGTCCCCGAACACCCGTTTCCCATGTCTCCGGTCTATACAGCGAAGCAAAGAAAAGTACCTCGCCCGCCGGGGCGAGACCCGGCTTGCAGCGTAAGCAATAACTCTGGCAGAAAAAGAAAAGGCACCCGAAGGTGCCCTTTCTGACGGCGAGTGAAGAGACTCAAGCTTGAGCAGAATCCTGCTCAAACGGCAGCTTCATGTCCCGCAGATCCTTGCGCGTCTCGACCAGGATCAGCGGACCCTCGTCAATCACCACCGGCGCCGGCCGCTCGCGCGGCACGTGCACCGGCTTAGGCTCGGCGGCAATGGCTGCCTGCACGGCGGCGATCTTGTCGGCGTCGGAGTTGACCCACTGCAGGCCGGCGGTGCTGGCGATCTGGTTCAGGTCGGACAGCGGCAGGCTATAGCCTTGCACGCGCGGCAGCGCGCGTGCGGTCGGGGCGGGGGCCGGCGCGGCCGGGGTAGCAGCGGTCCTGGCCGGAGCCGGTGCGCTGCGAACATCAGCTGCCGGTGCCGGTGTGCTCTCGCTGGCGGCGATCTCTTCAGGGGCGGCAGCCTCCTGGGCCGGACGTTCCTGGCGTTCACCGCGCTCACCGCGTTCGCCACGCTGGCGGTCACGACCGTAGCGGTCACGCGAGCGGCGCTCGCGCTGGCCGTTGCCCTCACCTTCGGGGCGGGCTTCGGCCATGGGTTGCGTGTCGGCACCGTTCAGGGCTTCGACGGGCAGCTGCTGCTCGACGTTGCCATCTTGCGGGCGGATGTCTTCCGCGGGGCGACGTTCGCCCTCGGGACGTGGGCCGCGCTCCTGGCGTTCACCACGCTCCTGGCGTTCGCCGCGTTCGCCATTGCGGCCACGCTGCTCCCCG
The DNA here is from genome assembly GCF_058807395.1 of Hylemonella sp. GW821-FHT12C09. Taxonomy (NCBI): domain Bacteria; kingdom Pseudomonadati; phylum Pseudomonadota; class Betaproteobacteria; order Burkholderiales; family Comamonadaceae; genus Hylemonella; species Hylemonella sp. GW821-FHT12C09. The sequence goes on along the minus strand of NZ_JBXAQQ010000013.1, from coordinate 113,700 downwards.
TTGCGCGGGGCGCGCTCTTGACGCGGCTGTTGCTCACCGCCGGCCTCTGCGGTCTGGGGGGTGCGTTGCTCGGCGTCGCCGCGCTGACCCTGACGGTCGCCACGGTTACCACGTTCCTGGCGTTCGCCACGGGGCTGCTCACCGCGCTCGCCACGACCACGCTGTTCACCGTTGCGCGGGGCGCGCTCTTGACGCGGCTGTTGTTCACCGCCGGCTTCTGCGGTCTGGGGGGCGCGTTGCTCACCCTCACCGCGCTGGCCCTGGCGTTCGCCACGGTTGCCACCGCGTTGATCATTGCGGTCACCGCGTTCCTGGCGTTCACCACGCTCGCCACGGCCACCGCGGCCGCCACGGCCCCGGCCTTCACCGCGACCTTCGCTGCGGTTGCCGTCACGGCCGCCACGGCCTTCGCGCTTCTCTTCCTTCTTCTCGGCAGTCTTGACCGGCTCGGCGGCCGGCTTGCTGCCGCCGAACAGGTTTCTGAGCCAGCCGACAAAACCGGTGCTGGCCGGCTGTTCGGCCTTGCGCGCCACGGGCTTGGCGGCGGGCTGCGGCTCGGCCACCGGCTTCGGGGCCACGATCGGAGCCGGTGCATCGGGCAGCACGCCCTTGATGACCGGGGTCTGCTTGTTGGTCGGCTCCTGCGAGCGGCGGGTCACCGAGGTCGGGTCCTCGATCTCCTCGACCATCTGGTAGCTGGCTTCGATGTGGTCCAGACGCGGATCGTCGTGTTTGAGGCGCTCGAGCTTGTAGTTCGGCGTCTCCAGCGACTTGTTGGGCACCATCAGCACGTTGAGGCGCTGCTTGAGTTCGATCTTGGTGATCTCGTTGCGCTTCTCGTTGAGCAGGAAGGACGCCACGTCCACCGGCACTTGCACGTGCACGGCGGCGGTGTTGTCCTTCTGGGCTTCCTCCTGGATGATGCGCAGGATCTGCAGGGCCGAGCTCTCGGTGTCGCGGATGTGGCCGGAGCCGCCGCAACGCGGGCAGGGAATGGACGCACCCTCGGAGAGGGCCGGGCGCAGGCGCTGGCGGCTCATTTCCATCAGACCGAATTTGCTGATGGTGCCGAACTGGACGCGGGCGCGGTCCTGGCGCAGCGCGTCGCGCAGGCGGTTTTCCACTTCGCGGCGGTTCTTCGACTCTTCCATGTCGATGAAGTCGATCACGATCAGGCCGCCCAAGTCACGCAGACGCATCTGGCGGGCCACTTCGTCGGCGGCTTCCAGGTTGGTGCGGGTGGCGGTTTCCTCGATGTCGCTGCCCTTGATGGCGCGCGCCGAGTTGACGTCCACCGAGACCAGGGCTTCGGTGTGGTCGATCACGATGGCGCCGCCCGAGGGCAGGTTGACCGTACGGGCATAGGCCGACTCGATCTGGTGTTCGATCTGGAAGCGGCTGAACAACGGCGCGTTGTCGCGGTAGCGTTTCACGCGGGCGGCATGCTCGGGCATGACGTGCGCCATGAACTGCTGGGCCTGGTCGTACACGTCGTCGGTGTCGATCAGGATGTCGCCGATATCGTTGTTGAAGTAGTCGCGGATGGCGCGGATCACCAGGCTCGATTCCTGGTAGATCAGGTAGGCGCCCTTGCCGCCCTTGGCAGCGCCGTCAATCGCGGTCCACAGCTTGAGCAGGTAGTTCAGGTCCCACTGCAGTTCGGGCGCGGCGCGGCCGATGCCGGCGGTGCGCGCGATGATGGACATGCCGTTGGGGTACTCGAGCTGGTCGAGTGCTTCCTTCAGGTCGGCACGGTCGTCACCCTCGATGCGGCGGCTGACGCCACCGCCGCGCGGGTTGTTGGGCATGAGCACCACGTAACGACCGGCCAGGGAGACAAAGGTGGTCAGGGCCGCGCCCTTGTTGCCGCGTTCTTCCTTTTCCACCTGGACCAGCAGTTCCTGCCCTTCCTTGATGGCATCCTGGATGCGGGCCTGGCTGACCGAGACCCCCTGCTGGAAGTACTGGCGCGAGATTTCCTTGAAGGGCAGGAAACCGTGGCGGTCTTCGCCGTAGTCGACGAAGCAGGCTTCCAAGGAGGGCTCGACGCGCGTGACGACGGCCTTGTAGATGTTGCCCTTGCGCTGTTCGCGCCCTTCGACCTCGATTTCGTAGTCGAGGAGCTTTTGCCCGTCGACGATGGCCAGGCGGCGTTCTTCGGCCTGCGTGGCGTTGATCAGCATCCGTTTCATGGGATGGTTTCCTTTACATCAGTACACATGCCCTGTGCGGGCGCACGATGCCGGAACTGACGCTTCGAAACGGATGGAATTGCCGGAGAACCGCAGGCTCAGCTTGTGAGCCGCGGCATAGGCGCGTGGATGGGGGCGAGGGGAGGTGAGTGTGGGGCCACCACCAACTTGGTGGCCCAGGCTGCCCGCACTGCGGGCGCTGACGGCTGACCCGTGCCATGGATCAGCACGCGTACGCGCTGCAGGCACATGAGTATCAGGCTCATCAACACAAACATTTCGCTTAGATCCGGCTGCCAGCTTGTGGCTGGCAGCACTGGGTATTCCGTTCAGTGTTTCAAGGCGTCGGTTGCGCCTTCCACTGGGCAGGCCACGGCAAGCAGCTGGCTTGCGGTTTGCGTACCCGGTGGTCGGTGACATCGACCTTCCAGCGCGGCCGGTGGTGTCATGTGGACTAAACTCCAGACAAATCAACCACTTACAGCGCGTCGCTAGTGAAACACATTATAGGGGGCAAATCGGCCCCCGCCAGCCCTGAAGTGAAACAGGTCGAAGTCGACGAGGAATCGGCCGGCCAGCGCCTGGACAACTTCCTGCTGCGCCAGCTCAAGGGCGTGCCCAAGACCCATGTCTACCGCATCATCCGCAGTGGCGAAGTGAGGGTTAACAAAGGCCGGGCCTCAGCGGATACAAGGGTTCAGGCTGGTGATGTGGTGCGGGTGCCGCCGGTGCGGCTGTCCGAGCGGGCCACCGAAAAGGCTGAGGCCATGGCCGGGCTGGTGGCCAGGGGAGCACCGGCGCGCGAGTTCCCGGTGCTGTTCGAGGACGAGGCCGTGCTGGCCATCGACAAGCCAGCCGGCGTGGCCGTGCATGGCGGCTCGGGCGTGAGCTTCGGGGTGATCGAGCAATTGCGTATGGCCCGGCCCCAAGCCAAATTCCTGGAACTGGTGCACCGGCTGGACCGTGAGACCAGCGGCATCCTGTTGCTGGCCAAGAAGCGCAGCGCGCTCAAACACCTGCAGGACCAGTTTCGCGAGCGAGAAACGGGCAAGACCTACCTGGCCCTGGTGGTCGGCCAGTGGCCGCTGAACAAGAAGGTGCTGGACAAACCCCTGCACAAGTACCTGCTGGAGGATGGCGAGCGCCGCGTCAAGGTGGTGGCGCGCGACGACCCGGACGGCATGAAATCCGTCACCCTGGTCAAGGTGCGCAGTCGCTCGGCGGGCACACCCGGTTACAGCCTGCTGGAAGTGACCATCAAGACCGGCCGCACCCACCAGATCCGCGTGCATCTGGCGTCCGAAGGGCTGCCCATCGTGGGCGATGACAAATACGGTGATTTCGAACTCAACAAGGCGCTGCAGAAACCCGCAGCCGGCGAGGGGGCTGTGTCGCTCAAGCGCATGTTCCTGCACGCCTGGCGTTTACAGTTCAACCATCCGGCCAGCGAAGAGCGCATCGAACTGCTGGCCCCCCTGCCGCCTGAGCTGGAACAGTTCCTGGCCCAGGCCATTCCCGACAAGACTTGACGACCCCATGAGTTCCCGACCCAGACAATATGACCTGATTGCCTTCGACTGGGATGGCACGCTGTTCGATTCCACAGCCATCATCACGCGCTGCATCCAGAACGCGGTGCGCGACGTGGGCGGCACCGTGCCCAGCGACAAGGAAGCCGCCTATGTGATCGGCATGGGCCTGATGCAGGCGCTGGCGCATGCCGCGCCTGACGTGCCGGCCGACAAATACCCCCTGCTGGGCGAGCGCTACCGCTTCCACTACATCGCGCACCAGAACGACCTGAGCCTGTTTGCCGGCGTGCTCGAGCTGCTGGACGATCTGAAACAGCGTCACCACTGGCTGGCCGTGGCCACGGGCAAGAGCCGGCGCGGGCTGGACGAGGTGCTGCACACGGTGCAGCTCAAGGGCGTGTTCAACGGTTCGCGCACGGCCGACGAAACCGCCGGCAAGCCGCACCCGCGCATGCTGCAGGAACTGATGCGCGAGTTTGGTGTGGAGCCCGAACGCACCCTCATGATCGGCGATACCACGCATGACCTGCAGATGGCGCTCAATGCCGGCTGCCCCAGCGTGGGGGTGAGTTACGGCGCCCACGAGCCCGAAGCTTTCCATGCTCTGCAACCGCTGCACGTGGCGCATTCGGTGCGCGACCTGCACGACTGGTTGCTGCACAAGGCGTAAGGCCATGGAGGCCGAGGAACTGATCCCCCTGTGCAACTCGGCCGACCTGGTCGACGGCGGGCTGGGTGTGCCTTTTGATGTGGTCTATGGCGGCCAGACCTGCCGCGCCTTTGCCGTTCGTTATGCGGGCCGGGCGCAGGCCTACCTGAACCGCTGCACGCACGTGGCCATGGAGCTGGATTACCAGCCCAACCAATTTTTTGATCTCACCGGCCACTGGCTGATCTGCTCCACGCATGGCGCCCTCTATTCGCCCGAATCTGGTGCCTGCCGCGGCGGGCCCTGCCGTGGCGGGCTGGTCAAGATCGCCCTGACCGAGCAGGACGGTGTGGTGCAATGGCATACTGCCTACAACCTGAAACCTCTTGAGTTCTGACATGAGTGACAACTTTGGCGCCGAATCCGGCAGCTCCCGGCAGGAAACGGCCACGTCCGCGGCCCAGGCTCCGGGCTGGGAGCGCGCCGTCCTGGAAAAACTGGCCTTTGCCGCGCTGGAGGAACAGCGCGCGACACGGCGCTGGAAGATCATCAACCGTCTGACGACGCTGGGCGTACTGCTCTTGCTCATCTGGCTCATCTTTGGTCTGGGGCAGGGGGGGAGTGCCCCCAGCACGCGCCATACGGCCCTGGTGGAGATCCAGGGTGAGATTGCCTCGGACAGCGAGGCCAGTGCCGATCTGGTGGTGGCGGCGATCCGCAACGCCTTCGAGGACCACGGTGCCCAGGCCGTGGTGCTGCTGATCAACTCACCTGGTGGCAGTCCGGTGCAGGCCGGCATCATCAACGACGAGATCCGTCGTCTCAAGGCCAAGCACAACAAGCCGGTCTACGCGGTGGTGGAAGAGGCCTGCGCTTCGGCGGCTTACTACATCGCCGTGTCGGCCGACAAGATCTACGTGGACAAGGCCAGCATCGTGGGCAGCATCGGTGTGCTCATGGATGGCTTCGGCTTCACCGGCCTGATGGACAAGCTGGGCGTCGAGCGCCGCCTCATGACGGCCGGCGAGAACAAGGGCTTTCTCGACCCCTTCAGCCCGCAGACCGAGAAACAGCGCGCCTTTGCCCAGGCCATGCTGGACCAGATCCACAAACAGTTCATCGACGTGGTCAAGGCCGGGCGCGGCAAGCGCCTGAAAGAAACGCCCGATATGTTCAGCGGCCTGTTCTGGACCGGCCAGCAGGCCGTGGACCTGGGCCTGGCCGACCAGCTCGGCAACCTGGATTACGTGGCGCGCGAGGTGGTCAAGGCCGAGGAGATCGTCGATTACACGCGTCATCCGAACGTGGCCGAACGCCTGATCAAACGCTTTGGCGCGGCGATCGGAGAAGGTTCGGTCAAGGCCGTGCGCACGCAGCCGACCTGGCGCTGAGCCGCGAGCTCCGCATCAAGCCGGACGGCCGGAGCCCTGGCCTGCGGCCGCAGGGGGGAGTTGCTGATAGCCGTAGATCCGTTCCGGAGGCATGCGTGCGACCAGTGTCTTGTCGGCCACGGGACCGACGATGGCGTACGGCGCCTGGGAGGTGTCGCGCTGGACGGTGTGGACCGTCGGGTGGCCCTTGTCATCGGTGATGGATGCCACGATGGGGCATTTCACGCTGTCGGTGCGTCGCATCACGACCCCGATCTCTCCGCTGCTCAGTTTCACGACCTCGCCTGGCGGGTAGAGTCCGAACTCCTTGATGACGGCCGATGAGAGCGGGCCGCCATGGTCTTCACGGAACAGTTGCCGGGCTGCCTCTTGTATCGGTAAGGCAGCCCGCAGTTTGCGGGGGCTGATCTTGGAGGTGAAGACATCGGCGACACGCAAGGCGACAGCCAGGTCGGAGGGATCGGTCCTGCCATGCGGATAACCGTTGCCATCCGCATGTTCGTGGTGCTGGGCGATGGCCGTCAACCAGTCGCCATCGGTGACGCCAGCCGCGGTCAGCCACTGGACTGCCAGCTCCGGGTGTGCGTGGATCTGTACTTTCTGGCTTTCGCGCATGGGTTCATCCTGCTCGGCCATCACTCCCTGCAGTTGCAGGATGGGCATGTTCATGGTGAGGGCGGCATGTACCAGGCTCAGGATTCTGGCTTGCGGCCACTGCAGCCGGCGCGCCATCAGCAGGCAGAGAACGGACGCATGGATGGCGTGGTTGTAGCCGTAGTAATAGAGGTGCGCCGATTCCTGCCGGACCATGTGGTACAGGGCCATGTCCACGTCCTTGTCCACCAGCGTGATCAGCCGATTGGCAAAGTCGGCGATCTGGCCTGGTGAGGGGGACACCTCCGGCAGCTTGGCCATGAGCTGGTGCATCTCCTCGGCGCTCTGGTCCCAAAGGCTGAACAGATTTTCCGGGCGCTTCAGGGCGGAGATGTTGGTCCGTTCCTTTTCGGCCAGGTCCGCAAGGTGAGCGACAGCTCGGGCTTCCTCCATGTCGACGAATGCACCACGGCTCAGCAGGGCATCGAGCAGCTCCTCGCTCTCGACGATATGGCCTCGCGATAACAGGAGCCGGGTGCTCTCGTCACGGATATTCCATGGCAAGGGTTCCCCGAGCCTGACCTTCGAGCGGGGCAGTCGAAGCAGCTTCATGCCGGACCATTATGGGGACGATCCTCCCGGGCAACAAGCGGGGTTGCCCTGCGGTGGGGTCAGCGTCCGATGGCGTAGACCGCCGGCGTATCCTTGTCCGGCGCCAGCGGCTGCTGTTTCCAGTTCTTGACGGTGTTGCTGCGCAGCTGCGCGGTGGCCAGTGTCAGCCCGCTGGCCACCGCCAGGCGGGTGTTGTGCTGCAGGGTCTTGAGCAGGGCGTCCTGCAGCGCGGCGTTGCGGTAGGGCGTTTCGATGAAGAGCTGGGTCTGTCCGCTCTTGAGCGCCAGCGATTCCAGCTCGCGGATGCGCGTGGCGCGCTCGGTGGCGTCCTGCGGCAGGTAACCGACGAAGGCAAAGTTCTGGCCTGACAGGCCGCTGGCGGCCAGCGCCAGCAGCAGCGAGACCGGTCCCACCAGTGGCACCACCGTGATGCCGAGCTCGTGCGCGGCCCGTACCACCGAAGAACCCGGATCCGCCACGGCCGGCATGCCGGCTTCACTCAGCAGCCCCAGGTCCTGGCCAGCCAGCGCCGGGGCCAGCAGCGGCCTGGCATCGAAGCCCGTGCTGCCGTGGTCGCCTTTTTTGTGCACTTCGCGCGGCAACTCCTGGAGGTCCAGCGCCTGGAGCGGGTTCACCAGGGGCTGCAGTTCACCCACGCGTTTGAGATAGGCGCGGGCGCTCTTGGCGTTCTCGCAGATCCAGTGCTGCAGCCGTGCCGCCACGACCAGGGTGCCGGCAGGCAGCACCTCAGTCAGTGGGGTCTGGGTGCTGCAGCCGAAGTCCAGCGGTGCGGGCACCAGATAGAGTTTTCCGGGCGTGGTCATGCGATGCCTAGTAGGGACAAGCCAGCCGCGCGCAGCAGGCGGGCCGTGCGGATCAACGGCAAGCCGACCAGCGCGGTCGGGTCGTCGCTTTCGATGGTGTCGAGCAGGGCGATGCCCAAGCCCTCGCTTTTGGCGCTGCCGGCGCAGTCGTAGGGCGTTTCGGCACGCAGATAGTTTTCGATTTCCGCGTCCGTCAGGTCGCGAAAGCGCACGCGCACCGGTGCCAGCTCGACCTGTTCGAAACCCGTTTCGACGCAGACTACGGCCACGGCGGTCTGGAAGATCACCGTGCGGCCGCGCATGCGGCGCAGCTGGGCCACGGCGCGTTCGTGCGTGCCGGGTTTGCCCAGAGGGTCACCGCCCAGGTCGGCGACCTGGTCCGAGCCGATCACCACGGCCGACGGCTGGCGTGCGGCCACCGCTCGCGCCTTGGCCAGGGCCAGACGCAGGGCCAGATCACGCGGGTGTTCGCCGGGCAGGGGGGTTTCGTCGACTTCGGGTGAGACCACCTCAAAAGGCAGGCGCAGGCGTTGCAGCAGTTCGCGCCGATAGGCCGAGGTGGAGCCGAGGATCAGGGGGCGGGGGGCGGGGGCGCTCATGCGTCGATTCTCTTACACTGCCGACATGACCCAAGAGTTTCAAACCCGCCGCCTGGATATCAAGGCCTTTGCGCAAGCCGGTGCTGTCCTGTCCGACCAGGATTTGCTATCAAAATATGAGCGATTGCTTGCGGAAACGGGTGGCGTGGGCGCCGAGCGCCTGGTGCGCTGGGATGCCCGGGGCGAGCAGCGCATCGACGCCAGCGGTTTCGCCCAGATCTGGCTGCACCTGCGCGCCCAGGTCACCCTGCCGCTGACCTGCCAGCGCTGCCTGGGTCCGGCCGACATCGAGCTTGCGGTGGTCCGCGATTTCCGTTTTGTGGCGAACGAAGAGCAGGCCCAGGCCGAGGATGAGGAGGCCGAAGAGGACGTGCTGGCCTTGGCCCGCGAGTTCAATCTCCAGGAGTTGATCGAGGACGAACTGCTCATGGAGATGCCCGTGGTGCCGCGTCATGAGGTTTGCCCGACCGAGGTCAAGCTGGTGGTCCAGGACGCGGATTTCGAGGCGGCCCAGGCTGAAAAGCCCAATCCCTTTGCCGCCCTGGCGGGGCTCAAGGGTGGCTAGTCCAGCTGACGAGCTGGCCCGGTTTGTGAAACTGGCCTGAAATCAACAAGTTAGGCTATAATTCAAGGCTTCGCACAGACCCAACCTGTGCCGATCTGTCCAACCCTTGAACAACCCTTGCCGTGCGCCTGTCGCGCGGCCTGATTACCAGGAGCCAATCATGGCAGTCCAGCAAAACAAAAAGTCGCCCTCCAAGCGCGGCATGCACCGTTCGCACAACGCCCTGAACGTGCCCGGCATCGCCGTCGAGCCGACCACGGGTGAGACCCACCTGCGCCACCACATCAGCCCCAACGGCTTTTACCGTGGCCGCAAGGTGCTGAAGACCAAATCCGAAGCCTGATCACCTCAGGTTCTGCAGGGCCCGACGCTACACAACAGGTAGCTCGGGCCTTTGTCTTGATGCCGATCTTCTTTCGGTTCCTCTCGCGCCTGATTGCGTAGCTTGCCCATGATCACCATTGCTGTGGACTGCATGGGGGGCGATCACGGCCCCCGCGTCACGCTCGCGGCGTGCCGCAATTTCCTTGACCGTCATCCGGATGCCGAGTTGCTCCTGGTCGGCCTGCCCGACCGCCTGAGTGACGCCACCTATGCGCGCGCGCGCATTGTTCCTGCCAGTGAGGTGGTGGGCATGGACGATCCGATCGAGGTTGCCCTGCGCCGCAAGAAGGATTCCTCCATGCGTGTGGCCATCGAGCAGGTCAAGGCCGGCGCGGCCCAGGCTGCCGTCTCGGCTGGCAACACGGGGGCCCTGATGGCGATCGCCCGTTACGTGCTCAAGACGATGGAAGGTATCGACCGCCCGGCTATTGCCACCCAGCTGCCCAACGCGGCCGGCGGGGCCTCCACGGTGCTGGATCTTGGGGCCAATGTGGATTGCACGGCGGAGCACCTGCTGCAGTTTGCCGTCATGGGCTCGGCCCTGGTGTCGGTGCTGCGCGATGATCCGAACCCCTCGGTCGGCTTGCTCAATATCGGTGAAGAAGTCATTAAAGGCAGCGAAGTCATCAAAAAAGCCGGTGAATTACTTAGATCTGCTGCCAATTCTGGCGATCTTAATTTCTACGGCAATGTGGAGGGCAACGATATCTTCAAGGGAACGACGGATATCGTGGTCTGCGATGGTTTTGTCGGCAATGTGGCCCTGAAGGCGAGTGAGGGCTTGGCCTCGATGATTGGCGGCTTCCTGAAGCAGGGGTTTTCTAGCAATATTTTCACGAAAATTGCGGCTATTGTTGCCTATCCTGTTTTGTCTTCCCTTAAAAAGAAGATGGACTACCGTCGTTACAACGGAGCTGCCTTGCTGGGCTTGCGAGGGCTGGTGTTCAAAAGCCACGGATCGGCCGACGAGCTGGCTTTTGAGCATGCCCTGAACCGCGCGTATGATGCAGCCCGGAACAAGCTACTGGAGCGGGTCCAGGCCCGTATCGCGCATGCCGCTCCGCTGCTGGCTGGTGTGGCCGCGGCAGAGTAGCCAGGACGGACCCGCCGGGCCCGTAGGCCGAATTTCAAGCAGAACAACCCATGAGTCGTTATTCCCGTATCACCGGTACCGGCAGTTTCCTGCCGCCCAAGCGCCTGAGCAATGCCGATCTGGTGGCCCAGCTGGCTGCCGATGGCATCGAAAGCTCGGATGAGTGGATCGTCGAGCGCACCGGTATCCGAGCCCGTCACTTCGCCGAAGCCGGCGTGACCAGCAGCGATCTGGGGGCCGAAGCCGCGCGCCGTGCGCTGGATGCGGCCGGCGTGGCCGCCAAGGATATTGACCTGATCATCGTGGCGACCTCGACGCCGGATATGGTGTTCCCGTCCGCAGCGTGCATCCTGCAGAACAAGATCGGCGCCAACGGCTGCCCGGCCTTCGACGTGCAGGCGGTCTGCAGCGGCTTTGTCTATGCGCTGACCGTGGCCGATGCCATGATCAAGAGCGGCGCGGCGAGCCGGGCGCTGGTGGTGGGGGCCGAGGTCTTTTCTCGCATCATCGATTTCAAGGACCGCACCACCTGCGTGCTGTTCGGTGATGGCGCCGGTGCGGTGGTACTGGAGGCGTCGGAGGAGCCGGGCCTGCTGGCCAGTGATTTGCACGCCGATGGTAAGCATGTCGACATCCTGTGCACCCCGGGACATGTCTGTGGTGGCATCGTGCTGGGCGACCCGCTGCTCAAGATGGATGGCCAGGCGGTCTTCAAACTGGCTGTGGGGGTGCTCGAAGAGACGGCCCGCGCGGTGCTGGCCAAGGCCGGCAAGCAGGAAAGCGATATCGACTGGCTGATCCCGCACCAGGCCAATATCCGCATCATGACGGGCACGGCCAAGAAGCTGAAGCTGCCGATGGACAAGGTCATCGTTACCGTGGACCAGCATGGCAACACGTCGGCCGCCTCGATCCCGCTGGCGCTTGACGCCGGCGTGCGCAGTGGCCGCGTCAAGCCGGGCAACCTGGTCATGCTCGAAGGTGTCGGCGGTGGCTTTACCTGGGGCGCCGTCCTGCTGAAAATGTAGGCAGGGGCGCCGTACCGGGCGCCTTCACTCCAATACACAACACCAAGCAACAAGATGAAACCGTTTGCCTTTGTCTTTCCGGGCCAGGGGTCGCAGTCGGTCGGCATGCTCGACGCCTGGGGCGACCATCCAGAAGTGCGCGAAGCGCTGCAGGAAGCCTCCGATGCCTTGGGTGAAAACCTGGGGCAGCTGATCAAGGACGGCCCCAAGGAAGCCCTGGCGCTGACCACCAATACCCAGCCCGTGATGCTGGTGGCTGGCGTTGCCGCCTACCGTGTCTGGATGAGCGAGACCGGCGTTGCGCCGGCCGCTGTGGCGGGCCATTCCCTGGGCGAGTATTCGGCCATGGTGGCCGCCGGTGTGCTGACGCTGTCGCAGGCCGTGCCGCTGGTGCGTTTTCGCGCCCAGGCCATGCAGGAGGCCGTGCCGGTGGGCACCGGTGCCATGGCCGCCATCCTCGGGATGGAGGCGGCCAAGGTGATCGCTGGCTGCGCCGAGGTGGTGCAGTCCTTCGGTCCGAACTCGAACGAAGTGGTCGAAGCCGTGAATTTCAACGATCCGGCCCAGACCGTGATCGCCGGCTCCAAGGCGGCCGTCGAGAAGGCCTGTGAAGTCCTCAAGGCCAACGGTGCCAAGCGCGCCCTGCCGCTGCCGGTGTCGGCGCCCTTTCACTCCAGCCTGATGAAACCGGCCGCCGAGAAGTTGCGCGAGCGTCTGGAGGATGTGGCGCTGGGCGAGCCGCAGATCACCCTGATCAACAACATCGACGTGACCGTCGAGGTCGATGCCGACCGGATCCGCGACGCCCTTTATCGCCAGGCCTTCGGGCCGGTACGCTGGGTGGAGTGCGTGCAGGCCGTCAAGGCGCATGGCATCGCCCACATCGTGGAATGCGGCCCCGGCAAGGTACTGGCGGGCATGGTCAAGCGCATCGACCCCGATCTGACGGGCTGGCCGCTGTTTGATCCTGCCACGCTGGCTGAAGTGAAAGGACAACTCGCATGAGCGACATGAAATTCGATGGCCAGGTGGCCCTGGTCACCGGCGCTTCGCGCGGCATTGGCGCGGCCATTGCGTACGAACTGGCCCACCAGGGCCTCAAGGTCATAGGCACCGCCACCAGCGACGAGGGGGCCGCCAAGATCAGCGCTGCCCTGGCCGCCTTCAACGGCTGCAAGGGCATCAAGCTCAACGTCAACGACGCGGCAGGCTGCGATGCCGCCATCGATGCCATCGTCAAGGAGCAGGGCGCCCTGCATGTGCTGGTCAACAACGCCGGCATCACGCGTGACAACCTGGCCATGCGCATGAAGGATGGCGAGTGGGACGAGGTGCTGGACACCAACCTCAAGGCCGTGTTCCGCATGAGTCGGGCCGTGATGCGCACCATGATGAAGCAGCGTTACGGCCGCATCATCAGCATCACCTCGGTCGTCGGCGCCTCGGGCAATCCGGGCCAGGCCAACTACGCGGCGGCCAAGGCTGGCGTGGCTGGCATGACGCGTGCCTTGGCGAGAGAGCTCGGTACGCGCAACATCACGGTGAACTGTGTGGCGCCGGGTTTCATCGAGACCGACATGACGGCCCATCTGCCCGAAGATCAGCAGAAGGCCCTGCTGGGGCAGATCCCGCTGGGGCACCTGGGCAAGCCGGCGGACATTGCGCACGCCGTGGCCTACCTGGCCTCGCCGCATGCCGCTTACGTGACGGGGCAGGAACTGCACGTCAACGGCGGCATGTACATGTAACGAGACAAGAATCAAGCCGATTTATCCGTACGGCAGCAGCCCGGGAAAACCCTTTTCCCGGGCCAGCTAAAATCACGGATTCATTTACAACCCTCTGAGGGAACACATGAGCGATATCGAAGCACGCGTCAAAAAAATCATTGCCGAACAACTCGGTGTGGAAGAGTCCCAGGTGACCAGCGAGAAGGCTTTCGTGGCTGATCTGGGCGCCGACTCCCTGGACACCGTCGAACTGGTGATGGCACTGGAAGACGAGTTCGGCATCGAGATCCCGGACGAAGACGCCGAGAAGATCACCACGGTGAAAAACGCCATCGACTACGCCAAGGCGCACCAGAAGGCCTGATGGCCAACCCGGCGGTTGCGGCGCGGCTGTGCCGCCCGCCGCTGCAAGCGGCCTGTCCATCCGGATGAGATGTTCCGCTTGCGGTTGTTTCCGTTTCCTAGCCTGCACAGAAAACTATGTCCCGTCGTCGCGTCGTCGTAACAGGTATGGGCTGTATCAGCCCGGTCGGCAATACCGTGGCCGAGTCATGGTCCAGCCTGCTGGCCGGTCGCTCCGGCATCGATCTGATCACTAGGTTCGATGCCAGCAACTTTGCCTGCAAGTTCGCCGGCGAGGTCAAAGGTTTTGAGTTGGAGAGGTACATCGGCAGCAAGGAAGCGCGCACGATGGACACCTTCATCCACTACGGCATCGCCGCGGCCGTGCAGGCGGTCGAAGATGCCGGCTTGCCCACCGGTGAAGGACTGGACGAAGAACAGGCGGTGCGTATCGGCTGCCTGATCGGCTCCGGCATCGGCGGCCTGCCGTTGATCGAAGAGACGCACGCCGAGTACACCAACCGTGGTCCGCGTCGTATTTCGCCGTTTTTCGTCCCGGCCTCCATCATCAACATGATTTCCGGGCACGTCTCGATGCGCTTCGGTTTCAAGGGCCCGAACCTGGCGATCGTGACGGCCTGTACCACGGGCCTGCACAGCATCGGCCAGGCCGGGCGCCTGATCGAGTACGGCGACGCAGATGTGATGATTGCCGGCGGTTCCGAGGCGACGGTCTCGCCCCTGGGGGTGGGTGGTTTTGCTGCCATGCGCGCCCTGTCCACCCGCAACGACGACCCCAAGACGGCTTCGCGCCCCTGGGACAAGGACCGCGACGGCTTCGTGCTGGGCGAGGGTGCGGGTGTCATGGTGCTCGAAGAGTACGAGCATGCCAAGGCCCGTGGCGCCAGGATCTATGCCGAGCTGTCCGGTTTCGGCATGAGCGCCGATGCCGGTCACATGACCGCCCCGAACATGGACGGCCCCCGTCGCGCCATGTTGGGTGCCATGCGCAATGCCGGTGTCAATGCCGATCAGGTGGACTACCTGAATGCCCACGGCACCTCGACACCGCTGGGCGACATCAACGAAACCAACGCCATCAAGGCGGCGCTGGGCGCCCACGCCAAGAAGACCGTGGTCAATTCGACCAAATCCATGACGGGCCACCTGCTGGGTGGGGCTGGCGGCATCGAGTCGGTCTTCACCGTGCTCGCACTGCATCACCAGAAGAGCCCGCCCACCATCAACATCTTCAACCAGGATCCGGAGTGCGATCTCGATTACTGCGCCAATACTGCGCGTGATGTGAAGATCAATGTCGCGGTGAAGAACAACTTCGGCTTCGGCGGAACCAACGGCACCCTGGTCTTCAAGCGCATCTGACGCGCAGAATCTCCGAGCGACATGCACAGCGCCCCAGCGGTTTCTTATCCGGTGGGGCGTTCTTCCATGCGCACGGCGTGTCTGCTCCTGCCCTGGTCGCTGGCGGGCCTGGTCTGTGCGGTCTGGGTCTTGCCATCCGACCACTTTTCCGCAGCCCACGGCCTGGCGCTGATTCTGTGGCTGGGTGGCGCCTGGCTGGTGCATACGGAGCTGCGTCGCCAGCCCGAGGGCCTGCTCGCCTGGGATGGCCAGTCCTGGAACTGGGAAACACAGGGCGTGCAGTGCGTCGGTGGGCTGCGCCCGCGCCTGGATTGGCAACAGGGGCTGCTGTTGGAATTCCAGCCGCTGGAAGGCCGGGGTTTCTGGCTCTGGCTTGAGCGCGGCATGGCACCCCTGGTGTGGGAGAGTTTGCGGCGTGCCGTTTACGCGCCAACGGCACCGACTCCGTCCGCCCTGCCGGCGCGGCAGGAGACCGGATCTTGACGGCGACCCCATCCCCAAGTGGTGACAGCGACGCCCAGCTGGTGACGCGCACCCTGGCGGGTGATGCCAAGGCGTTTGAGTTGCTGGTTCTCAAGTACCAGCGCCGTATCCAGCGCCTGATCGCTCGCATGGTGCGCGACACCGACCTGGTGGAAGACATCGCCCAGGAGACTTTTATTCGTGCCTACCGGGCCTTGCACCAGTTCCGGGGGGAGGCGCAGTTCTATACCTGGCTGTACCGGATTGCCGTCAATACGGCCAAAAAAGCCTTGCTGGATCTCAAGCACGACCCGCTGGTGACCATGGCGGCGTTGCGGCCCGAGGACGATGAGGATGAAACTTTCCAGCCCGGAAGGGAACCAATAGCAGAAGAAACGCCGGAAACCCTGTTGGCCGCGCGCGAAATCGCCGAGGCCGTGCAGGCCGCGTTGGAGGCCTTGCCGGAGGATTTACGTCAGGCCGTGACCCTGCGCGAGATCGAGGGTTTGAGCTACGAGGACATCGCGGCGGTGATGGACTGTCCGATCGGTACGGTGCGTTCGCGGATATTCCGGGCGCGTGAGGCGATCTCGGCGCGGGTACGTCCCATGCTGGAGCGCCAGACAGGCAAACGTTGGTAGGAACAGAACAGATGCAGGAAACCAAGATGCAGCAGGCAGAGCGGGCCCATGAGCTGGCTTCGGCTTTGGCCGATGGCGAACTGCAGGGTGCGGAGTTCGCGCAGGCCCTGCGCGTTCTGGAGTCCAGCCCGGAGGCACAGTCGCGTTGGCATAGCTACCACCTGGTTGGCGATGTCATGCGCGCGGGGGCGGGCGCAGCAGTCGGTGCGCATGATGCCGAGTTCGTGGCGCGTTTGCGCCTGCGTTTGCATCAGGAGGGCAGCCGTCCACAGCCTGAGGCCAGGCTCCGCCTGGACCTTGCACCGTCCAGCGCCAACGACAGCGTCTGGCGCTGGAAGCTGGTGGCTGGCCTGAGTTCTCTGGCCGTGGTGGCCGTGCTGGGGTGGCAACTGGCCGTTCCCTCGCCGCAAGCCGTACAGATGGCGGTCTCCGGCCGGGCGCCCTTCCAGCCGCAGACGTCCGTGGCGCAGACCAGCGCCGAGCCCCCCGTCATGATCCGAGATCCGAGGCTGGACCAGCTGATCACCGCGCACCAGCAACTGGGGGGCACCTCTGCCCTCCAGATGCCGGCAGGCTTCCTGCGCAACGCCACCTTCGAGCGCCCGTCGCGCTGAAACAGGCCGCTTCCGTATGCCGATCCTCTTCTGGCCTCGTCTGATCCTGCTGGCGGCCCTGTTTCCGGGGCTGGTGCTGCCGGCCGTTGCTGATCAAGGTGCTGCCAGTGCAGCCTCGCAGGCGGTTGTGCGTGAGCGCAGCGTTTCCGAATGGCTGTTGCGCATGCATGAGGCCTCGCGCCGCCGGGCCTACATCGGTACGCTGGTGGTGTCTTCGGGTGGCAGCATGGCCAGCGCGCGTGTCTGGCACGTCTGCGACGGCGAGCAGCAGATGGAGCGCGTGGAGTCGCTGACTGGCACGCCACGCTCGACCTTCCGGCGGAACGATGTGGTCGTGACTTTCTCGCCGCTCAGTCGTGTGGTTGTGGCGGAAAAGCGCGAGGCCCTGGGGCTGTTCCCGCACCTGCTCAAGACCGTGGATGCGGCGATCGAACAGCATTACGCCGCCAGCCCCCAGGGCAGTGAACGTGTGGCCGGTTTCGAGGCCGACGTCGTGCAACTGAACCCGCGGGACAGCCTGCGCTTTGGCTACCGGATCTGGAGTGAAAAACGCACGGGACTGGTGGTCAAACTGCAGACCCTGGACGACCAGGGCCGGGTTCTGGAGCAGGTGGCGTTCTCCGAACTGCAGCTCGACGCTCCGGTCAGCATGGACAAGCTCAGCCGCATGATGGGCAACACCGAGGGCTACAAGGTGGAGTCTCCGGCGCTGATGAAAACCACACCTGCGGCCGAAGGCTGGCGGTTGGCCCAGGAGGTGCCAGGCTTTCGCGCCATGAGCTGTTACCGCCGTCCTACGGCCTCGGGGGTGGATGCCGTGCAGTGGGCATTCTCGGACGGTCTGGCCTCGGTTTCGGTGTTCATCGAGGCCTATGACCCACGCCATCACGGCCAGGAGGGGCTGCAAGCCCTGGGGGCCACCCACGCACTGGTGCGCCGCGTCATGGCGGGCGGTACGTCCTGGTGGTTGACGCTCGTGGGCGAGGTGCCGGCCCAGACCTTGCAGGCTTTTTCCCAAGGGCTTGAGCGCACGCGCTGAGCCCACATCTTCATGGCCTTCCTTTTTTCTTTAATCGTTTGATCACACGGGGTTCAACATGTCTGTGATGGCTATATCGGTGTTCACCGGACCCAGGCGCAAGCTGTTCATGCTGGGGACCGCGCTTCTGCTGGCAATGGCTGCCTATTCACTGAGTGGCACGGCCGCAGCCCAAGGGCGCGGCCTGCCTGATTTCACCGAACTGGTTGATCAGGTCGGGCCTTCAGTCGTCAATATCCGCACCCTGGAAAAGGTCAGCGCGCGTGCGGCCGATGAGAACGGCACGGATGAGGAAATGCTGGAGTTTTTCCGCCGCTTCGGCTTGCCGGTGCCCCCGAACCTGCCGCGCCAGACACCGCGGTCGGGTCGCCCGCAGCCCGAGGAGCAGCCACGCGGCGTGGGCTCTGGCTTCATCCTGTCGGCCGATGGTTACATCATGACCAATGCCCATGTGGTCGATGGCGCCGACGAGGTGCTCGTGACCTTGACCGACAAGCGCGAATTCAAGGCGCGCATCGTAGGCGCCGACAAGCGCACCGACGTGGCCGTCGTGAAGATCGAGGCCACGGGCCTGCCGGCTGTGAAGGTGGGGGACGTGAACCGCCTCAAGGTGGGCGAGTGGGTGATGGCCATCGGCTCGCCCTTCGGACTGGAAAATACCGTGACGGCCGGCATTGTCAGCGCCAAGCAGCGTGACACGGGTGACTATCTGGCGCTGATCCAGACCGATGTGGCGATCAATCCCGGCAATTCGGGTGGGCCGCTGATCAATCTGCGCGGCGAAGTGGTTGGCATCAATAGCCAGATCTATTCGCGCTCGGGTGGCTATATGGGCATCGCCTTCGCCATTCCGATCGATGAGGCCATGCGCGTGAGCGAGCAACTGCGTGCCAGCGGGCGCGTGACCCGCGGACGCATCGGGGTGCAGATCGACCAGGTGACGAAGGAGGTGGCCGAGGCCATCGGCCTGGGCAAGCCCCAGGGCGCGCTGGTGCGTGGGGTGGAGACCGGTTCGCCGGCCGAGAAGGCCGGGGTGGAAGCCGGCGACATCATCACCAAGGTCGATGGCAAGGCGATCGAGAAATCGACGGACCTGCCGCGCATGGTCGGCAGCCTCAAGCCAGGTACGCGCAGCACGCTGACCGTGTTTCGCCGTGGCAGCAGCAAGGATCTCACGGTGACCATCGGCCAATTCGACGTCGAGAAGCCGGTGGCGCGCAAGGAGCGTGAGGACAAGCCGCGTTCTGGTGCCGCACCGACGCTGGGCCTGACCGTGACCGACCTCAGCGAGGCGCAGAAGAAGGAACTCAATCTCAAAGGTGGGGTGCGGGTGGAGTCGGCTGTCGAGGCGGCTGCCCGCGCCGGCCTGCGCGAGGGCGATGTGATCCTGGCCCTGGCGAATGTCGAGGTCGCCAGCGTGCGCGAATTCGAGGCGCTGCAAGCCAAGCTCGAAAAGGGCAAACCTGTTCATGTGCTGTTTCGCCGGGGCGAGTGGGCGCAGTACGCCGTGATCAGGCCGGTGCGCTGACGGTAGGCGGCCCCGTCTCCAACCCGAGTTGGGGATAGGGGCTTTGCCGTGCATACCGTGTGCAAATATCTTTTAAATTTTCAAACCAATTTATAAGTTTGTATTCACTTACTTATTGTCAAGATTCGACATTTTGGTTAGAATGCACAGCGTTCAGACAGGCATTACCTGCATATGGTCTTGGTCTGAATCCACCATGCGGGATCTCTGGGCCTTCATACAGAGGCATCCACAGATCACCCACAACTTGTTCAAGATCAGCCCACAAGAATCTGTTGATAAACTGTTGATAAATTCCTGTTGTGACGTCGCAACGACGGAAATTTGCGATTTTTCGGGCTGTACGGGGCTGCCTTTTTGCCTACAATGAAGCTCCAACTATCGCAGTTGCCATAGATTGTTGGTTCAGGGCGCGTCACAACCCGACGCGCCCTTTTTTCTTGCCCGCGTCTTTTTAAATTCAATCACTTAAACGTTTTCGTTGATGAAGCACATCAGAAATTTTTCGATCATCGCGCACATCGATCATGGCAAATCGACGCTCGCGGACCGCTTGATCCAGCGCTGTGGCGGACTGGAAGAGCGCGAGATGGAGGCGCAGGTGCTCGACTCCATGGATATCGAGAAAGAGCGTGGGATAACCATCAAGGCGCAGACCGCTGCGCTGCAATACAAGGCCCGTGACGGCCAGATCTACAACCTCAACCTGATCGATACACCTGGCCACGTGGATTTCTCGTACGAGGTCAGTCGCTCGCTGTCGGCCTGTGAAGGGGCGCTGCTGGTGGTCGATGCCAGCCAGGGCGTGGAGGCGCAAACCGTCGCCAACTGTTACACCGCGCTCGACCTGGGTGTGGAGGTGGTGCCGGTGCTCAACAAGATGGATCTGCCGCAGGCCGACCCGGAGCGCTCCAAGGAGGAGATCGAGGACGTGATCGGCATCGATGCCTCCGATGCGATTCCCTGTTCAGCCAAGACCGGCATGGGGGTGGACGACATCCTGGAGGCCATCGTGGCCCGCATCCCGGCGCCGCAGGGCAAGCCGGACGGTCCGCTGCGCGCCATGATCGTCGACAGCTGGTTCGACAGCTACGTCGGCGTGGTCATGCTGGTGCGGGTGGTCGATGGTCGCCTGCTCAAGGGGGAGCGCATCCGGCTGATGGCGGCCAATGCCGTCTTCGAGGCCGGCAGCCTGGGGGTGTTCACGCCGGCCAACCAGCCACGCGAGGCGCTCTATGCCGGCGAAGTGGGTTACATCATTGCCGGTATCCGGGAGCTGCAGGCCGCCAAGGTGGGCGATACCGTGACGCTGGAAAAGAAGCTGCCCAACAATGCCGGCCCGGCCACCGAGGCGCTGCCTGGTTTCAAGGAGATCCAGCCGCAGGTGTTTGCCGGCCTGTACCCGACCGAAGCCAACCAGTACGACGCGCTGCGCGACAGCCTGGAAAAGCTCAAGCTCAACGATGCTTCCCTGCATTTCGAGCCGGAGGTGTCCCAGGCCCTGGGCTTCGGCTTCCGCTGCGGTTTCCTGGGCCTGCTGCACATGGAGATCGTGCAGGAGCGGCTGGAGCGTGAATTCGACCAGGACCTGATCACCACCGCACCCAGCGTGGTCTACCAAGTGCTGCGGGGCGACGGTGAGGTCATCATGGTCGAGAACCCGTCCAAGATGCCGGACCAGAGCCAGATCCAGGAGATCCGCGAGCCCATCGTGACGGTGCACCTCTACATGCCGCAGGAGTATGTGGGCCCGGTCATGACCCTGGCCAACCAGAAACGCGGTCTGCAGCTCAACATGGCCTACCACGGCCGCCAGGTCATGCTGACCTACGAGTTGCCCCTGGGCGAGATCGTGCTGGACTTCTTCGACAAACTCAAGTCCGTCAGCCGAGGCTACGCCAGCATGGACTACGAGTTCAAGGAATACCGCGCATCGGATGTGGTGAAGGTCGACATCCTGCTCAACGGCGAGAAGGTCGACGCCTTGTCCATCATCGTGCACCGCACCCAGGCCGCCTTCCGCGGCCGGGCCGTGGCGGCCAAGATGCGCGAGATCATCAGCCGCCAGCAGTTCGACGTGGCCATCCAGGCCGCCATTGGCGCCAACATCATTGCTCGCGAGAACATCAAGGCCCTGCGCAAGAACGTGCTGGCAAAATGCTACGGCGGCGACATCAGCCGCAAGAAGAAACTTCTCGAGAAACAAAAAGCAGGCAAGAAACGCATGAAGCAGATCGGTTCGGTGGAAGTGCCGCAGGAGGCCTTCCTGGCCATTTTGCAGGTGGAGGATTGATGCAGATCCTCACCGCGATGGTGCTGGCGGCCTTCGCCGGCTATATAGGTGCCTGGTATTTCGGGTCGATCGAGGGCAATTTCGCCCTGCTGCTGTTTCTGGCCTCGGTGGTCACCGGCCTGTACTGGCTGGCCGAGCGTTTCTATTTCCTGCCGCAGCGCCAGGCGGCCGCGGCCCGGCTGGAAGCCGAGGCGCTGCAGCGACGCGCAGGCCTGCAGCAGCAGGGCATTGCCGTGGACGAAGGGGGCGAACTGGCCCAAGCCCGTGAACGCCTGCTGATGCAACCCTGGTGGCTGGACTGGACGGCCGGCCTGTTCCCGGTGATCGTGGTGGTCTTCCTGCTGCGCTCCTTCCTGTTCGAGCCGTTCAAGATCCCCTCGGGCTCCATGATCCCGACCCTGCTGGTGGGTGACCTGATCCTGGTCAACAAATATCACTACGGCATACGCCTGCCGGTGCTCAACACCAAGCTGACCGAAGGCAACAAGCCTCAGCGCGGCGATGTCATGGTGTTCCGCTACCCGCCTCGGCCCAGCCAGGACTACATCAAGCGCGTCGTCGGCGTGCCGGGCGACGAGGTGGCCTACCTGAACAAGCGGCTGACGATCAACGGTCAGCCGGTGGCCACCAGCGAGTTGCCCGAGTTCTTCGACGAAGACGCCATGCGCTACTTCAAGCAGTACGGCGAGGCCCTGGGGGCGCAGCCGCACCGCATGATCGTCGACGGCGAGCGCCGCGGTGGCTTTGCAGAAGCCGAGATCGGCGACTTCCCTGCCCGCCAGAACTGCCGTTACAGCATCGAAGGCGTGGTCTGCAAGGTGCCCGAAGGACACTATTTCATGATGGGCGACAATCGCGATAATTCGCTGGATTCGCGCTACTGGGGTTTTGTGCCGGATCAGAACATCGTGGGCAAGGCCTTCTTTGTCTGGATGAATTTCGGCAACCTCAAGCGTATTGGTTCGTTCAACTGATTTCGATGATGGATAGACGGGGGAAACTATGACAAGGCAACTGAAATCGGGACAGCGTGGCATCACCTTTATCGGCTTGCTGTTCATCGGCGGCATCCTGGCGGTCACCGGGGTCATCGTGGCACAGATCATCCCGACGGCGATCGAGTTGCAGGCCATCCACAAGGCGGCCAAGAAGGCGGCGGCCGAGGGGGGGACCGTGGCCGAAGTGAAAGCTGTCTTCGACAGGGCAGCGACGATCGACGATATCAAGTCCGTCGAGGGCAAGGATCTGACGGTGACCAAAAACGGCGACAAGGTGGTCGTCAGCTTTGCCTATGAGCGCGAGATCCATCTGGCCGGTCCGGCCTGGCTGACGCTCAAGTACGAAGGAAGCACCAAATAGCGTGGCTGATGGTCTGACCGCATTGCAGGAGCGCCTGCAGCATCATTTCTCTGACCCAGCCTTGCTGGCGCGCGCGGTCACGCACCGCAGTTTCTCTGCCGACCATAACGAGCGCCTGGAGTTCCTGGGGGACTCCGTCCTCAATCTGTCCGTGGCCGACCTGCTTTACCAGCGACTCAGTGCCTTGCCGGAAGGTGATCTCTCGCGCATCCGCGCCAACCTGGTCAAGCAGGACACCCTGCACCAGCTGGCCGTCGGACTGGGCTTGTCCGAGGTGGTGCGCTTGGGCGAGGGGGAAGTTCGTTCCGGTGGCAGCCGCCGGCCCTCGATCCTGGCCGACGCCCTGGAGGCCTTGATTGGCGCGGTCTATCTGGATGCCGGCTATGGCGCCGCCCAGGGGCTCGTCCAGCGTCTCTTCGAGGCCGTGGAAATCAACCCGCAGATGCAGGCCAGTGCCAAGGATGCCAAAACAGAGCTTCAGGAATGGCTGCAGGCGCGCAAACTCAAGTTGCCCTTGTACCGTGTGGTGGGCACTCTGGGGGCCGCCCATCGGCAGACTTTCGATATCGAATGCGAAGTCTCCGAACTGAACCTCAACGAGCGCGGCATCGGCAACTCGCGCCGGGCCGGTGAGCAGGCAGCTGCTGCTGCCATGCTGCAATCACTCAAGACGCGGGACAAGGCCTGACCTCATGGAAAGCACAGTGGTAACCCCGTCTGCCGAAGCGCCGCATCGTTGCGGTCTGGTGGCCATCGTCGGCAAGCCCAACGTCGGCAAGTCCACGCTGCTCAATGCCCTGGTGGGGCAGAAGATCAGCATCACCTCGCGCAAGGCGCAGACCACGCGCCACCGCATCACCGGCATGCGAACCCAGGGTTCGACCCAGTTCGTGTTTGTGGATACGCCGGGCTTCCAGACCGTGCACGGAAATGCGCTCAACAAATCGCTGAACAAGACGGTGGTGGGCGCAGTGTCCGACGTGGACCTGATCTTGCTGGTTGTGGAGGCCGGCAGCTTCACCCCTGCAGATGCACGCGTGCTGGCCCTCTTGGGGCAGGGCATTCCTACACTGTTGGTGGCCAACAAGCTCGACAACGTGCACCGTCGAGGTGACATCGCCCCCTGGCTGCAGGAAATGCAGGCCAAGCACGCCTTTGCCGAGTTCGTGCCCATGTCGGCCAAAAATCCCAAGGATATCGAGCGCCTGCTGGGCATTTGCGAAAAATATCTTCCCGAGCAGGACTGGTGGTACGCCGAAGACGAGCTGACCGATCGCAGCGAAAAATTCCTCGCCAGCGAGCTGGTACGCGAAAAACTGTTTCGCCTCACCGGCGACGAGCTGCCCTACACTTCTACCGTGGTGATCGACAAGTTTGAAGAAGAACCACCGCAGAAGAAGGGGCAGAAACGCCTGCTGCGCATTGCTGCCACCATCGTGGTGGAGCGCGACGGGCATAAGGCCATGGTGATCGGTGATAAGGGCGAGCGCATCAAGCGCATAGGCATGGAAACCCGGGTGGAGTTGGAGAAGCTGGCTGATGCCAAGGTCTTCCTGGAGCTGTGGGTCAAGGTTCGCTCCGGCTGGGCGGATGACGAGGCTCGCGTTCGCAGTTTCGGCTACGAGTGAGTGGCCGCCGGGCCGGCTAGTGCGATGGCGACGAAACGCATTTCAGAAGAGCCGGCCTATGTGCTGCACCGCTACGACTGGAGCGAGACCAGCCTGATCCTGGAAGTTTTCACGCGCCATCATGGCCGCATTGCCCTGGTGGCCAAGGGCGCCAAGCGTCCCAGTTCCAGTTTCCGCCCCGTGTTGCTGCCGCTGCAGCCCCTGCAGCTCAGCTACGGTGGCGACGCCGAGATCCGCACGCTCAAGGGCGCGGAATGGATGGGCGGCCACGTCATGCCCACCGGCGAGTCCCTGCTGTCGGGCTATTACCTCAACGAACTGCTGCTGCAGCTGCTGGCGCGCGATGACCCGCATCCGGTCTTGTTCGATGTCTATGCCAACGTGGTGCGCGTGCTGGCTTCCGAACACGACGAGGTGCTGCAGGCGGCCTTGCGTACCTTCGAGCTGCTGTTGCTGCGCGAGATCGGCTTGCTGCCACGGCTGGACCACCAGACCATGACGCTGGCGCCGCTGCAGGCCGATGTCCAATACGCGCTGGTACCCGAAGGCGGCCTGCGCACGCGCAACGAGTCAGATCGCTCAGGCCTGAGCGGCGCGCAGTGGCAGACATTACAGCTGGCGCTGGAATCCGGGGCGCCTTTCACCGACACCTTGCGCGCTTCTGCGGCCGTGATGAATGAACTGAAACCGCTACTGCGTGCCTTGCTCCATTACCATTGCGGCGTATCCACGCTGCGCACCCGGCAGATGATGGTGGATATCCAATCCCTATGAAAATTCGCACTGCACTCTCCGTCAACGTCAACAAGGTCGCCTTGGTGCGCAACACGCGCCATCTGGGCATCCCCAGCGTCACGCGTGCAGCCGTCTTGTGCCTGCAGGCCGGCGCCCACGGGATCACAGTGCATCCGAGGCCTGACGAGCGCCATATCCGCGCGCAGGACGTTTTTGATATCGCCATCCTGATGCAGGACTGGCCAGGCCGCGAATTCAATATCGAAGGCAACCCCTTCCACAACCTGATGGATTTCATCCGTCAGGTGCGTCCGCAACAGGCCACCTTCGTGCCCGATGCCGAAGGCCAGTTCACCAGTGACCACGGCTGGAGCTTTCCCCAGGATGCCGAGCGCCTGCGCCCGCTGATCGCCGAATGCCGTGGTCTGGGCGTGCGCGTCAGCCTGTTCATGGATCCCGTGCCCGGGCAGATGGCGCTGGCCCGGGCTGCCGGGGCCGACCGTGTCGAGCTCTATACCGAACCCTACGCTGCAGCCTGGGGCCACGCCAGCCAGGCCGAGCAGCTGCGGCGTTATGCCGTGGCAGCGCAGGCGGCGCTGGATGCCGGACTGGGGGTGAATGCCGGCCACGATCTGAACCGCGACAACCTCGCCGAATTCCTGCGCCAGGTCCCCGGCGTGGCCGAGGTCTCGATCGGTCACGCCCTGATTGCCGACGCCCTGGAGCTCGGTTACAGCGCCACGGTCAAAGATTACCTGCGCTGTATCGCGGACGCTGCTCGATGATCTACGGCATCGGTACCGATATCTGCGACGTGCGTCGCATTCGCCTCAGCATGGAGCGGCATGGTGAGCGCTTCGCCCAGCGCATCCTCAGCGATGCCGAGTTTGCCACCTGGAAGGCGCGCAGCGTACGCTGGCCCGAGCGCGGCTTGCGTTATCTCGCGACCCGTTTTTCCGCGAAAGAGGCGTTCTCCAAGGCCATCGGCCTGGGCATGCGTTTGCCCATGAGCTGGCGTTTGTGTGAGGTGGGCAAGCTGCCCAGCGGCAAGCCTTTCATCGTGCTCCATGGTGAACTCAAGACCTGGTTCGAGGCCCAGGGGCTGAGTGCCCACGTGAGCGTGACCGACGAGACCGATTACGCCGCCAGCTTCGTGGTGGTCGAGAAAATCTCCGCCCGGCCTGACGCATAGCCCTACCATTGATTTTCCGCGAAAGACCTGTATGAGCCAGCACGCACCCTTGATCATCGATATCGCCGGCCTGGCCCTGAATGCGGACGACCGTCGCCGGCTGGCCCATCCGCTGGTCGGTGGCCTCATCCTTTTTGCGCGCAACTGGCAGGATCGGTCCCAACTGGTTTCGCTCTGTGCTGACATCAAGCGGATCCGGGCTGATCTATTGATCTGCGTCGACCACGAAGGCGGCCGTGTGCAGCGCTTCAAGACCGGTGGCTACACCCCTCTGCCGCCCATGCGCGCCCTGGGCGAACTGTGGGCACGCGATCAGCTGGGTGCCACCAACGCAGCCACCGCTTGCGGCCTGGTGCTGGCCAGCGAGCTGCGTGCCTGTGGCGTGGACTTCAGCTTCACCCCGGTGCTCGATCTCGACTATGGAGAGAGCGGTGTCATCGGCGACCGGGCCTTCGGTCGCGACCCGCGTGTCGTCACGCTGCTGGCAAAGAGCTTGATGCACGGCCTGCGTCTGGGCGGCATGGCCAGCTGCGGCAAGCATTTCCCCGGGCATGGTTTCGTGAAGGCCGATTCCCACACCGAGATCCCGGTGGACAAGCGCAGCCTCAAGGCCATCCTGGCCGACGATGCCGCGCCTTACGACTGGCTCAGCACCGCTCTGGACAGCGTGATGCCGGCGCACGTGATCTACCCGAAGGTGGATGCGCGGCCCGCCGGTTTCTCAGAAAAATGGCTGGGCGATATCCTGCGCGGCCGTTTGCGTTTCCAGGGCGCTGTCTTCAGTGACGACCTCAGCATGGCCGGGGCACGCTTGATCGATGGTCGCCGGGTCAGCTACACCGAAGCTGCCGTGACGGCGCTGAACGCCGGTTGCGACATGGTGCTGCTGTGCAACCAGTCGCTCGATGGCGGCCAGGCCGTGGACGAACTGATCGCCGGTTTGACCGAGGCGCAGGTCAAGGGCCAGTGGCAACCCGACGACGGGGGGGAAACCCGGCGCCAGGCCCTGCTGCCGCAGACAACGCCGCCCGACTGGGACGAACTCATGGTCAGCCCGGCCTATATGCACGCGCTGGACCTGATCCCCTGAGTCTCGGTCGACATCTCTTTCGTCACGAAACTGAAACACGATAGTCATAAAATTTTCTCCTGACACATAGCCGGTCACGGGTGACCTGCGGTATCGGGGAGTTGGGATGACGAATCTGAATTTGACGCTGGTCCAGCGTATCGGGATGACCATCGCGCTGCTGGTCGGCGTATTCTTGTTGGTCGGCGCTTTCACGGCCTGGGCTGTGCAAGGCATCCAGGCCCAGGCCCACCAGACCGTGGGCGCAGATCTGGCCCAACTGGTGCGCATGGCCTCCGTCCAGGAAAACCTGCTGAAACTGCGCCGTGCCGAAAAAGACATCTCCATCGATCTGCTGATGAAGATGGAGCGGGTCCCGCAGCGCATTGCCGAGTGGAAATTGCATGGTGCAGCAGTCACCACGCAGTTGCATGCCGCCATCGAGGCCGAGCCTGATCCGGCCCTGGCACAGATGCTGCAGAGCGGCCGGGCGCATCAGGACAGCTACATCACCCGGGTTGGCGGCATCGTCGCCAGGATCGAACGACGAGAAATCCTCGATCAGGCGATCTTTGAAGAGGAAATCCAGCAGCCCGTGCTGTCTGCTCTGGCGGCTGAAGCCAGCATCGGCCAGGCGATCGAACAGAACCGCCGCTTGACCGAGGCCGGTGGGGAAAAGGTGAATGCGGCCGTCTATCAACTGACCTGGCTGCTAGGGGTGGGCCTGGCATTTTCCGTACTCAGCGGTCTGGCGCTGGGCGGTGTCCTGCTGGCGCGGATTCGTCAGCCGCTGGCCCAGTTGACCGAGGGCATCACGCGTGTCAGATCGGGTGACCTGTCACGCGCAGTGCAGGTTCGCTCCGAGGACGAGCTGGGCCGCATGTCACACGATTTCAATGGCATGGTCGACGCCTTGCAGCTGATGGTGCTGGATGTCCGGCTGGCCGCCGACAGCATCACGGGGGCCAGCGCGCAGATCGCCAGCGGCAACCTGGACCTGAGCTCGCGTACCGAACAGGCGGCTGCCAGCCTGCAGCAGGCAACCGCTTCGCTCGATGCCCTGACCACCACGGTACGCACCATGGCCGAGTCGGCGCGATCTGCCAGCCAGACGGCCAGTGCCGCCGCCAGTGCCGCCGGGCAGGGCGGTGAACTGGTCCAGCAGGTGGTGCACAGCATGCAGGGCATCCAGGCCTCCAGCAGCCGGATTGCCGAGATCACCGCGGTGATCGACGGTATTGCCTTCCAGACCAACATCCTGGCGCTCAATGCGGCCGTGGAAGCGGCGCGGGCCGGCGAGCAGGGCCGGGGATTTGCCGTGGTGGCCGGTGAGGTGCGCCTGCTGGCGCAGCGTTCGGCAGAGGCGGCACGCGAGATCAGGGGGCTGATCGAGGCCAGCCGCGCCGAAGTGGCGGCCGGATCCCGGCAGGTCGAGGACGCCGGTCGGGCCATGGCGCAGATCGTGCAGCAGGTGGCCGAGGTCAGCCGCATGATCCAGGCGATCACGCAGGATGCCAGTGTGCAGTCGAGCGAGATCGGCGGCGTCAACCAGTCCATGGGCCAGCTTGAGCAGATGACCCAGCAGAACGCGGCCTTGGTCGAGCAGGCGGCAGCGGCTTCTGCCAGCCTCAAGGATCAGGCCGATCGCATGGCCGGGGCGATGCACCGTTTCATCGTGAACCGGGAGCGCCAGCCCTTGCTGCTGACGGTGTGATGTAGATCGCCGCGCATGCGGCGGCAATACACTTGGGCCTGTATCAGGCCTTGCCAGGCTGATCTGGCCAGTCCAGGCGCCCGCAGGCCTCGGCGTGGGTAAGGTACAGGCGCAGATCGAACTCGATCTGGTGGTAGTCCGGCTCCATGTGGGTGCACAACTGGTAAAAGGCCTTGTCATGGGCCTGGACCTTCAGATGGGCCAGTTCATGCACCGCAATCATTTTCAGGAATGCGAGAGGCACCTCCCGGAACAGGGTGGCGATGCGGATCTCGCGTTTGGCCTTCAGCCGGCTGCCCTGCACGCGTGAAATGCTCGTGTGCGTGCCCAGCGCATGCTGGATCACGTGCAGCTTGTTGTCGAAACAGACCTTGCTCAAGGGCTCGGCGCTGCGCAGAAACTCCGTCTTGAGGCCCTGCACGTAATCGAACAGGGCGCGGTCTGTGCGGATGCCATGCCGGCGCGGGTACCTGTCCAGCAGCATGGCACCCAGAAGACCCTGGGCGAGCAACTGCCGGACCTGGCCCTGAATCGGCTGCGGATAGCCCGACAGATATTTCAAGCGGACCGTCGGTTCGGGACCGGCTCAGCCTTCCCGGCGCAGCGCCGGGAAAAGGATCACGTCGCGGATGCTGGGGCTGTCGGTCAGCAGCATCATCAGGCGGTCGATGCCGATGCCGCAGCCGCCGGTGGGCGGCATGCCGTATTCGAGCGCGCGCACGAAGTCGTGGTCGAAGAACATGGCCTCGTCGTCGCCGCTGTCCTTGGCCGCCACCTGGCTATGGAAGCGTGCGGCCTGCTCCTCTGCATCGTTGAGCTCGGAGAAGCCGTTGCCGAATTCGCGCCCGGTGATGTAGAGCTCGAAGCGTTCGGTCACGTCCGGGCGGGTGTCACTGGCGCGTGCCAGCGGCGAGATCTCCACCGGGTGCTCGCAGATGAAAGTGGGCTGCCAGAGTTTCTCTTCCACGACCTCTTCAAAGTAGAGCACTTGCAGGCTGGACAGCGAACGGGTCGAGAGCTTGTTCTTCTCCTCGTTCAGGCCGAGCTTCTTCAGTGCGTTGACCAGCCAGGCGCTGTCGTCGACAAAGGCGCTGCCAGCCTCGCTGTGGCGCACGATGGCTTCGCGGATGGTCAGGCGTTCGAAGGGCTGGGCCAGGTCCACCGGCTTGCCGCCGTAGCTCAGTTGCAGGGTGCCCGTGGCCTGCTGGGCAGCGTGGCGCACCAGGCCTTCCGTGAAGGTCATGAGGTCCTGGTAGTCCCAGTAGGCCGCATAGAACTCCATCATCGTGAACTCGGGGTTGTGGCGTACCGAGATGCCTTCGTTGCGGAAGTTGCGGTTGATCTCGAACACGCGCTCGAAACCGCCCACGATCAGGCGCTTGAGGTAGAGCTCGGGTGCGATGCGCAGGAACATCTCCTGGTCCAGCGCGTTGTGGTGCGTGACGAAGGGCTTGGCATTGGCACCGCCGGGGATGGGGTGCAGCATGGGCGTCTCGACTTCCAGGAAGCCGTGCGTGACCATGAACTCGCGGATCGAGCTCACGGCCCTGCTGCGCGCGACGAAACGCTTGCGCGCTTCTTCGTCGGTCATCAGGTCCACGTAACGCTGGCGGTACTTGACCTCCTGGTCGGCCACGCCGTGGAACTTGTCGGGCATAGGGCGCAGGCTCTTGGTCAGCAGGCGCACGCTGCTGGCCTGGATGGACAACTCGCCGGTCTTGGTCTTGAAGACCAGGCCTTCGGCGGCCACGATGTCGCCCAGGTCCCAGTGCTTGAAGGTCTCGTAGGCTTCCTCACCGATCTCGTCGCGCTTGACGTAGATCTGGATGCGGCCGCTGCTGTCCTGCAGGGTGGCGAAGCTGGCCTTGCCCATGACACGCTTGAGCATCATGCGGCCGGCCACGCTGGCACGGCTGGCCTGGGCCAGCAGGCCCTCGGGCGTCTGGCCGGCGTGGGCGGCAAAAAGGTCGGCGGCGCGGTCGGTCGGCTTGAAGTCGTTGGGGAAGGCCGGGCCCTTGCCTTCGGCCTGCCGCTGGCGGATGGCCTTGAGCTTTTCGCGCCGTTCGGCGATCAGCTGGTTTTCGTCCTGGGCGGGGGCAGCGGTGTGTTGTTCTGACATGAGAAGGCCGGGTAGGAGGCGGCCCTGAGAGAGGGCCAGAACCCGCTATTTTAATGACGCTATCATCCCTTCAGCTTTTTCCCTTCTGTCCGGGCCTGTCATGCTGTTCCAGATCTTTTCCCTCCTGCTCGAAGTCGTGGCCGGCGTACTCGGTGGCGCCTGTCTCTTGCGCCTGTACATGCAGTACCAGCGCATCCCCATGTCGTCGCGCTCGGGCAATCCGCTGGGCCGTTTTGTCTTCGCCTTGACCGACTGGCTGGTGCTGCCGCTGCGCCGTTTTGTGCCCTCGGCCGGCCGCTGGGACCTCTCCAGCCTGTTGGCGGCCTGGCTGATCGAGCTGGCCATGTTCTCGCTCCTGTGGGTTTTCACCAGTTTCGTCGCCAGCTATGTGTCGGTGCTGATCCTGGCCGCGTTTGGCGTGGTGCGCCTCGTGATTTCCGGCCTGACCGGGCTGGTGATCGTGTATGCCGTGCTGTCCTGGGTGCAGTCCCATACCGTGCTGTCCGACATCATCGAGCGCCTGGTGGCCCCCTTCCTGGCACCGATCCGCCGTTTCGTGCCCTTGGTCGGCGGGGTCGACCTGTCGCCACTCGTGCTGCTGGTGCTGCTGCAGGTGGCGGCCATCGTGCTGGGGCATCTGCAGGGCCTGGCCCTGCTGTA
The DNA here is from genome assembly GCF_058807395.1 of Hylemonella sp. GW821-FHT12C09. NCBI lineage: Bacteria > Pseudomonadati > Pseudomonadota > Betaproteobacteria > Burkholderiales > Comamonadaceae > Hylemonella > Hylemonella sp. GW821-FHT12C09. The sequence continues at coordinate 81,729 of NZ_JBXAQQ010000013.1, read as the reverse complement.
AAGCAAAAACCGGCCGCGCGGCCGGTTTTTGCTTTTGCAATGGCGCACTTTCTGAATACCCATCGCTCGATGGCTGGACTCACAGTCTTATTGGCATCGTGGACGGCGGGTATGAGAAGCCTATTTCATGTCCAACAGTTGAATCGTCTTGGCAACCAGAGCTTGGTCAACTGGCTTACGTTCGAGCCACATCGAGTCGAACCTGAATTCTTTTGGTCTGAACAACAGAACTGAAACGTTGGACTCTCCGGTCTTAAGAAACACATCTTTCCCTTCCTTGGACGTGTATTTCCGTTCGATTTTTATCTGCGTAATGGCTGGTCTTTCGTCATTGAAGTACAGCCTGTAATCGAGCGGCGTAGTCATTGAGCCGCCCTTTGCAACGCTCCAGAATGGGCCGAAGTAATGGGTCGCCATATGCCCCGTTGCTTGCGCCTTTGCTACTTCCAGATAGCCTGTCGATTCTTCTCGGTAGGCCATCAATAATTCTCTGTTTGGCAGGAATGTGATGACAAGTGAGCGACCGTCTTTACCGTGTAGTTCATATGTACCAGCTACAGATTCAGTGGTCCACATCGTGACAAACATTGGCTTGATGCCAATGTAGATCAGCAGCATTACGAACGGGATCAACAGAAAAGGCTTGACCCTTTTCCACAGAGGTGCTTTGGAGGCATCCTGCAGCGCACGCTCTATGTTCCGATCTTCTTGGGCGCTCATTTATAGCCCCCCTTTTTTTGGGTTGAACTCTTCAGATCACGGCATCGGCCGGCTGACGCTGCAGCATGGCCAGGGTGTTGGCCACGGTCTTGCGCAGTTCGCGGCGGTCGCAGATGAAGTCCACGGCACCCTTTTCCTGCAGGAACTCGGCGCGTTGGAAGCCTTCGGGCAGCTTCACGCGCACCGTGGACTCGATCACGCGCGGACCGGCAAAGCCGATCAGGGCCTTGGGCTCGGCAATCACCACGTCACCCAGGAAGGCGAAGCCGGCACTCACGCCGCCCATGGTCGGGTCGGTCAGCACGCTGATGTAGGGCAGCTTCTTCTTGGCCAGGCGGGTCAGGGCGGCATTGGTCTTGGCCATCTGCATCAGCGAGAGCAGGCCTTCCTGCATGCGGGCGCCGCCGGTGGCCGTGAAGCACAGAAAGGGCACCTTCTGCTCGACGGCGGTCTCGACGCCGCGCACGAAACGCTCGCCGACCACCGAACCCATGGAGCCGCCCATGAAACCGAATTCGAAGCTGGCCGCCACCAGGCTGATGCCGTGCACGGCACCGCCCATGACCACCAGGGCGTCGGTCTCACCGGTGGCTTCCAGGGCTTCCTTCAGGCGCTCGGGGTATTTGCGGCTGTCCTTGAACTTCAGGGCATCGACCGGCAGCACCTCCTGGCCGATCTCGAAGCGGCCTTCGTTGTCCAGGAACAGGTTGAGGCGGGTGCGCGCGTCGATGCGGTGGTGATGGCTGCAGGTCGGGCAGACGTTCTGGTTCTGCTCCAGATCGGTCTTGTAGAGCACGGATTCGCAGCTGGGGCACTTGATCCACAGGCCCTCGGGCACGCTGCGGCGATCGGCCGGGTCAGTGTGCTGGATTTTCGGGGGCAGAAGTTTTTCGAGCCAACTCATGGTGTGCTTCCTTTAATTGGGGTCAGATTCCAACGGCGGTCAGGCGCAAGACCGGCATTATGAATCCAAAGCCTGGCGAATTTCCCGCAGGAAATCCGAGGCCACGGTAACGACCTGTGCCCGGGGCAGGGGGTCGATCAGCTGGATGATGCGGCTGCCGATCACCACGGCGTCGGCCACCCGGCTCACGGCCTTCGCGCTGGCGGCGTCACGGATGCCGAAGCCCACGCCCACCGGCACTTTCACGTGCTGGCGGATGCGCGGCAGCATGGCCTCCACGGCGGCGGTGTCCAGGGTGCCGGCGCCGGTCACGCCCTTGAGCGAGACGTAATAGACGTAGCCGCTGGCCACGCGGGCCACCTGGGCCATGCGTTCGTCGGTGCTGGTGGGGGCCAGCAGGAAGATGAGGTCCAGTCCGTGCTGCTTGAGTGCGGCGGCGAAGGCTTCGCATTCCTCGGGCGGGTAGTCCACCACCAGCACGCCGTCCACGCCGACAGCAGCAGCGTCGCGCGCGAAGGCATTGGGGCCGCTGGCCTGGTGCAACTGGTCGTAGCGCTCGATCGGGTTGGCGTAGCCCATCAGGACCACGGGGGTCGTGCTGTTTTTCTGGCGGAAGACGCGCACCATCTCCAGCACCTGGCGCAGGCCGATGCCGGCGGCCAGGGCCTTGTCACCAGCCGCTTGGATGACCGGGCCGTCGGCGCTGGGGTCGGAAAAGGGCACACCCAGCTCGATGACGTCGGAGCCCGCAGCCACCATGCCGTGCATGAGCTCGGGTGTGATGTCGGGATAGGGATAGCCGGCCGTGATGAAGGGAATCAGGGCCTTGCGCTGGCTCTTTTGCAGCGCGGCGAACGTGGAAGCGATGCGGCTCATTTTTTCAACTCGATCTTTTGTTCGGCCATACCACCCTTGACGGCCTGGCCCTTGCAGCTCGGACGGCAGTAGAAGTCCGCCTGGCTCAGGTCGGCCACGGTGCCGATGTCCTTGTCGCCCCGGCCGGAGAGGTTGACCAGGATGGACTGGTCGGGCCGCATCGTCTTGGCCAGTTTCATCGCGTAGGCCACGGCATGGCTGGACTCCAGCGCCGGGATGATGCCTTCGGTGCGGCACAGGTAGTGGAAGGCGGCCAGGGCTTCGGTGTCGGTGATGCCCACGTACTCGGCGCGGCCGATGTCCTTGAGGAAGGCGTGCTCAGGACCGACACCGGGGTAGTCCAGGCCGGCGCTGATGCTGTGCGTCTCGGTCACCTGGCCGTCTTCGTTCTGCAGCACATAGGTGCGGTTGCCGTGCAGCACGCCGGGGCTGCCGCGCTGCAGCGAGGCCGAGTGCTTGCCGGAGTCCATGCCCTCGCCAGCGGCTTCCACGCCGATCAGGCGCGTCTGCTCGTGCTGGATATAAGGGTAGAAGATGCCCATGGCGTTGGAGCCGCCGCCCACGCAGGCGAGCACCGCATCAGGCTGGGGGCTATCGCAGCCAGTGCGCTGCAGCATCTCGGGCATCTGCACCAGGCATTCCTCGCCGATCACGCTCTGGAAGTCGCGCACCATCATCGGGTAAGGATGCGGGCCAGCAACGGTGCCGATGATGTAGAAGGTGTTGTCCACATTGGCCACCCAGTCGCGCATGGCCTCGTTGAGCGCGTCCTTGAGGGTCTTGCTGCCGGATTCGACCGGCACCACGGTGGCGCCCAGCAGCTTCATGCGGTAGACATTGGGGCTCTGACGCTTGACGTCCTCGGAACCCATGTAGACCACGCATTCCAGACCGTAGCGCGCGCAGATGGTGGCGGTGGCCACACCGTGCTGGCCGGCACCGGTTTCGGCAATGATGCGCGTCTTGCCCATGCGGCGCGCCAGCATGGCTTGGCCGATGGTGTTGTTGATCTTGTGCGCGCCGGTGTGGTTCAGATCCTCGCGCTTGAGGAAGATCTGGGCGCCACCCTGCTCGCGGCTCATGCGGGCCGCGTGGTAGACCGGTGAGGGCCGGCCGACGAAGTGGGCCAGTTCGTACTTGAACTCGGCGATGAAGGCCGGGTCGTGCTGGTACTTGGCGTAGGCTGCGCGCAGCTCGTTGATGGCATGGGTCAGCGTTTCGCTGACGAAGCTGCCGCCATAGATGCCGAAGTGGCCCTTGGGGTCGGGCTGGTGGTATTCAAACATGGGTTTAACCTGCAATGGGCTTGTCGGCGGCGCGCACGGCCGCGACAAACTGGTGGATCTTGTCGGCGCTCTTGATGCCCTTGGAGGCTTCGACGCCGGAACTCACATCGACGGCCAGCGACCTACAGCGCGGCCGCAGCTGCGCGATGCCATCGGCTACGTTTGCAGGTGTGAGCCCACCACTCAAGACGAGGTGAGCGTCGACGCTTGGAGGAAGAAGTGACCAATCGAATGCCTTGCCGCCGCCCCCGAAACCCTCGACATGGGCGTCGAGCAGGATGGCCTGGGCGGCCGAATAATCCTGGGCGTATTTTACGAGGTCGAAGCTTCGCCCCGCTTCCCCGACGGGAATGCGGGCAGCGCGCAGGAAAGGGCGGGTGCCGGCAGCCAGTTGGCACTGATCCGGGGTTTCGTCCCCATGGAACTGCAGGGTGGCGGACGGCACCAGGTCGCAGGCGGCCCGGATGCCCTGCGGGCTCGCATTGACGACCAGCAGCACCGGCGTCACAAAGGGGGGCAGGCGGCGCGCCAGTTCGGCGGCGCGCTGGGCCGTCACGTGACGGGGGCTCTTCTCATACAGCACGAAGCCCACGGCGTCGGCGCCGGCGGCCACAGCCGCCTCCACGTCCTGCTCGCGCGTCAGGCCGCAGATCTTGATGCGGGTGCGGGCGTGGCGCACTCCGTCGCCGGGCCACCCCAGGGTGGATCGGGCCCCCTCGGGGGGCAGCGCAGCGGACGAGGTCGCAAGCGTGGGGGCCTTGTTCATCATGGCAGCCAATCATACGCAGGCGTGCGTTCCGGCAGGCCCCAGTGGGCGTCGTAGCGGGGCCCCAGGAAGTACAGCCCGTCGGGCGCGAAGGTGGGCGCGGCGGCATCACGGCTGCGTGCGGCCAGTACGTCGGCCATCCAGGCCGGGGGTTGTTTTCCCTGGCCGATGACGATGAGGCAGCCCATGAGGTTGCGGATCATGTGATGCAGGAAGGCGCTGGCCTCGAACTCGAAGCGCCAGTAGGCGCCGCGCCGGCTGATCTCGATGCGCAGCATGTTCTTGACGGGTGACAGGGCCTGGCAGGCCGAGGCGCGGAAGGAGGTGAAATCGTGCTCCCCCAGCAGGTGCCGGGCTGCTTCCTGCATGCGCTCCAGATCCAGGGGCTGGAAGACCCAGCCGACCCGGTGTGTATCCACGCTGGGGCGCACCGGCGACTCCAGCAGCAGGTAGGCGTAACGGCGTGAGGTGGCGCTGGCGCGGCAGTGGAAGGCCTCGGGGACGATCTGCGCCCATTGCACCGCGATGTCGCGCGGCAGGATGCTGTTGGTTCCGCGGACCCAGGCGTAGGGTGTGCGCTGTGCCGTGGTGTCGAAGTGCACCACCTGCATGAGGCCGTGCACGCCGGCGTCAGTTCGGCCGGCGCAGAGGGTGGAGACGCGCTGGTCAGCGAACTGGCCCAGCGCTTTCTCCAGCTGGTCCTGGACCGTGCGGCCCGACGGCTGGCTCTGCCAGCCGTCGTAGGAGTGGCCGTCGTAGCTGACGCCGAGGGCGACCCTCACGACGCGGCCTGTGCCATGGACGAAGGGACCCGGCCGGATCAGCCGAGCTGGGCCAGGGCCTTCTGTGCGCGGGCCTTCATGTCACCCGAGGCTTCGGCAATGATTTCCTCGATCAGCGCGCGGGCGCCGTCGGTATCGCCGATGGCCTTGAACTCATCGGCCAGTGCCAGCTTGGTGCCTAGGGGGTCGTCCGAACCCGTGCCGGGTTCCACGGAAGGCGTGCCGAGGTCGAGCGACAGCCCGCCCATGTCGAAGTTCATCATGTTGTCGGCAGCGGGGGCCGGGGCAGAGGCCGCCGGGCTGATCTGCGGCAGGGACGGAGCTTCGAAGGCCAGGCTGTTGTCGGGTGCCGAGGCAATCGGCGCGGGCATGGTGGCGGCGGAGGGCGCGGGAGCGCGCGACTCTGCTTCGTCCAGCGAGAAGTCCAGATCCAGATCGAGGTCCATGCTGGCCGCCGCTGCAACAGGGGCCGCGGCCGCCTGACGTGCGGGCTGGCTGGCGTAGCTGCTGGGGGTGGCCTGCAGGGGGGCGGGTACCGACGCCGGGGGCTCGCCGCCGGGGTGGTAGGCCTCGTTGTTCGGGTCGATGCCGCGGCCGAGTTCGCAGATCTGCTCCCACTCGGCACCACTGCCGCCGGTCACCTTGTAGGCTTCCTTGGCGATCACTCCGAAATTCTTGACATCGCGCCGCTTGGCGTAGATCTCCAGGAGTTTCTGGTGGATGGCAACACGGCTCGGATGATTGCGCAGCGCTTCCTTGAGGATCTCTTCGGCCTGCAGGTCACGGCCATACGCGAGGTAGACATCGGCTTCAGCGACGGGGTCGACATCGTCGCCAGCGTCGAGCTGGCTGGGCGAATAGACCATGGACGAGGAACTGCTGGCACCATTGTCGTTGGTGTCAACTCGTTGTCCGCCGCTTGCGCCGAAAAAAGAGTCAGGCTGGAGACGGCTCTCCAGGTAGGCGCTGTCGACTTGTCCTGCATTCTTGCGCTGGCGGCTGCGGTAGAAGGCCAGGCCGGCCAGCAGGGCCACCAGACCACCGGCCGCAGCCGGGATCAACGGGTTGTCCATCAACTCGTCCAGCAGCGAAGGTTCCTCGGCGACGGGCCCCATGGGGGCCGATGCAGCCGGGCGCGGAGCAGGTGCAGCCGCCTTGGGCGCGGATGCGACCGCAGCCGGCGCGGCGGCGGGCGGCGCCACGGGGGCCGCCGCAACTTGCGGTGCGGGAGCGGGTGTCACGACGGGTGCCGAGGCCACTGGCGCCGCAGCCGGTGCGGCGGGCGCGGCCGGTTTGGTGGCCGGTGCGGGTGCCGGCGTAGCAGCCTTGCTGAGTTTTTCCAGCTCGGCCACGTTCTTGGACAGTTCCTCGGTGCGGACTGCCGCATCCTTGGCGCTGCGTTCCTTGGCCAGTTTGTCTTCCGAGGCCTTGGCCTGGACGGCGCCCTTGGAGAGGGTCAGCTTGTCGGGCGCGGTGGTCGCAGCTTTCTTTTCCTCGACCTGGGCCTGCACGGCGCCGCTGGTCTTGCGGTCGGCCGCAGCCTCAGGACTGGCCGGAGCGCTGGCTGCCAAGCGGCGGCGGAATTCGTTGAAGTCCTTGCTCTGGGTCTGCAGGATCTGGCGGGCTTCGTCGGCCGGCGTGGCTTGCGCGTCTTCTGCGCCGGGCATGTCCAGCACGGCGCCCTTGCGCAGCCGGTTGACGTTGCCGCCGATAAAGGCTTCCGGGTTGCTGCGCAACATGGCCACCAGCATCTGGTCGAGGGAAACGTCGGCCGGTTTCTGGTTCAGTGCCAGCTTGCCGGCGGTATCGCCAGCCTTGACGGTGATGCGCTCGCGGCCAGCCACCGCAGGCGGTGGCGGCTCAGCACTCCTGCGGGGCTCGGCGGCGGGCGCAGGGGCTGTTGCACTGGCTGCTTCGCTTGCAGCTTGGGCCGCAGCATCTGCGGCAGGCGCGGTAGCCGGCTCCGGCGCCGCGCTGGCCGGTGTTTCCGGTGCAGGCACGGGGGCCGGGATCGCAGCTTCAGCAGGCGCGGGGGGCGGTGCGATGCGGATCGGCACCGAGCTGACCTGGGGCGCCTGCGGCACGACGGCGGTCTGGGCGCCATTGAGGACCGGCGGATCGAAGAGCATCGTGTAGTCACGCACGATGCGGCCCGAGGACCAGTTGGCCTCGAGGATCAGGTCCACATAGGGTTCATTGACGGCCCGCACATTGCTCAGGCGCAGGTACCGCTGCCCGTTGGCGCGTTTTTGCAGGGAGATCTGCAGGCCATTGAGGGTCGAGCTGTATTCCATGCCGCTGGCACGGAAGGTGTCCGGCAAGGCCACCCGGGGCCGCAGCGAGGATGCTTCGTCCTCGCTGATTTCCAGGATCTCGATCTCGGCGCGCAGCGGTTCGCCCAGCGCTGACTGGACCATGATGCGCCCCAGGGAGAGTGCAGCGGCCTGCGATCCCCACAAACCTAGAACCGTGGCAGAGGCAATCGCCAGGGCGGTTCTTTGCCAGCGTTGTGACTTAGCAATCAATTTAGGGGCCTCCGATGCTCGGGCGAGGTAGGGGTGAACTTCACGGTTTTCAGTCCAAAAACCATGATCGTCAAACTGGAAAAGTACCTTAACATCAATACGTTAGCCTGACAAGCTGAGAAAGCGCTTAACTTTCTTGCCCTAAGATCCTTGCTCTGATTCAGGCTGTGTTTGTTGTTAACGGACAACGAATATCTGTCTTTGCCTCAAGCTTGCAAGAGGATGCGCAACATGCGGCGCAGCGGCTCGGCAGCGCCCCACAGGAGCTGGTCGCCGACCGTGAAGGCGCCCAGGTAATCGTTGCCCATGGCCAGCTTGTGCAGGCGGCCGACCGGTACGGTCAGCGTGCCGGTCACGGCGGCCGGGGTCAGTTCACGCTCGGTGATCTCGCGTTGGTTGGGGACCACTTTCACCCAGTCGTTGGCGCCGGCCAGCAAACCTTCGATCTCTGCCAGGGGCACGTCCTTCTTGAGCTTGACGGTCAGTCCCTGCGAATGGCAACGCATGGCGCCGATGCGCACGCACAGGCCGTCGATCGGGATGCTGCCGGCGCTGCGGAAGGCCGGCTTGCCCAGGATCTTGTTGCACTCGGCGCCGCCCTTCCACTCTTCCTTGCTCTGGCCGTGTTCGACGGGCACGTCGATCCAGGGGATCAGGCTGCCGGCCAGGGCCGTGTTGCGGAAGTTCTTGGTCGGGAAGCTGGCGTCGCGCATGGTGGCGGCCACCTTGCGGTCGATGTCCAGGATGGCGGAAGCCGGATCGGCCAGCTCGGCCTTGACGGCGTCGTGCAGGGCGCCCATCTGGCTCAGCAGCTCGCGCATGTTCTGCGCGCCGGCGCCGGAAGCGGCCTGGTAGGTCATGGCGCTGACCCATTCGACCAGGCCGGCCTTGAACAGGCCGCCCATGCCCATGAGCATCAGGCTCACGGTGCAGTTGCCGCCGATCCAGTTGCGGCCGCCCTGGGCGAGGGACTGGTCGATCACGTGGCGGTTGACGGGGTCCAGGATGATGACCGCGTCGTCGGCCATGCGCAGCGATGAGGCCGCGTCGATCCAGTGGCCCTTCCAGCCGGCAGCGCGCAGCTTCGGGTACACCTCTTTCGTGTAATCACCGCCCTGGCAGGTCAGGACGATGTCGCACTTCTTGAGGTCCTCGATGCTGTTGGCGTCCTTGAGGGTGGTTTCGTTCTTGGCCTGTGCCGGAGCCTTGCCGCCGGCGTTGGAGGTCGAGAAGAACACGGGCTCGATCAGGGCGAAGTCGCCTTCGGCCTGCATGCGGTCCATCAGGACCGAACCCACCATGCCTCGCCAGCCGACGAGACCTACGACATTACCTACCTTGCTCATCACATGCCCTTTCAATCAAATCCTGTTTACCCGGCTCGTCGGCCGGGAGGGCGTGACGAACCGGGCGCTGTTCAGCCCTTGGTTTTCGTAATGGCGGCGACCACCGCGTCGCCCATCTCGCGGGTGCCCACTTTCGCGGTGCCTGCCGACCAGATGTCCGCCGTGCGCAGTCCGGACGCAAGCACGCTCTTCACGGCCGACTCGATACGGTCGGCGGCCGTGGCCTGGTTGAGCGAGAAGCGGAGCATCATGGCAGCAGACAGTATTGTAGCCAGCGGGTTGGCCACGCCCTTGCCGGCGATGTCCGGCGCGCTGCCGTGGCTGGGCTCGTACAGGCCCTGGTTCCTGCTGTTCAGGCTGGCCGAGGGCAGCATGCCGATGGAGCCCGTCAGCATGGCGGCTTCGTCCGAGAGGATGTCGCCGAACATATTGCCGGTCACGATCACGTCAAAGCTCTTCGGCGCCTTGACCAGCTGCATGGCTGCGTTGTCCACGTACATGTGGCTCAGTTCCACGTCCGGGTAGTCCTTGTGCACCTCGGTGACCACGTCTTTCCAGAACTGGAAGGTTTCGAGCACATTGGCCTTGTCCACGCTGGTGACCTTCTTGTTGCGCTTGCGCGCGGCCTGGAAGGCCGTGTGGGCAATGCGCTCGATCTCCGGGCGGCTGTAGCGCATGGTGTCGAAGGCTTCCTCGGCACCGGGGAAGTGGCCGTCCACGGCCGTGCGGCGTCCGCGCGGCTGGCCGAAGTAGATGTCGCCCGTGAGTTCACGCACGATCAGGATGTCCAGGCCGGCAATCAGCTCGGGCTTGAGGCTCGAAGCACCCACGAGCTCTTCATAGCAGATGGCCGGGCGGAAATTGGCGTACAGGCCCAGGTGCTTGCGCAGGCCCAGGATGGCCTGCTCAGGGCGCAGGGCGCGCTCGAGCTTGTCGTATTTCCAGTCGCCAACGGCGCCGAAGAGGATGGCGTCGGCCGCCTTGGCCAGGTTCAGCGTGGCATCGGGCAGGGGGTGGCCGGCGGCCTCGTAGGCCGCACCGCCCACGGGGGCGGTTTCCATTTCGAACTTGAGGTCCAGGACCTGGAGGACCTTGACGGCCTCGGCCACGATTTCGGTACCGATGCCGTCACCCGGCAGAACTGCGATTTTCATGATGTAGGTTTGCTATTGAATTGAGAGCTATCAGCCGAGCATGGTATGTGCAAGCCAGGGTTTTTGCGTCAGGCGCTGGGCTTCGAAGGCGGCGATCTTGTCCTTGTGACGCAGGGTCAGGCCGATGTCGTCGAAACCGTTGAGCAGGCAGTACTTGCGGAACGCCTGAACGTCGAAGGGGATCTCCTCGCCCTGCGGCTTGACAATGACCTGGCGCTCCAGATCCACGGTCAACTGATAGCCGGGGAAGGCCAGGCACTCGTCGAACAGCTGGGCCACCGTGGCCTCGGGCAGCACGATGGGCAGCAGGCCGTTCTTGAAGCTGTTGTTGAAGAAGATGTCGGCAAAGCTGGGGGCGATGATGGCGCGAAAGCCATACTGGTCCAGTGCCCAGGGCGCGTGTTCACGTGAGGAGCCGCAACCGAAGTTCTTGCGCGCCAGCAGCACGGAGGCGCCCGCGTAACGCGGCTGGTTCAGCACGAAGTCCGGGTTGGGCTTGCGGCTGGCCGGGTCCTGGCCCGGGTAGCCGGCGTCCAGGTAGCGCCACTCGTCGAACAGGTTGGGGCCGAAGCCGGTCTTGCGGATGGACTTCAGGAACTGCTTGGGGATGATGGCGTCGGTGTCGACGTTCTCGCGGTCCATGGGCGCCACGAGACCCTTGTGCACGGTGAATTTCTGCATGGGGGACCTCTCAGGAGAACTTGCGGATGTCGACGAAGTGGCCGTGCACGGCAGCTGCCGCCGCCATGGCCGGGCTGACCAGGTGGGTGCGGCCCCCGGCGCCCTGGCGCCCCTCGAAGTTGCGGTTGCTGGTGGAGGCGCAGCGCTCGCCGGGCTCCAGGCGATCGGCGTTCATGGCCAGGCACATGGAGCAGCCGGGCTCGCGCCATTCGAAGCCGGCGGCCTTGAAGATCTCGTGCAGGCCTTCACGTTCGGCCTGCTCCTTGACCTGGCCCGAACCGGGCACGACCAGGGCCAGGCGGACGTTCTTGGCAACCTTCTGCCCCAGTTTCTTGACCACGGCGGCGGCTTCGCGCATGTCTTCGATGCGGCTGTTGGTGCAGGAACCGATGAAGACCTTGTCGATGGTGACGTCAGCCAGGGCCTTGCCGGGCTCCAGGCCCATATAGGTCAGAGCGCGTTCGATGGCGCCACGTTTGTTGGCATCTTTTTCCTTGTCCGGATCGGGCACGCGACCGTCGATGCCCAGCACCATCTCGGGCGAGGTGCCCCAGGTGACCTGCGGCAGGATCTGCGTGGCGTCGAGTTCGACCACGGTGTCGAACTTCGCGTCTGCATCGGACTTGAGCGTCTTCCAGTAGGCAGCAGCCTGCTCCCACTCCACGCCCGTGGGCGAAAGCGGACGGCCCTTGACGTACTCGATGGTCTTCTCGTCCACGGCCACCAGGCCGGCGCGCGCGCCGCCTTCGATGGCCATGTTGCAGACCGTCATGCGGCCTTCCATGGACAGGGCACGGATGGCCGAGCCGGCGAACTCGATGGTGTAGCCGGTGCCGCCGGCGGTGCCGATCTTGCCGATGATGGCCAGCACGATGTCCTTGGCCGTCACGCCCTTGGCCAGCGTGCCTTCGACCTTGACCAGCATGTTCTTCGCCTTCTTGGCCAGCAGGGTCTGCGTGGCCATCACGTGCTCAACCTCGCTGGTGCCGATGCCGTGCGCCAGTGCGCCGAAGGCGCCGTGGGTCGAGGTGTGGCTGTCGCCACAGACCACGGTCATGCCCGGCAGCGTGGCGCCGTTTTCCGGGCCGATCACGTGCACGATGCCCTGCCGCTTGGACAGGAAGGGGAAGAAGGCGGCCGCGCCCGATTCCTTGATGTTGGCATCCAGCGTGGTGATCTGTTCCTTGCTGATCGGGTCGGCAATACCGTCGTAGCCGAGTTCCCAGCCCGTGGTCGGGGTGTTGTGGTCGGCGGTGGCCACGATGGAGCTCACGCGCCAGACCTTGCGGCCGGCCTGGCGCAGGCCTTCGAAGGCCTGCGGGCTGGTCACTTCATGGACCAGGTGACGGTCGATGTAGAGGACGGCGGTGCCGTCTTCCTCGGTGTGGACGACGTGCTCGTCCCAGATCTTGTCGTAAAGGGTGCGTCCCATGGTGTCCTCTGCAGAGTGTTCGATTTTAGGGGGTTGCCGGTGTGGCGGTGAGGTGGTCTACCAGCAGCCGCGCGGTGACGGGCAGGGTGGAAAAGTCGCGGGCGACGAGCTCGATGCGGCGGTGGGCCCAGTCGTCCTGAAGGGGTACACAGGCCAGCTTGCCCACGCCGTGCATGAGCTCGAAAGCGCGGCGCGGCATCACGCCCACGCCCAGGCCGTTGTGGATCATGCGGCACATGGCGTCCAGGCCCGTGACGTGGATGCGCAGGCGGATGCTGCGGCCGGCAGCCGCGGCGGCTTCGCGCATGGCCAGGTAGATGGAACTGGTGGCGTGCAGGCCCACATGGTCCCAGTCCAGGGTCTGCACGAAGGCGATGGCGCCGGCTGAGGCCAGCGGATGACCCTGGGGCACGATGAGCACGAGTTGATCTTGCCGGTAGGGCAGGGTCTGCAGCTCACCCGTGCCAACCGCCACATTGCAGACACCGAGGTCGGCGGCACCTTCCTGCACGGCGCGCACGACCTCGGTGCTCAGGTGCTCTTCGAGGTCGATCTTGACCTGCTCGTGCGCGCGGATGAAGGCGCCCAGGTCCTCGGGCAGGAATTGCACGATGGCCGAAATGCTGGCATGCACACGCACATGGCCACGCACGCCGTCCACGTATTCGCTAAGCTCGCCCTGCATCTTCTCCAGGCTGTAGAGCACGGAGCGTGCGTGGTGCAGCAGGCTTTCGCCGGCCGGCGTGAGGTCCACCCCACGCGTGTGCCGATACAGCAGCGGGGTGCCCAGCGTGGCTTCGAGGTCAGCCAGGCGTTTGCTGATGGCCGAGGCGGCGATGAATTCGCGTTCGGCCGCGCGGCCGATGCTTCCGAGTTCGCAGACGGCCACGAACAGCTGCAGGGACGTGAGGTCCATGCGGCGGGCGAAGCTGCGGTCGGCGGTTTTCATCGGGTGACTCTGGATTTGTCATCGCGCTTGACGATGAGTTTTCCATTTTCCCTTATGAAGGATGTGTTTGTCATCGTGTTTCACGATGACTGTGCTGCCCTGCGGGCGATGCTTGCACCCGGTTCCCCGGGTGCAAGGACTCAGTCGACGATCAAGGCTGGATTGAGCAGGCGCACGCGGTGGTCCACGTAATAACCACCGAATTCGGTGTACCGCAGCACCAGGCGCTGGCAGGTCTGGCAGCGCCAGACGTCGCAGCGGTTGTAGGGGAACCAGGCCAGGGCCACCGGGGCGGAGGGGTCGTCATAACGCGTGCCGGCGGGGTGGCATTCCTCGAAGGTCGGCTCATCAACCTCGGGATCGCGCAGGGTGGCGAGCTGGGTCATGAGTGCGGCGGGCCAGCGCTCTTCGGTCAGGCTGGTCCAGCCGGTGTAGGCCCCCAGGCCGCAGGCACAAGGTTCCGTGCCCGGGGCTTCAGTCTGCAGGGCGCGCAGTTCGGCGGCGAGCCGGATCAGTTTCATGCGTATGTCCCAAAGAAAAAGCCCGCCGACGTTGCCGTGCGGCGGGCTCTGTGGCGCGGCTTAGCGCTTGGCCAGCGGCGGCACGTCGCGGCGCGGCGAGCCGGTGAAGAGTTGGCGCGGACGACCGATCTTGTACTCGGGGTCGCTGATCATCTCGTTGAGCTGGGCGATCCAGCCCACGGTGCGGGCCAGCGAGAAGATGCCAGTGAACAGGTTGACCGGGATGCCGATGGCGCGTTGCACGATGCCCGAATAGAAATCCACGTTCGGGTAAAGCTTGCGCTGCACGAAGTAGTCGTCTTCCAGGGCGATCTTCTCCAGGGCCATGGCCAGCTTGAACAGCGGATCGTTCTCCAGGCCCATCTCCTGCAGCACTTCCTTGCAGGTTTCCTGCATGAGCTTGGCGCGCGGGTCGTAGTTCTTGTAGACACGGTGACCGAAGCCCATGAGCTTGACGCCCGAGTTCTTGTCCTTGGCCTGCTTGATGAACTCGCCGATCTTCTCGACGCCGCCGTTCTTCTGGATGTCACCCAGCATGTTGAGTGCCGCCTCGTTGGCGCCACCGTGAGCCGGGCCCCAGAGGCAGGCCACGCCGGCGGCGATGGCTGCAAACGGGTTGGTGCCTGAGGAGCCGCACAGACGCACGGTCGAGGTGGAGGCGTTCTGCTCGTGGTCGGCGTGCAGGATGAAGATGCGGTCCAGGGCGCGTTCAAGCACCGGGTTGACCTGGTAATCCTCGCAGGGCGTGCCGAACATCATGCGCAGGAAGTTGCCGGCATAGCTCAGGTCGTTGCGCGGGTACATATAGGGCTGGCCCACGCCGTACTTGTAGGCCATGGCCACCAGGGTGGGCATCTTGGCGATCAGGCGGATGGCGGCAATCTCGCGGTGCTCGGGATTGTTGATGTCCGTGCTGTCGTGGTAGAAGGCCGACAGGGCACCGACCAGGCCGGTCAGCACCGCCATGGGGTGGGCGTCGCGGCGGAAACCACGCAGGAAGAACTGCATCTGCTCGTTGACCATGGTGTGCATGGTCACGCGCTTGGTGAAGTCGGTTTTCTTCTGGGCGTCCGGCAGGTCACCGTAGAGCAGCAGGTGGCAGGTTTCCAGGAAGTCGCACTGGGTGGCCAGTTGCTCGATCGGGTAACCGCGGTACAGCAGCTCGCCCTTGTCGCCATCGATGTAGGTGATGGCCGACTGGCAGGATGCCGTGGACAGGAAGCCCGGGTCATAGGTGAACATGCCGGTCTGGCCATAGAGCTTGCGGATGTCGATCACGTCCGGGCCGATATTGCCCTGGTAGACCGGCAGCTCCATGCTGGGGGTGCCGTTACTGAACGACAGGGTGGCTTTGTTGTCAGCGAGTTTCATGGGGGCCTTTCAGCAGGTTTCTCTCAACATTTTCAAAACTTCTTGCACATCCGCGCGGTCCAGTTCGGGGCTGACTTCGGCCAGCGGCTTGCGACCCAGGTGCAGGTCCAGCAGGTCGTTGTCGCTCAGATCCATCAGAGCGGTCAGACCCTGCGACTGGCGGACGGTCAGCGCGGACTCGAACTTGCGGAAAAAACGTTCGATGAAAAGGTCGTTTTCGAGCAGGCCGCGGCGGCAGCGCCACTTCAGCTTGCTCAGGCCCCTCTCGTCGATCAGTTCATTGTCCACGGCGAATCTGCTGGTTTGCTTACACCGCGCGGGCGACCATCATTTCCTTGATCTTGCCGATCGCCTTGGTCGGGTTCAGACCCTTGGGGCAGACGTCGACGCAGTTCATGATGGAGTGGCAGCGGAACAGGCGGTAGGGGTCTTCCAGGTTGTCCAGGCGTTCGCCGGTGGCCTGGTCACGGCTGTCGGCGAGGAAGCGGTAAGCCTGCAGCAGGCCGGCCGGGCCGACGAACTTGTCCGGGTTCCACCAGAAGCTCGGGCAGCTGGTGGAGCAGCTGGCGCACAGGATGCACTCGTACAGGCCGTTGAGCTCTTCACGCTCTTCGGGGCTCTGCAGGCGCTCCTTCTCGGGCGGTACGTCCTCATTGACCAGATAGGGCTTGATCGAGTGGTACTGCTTGAAGAACTGCGTCATGTCGACGATCAGGTCGCGCACCACCGGCAGGCCGGGCAGGGGCTTGAGCACCACGGTGCCCTTGAGCGTCTTCATATTGGTCAGGCAGGCCAGACCGTTCTTGCCGTTGATGTTCATGGCGTCCGAACCGCACACGCCTTCACGGCAGGAACGGCGGAAGGACAGGGTGGGATCAACCGCCTTGAGCTTGATCAGGGCGTCGAGCAGCATGCGCTCGTTGCCGTCGAGTTCGACCTCGAGGGTCTGCATGTAGGGCTTGGCGTCCTTGTCCGGGTCGTAGCGATAGATCTGGAACGTGCGTAGGGTCATGATGTCACCTGTTCTATTCAGTTGGGGTCAGAGCACATCGCTGCGCGAGGGGTCTGACCCGCAAGGTTTCAGAATGTACGAACCTTGGGCGGGACGGATTCGACCGTCAGCGGCTTGAGGTTGACCGGCTTGTAGCTCAGGCTGTTGTTCGCGCTGTGCCACAGGGTGTGTTTCATCCAGTTGGCATCGTCGCGGCCCAGCGGTGCCACCGCGTCATCCACCGGGCGCTCGTAGTCGCTCACGGTATGGGCGCCACGGCACTCCTTGCGGGCAGCGGCGGAGACCATGGTGGCCTGGGCGCATTCGATCAGGTTATCGACTTCCAGCGCCTCGATGCGCGCGGTGTTGAAGACCTTGGAGGTGTCCTTCAAGCCGATGTGCTTGCTGCGCTCGCGCAGGGCGGCGATCTTCCTGACACCCTCGTCCATGCTGGCCTGGGTGCGGAACACACCGGCGTGCTGCTGCATGGCGGCGCGCATGTCATTGGCCACGTTCTGGGCGTATTCGCCGTTGCTGGCGGAATCCAGCCGCGCCAGGCGCGCCAGCGTGCGGTCGGCGGCATCGGCCGGCAGCGACTTGTGCGACTTGGTGCGCGAGGCGAAGTCGACGATGTGGTTGCCGGCGGCACGGCCGAACACCAGCAGGTCGAGCAGGGAGTTGGTGCCCAGGCGGTTGGCGCCATGCACGCTGACGCAGGAGCATTCGCCCACGGCATACAGGCCGTTGACGACCTTGTTGCTGCTGCCGTCATGCACCACCACCTGGCCGTTGATGTTGGTCGGGATGCCGCCCATCTGGTAGTGGATGGTGGGCACCACGGGGATCGGCTCCTTGGTGATGTCCACGTTGGCGAAGTTGACGCCGATCTCGTAGACCGAGGGCAGGCGCTTGTGGATGGTCTCGGCGCCCAGGTGGTCGAGCTTGAGCATCACGTAGTCCTTGTTCGGACCGCAACCGCGACCTTCCTTGATCTCCTGGTCCATGCAGCGCGAGACGAAGTCGCGCGGTGCCAGGTCCTTCAGGGTCGGGGCGTAACGCTCCATGAAGCGCTCGCCATTGCTGTTGAGCAGGATGGCGCCTTCACCGCGGCAGCCTTCCGTGAGCAGCACGCCCGCGCCGGCCACGCCGGTGGGGTGGAACTGCCAGAACTCCATGTCCTGCAGCGGGATGCCGGCGCGCGCCGCCATGCCCAGGCCGTCGCCGGTGTTGATGAAGGCGTTGGTGGACGCCGCGAAGATGCGGCCGGCGCCACCGGTGGCCAACAGAACCGTCTTGGCGTGCAGCACGTGCAGGTCGCCAGTCTCCATTTCCAGGGCGGTCACGCCCACCACGTCGCCTTCGGCGTCTCGGACCAGGTCCAGCGCCATCCACTCGACGAAGAACTGGGTGCGCGCGGCGACGTTCTGCTGGTACAGCGTGTGCAGCATGGCGTGGCCGGTGCGGTCGGCCGCAGCGCAGGCGCGCTGCACGGGCTTCTCGCCGTAGTTGGCCGTGTGGCCGCCGAAGGGGCGCTGGTAGATGGTGCCGTCGGGGTTGCGGTCGAAGGGCATGCCCATGTGCTCCAGGTCGTACACGACCTTGGGCGCTTCACGGCACATGAACTCGATGGCGTCCTGGTCACCGAGCCAGTCGGAGCCCTTGACGGTGTCGTAGAAGTGGTAGTGCCAGTTGTCCTCGGACATATTGCCCAGCGAGGCACCGATGCCACCCTGGGCTGCCACGGTGTGCGAGCGGGTCGGGAACACCTTGGACAGCACGGCCACGTTCAGGCCGGCGCGGGCCAGTTGCAGCGACGCGCGCATGCCGGAGCCGCCGGCCCCGACGATGACGACGTCAAATTTGCGCTTGGATACGGAATAGGACATGGGTCAGAGTCTCCACAGGACTTGGATGGCCCAGCCGGCACAGCCAGCCAGCCAGACGATGGTGAATACCTGCAGGGACAGGCGCAGCCAGACCGGCTTGACGTAATCCATCCAGATTTCGCGCATGCCGACCCAGACGTGCCAGATCAGTGCGACGATGACAGCGAAGGTCAGGGCCTTCATCCACTGCGGCGCGAAGATGCCGGCCCAGCCCTCGTAGCCCAGGGGGCCGCGGGTAGCGAGCACCTTGACCAGCACAATGGCGGTGAACAGGACCATGAGGGCGGCGGTGACGCGCTGGGCCAGCCAGTCGCGCAGGCCATAGTGGGCACCGACGACGAGGCGCTTGGAGCCGTAGTTGACGGACATAGTAGGTTTCCTAGTCAGTGAGGGCGGAGCTGGGGGCCAGGCACGCCATTAATACAGATTGAACAGCTTGGCGCCCAGCACGGCGGTCAGGCCCAGGCTGAGCACCAGCGTCACGATGGCCGAGCGGCGGCCGAATTCCTTGCTCACGGCGTGCGCCACGTCCATCCACAGGTGACGCAGGCCGGCCACGATGTGGTGCAGAAAGGCCCAGATCAGGCCCAGGGCGATCAGCTTGATGAACCAGCCCGGCAGGAAGCCCAGACCCGCGCTGAAGGCAGCGCTGAAACGGGCGTACGAGAACTCGGAGGACACCGAGGTGTCGAACAGCCAGATGATGAAGGGCAGCAGCAGGAACATGATCAGACCGCTGATGCGATGCATGCCGGAGACGAGAGCGGCCAGTGGCCAGCGATACGTCGGCAGGTCCTTGAGGGCGTTGATGTTGCGGAACTCGGGGCGCTGTGGCCGGGAGGGGGTGGCAAGCTCAGTCATGGGTGGGCTTTCTGTGGATGTAACCGCTTTGTAATTTTCGGGCTTTCGCAGCGGCAAATTCTATTGCAATGCAGCATTCATTGCTCTGTGGCGGCGGATTCATTCTGCGATCCACAGCTCGTAACCAAGTTTCTCAGCTCAGGACATTGCGGTAATGGTGCGTGTCGGTCAGGTACAGGCCACGACGCAGTTCCATGGGCGCGTCGTTATAGGTATAGGCAATCCGCTCCACGCTCAGCAGTGGCGTGTTCCTGCCCACCTTGAGCAGGGCGCACTGGGCTGCATCGGGCAAGACGGCGCGTATCTTCTCTTCGGCGCGCACCATGCGCACGCCGAATTCGGTTTCGAACAATTCGTACATATGGCCGTGATGCTGGCTCAAGCGCTCGGCGGTCAGCCCCTTGAAGGGCAGGCCGGGCAGCCACAGGTCTTCCAGGATGGTGGGGCGACCCGCGAAGGACAGCACGCGCCGCGCCTGCAGCACGCTGTCTCCGCTGCGCAGCGCCAGCGCGCGCGCGATCTCGGCGCTGGCACGCAGGCGCTTGCAGTCGATGATGTTGCGTTCAGCCGGACCTTCGCTCTGGCGGTCGCCCTGGTCGGGCATCAGGCGCAGGAAGCGGTACTGCACATGCTGCTCGGCATGGGTGGCCACGAAGGTGCCTTTGCCCTGGCGGCGCACCAGAAGGTGTTCGGCCGCCAGTTCGTCGATGGCCTTGCGCACCGTGCCCTGGCTGACGCGGTAGCGCGCGGCCAGATCCATCTCGCTGGGGATGGCCTCGCCCGGTTTCCATTCGCCCGACTGCAGGCTTTGCAGGATCAGGCCCTTGATCTGCTGGTACAGGGGGCTGAAGGCCGGCGCAGCCGCCGCCGGCCCGCCGCTTTCTGCGGAGGGGTCGGCCAGGGAGGGCGAGCTGGGGGTCATAAGGACGGCCGGGGCATGAAGTGAGGGGGCATTATCGGTCCGAATCATATCTTATATAAGACATAAGACAAATTGATAAATTGGTGTTTTCGCGCTACACTTTCGGATACATCCGGGGTACCACCGGCACGCTGTCCGGCACGGTTCCATGGTCACCCATCCCACATCACCATCTGGAGTTTCCAACATGAGCAAAAAGCCCGTTCGCGTCGCCGTCACCGGAGCCGCCGGTCAAATCGGTTACGCCCTGCTGTTCCGCATCGCATCCGGCGAGATGCTGGGCAAGGACCAGCCCGTCATCCTGCAACTGCTGGAAATTCCCGACGAGAAGGCCCAGAAGGCGCTCAAGGGCGTGATGATGGAACTCGAAGACTGCGCTTTCCCGCTGCTGGCCGGCATGGAAGCCCACAGCGATCCGATGACCGCGTTCAAGGACACCGATTACGCCCTGCTGGTGGGTTCGCGTCCGCGCGGCCCGGGCATGGAGCGTGCCGAGCTGCTGGCCGTCAACGGCGCCATCTTCACGGCCCAGGGCAAGGCCCTGAACGCCGTGGCTTCGCGCAAGGTCAAGGTGCTGGTGGTCGGCAACCCGGCCAACACCAACGCCTACATTGCCATGAAGAGCGCGCCGGACCTGCCGCGCAAGAACTTCACCGCCATGCTGCGCCTGGACCACAACCGCGCTGCCAGCCAGATCGCTGCCAAGACCGGCAAGGCCGTGGCCGATATCGAGAAGCTCACCGTCTGGGGCAACCATTCGCCCACCATGTACGCTGACTACCGCTTCGCCACCATCAAGGGCGAGAGCGTGGCCAAGATGATCAACGACCAGGAATGGAACGCCAATGTGTTCCTGCCCACCGTGGGCAAGCGCGGCGCCGCCATCATCGAGGCGCGTGGCCTCTCCTCCGCCGCTTCGGCTGCCAACGCCGCCATCGACCACATGCGCGACTGGGCTTTGGGCACCAACGGCAAGTGGGTCACCATGGGCATTCCGTCGGACGGCCAGTACGGCATCCCGAAGGACGTCATGTTCGGCTTCCCCGTCACCTGCGAAGGCGGTGAGTACAAGCTGGTCGAGGGCCTGACCATCGACGAATTCAGCCAGAAGTGCATAGCCAAGACCCTGGCCGAGCTGGTGGGTGAGCAGGACGGCGTCAAGCACCTGCTGTAATTTCCATGGCTCACCCGCGCGACATCCTCCTCGGCGCCCAGGCCGCAGCCGGTTTCCTGCCGGTCTGCGACCATTACAGCGGCGTCGAGCTGCGCATGCGCAAGAGCCTGCAACTGCAGGCCGAGATGACGGCCGAGTTCGGCGCCTGCGTGTTCGACGTCTCGCTCGATTGCGAAGACGGCGCGCCCGTGGGCGGCGAGCGTGACCATGCGCTGATGGTGGTGGCGCTGGCGAACGAGGCCCAGGCCAGCGCACGAAAGGCCGCCTTGCCTGCAACACCTCGCATCGCGGTGCGCGTCCATCCGGTGGACCATGCGGCCTTCGACGCCGATGTGGCCACCATCGTCGGTGGCGCCGGTAAAGCCTTGTGCCATCTCATGATCCCCAAGGTCGAGACGGTGGCCGATGTCGAGCGCGCCGTGGCGGCGATCGATGCGGCGGCCCGCACCGCCGGTCGGGCCGATCCGCTGCCCTTGCAGGTGCTGCTGGAATCGCCGGCGGCCGTGCACCGTGCGTTTGACATTGCCGCGCATCCGCGCGTGCAGTCCATCAGCTTCGGTCTCATGGACTTTGTGTCGGCCCATGGGGGGGCCATACCCGACAGCGCCATGAGTTCGCGGCCCGACCGGTTGACGGGGGAAATGGGCCAGTTCACGCACCCACTGGTCTTGCGCGCCAAGCTGGAGATCGCCGCGGCCTGCCACGCGCACGGCAAAGTGCCTTCTCATTGTGTGGTGACTGAATTCAGCGACACTGAAGCCATGAAGGCTGCAGCTCGCAAGGCTTCGCGCGAATTCGGTTACACGCGCATGTGGAGCATCCACCCGAGCCAGATCCGACCCATCCTGGAGGCGCTCGCGCCCAGCGGGGCCGATATCGAGCGCGCCGCTGCCATCGTCGAGGCGGCCGAGCGGGCGCAGTGGGCCCCCGTGAGTTTTGAGGGGCAACTGCACGACCGTGCCAGCTACCGTTATTTCTGGCAGGTGCTGGAGCGCGCCCACCAGACCGGGCGCGTCCTGCCCCTTGCCGTGCAAGCCTATTTCGCGACCCCGGTCGCATTGGAAACCCCCGCTGTTCCCGCCTGAGGCGAGAGCGCTTTTTTGAATTGCTAAGAAGGAGTCACCATGTTGCAAGCCTACCGCGCCCATGTCGCTGAACGAGCCGCACTCGGCATCCCCCCGCTGCCGCTGACGGCCAAGCAGACCGGCGAGCTGATCGAGTTGCTCAAGAATCCGCCCAAGGGCGAAGAGACCACCCTGGTCGAGCTGATCACGCACCGCGTGCCGGCCGGCGTGGACGACGCGGCCAAGGTCAAGGCCAGCTACCTGGCGGCCGTGGCCCACGGCACCGAAAAATGCAGCCTGATCTCGCGCGAGAAGGCCACCGAGCTGCTGGGCACCATGCTGGGCGGCTACAACCTGACCCCGCTGATCGACCTGCTGGACGATGCCCAGGTGGGCAAGGTCGCCGCCGAGGGCCTGAAGAAGACGCTGCTGATGTTCGACCAGTTCCATGACGTGCAGGAAAAGGCCGCCAAGGGCAATGCCAACGCCAAGGCCGTGGTCCAGAGCTGGGCCGATGCCGAGTGGTTCACCAGCCGTCCCGAAGTGCCCAAGAGCATCAAGCTCACCGTGCTCAAGGTGACCGGCGAGACCAACACCGACGACCTGTCGCCCGCGCCCGACGCCTGGAGCCGCCCGGACATTCCGCTGCACGCCCTGGCCATGCTCAAGAACAAGCGTGACGGCATCACGCCCGAGGAAGACGGCAAACGCGGCCCGATCAAGTTCATCGAAGACCTGCGCGCCCGCGGCAACCTGGTGGCCTACGTTGGCGACGTGGTGGGCACTGGCTCTTCGCGCAAGTCGGCGACCAACAGCGTGCTGTGGTTCACCGGCGAGGACATCCCCTTCGTGCCGAACAAGCGTTATGGCGGCGTCTGCCTGGGTTCCAAGATCGCCCCGATCTTCTACAACACCATGGAAGACGCTGGCGCCCTGCCGATCGAGCTGGACGTGAGCCAGATGAACATGGGCGACACCATCGAACTGCGTCCCTATGAAGGCAAGGCTCTCAAGGATGGCAAGGTCATCGCCGAATTTACGGTTCGCAGCGAGGTGCTCTTCGACGAGGTGCGCGCCGGTGGCCGCATCCCGCTGATCATCGGCCGCGGCCTGACCGGCAAGGCGCGCGAGGCCCTGGGCCTGCCCCCGAGCACCCTGTTCCGCCTGCCGCAAGTGCCCAAGGCCACCGGCAAGGGCTTCACGCTGGCCCAGAAGATGGTCGGCCGCGCCTGCGGTCTGCCCGAAGGCAAGGGCGTGCTGCCCGGTACCTATTGCGAACCCAAGATGACCTCGGTCGGTTCGCAGGACACCACCGGCACCATGACACGCGACGAGCTCAAGGACCTGGCCTGCCTGGGCTTCAGCTCCGATCTCGTCATGCAGTCCTTCTGCCACACCGCTGCCTATCCGAAGCCGGTGGACGTGAAGATGCACCATGAGCTGCCCGAGTTCATGAGCAACCGCGGCGGCATCTCGCTCAAGCCCGGTGACGGCATCATCCACAGCTGGCTCAACCGCATGCTGCTGCCCGACACCGTGGGCACCGGTGGTGACAGCCACACGCGTTTTCCCATCGGCATCTCCTTCCCGGCCGGCTCCGGCCTGGTGGCCTTCGCGGCCGCCACCGGCGTCATGCCGCTGGACATGCCCGAGTCGGTGCTGGTGCGTTTCAAGGGCAAGATGCAGCCCGGCGTCACCCTGCGTGACCTGGTGCACGCCATTCCGCTGTACGCGATCAAGCAGGGCCTGCTGACGGTCGAGAAGAAGGGCAAGAAGAACGCCTTCTCCGGCCGCATCCTCGAGATCGAGGGCCTGCCGGACCTGAAGGTGGAACAGGCCTTCGAGCTGGCCGACGCCTCGGCCGAGCGTTCCGCTGCAGGTTGCACAGTCGCGCTGAACAAGGAACCCATCATCGAGTACATCAACAGCAATATCGTGCTGCTGAAGAACCTGATCGCCAACGGCTATCACGATGAGCGCACCATCAGCCGTCGCATCAAGGCCATGGAAGCCTGGCTGGCCAAGCCCGAGTTGCTCAAGGCCGACAAGGACGCCGAGTACGCCCATGTGGTTGAGATCGACCTCAACGAGATCACCGAGCCCATCGTCTGCTGCCCCAACGATCCAGATGACGCCAAGACCCTGTCCGACGTGGCCGGCGCCAAGATCGACGAAGTGTTCATCGGCTCGTGCATGACCAATATCGGCCACTTCCGCGCGGCCTCCAAGCTGCTCGAAGGCAAGAGGGATATCCCGGTCAAGCTGTGGATGGCGCCGCCGACCAAGATGGATGCGCAGCAGCTGAACGAAGAGGGACACTACGCGACCTTTGGTGCCGCGGGCGCCCGCATGGAAATGCCGGGTTGCAGCCTGTGCATGGGCAACCAGGCGCAGGTGAAGGAAGGCGCGACCGTGATGTCCACCAGCACGCGCAACTTCCCCAACCGCCTGGGCAAGAACACCAATGTGTACCTGGGCTCGGCCGAACTGGCCGCGATCTGTTCCAAGCTGGGTCGTATCCCGACCAAGGCCGAGTACCAGGCCGATATGGGGGTCCTGTCCGCCAACGGCGACAAGGTCTACAAGTACCTGAACTTCGACCAGATCAACGAGTACAAGGACGTGGCCGACAAGGTCACTGCCTGATCCACGCGAGCTGTTGATCCAAGGCCCTGTGGCGCGAGCCGCAGGGCTTTTTTCATGGGCCCGTCGATAATTTGAGGCATGAACACCCTCCAGTCCCTTCCTTTCTCGCTGCAGACCGTGCTGTTGCTGATCGGCAGCAATGTCTTCATGACTTTTGCCTGGTACGGCCACCTGAAGAACCTGGCGACCGCACCCTGGTACTGGGCGGCGCTGGCCAGCTGGGGCATTGCCTTGTTCGAGTACCTGCTGCAGGTGCCGGCCAACCGTATCGGCTTCCAGCAGGCCGGCTTCACGGTGGCCCAGCTCAAGATCATGCAGGAGGTCATCACGCTCAGCCTCTTTGTGCCCTTTGCCGTGCTGTACCTGAAGGAGCCGTTCAAGCTCGACTACCTCTGGGCGGCGCTGTGCATGGTGGGGGCGGTGTACTTCATCTTCCGGTCTGCCTGAAACGTCAGCAAGCCGCAGGCATGCCGCGGTTAAACTTCACGCCATCCCAGTCCAACGACCGAACCAGAATCAGGAGTTAGCCATGCTGTTTGGAAAACTGATGCCGCGCGACGGCAATTTCTTCGAGATGTTCAACCAGCATGCGGACCGCATCGTGGAAGCGGCGCGGGCCTTTTCCCAGCTGGTGGCGCATTACAGCGACGTCAACCTGCGCGAGCAGTACAACCGGGATGTCGACAATGCTGAAAAGGCAGCCGACCGCATCACCCACGAGGTCAACAAGGCCCTGCACAAGACCTTCATCACCCCGATCGACCGGGAGCAGATCCATTCGCTGATCAACACCATGGACGACGTGGCCGACCTGATCCAGGACGCGGCCGAGACCATGGCCCTGTACGACGTGCGTCACATGACCGAGGAAATCGTGCGCCTGACCGAACTCAGCGTGAAGTGCTGCGAGCGCGTCAAGGATGCGGTCTACCTGCTCAACAACATTGGCGACGCCAAGACGGCCGAAGCCGCCCTCAAGACCTGCGAGGAAATCGACCGGCTGGAGTCCGATGCCGACCGCGTCATGCGCACCGCCATGAGCAAGCTGTTCCGCGAAGAGCCGGACGTGCGCGAGGTCATCAAGCTCAAGGCGATCTACGAACTGCTGGAGACCGTGACCGACAAGTGCGAGGACGTGGCCAACCTGATCGAGGGCGTCGTCCTCGAGAACGCCTGAACGAGCGGCGTCCGTCATGGAAAATATTCCGCAAGCCGCCCTCTGGGTGATCATCCTGCTGGTGTTCCTGGCACTGGCCTTCGACTTCATGAACGGCTTTCATGACGCGGCCAATTCGATCGCCACGGTGGTGTCCACCGGCGTGCTCAAACCCGGTCAGGCGGTGCTGTTTGCCGCCTTCTTCAATGTCATCGCCATCTTCATCTTCCACCTTAGCGTGGCCGCGACGGTGGGCAAGGGCATCGTGCAGCCCGGGGTGGTCGACACCCACGTGGTGTTCGGTGCGCTGATCGGCGCTATCACCTGGAATCTGATCACCTGGTATTACGGCATCCCCAGCAGCTCCTCGCATGCCCTCATAGGTGGCATCGTGGGCGCCGTGATCGGCAAGGCAGGTACGGATGCGCTGCTTTCTGCGGGCATTCTCAAGACAGTGGTGTTCATCTTCGTCTCGCCTTTCCTGGGTTTCCTGCTGGGTTCGCTGATGATGCTGCTGGTGGCCTGGCTGTTCCGCCGCAGTTCGCCTTCGCGCGTGGACGGCTGGTTCCGCCGCCTGCAACTGGTCTCGGCCGGCGCCTACAGCCTGGGCCACGGCGGCAACGATGCGCAAAAGACCATCGGCATCATCTGGATGCTGCTGGTCGCCACGGGTTACATGACGTCCAGCGACAAGGCGCCGCCGTCTTGGGTGGTGGTGAGCTGCTACATGGCCATCGGCCTGGGCACCATGTTCGGCGGCTGGCGCATCGTCAAGACCATGGGGCAGAAGATTACCAAGCTCAAGCCGGTCGGCGGTTTTTGCGCCGAAACGGGCGGGGCCATCACGCTATTCCTGGCCACCAGCCTGGGCATACCGGTCTCCACCACCCACACCATCACCGGCGCCATCGTTGGCGTGGGGTCGGCCCGGCGTGCCAGCGCGGTGCGTTGGGGGGTGGCCGGTAATATCGTCTGGGCCTGGATTTTCACCATCCCGGCCAGTGCCTTCGTGGCCATCGTCGCCTACTGGATCAGCCTCGGGCTGTTCTGAATTGTCACTGCCTCATGAGAAAAGGGCCGGAGGGCCCTTTTCTCATGGGGTGTCGGCGCCTCACTGGCTGATTTTGCGTGCTTCCTCGACCTGGTATTCGAAGTAGCGCTGAAAGCTGAAGGCGATGCTGGACATCAGTACCGTGGTGCCCACGAGCAAAGCGCAGACCACGGCGCCGATGGTCAGCCAGCCGGTCTGGCCGGCGGGTGCGTCGGCTGGCGCCTGGGGGTTGTAGCGGGCATTCCATTTTTCGTCAGTCATCAGTCCATAGACGATGGCGTTGAGCGAGCAGGCGGCGATGGTGAAGCCCAGTAGCGGGATCAGCACCCAGCTCCAAAGGTCGTCCAGCCCGTATTGCAGCACGCGCTCGATGCCGTAGATGCCCAGCGCGGTCGGGATGGGGAGCGCCCAGCCGATCAGGTCGTTGAAGCCGCGCAGGTAGAAACGGTGCAGGCCCAGGGGGCCAGCCAGAAAGGTCAGCCAGGCGGCCAAGGTCTTGTTTTTGAGCATGGGCTGATTGTGCCGGGAACGGGGGCTGTTGGCATGCCCATCCAATGGATGGGGCATGGGGCACACAGTACAGGCTATAATCGCAGGCTCTTCGGTGTGTCGCTGGCCGGGTGGCCAGTCGCGTGTCTCAAACATCGGAAGAATCGCGGCGTGCAGCTCATGCGGCATGCTTCACCCACCCAAAGGACAAATCATGGTCGTGATTCGACTTTCCCGTGGCGGCGCCAAGGCCCGTCCGTTTTTCAACATCGTCGTAGCCGACAAGCGTACCCGTCGTGACGGCCGCTTCATCGAGCGCATCGGTTTCTACAACCCGATCGCCACCGCCAGCGAGGAAAGCATTCGTATTGCACAAGATCGCCTGACCTACTGGCTGGGCGTCGGTGCCCAGGCTTCCCCCACCGTGGAACGCCTGATCAAGCAGTCTGCTGCCAAGAAGGCCGCCTGACCTGATCCCCCATGACGCTCGAACTCGAAGCCGCTGAATTGCCAGCGGATGCCATCGAAGTCGGGCGCATCCTTGATGCCTGGGGCATCAAGGGCTGGTTCAAGGTTCAGCCCTACAGCGCCTCTGCAGAGGCGCTGTTTTCTTCCAAGCGCTGGTTCCTGCTGCCGTCCGAAAGAGGTGCCAAGACCTTTACCGGTCCGGTGCAGTTGTCCATCAAGGAAGCGAAAGAACACTCGGATTCGGTGGTGGCCACGGCGCACGATGTGCCCGATCGCGACACGGCCGAGGCCCTGCGCGGTGCCCGCATCTTCGTGGCCCGCTCCAGCTTTCCCACGCCTGATTCGGGCGAGTACTACTGGGTCGACCTGATCGGCCTGGACGTGGTCAACCGCGAAGGCTTGCCTCTGGGGACGGTGCAGGAACTGCTGTCCACCGGCCCGCAGACTGTGCTGGTCATCGCCTATGAGCAAGACGGCAAGCCGGCCGAGCGCATGATCCCTTTTGTCGCGACCTATGTCGACGACGTGGATCTCAAGGCCCGCCGCATCCGCGTGGACTGGCAACCCGATTATTGAAGCCGGACGTCCGTCCCATGCGCTTCGACGTCCTGACCCTGTTCCCCGAACTGTTTGCCCCGTTGCTGAGCAGTGGCATCACCCGCCGCGCCTATGAGGCTGGCCAGGTCGAGGTGCAGTTGCACAACCCGCGCGACCATGCCGAGGGCAACTATCGCCGTGTCGATGACCGGCCCTTCGGCGGCGGCCCGGGCATGGTCATGATGGCCGAGCCGCTCACGCGTTGCCTGCAACAGGCCCAGGCGCAGCGCCAGGCACCCGGGCCTGTCCTGCTGTTTTCCCCCCTGGGAAAGCCCCTGACCCATGCCGTGGTCGAACGCTGGGCCGCCAGCGACGGCGCCGTGCTGGTCTGTGGCCGTTACGAGGGGATCGATCAGCGTTTCATCGACACCCATGTGACCGAGCAGATCAGCCTGGGAGATTTCGTGTTGTCGGGTGGCGAGATTGCCGCCATGGCCCTGCTGGACGCCGTCGCCCGCCTGCAGCCCGGTGTGCTGGGTGACGCTGACAGCCACGCCCTGGACAGCTTCAACCCGGCCCTGGATGGCCTGCTGGACCACCCGCATTACACGCGGCCCGAGTCCTGGGGGGGGCAGGGCGTGCCCGAGGTGCTGTTGTCGGGCCACCACGGCCAGATCGAACGCTGGCGCCGCGAGCAGCGGCTGGCGCTGACCGCCCGGCTGCGGCCGGAGCTGATTGCCCGGGCCCGCGAGGCCGGCCGCCTGAGCCGCCAGGACGAGGCCTATCTGGCCAGCCTGCCCAAGCCCCTGGCCTGAAGCGGGCGCTTCCTGCTATAATTTCAGGCTTTCCAGATCCTCTGGCCGGCCGCTGGCCCTTTGTGGCTCAGCACTGCGTGTCATCCCGACACGGGCGCGGACAAGATCATTAGAGGTAAACATGAACCTGATCCAGACCCTCGAGCAAGAGGAAATCGCCCGCCTGGGCAAGAAGATCCCTGAATTCGCACCTGGTGACACCGTCATCGTGAGCGTGAACGTGGTCGAAGGCACCCGCAAGCGCGTGCAGGCCTACGAAGGCGTGGTGATCGCCAAGCGCAACCGTGGACTCAACAGTGGCTTCACCGTGCGCAAGATCTCCAGCGGCGAAGGCGTGGAACGTACCTTCCAGACCTACAGCCCGCTGATCGCCAGCATCGAAGTCAAGCGCCGCGGTGACGTGCGCCGTGCCAAGCTGTACTACCTGCGCGACCGCAGTGGCAAGTCGGCCCGTATCAAGGAAAAGCTGGTCAGCAAGGCCGCCGCTTAAGCGCCGGTCCGCTGTCCGAATAAGCCGCCCTCGCTTCTGCCCGGGCGGCTTTTTTGTTTTTGTCGTCGGGCGCGCTGCGCTCAACTTCGCTGCGCGAAGCGAGCCTGCGACGCAAGCCGCCAACTGGCGGGTTGCGGCCTTCTAGCAGATACTTGTAGCGTGTCTTCCGCCGATCACATCACCCCCCTGTCCAAGCTGCCCAACTTCGATCCGCGCAGCGTGCCGGTGGTCGGTGTCGATGCGCATCTGCCGCCGGTACCGGCCGAACGCCTGCTGGCCGAGGCCCTGCGCCGGCGTTTTGCCGCGCCACCGGCCTGGGAGCCCGAGGTCCGGGCCGAGCCCCGTTTCACGCAGCGCAAGCCGGCGCAGGCCGCCGTGCTGCTGCCGCTGGTGGCCCGGTCCGAGCCCACGCTGCTGCTGACCCTGCGCACCAGCCACCTGGCCCATCACTCAGGCCAGATCGCCTTTCCCGGCGGCAAGGTCGATCCGGCCGACATCGACGTGGTGGACGCCGCCCTGCGCGAGGCCGAGGAAGAGGTGGGGCTGACGCGTGATTTCGTCCAGGTGCTGGGCACCTTGCCCATCTACACCACGGGAACGGCCTTTGTCATCACGCCGGTCGTGGCGCTGGTGCGTCCCGGCTTCACGCTCACGCCCAACGCGGGCGAGGTGGCCGATGTGTTCGAGGTGCCGCTGTCTTTTCTGCTCGACCCGGCCAACCACCGGCGCCACGCCTTCGAGTTCGAGGGGTTGCGTCGCGAATGGTTTTCCATGCCCTGGCAGGACGCCGGCACCGAGCGCTACATCTGGGGGGCTACGGCTGGCATGTTGCGCAATTTTTATCGCTTCATGGCGGCCTGAGCGGCGGCGCCGGCCTGGACAGGCGCCTTGCGTCGTTATGATCTTGGCATGAGTTTCTTCTCCCTTTTGCTGGCCTTGCTGATCGAGCAGGTGCGTCCGCTGGCCCGCGGCAATGCGGTGCATGCCGGCATGCGCAGTTGGCTGCGCTGGGTGGTGCGCAAGCTGGACGCGGGTGAACGCTCGCATGGCTGGCTGGCCTGGGGTTTTGCCGTCCTGCTGCCCAGCGGGATGGCCTTGCTGATCTACTGGCTGCTGTGCCAGTTCGTGGGCTGGCCCTTGGCCATGCTCTGGA
This sequence comes from Hylemonella sp. GW821-FHT12C09, assembly GCF_058807395.1. NCBI lineage: Bacteria > Pseudomonadati > Pseudomonadota > Betaproteobacteria > Burkholderiales > Comamonadaceae > Hylemonella > Hylemonella sp. GW821-FHT12C09. Next base: position 50,713 of record NZ_JBXAQQ010000013.1, on the reverse strand, counting down.
ACGTGGCCGTGCTCTACGTCACCCTGGGCTTTCGCCAGTTCAGCCATCATTTCACCGCCATCCGCGATGCGCTCCAGGCCGGTCACGAAGAGGAGGCGCGCCGCCTGCTGGCCGAGTGGCGGCAGATCGATGCCAGCGAACTTCCGCAGCGCGAGATCGTGCGTCACGTCATCGAATTCTCCGTGCTTGCGGCCCATCGCCACGTCTTTGGCGTGCTGAGCTGGTTCATTGTGCTGGCCGTCCTGGGGATGGGGCCGGCGGGTGCCGTGCTGTACCGCCTGGCCGAGTTCGTCACGCGCTACTGGCCCTACGTCTCGCGGCGCCAGGCGCCTTCTGTCAGTGATGCGGCCTGCGGCGCCGCGGCACGCGCCTGGCAGTGGCTGGACTGGTTGCCCGCACGCATTACTGCGCTGGGTTTTGCCGTGGTCGGCAGCTTCGAAGATGCCGTCGACAACTGGCGTCGTTATGAATCCCTGCCCGAGAGCGAGGGGGTGGGCGGCAACGACGGCCTGATCGTGGCGGCCACGGCCGGCGCCATCAACGTGCGCCTGGGCACGACGGCCATGGCCCAGGGGGCAACCCAGGCCCAGTCCGACATGCCGGCCGCCTCGGCACGGCATGAGCCGCAGCTGGCCCATCTGCGCAGCATCGTGGGCCTGGTATGGCGCTCGGTCGTGCTCTGGATGCTGCTGCTGGCGCTCCTGACGCTGGCGCGCCTGATCGGCTAGTCCGATTCAGTAGCGCGGCGCCTGCGACAGCTCGGCGTGCAGTTCACTATAAATTCTGTAGCGCGATGGGCTGATGCCCGCGCCGCCCGTCTTGTCGTCCACCGCAGCGATCACGCCGCAGCCGGGTTCGTGCAGGTGGCTGCAGTTGTAGAAGCGGCAGGCGCCCGCGTGCTCGCGCAGGTCCGGCATCAGGCCCGCCAGCTGCGCGGCCTCGATGTGTTGCAGGCCGAACTCCTGGAAGCCGGGTGAATCGAGCAGGGCTGTGCGATGGGCCGCATCCACCCAGTACCAGCGCGTGCTGGTGGTGGTGTGTTTGCCCGAGTTGAGCGCGGTGGAAATCTCACCCGTCGGGGCTTGCGCGCCCGGCACCAGCCGGTTGATCAGCGTGCTCTTGCCCGCACCCGAAGGGCCCAGCACCAGCGTTGCGCGCGCGTCGAGTTCATGCGCCAGGGCGCCCAGCGTGCTGTCGCTGCCGGCGCCCTGCGCCTTCAGGCTGAGCGGCAGCACGGTGTAGCCCATGCGTCGGTACGGCTCCAGCCGCGCCCAGGCCCGTGTAAACAGGTCGGGCAGGTCGCTCTTGTTGAGCACGATCAGCGGCCGGATGCGTTCGGCCTCTGCGGCGATCAATGCGCGCGCCAATTGGCTCTCGGAAAATTCGGGTTCTGCGGCGATCAGGATCAGTACCTGGTCCAGGTTGGCGGCGAAGCTCTTGGTGCGGATCTCGTCCTGGCGGTAGAACAGGTTGCGCCGCGGCTCCACCTTCTCGATGCTGCCTTCGTCGGTGCTGGCCAGCCAGAGCACGCGGTCGCCGACCACGGCCTGGCTTTTCTTGCCGCGCGGATGGCAGATCAGCTGGCGGCCTTCCGGCGTCTCCACCACCACGTGGCGGCCGTGGCTGGCGACGACCAGGCCGCGTTCGAGTTCGGGGGGCTTGCTCAAGGCGAGCCCCGCAGCGCGTCGACCTGGGCCGCACAGTCGAAATCGATGCGCGTGATGCCGCCGGCGTCGTGCGTGCGCCAGGCCACCGTGCAATACCGGTAGCCCAGCTGCATGTCAGGGTGGTGGTCGCGCCCCTGGGCGATCCAGGCCACGGCATTGGCGAAGGCCATGACCTCGGGGTAGCTGGCGAATTCGTAGCGGCGGGCGATGGCCAGTTCCGGACCATCGCCCTGCAGTGCCCAGCCGGGGTGCCGGGCCAGCTGGGTCACGAGTTCGGTCGGGCCCAGGGGGCGGCGTGCGTTGGCCTGCGGCGCGTTGTTCATGCGAGGCCCAGTCGTGCCAGGCGCTGGCTGGCCGGGGGGTGCGAGTAGTAGAAGGCCACGTAGAGCGGGTCCGGTGTCAGCGTCGAGGCATTGTCCTCGTATAGCTTGAGCAGGGCGCTGGACAGATCCCGGCCCTGGGTCTGCGTGGCGGCGTAGGCATCGGCCTCGAACTCGTGCTTGCGTGAGGACAGCGCCATGAGGGGCGCGATGAAAAAGCTGAACACCGGTGAGACCAGCACGAAGAGCAACAGGGCCGGGGCATCGTTGGGGACGGCATCGGTCGCGCCCAGGGCGGGCACCAGCAGCTGCAGGCTGGGCGCGGCACCCAGGCCCGTGTAGAACCAGGCCTGCGTGGCCAGCCAGCCCAGCAGCGCGAAGCCGGCCAGGCTGATGGCGAACAGGATCACGATGCGCTTGAGGATGTGCTTGTGCTTGAAGTGGCCGAGTTCGTGCGCCAGCACGGCGTCGACCTCGCCCGGGCTGAGCTTGGCCAGCAGGGTGTCGAAGAAGACCACGCGCTTGGCGGCGCCGAAGCCGGTGAAGTAGGCGTTGGCATGCGCGCTGCGGCGGCTGCCGTCCATCACGTACAGGCCCTTGGCCGAGAAGCCGCAACGTTGCATCAATGCGGTCACGCGTGCCTTCAGCGTCTCGTCTTCCAGCGGCTGGAATTTGTTGAACAGCGGCGCGATGAAGGTCGGGTAGATCAGCAGCAGCAGCAGGTTGAAACCCATCCAGATGCCCCAGGCCCAGAGCCACCACAGGGTGCCGGTGGCGCCCATGACCCAGAGGATGAGGGCGGCAATTGGCAGGCCGATCAGGGTGCCCAGCACGGTGGATTTCACGAGATCGACCAGCCAGAGCTTGAGCGTCATCTTGTTGAAACCGAAACGCTGCTCGATCACAAAGGTCTGGTACAGGGTGAGCGGCAACTCGATCAGGCTGCCGATCAGCACGAAACCGGCGATCAGCGCCAGCTGCTGCAGCATGCCGCCGCCCAGCCAGGCCAGCAAGGCCTGGTTCAGCGCGTCCAGGCCGCCCAGCAGCGTCCAGCCCAGCAGCAGGGCCGCACCCACGGCGGTTTCGATCAGGCCGAAGCGCACCTTGACCACGGTGTAGTCGGCGGCCTTCTGGTGTGCCGCCAGAGGCATGGTGTCGGCAAAGGCGGCCGGCACCGCAGCACGGTGGTTGGCCACATGGCGTACCTGGCGCGTGGCCAGCCAGAACTTGACGGCCAGGCCCAGCAGCAGGGTCGCGGCAAAGACCAGGGTCAGGGCCAGGCTGGGATTGAAGGCGGGAGCAGAGACAGCGTTCATGGGCGAGGAGTTTAGGTCATCGGCGACAATCGGGCCCATGAGCGACAACGCACCCCCACTCGGCAAATCTGATCTCAACCTGGTCTGGCTCGATTGCGAGATGACCGGCCTGGATCCCGAAAAAGAACGCCTCATCGAAATCGCCGTCATCGTCACCGGCCCGAATCTGGAGCCGCGCGTCGAAGGCCCGGTGCTGGTGATCCACCAGGGTGACGAGATCCTGGGCAAGATGGACGCCTGGAACAAGGGCACTCACGGCCGCAGCGGTCTGATCGACAAGGTCAAGGCCTCGACCCTGACCGAAGCCGAGGCCGAGGCGCAACTGATCGCCTTCCTGGCCAAGTACGTGCCCAAGGGCGTCGCGCCCATGTGCGGCAACAGCATCGGCCAGGATCGGCGCTTCCTGGCCAGGTACATGCCCAAGCTGGAGGCGTTCTTCCACTACCGCAACGTCGACGTCAGCACCTTCAAGGAGCTGGCGCGGCGCTGGCGGCCCGATGTCTACAGCGGCTTCAAGAAGGCGCAGAAGCACACGGCGCTGGCCGATGTGAACGAGTCCATCGACGAGTTGCTGCATTACCGCGAGCACTTCCTCAAGCTGGCCTGAAATCGGGTGGTGCTTAGTGATTAGGTGAAAACCCTGATCTGTGTCATAATTCGACTTGCGCTGCAAAACGCGGCGCTTTTCGTGCATCTCCCCTCACACACCGGACTCCGGTTTCGATCTTCACGATCGTCAATCTGAATGAGTCCCCGGTGCCGGTCCCAACCGGTGCAGGTTTTGTTTGATGGTTGATGTCTTTTAACCATCAGCGAAACACCCGCAGTCCCTGCGGCGTTCGCGTGTGAGAAAAATCTAATGACCGACGCTTTTGAAGTGACGGGCGAATTTGCGCCTGCCGAATCCATTCTTTCCACCGACACCGCCGTGGCGGTCGAGGCCGAAGTGACCGAAACCCTGCCCAACGGCTTTGTGCAGCTGGGCCTGGCGCCCGAGCTGGTGCAAGCCGTGGCCGACCTGGGTTACACCCAGCCCACGACCGTGCAGGAACGTGCCATCCCCCTGGCCATGCCCTCCGGTGCTGCCGGCGAAGCCCAGCGTTATATCGACCTGATGGTCTCCAGCCAGACCGGCAGCGGCAAGACCGCGGCCTTCCTGCTGCCCGTGCTGCACACCATCCTCCAGCAGCAGGCCCAGGCCGCTGAAGATGAGCGTGCCGCTTACGAACGCGCGGCGGCCGAAGCTGCTGCCAAGGGCGAGCCGGCTCCGAAGCGCCCCAAGCGCCAGGACCCGACCAACCCGCGCCATTTCAAGGCCGCCGCACCCGGCGCCCTGATCCTGTGCCCGACGCGCGAACTGGCCCAGCAGGTGGCGCATGACGCCATCGAACTGGTCAAGCATTGCCGCGGCCTGCGCATCGCGAACGTGGTGGGCGGCATGCCCTACCAGCTCCAGATCGCCAAGCTGCAGAACGCCAACCTCGTGGTGGCCACCCCCGGCCGCCTGCTGGACCTGCAGCGCTCCATGCAGATCAAGCTCGACCAGGTGCAGTTCCTCGTGGTGGACGAGGCCGACCGCATGCTCGACCTCGGTTTCTCCGACGACCTGGCCGAAGTCAACCAGCTGACGGCTCAGCGCCGCCAGACCATGATGTTCAGCGCCACCTTTGCGCCGCGCATCCAGCAGCTCGCCATGCGCGTGATGCACGACAACGGCTCCGGCGTGAAGAAGGTGCAGATCGATTCGCCTCAGGAAAAACACGCCAACATCAAGCAGTCGCTGTTCTGGGCCGACAACGCCCAGCACAAGCGCCAGCTGCTGGACCACTGGCTGCGTGACGCCTCGATCGACCAGGCCATCGTGTTCGCCAGCACCCAGGTGGAGTGCGACGGCCTGGCCAACGACCTGCAGCAGGACGGCTTCTCCGCTGTGGCGCTGCACGGTGCCCTGAGCCAGGGCCTGCGCAACCGCCGCCTGATGGCGCTGCGCCAGGGCCAGGTGCAGATCCTGGTGGCCACCGACGTCGCCGCGCGCGGCATCGACGTGCCCACCATCACCCACGTCTTCAACTTCGGCCTGCCGATGAAGGCCGAGGACTACACGCACCGCATCGGTCGTACCGGCCGTGCCGGTCGCGACGGCCTGGCCATCACCTTTGCCGAGTTCCGTGACCGTCGCAAGATTTTCGACATCGAGGCTTACAGCAAGCAGCCCATCAAGGCCGAGGTCATCCCCGGCATGGAGCCCAAGCAGCGCATGCCCGAGTCGCGTCCCGGCTCCAATTTCGGTGGCCGCAACAGCCGCGGTGGCAATGACAACTTCTCGCGCGACCGCAAGTTCGGCGGCGGTGGTGCGCCCCGCGGCGGTTTCGGCGGCAACCGTGGTGGTGATTTTGGCGGCGCGCCCCGCGGTGGCGACTTCGCTGCGCCGCGCGGTGATTTCGGCGCCCCGCGTGGCGGCTTTGGCGACCGCGATGCGCGCGGCCCTTACCAGGCCCGTGACGGTGGCTATCAGAACCGTGGCCATGAAGGCGCGCCCGAAGGTCGCAGTTATGAGCGCAAAGGCGGTTTCAACGACCGCTTCGCCGGCGATGGCCGCCGTGAAGGCGCCGCACCGCGCGGTGATTTCGCGGCGCGCAAGCCGGCTTTTGGCAAGCCTTCCTTCGCCAAACCCGGCGCCGGAACCGGCAAGGTCTTTGTGCCACGTGATGCTGCCAAGCGCTCGCCGCGCCCGGCCCGCTGATCAGCCAGCGACCTGATGCAAACCCGCCCGCAGTGATGCCGGCGGGTTTTTTCTTGCCTACTCGAGACGCAGGCTGTCGCCGTCGACCACCAGGCGCTTGCCGGGCGGAGGCGTGAGCCAGGCGCGAGCCGGCTCGGGCGCCAGGCCGTAGGTGAAGCTGATGGGCCCGCTGACCGTACCGCTGTAGCCGCTGGTTTCGCCCAGGGCGGTGAAGGGCAGCTGCGCCTGCCTGCCGTCGCTGCAGCTCAGGTTCACGGTGCCGCTGGACGTGGCGGTGTAGCGCAGCGCGCCCATGCAGCTGAGCGCGGGGTCGCCCTCGCCGCGCAGCTGCAGCTTGCCGCTGCGGTCGGTGTAGAGCAGCACTTCACCGCTGAGCACGCGCTCGCCGACCACGGCCAGCACGGGTGCGGACGTGGCCAGCGCGCGCATGGTGACATCGTTCACCGCGGCGCAGCCGCCCAGCAGCAAAGCCCCTGCGAGCAGCAGGACTGAACGGTTATGTGCGTCGTGTTTCATGATGTGGCCATCATAGAATACCGGCCGGCGGGCACAAGACCCGGCTGCTTACCCGAAATAAAAGACGTCGTATGGACAACGAAACCACCATGCCCGGGCTGCTGACGATGCCGGGCGCGCTGCACGAGCGTGCGAAGCGCAATCCTGACCGGTTCTTCCTCTACAAGCTGATCTTTGCCGCGGCCGTGCTGGCCTTGGCGCTGGGTTTCTGGCTGCATTGAGCATAGCCGCACCCTGGTGCCGCTTCTTTCACGCCTTGGGCAGGGCGCCCCATAAAAAAGCCCCCCCGGGGGGCCTTGGAGGGTATGGCCTGTGACAGGCGCTCAGTGAGCGTCTGCTGCTTTTGCAGCTTCTACAGCCTCACGCGAGTCGCCGCTGGCGCCGTTGAAGAACAGGTTCAGCAAGACGGCGCTGATGGACGCCAGCAGAATGCCCGACTCGATCAGCGGGTGGATGTCATGGGGCATCCACTGCAGGTAGCGCGGTGCGATCAGCGGAATCATGCCTATGGCGATGGACACGGCGACGATGAAGAGGTTGTTGCGGTTGCCCTTGTAGTCCACTGCCGCGAGGATCCGGATGCCTGTGGCGGCGACCATGCCGAACATGACCAGGCCTGCACCGCCCAGGACGAAGGTAGGCAGCGACTCGACGAGGGCCGCCATCTTTGGCAGCATGCCAAGCAGCACCAGGATGACACCCGCGGCGACGCAGACGTAGCGGCTTTTCACCCCCGTGACACCCACCAGACCGACATTCTGCGAGAAGCTGGTGTAGGGGAAGGTGTTGAAGATGCCACCGATCAGGGTGCCGAGGCCATCGACCCGAAGGCCGGCGGAAAGCTGCTTCTGGTCTATCTTCTTGCCCGTGATGTCGGACAGTGCCAGGAACATGCCGGTGGATTCGATCATGACGACGATCATGACCAGGGTCATCGTCACGATCAGGATCGGGTCGAACACCGGTGCTGCGATCTCGAAAGGCAGCACCAGATCGAACCAGTTGGCCTTGGCCACCTTGTCGAAGTTCATCAGACCCATGACCGTCGCGATGACGGCCGCGATGACGATGCCGAGCAAGACGGAGATGTTGGCGATGAAGCCGCGGGCAAACTTGGCGATCACGAGGATGGAGGCCAGCGAGACGGCGGCGATGGCAATGTGGGGGAGTTGCGCGTACTTCGGGTTCGCAACGGTACCGACCAGCGCCAGACCCTGCGGAACCGCCGGTACCGTTGCCGGTGCGCTGGCAGCAGCGCCGGGGGCGATCGCAGCGCCGGCCATGCTCTTGACCGTGGCCAGCCACTGGGCGTGCTCGGGGTTGACGATCTGTGGTGCCGTCGGGCCGGCCGGGACGCCGAAGATCCAGTTGATGCCCACGCGCATCAGGCTGATGCCTATCACTGCAATGATCGTCCCCGTGACCACGGGCGGGAAGAAGCGCAGCATGCGACTGACCACGGGGGCGAGCAGGATCGATATCACCCCTGCGCCGATGATCGCCCCGAAGATCAGGCCAGCCCCTTCGACCCCGGGCTTGGCGTTCGCCATCGCCACCATGGGCGCCACGGCGGCGAAGGTCACGCCCATCATGACGGGCAGGCGAATGCCGAACCACTGGGTCGCGCCAAACGCCTGAACCAGGGTCACAAGGCCACAGCAGAACAGGTCCGCCTGGATCAGCATGGTGACCTGGTCCGGGCTGAGCTTGAGCGCACGGCCCACGATCAGCGGTACCGCCACGGCGCCCGCATACATCACCAGCACATGCTGAAGGCCCAGTGCGGTCAGTCTGCCGCTGGGCAGGCGCTCGTCGACGGGATGAACGGTAGCTGTCATGGCTGTCTCCTGGGTGGTGCGACGTCGCGCATTGGATACATAACTGTATACAAATTATGTGTACAGAGGAGGTGTTCATCCATGGGGTTTACCCGTGGTGGGGCAGGGCTTCAGGCCGCCGTCTGACCCTGGGCGGCAGGGCTACGGCTGCGGCCTCAGGCCCCCTGCCCGGGCAGACCGTCCGGTCCGTCCGCAAGGGCGGTCGCCGTCTCACATCGGCACACAGCGTGCCGATGGTCCGGGGGGAAGGGCACGCCTGCGCAGCGCCGGCTCAGGCGGGACTGAGCAAATCCAGGAGCGTGCGTGCGACCACCTTGGTGGCGCGGCGCAGGTCGTCGAGCACCAGATGCTCGTCGGCGCGCTTGGCGTTGGATTCACGCACGGTGCGCGGGCCGGCGCCGTAGATGACGCCGGGAATGCCGCGCTCGACATACAGGCGTACATCCGTGTACAGCGGGGTACCCAAGGCCGGGATGGCTTGGCCGAACAGTTCCTGGGCGTGCTTCTGGATCGCCTGCACGAGCGGGGCATTACCGGCCAGCGGCTTCATGGCCCGGCACAGCAGCATGCGCTTGACCTCGACGCGGATCTGCTTGCCGCCGCGCGGCGGGTTGAAGCTGGCCGCTGCCTGTTCGATGGTGCGGCGCAAGCTGGCCTCGACCTCGGCCGGATCTTCCTCCGGGATCATGCGGCGGTCGAGCTTGAGGGTCACCTTGCCGGGGATCACGTTGGTGTTGGTGCCACCCTGGATCAGGCCCACGTTGAGGTAGGGGTGGGTGATGCCCTCGACCTTCGAGCGTACCTTGAGGTAGTCGGCATTGAGCTGGTAGAGGGCGGTCAGGATGTGGGTGGCGCCCTGCAGCGCGTCGGTGCCGCTGTCGGGGATGGCTGCATGCGCCATGTCGCCGTGCACGGTCACCTCCAGCTGCAGGCAGCCGTTGTGCGCGACCACCACCTGATAGCTGAAGCCGGCTGCGATCATCAGGTCGGGCTTGGTCAGGCCTTTCTCCAGCAGCCAGCCGGGGCCGATCTCGCCGCCGTACTCCTCGTCGTAGGTCACGTGCAGTTCCACGCCCCCCTTGAGCGGGGTACCCAGCGCTTCGAGGGCGCGGATCGCGTAGGTGAAGCTGGCGATATCGCACTTGCTTACTGCGGACGCGCGGCCGTAGATCCTGCCGTTGTCGATCTCGCCGCCATAGGGGTCGTGTGTCCAGCCTTCGCCCGGCGGCACCACGTCGCCGTGGGCGTTGAGCGCGATGGTCCTGCCCCCGTCGCCGTAGCGTCGGCGCACGATCAGATTGGTGACGGACTCCAGCCCGGCCGCTTTCACCTCGGCCTCGGGCACGGCATACTTTTCGGCCGCCAGGCCCATGCCGCCCAGCAGTTCTGCGGTGCGTTCGGCATGCGGCGCGTTGTTGCCTGGCGGTGTGTCGGTGGGCACGCGGATGAGTTCCTGCAGGAACTTCACTTCTTCGTCAAAGTGGGCGTCGATCCAGGCGTCGATTTGCTGTTGCGGTGTGGTCATGGCGGATGTCAGTGGGATGCGGAGGTAAGCTGTTGCAGCATGTGGTCAAAGGCCTTGACGGCTAGGTCCATGTCGTCGGCGGTGCTCGACTCCAGCGGGTTGTGGCTGATCCCGCTGTTCTCGCCGCGCACGAACAGCATGGCCTGCGGCAGGATCTCGTGCAATTTCATCGCGTCGTGGCCCGCGCCACTGGGCATGCGGTGCAGCGGAATGCCCAAGGCAGTGCAGGCCTGTTCCCAGCGAGCCTGCCAGGCCGGGGCGCTGGGCGCGGCGGCGGCACGCATGGTTTCCTCCAGCGTGTGGTGCACACCGCGGCGCGCGCAGATTTCCTTGAGCTTGGACAGCACGTCCCGGGTCATCGCATCGCGTTGTGTGTCGGTGGGCGCGCGCAGGTCCAGGCTGAACCGGCAGGTGCCGGGGACGACGTTGATGGAGCCGTTGGGGACCTGCAGCATGCCCACGGTGGCGACCGAGTCGCCGTCCTGTGCCGCCCGTTGCTCGGCGTACAGGATGAGCTCGGCCACCGCGGCGGCGGCATCGCGCCGGCGGTCCATGGGCGTGGTGCCCGCGTGGCTGGCCATGCCCATGACCTCGCCCGCGTAGCGCACGCTGCCGTTGATGCTGGTGACGACGCCCAGCGGCAGGTTCAGTTCGTTGAGCACCGGTCCCTGCTCGATGTGCACCTCGACGAAACCCAGGTAGTGGGCGGGATCGCGCTGCAGCTTGGGGATGTCGGCGATGCACAGGCCCGCGTGCTCCATGGCCTCGCGCATCGTGATGCCGTCAACATCCTTCTGGTCCAGCCAGGCCGGGTCGAAATGGCCGGTGAGCGCACCCGAGCCGAGGAAGGTGGCCTTGTAGCGCTGGCCTTCCTCTTCGGCAAAGCCCACGACCTCGATGCCGAAGGGCAGACGCCTGCCGGCGGCATGCAGCTTCTGCACGCAGGCCATGGGCACGAAGATGCCCAACCGGCCGTCATACTTGCCGCCGTTGCGCACGGTGTCGTAGTGCGATCCGGTCATCAGGTATCTGGCGCCCGCGACGGCCGGGTGATAGCGCCCGACCACGTTGCCCACAGCGTCGATCCCGACCTCGTCGAAACCGCAGTCCTTCATCCAGTCGCTGATACGCTGGGCGCAGGCGCGGTGTGCATCGGTGAGATAGGTCACCGTGAGCTGTCCCTTTTCGCCGTAGCCCGGGTCGCTGTGCCGGGCCAGAGTTTCCTGCCAGTCCCAGACCCGCTGGCCGTCCAGCGGCTCGAAACCGAACTTGTCATTCAGCCGGATCTCGGCGATGCGGTGGATGTTGCGCAGGCATTCCTGCAATTCGAAGTCCGGGTGAGCGTGCAGGCGGCGCTCGAAGGCCTCCATGATCTGTACCTTGTCCAGGCCCGTGCCGCGGGGGCCGCGCACCGCCAGGATGAAGGGCCAGCCGAACTTCGCGTTGTATGCGGCGTTGAGCTGCTGGATGCGGATGAACTCGTCGGGCGTGCAGTGGGTGAGCCCGGCCCTGGTCTGCTCGTTCGTCGATTCGGCCGTGAGGGTCTTGCTCACCATGGCCTTGCCGGCCAGTTCCGGGTGGGCACGGATCAGGCCGATCTGCGCCTCGCGCCCGGCTTCGTCGAGCACGCGCGTCATCGCGTGCTTGAGCTGCGCCAGCGAAGCGAAGGGCCGCTGGCCGAGCGCACGTTCGGCGATCCAGGGCGTATGCTCGTACAGGCCGTCGAGCATCTGCAGTGCCTCGGGCAGGGGCGCGGCGTTGAGCTGGTTCAGGGTAAAGGGCATGGCAATCCTTGCGAATGGCCTCAGTGGCTTGCGGGGTGTGCGGCTCTCCAGTGCCGTGCGATATCGAGCCGGCGCGCGACCCAGACCTTGTCGTGCGACTGGACGTGGTCGAGGAAACGCTGCAGCGCCGTGATGCGGCCGGGGCGGCCGAGCAGACGGCAGTGCATGCCGATGCTCATCATCTTGGGCCGGTCCAGGCCTTGCGGATCACCTTCGGCATACAGCGCGTCGAAGCTGTCCTTCAGGTAGGTGAAAAACGGATCGGCATGGGAGAAGCCCTGGGGCAGCGAGAAACGCATGTCGTTGCAATCGAGCGTGTAGGGCACGATGAGCTGCTGCGCGTCGCTGCCGTCGCTCTTGCGCACCGTCATCCAGAAGGGCAGGTCGTCGCCGTAGTAGTCACTGTCGTATTCGAAGCCGCCGTAGTCGGCCACCAGGCGGCGCGTGTTGGGGCTGTCGCGGCCGGTGTACCAGCCCAACGGGCGTTCGCCCGTCAGCTGGCGCAGGATCTCCATGGCTTCGGCCATGTGGGCGCGCTCGACGGCCTCATCGAGGTTCTGGTAATGGATCCACTTGAGGCCGTGGCAGGCGATCTCATGGCCCAGCGCCGTGAAGGCGGCACAGAGCTCGGGGTGGCGTTGCAGGGCCGTGGCCACGCCAAAGACGGTGAGCGGAAGTCCGCGCTGTTCAAATTCGCGCAGGATGCGCCAGACGCCCTGGCGCGAACCGTATTCGTAGATGCCTTCCATGCTGATGTGCCGGGCGGCAAAGGCGGCCGGGTTGAACATCTCGGAGAGGAAGGTCTCGGAGGCGGCGTCGCCGTGCAGCACGGAGTTCTCGCCGCCTTCTTCATAGTTGAGGACGAACTGCACGGCGATACGCGCGCCGCCCGGCCAGCGGGCATGCGGGGGCGTGCGGCCGTAGCCGACGAGGTCGCGCGGGTAGGGGGCGGTGCTGTCGTAGGTCATGCGAGCGCGAGCGCGATGTCGCTCGTCGGCGGCTTGCGGTCGAAGGTGAGGTTGGCCATCACGTTGTTGAGGTGTTCGTCCATCAGTCGCACGGCCAGGTCCTCGTCCTTGGCGGCCACGGCCTTGACGATCTCCACATGCTCGTCGTTCGAATGCTCGGCCGCACTCTTGGACTGGTAGACCAGGGTGATGAGGGCGCAGCGCGAGATCAGTTCTTCCAGCAGCTCGGCCAGGACCCGGTTGTTCATGAGTTCGGCCATGCGCACGTGAAAATCACCCAGCAGTTCGTTGCGACCGGGGACATCGTTGCTGGCCACGGCCTTTTTCTCTTCGGCCACGTGGGCCCTCAGAGCCTTGATCTTGGCTGGCGTGGCCTGGCGCACGAAATTGCGCACCATTTCGAGTTCCAGCATGCGCCGTACCTCGAAGACCTGCTGGGCCTCCTCCACGGAAGGTGTGGCCACGAAGGCGCCGCGTGAGGGCTCGAGCCGGATCAGGCGGTTCTGGGCCAGCTGGAACAGGGCCTGGCGCACCAGGGTGCGCGAGACGCCGAAGTGGTCGCCCAGTTTCTGCTCGGCCAGTTTGGTGCCTGGGTGCAGGCGATGCTCCACGATGGCGCGTGTGAGGGCCTCGACGATGTGACGTGTGCTGGACGATTCCATTTTGAAATGATATCGCCAATCGGAAAAACTGTATACACTTTCGGTGGACTGCTCCGGTTTTTTAAAAGGACAATCACCATGGGACTCAGCACCCACGTACTCGACACCATGCATGGCTGTCCCGCCGCCGGCATGCAGGTCGCGCTCTACACCACCGCCCCCGACGGCCAGGCCCAGCTGGTGCGTCGTTTTACGCTCGACAGCCATGGCCGCAACCCTGAGGGCCTGCTCTACGAGCACCACAGCCTGAAGGCCGGCACCTACCGCCTGAGCTTCGATGTGAAGGGCTACTTCCGCGCGCGCGGCGTGGCGCTGCCCGAGCCCGCGTTTCTGGACCAGGTGAACCTCGATTTCGGCGTGGCCAGGCCCGAGGAGCACTACCACGTGCCCCTGCTCGTGAGCCCCTGGAGCTACTCCACCTACCGCGGGAGCTGAGTCCATATGGATGCGTATCTGCTTGACTGGGCCAATCTGCTCCTGCGCTGGCTGCATGTGATCGTGGCCATTGCCTGGATCGGCTCCTCCTTTTATTTCGTCTTCCTCGACAGCAGCCTCACGCCCCCCGAAGATGCCAAGCTCCGCAGCGAAGGCGCCACCGGTGAGCTCTGGGCCGTGCACGGCGGCGGCTTCTATCACCCGGTCAAGTACGCGGTGTCCCCGCCCGCCATGCCGCCGCATCTGCACTGGTTTTACTGGGAGAGTTACAGCACCTGGCTCAGCGGCTTCGCGCTGTTCCTCATCTCCTACCTCTGGAGCCCCAGCGTCTACCTGATCGACTCGCGGGTGATGGACTGGGCGCCCTGGGCCGCGGTGACGACGGCGCTGTCCTTTCTGGTGGTGTTCTGGGTGCTCTACGACCTGGCCTGCCGTTTCCTGGGCAAGGGTGAGCACGGGGATGCCAAGGTGGGACTGGCCGTGGCCCTGCTGGTGATCCTGGCGTCCTGGCTGGCCTGCCATCTCTTTGCCGGCCGCGCGGCCTTCCTGCTGGTGGGCGCCATGCTGGCCACGACCATGAGCGCCAACGTGGCCATGTGCATCATCCCGGGCCAGCGCAAGGTGGTGGCCGCGCTCAAGGCCGGCCAGCCCGTGGATCCGATCCACGGCCAGCGCGGCAAGCAGCGCAGCGTGCACAACACCTACTTCACGCTGCCCGTGCTGTTTGCCATGCTGAGCAACCACTACAGCTTCACCTACGGGTCCGCTTACAACTGGGCCTTCCTGATCCTCATCATGTTTGCCGGCGCGGCCATCCGTCAGTTTTTTGTGCTGCGCCATGGCTACAAGCTGGGGCGCAATGCGCATCCCTGGCCCTATGCGGCGGCGGGTGGGGTGGCTCTGCTGGGGCTCATCGTCTGGCTGCGGCCGGCGCCGGTCACTCCGGCTCCTGCTGCACCCAAGGCCAGTCTGGCCGATGTGCAGGCCGTGGTGGCGCAGCGCTGTGTCATGTGCCATGGCGAGGCCTTGCAGTCCAAGGGCGTGCGGCTGGACAGCGCGGTCGAACTGCAGAAGCACGCGCAGCAGGTCTATCAGCAGGTGGTGGTGAGTCGTATCATGCCCATGAACAATGCCACGGGCATGACCGAGGATGAACGGGCCTTGCTGGCGCAGTGGTTCCGTGCCGGCGCAAAAGCCGACTGAAATCACTGGCGGCCTGTCTCAGGTTTTCCAGAAACCCTGGTGCGGCATGCTCGCCTCTTCAATCAGGGCCGGTCCGATGCATTCGATGCGATGTGGCGAGGCCGCAAACACATCGCGACATGACAGTTCGGCATCACGCTGCTCGAACCGTTCTCCTCTGAAGACACGCAGCCGTACCGCGTCGATGCCGTAGACCACACGCCCGATGTTGGACCAGAAGATGGCCCCCGCGCACATCACGCAGGGCTCGGCGGACGAGTAGAGCGTGGCGCGGGCCAGAACTTCGCGGGCCACGCGCGGCGAGACCATACGCACGGCATTCGTCTCGGCATGGCCCGTGCAGTCGCCGGTCTCGCTCGTGTTGCACCAGGCCTCGGCCAGCACCTCACCCTGTTCCGACACGATGACCGCGCCGAAAGGGCGGTTGCCGCGCGCACGGCCCGTGGCTGACCAGGTGATGGCCTGGCGCAGATACATGCCGTCGCGCGTGTCCAGCGTCGCTTCTGTAGGCAGGCGCACGCTCAGGCCTTCCAGGCGCGTTCGGCAGCGGCGGGCAGCAGGCTGCGCTCGAACACGCTCTCGGCCGTCGGCCGGCTCTTGAGGCTGAAAACCTCGGCGACCTGTTCGATCTGCTCGTCCAGCAACACCTTACGCACATCGCCCAGGCCGTGGCTGGCCACATCGGGCGCGGCCACGTACTGCGACGTGAGACGCCAGCGATCGAGTTCCACCTTTTCGTCGAGGATGGGCTCGCGCTGTTTGATGGCGGCGATGGCAGCGGTCGGGTCGGCCAGGGTTTCCTTCAGGGCGCGGTTGCTCGCGCGCAGGAAACCAGTGACCAGGGCGGGCTGTTCGGTGATCAGTTTGCGGCTGGCCAGCACGGCGTTGCCATACAGGTTGACGCCGGCGTCGGTGTATTTGAGTACCGACAGCTCTTCCTGTTTCATGCGCGCGAACAGGGACACGGCCGAGTCGTGGAAGTAGGTGGCAGCATCGACGTCGCCGCGCACCATCACGTTGTCGCGGGCGCTGAAGTCGGTCGTCATCCACTGGAAATGATCCGCCCCCAGCTTGAGCTTGTTGGCCACCATGGGCCAGGCGCGGCGGGTGGATTCCACGGCGGCAGCAGCGACGCGTTTGCCCTGCAGACTCTTGAAGTCACTGGTGATGCCGCGGTCCTTGCGGCCGATGATCACGAATGGTGCGCGGTTGTAATACTGGTACACCGCCTGCACCACGGGGGTGCCCGGGTTCTGGGACTGGAACTCGACCAGCGAGCTGATGTCACCCAGGCCCAGCTGGTAGACACCGCTGGCAATGCGGGTGATCGAGGCCACGGAGCCAGCCCCCACGTCGATGGAAACGTCCAGGCCCTCGTCGCGGTAATAGCCTTTGGCCAGCGCGAGGAAGAAGGGGGCGGTCTGACCGGTGACACGGAAGTCCAGGGTGAACTTCAACGGCGTGAGTTTGGGGGTGGATTGCGCCCAGACGGCTGGCGCGGCGAGGGCCGTGGTGGCGAGAGCGGCAGATGTGCCGAGAAAATGACGACGCTGCATGGCAGTGCTCCTGGAAAGTGTTGCAACCCCCGGTCAGATCGACCGGGCTTCCAGAGCAATTTCCGGGCGCCGGCTGCTGCCTGCGCTGAACGCTTCTACTCTTGAAGGGTGTGAAGCAAAGCGCGTGCCAAGTTGTATACGGTCAAGTTCACTGTTTTGGCCCGGTCTTTGCTAGTATTCCGGCAGGAGTAGAAGCGTTCACCCAGCCTGCGCAAGGCTGTGGCCGGAAATTGCTCTTGAAGCTCAACTTTCAGGAGAACCTTATGACCGCCAAGCTTTACGACCTCACCGAGCTGCAAAAAGAATCGCGCATGGGCGCGATGGGGGCACTCGACACCACACGCGAGATTCGTCGCATCGACCTATCCAATTTCGAGGCCCGCAAGACCGAGATCGCGGACCAGCTCTGGGACGCCGCAGTGGATGTCGGCTTCTTCCAGCTCGTCAACCACGGCATTTCCCCCGAGGAGATCCGCGCGGCCTTTGCCATGTCCGAGCGCTTCTTCGCCCTGCCGGAGGCCGTGAAGGCGCAGTACCCGCTGAAAAAGGCGCTCAACGCCGGCTGGGAAAGCCGCGCCCAGGTGCGTCCCTCGACCGGCACGCCCGATCAGAAGGAGAGCTACCAGCTCACCCGCCCCCATATGGACGGGCTCTTGCCGAGCGAGGCCGAGTTGCCTGGCTTCCAGACCACGATGCTTGATTTCGAGCGCAAGAGCTGGGCGGTGGGCATGCAGGTGCTGTCCTGCTTCGCCTACAAGCTTGGCTTCGACCATGATTTCTTCACGGGCGCACATGACCCCGCGCAGCCCGACTACCAGAGCACGCTGCGCCTCTTGCACTACTACGCGATTCCGCCCGAGGCGCAGGACAAGCTGGAGCTCTGGCGTGCCGGCGCGCACACCGATTTCGACTGCCTGACGTTGCTCTACCAGCAGCAGGGTCAAGGCGGGCTGGAGGTCTGTCCCGGCAAGGAAATGGAAGCCCAGGCCTGGACGCCCATTCCGCCCGATGCCGAGGCCATCACCTGCAATATCGGCGACATGCTGATGCGCTGGAGCGATGACCAGCTGCCCAGCAACTTTCACCGCGTGCGCAACCCGCAGCCTGGCGAGTACATGGGTCCGCGCTACAGCCTGGCCTACTTCGCGCAGGCCAATCGCCATGCTGTGATTGAGGGGCCGGCGAAGAAGTATCCCGCCATTGCGGCAGGCGACTATCTCAAGCAGCGGGTCGCGGCCAACTTCAAGGCCTACTGACCGGTAGCGCGTTCAGCGCGTGTGCCAGAAATCGCGGTGCAGGGCCGCGATTTCGTCTTCCAGTTCAGCCACGGGGCCAATGACCTCGAAGCGTTTCTGCCCAGCCTCAAAAACACTGCGGCAGGGCAGGTTCATGGTGGGGTTCTCTTCATGGCTGCCTGTGAGTTCAAGCAGGCGGCGCTCGCTCATGCCAAATACCAGGCGTCCGATATTTACCCAGTACTGGGTGCCAGCGCACATGGCGCAGGGCTCCACCGTGGTGACCAGGGTGCAGCGCCAAAGGTAATCCGGTGCGTAGTTCTGCGCGGCGCTGCGTGCCAGCACGGCCTCCGCGTGGTTGACCGTGTCCACATTGCATTGCTCGGCCAGCAGGGTCTCGCCATCCGGGGCGATCAGGAGAGCGCCGAAGGGGTGGCGCCCGAGATCATCACGCGCACGGCGCGCCACCTCGTTGGCGCGCCGCAGGTGGCGTATGACTTGCTGGGGAGACACCGGTGGGCTCGCTCAACCCTGCGAGCCGCGGTGGGCCCAGCCCGTCGTGTGCTTCTCGATGAAGCTGAAGAGTTCGTACATGGCCATGGCCATGGCGCCCACCACCAGCAGGCCGCTGAAGGCCAGGCCCATCTGCATGGCCGAGCCGGCCGAGATCAGCAGGTAGCCGATGCCCTCGTTGGCGGCGGTCATCTCGGACACCGTGGTGCCCACGAAGGCCAGGGTGATGGCCACCTTGAGCGAGCCGAAGAAGTAGGGCATGGAGCGCGGCAGCCCCACTTTCATGAGCACGTCCCAGCGCTTGGCGCCCAGCACGCGCAGCACGTCCTCCAGCTCGGGCTCCAGCGTGGCCAGGCCGGTGGCGATGTTGACCGTGATGGGGAAGAAGCTGATCAGGAAGGCCGTGAGGATGGCCGGGCCGATGCCGATGCCGAACCACACCACGAGGATGGGCACGAAGGCTGCCTTGGGCAGGGCGTTGAAGGCCGTCATCAGCGGATAGACGGCTGCGTAGGCCAGGCGCGAACTGCCGATCAGGAAGCCCAGCAGCACACCCACCACGATGGCGATGCCGAAACCCGCCATGGTGACCCAGAAGGTACGCCAGGCATGGCCGGCGATGACGGCCTTGTACTCCAGCGTCTGCTCCCAGATGCGCAGGGGGCTGGGGAAGATGAATTCCGAGACGTTGAAGGCCGAGGTGATGATCTGCCAGAGGATGACGATGGCCATCAGCAGCAGCAGGGGGGACCAGCGTTCGACTTGTTTGCGGTGTTTCAAATTCACGATGATTTCTCCGAGGCGCCTGTCTTCATTGCGGGAACACCGCAGAACCGGCTTCGCCGGGCTGCTGGTGTTGTCCCCCAGGGGGGGATGACGGCCGACTGGCCGGCACAGGGGGGCTTCTCATCGCGCCGATGTGGCCGCGCAGTTCGTGCACGATGCCGGTGAATTCGGGGGTGTAGGTGATTTCCAGGTCGCGCGGGCGCGGCAGGTCGATCTCGCGCTGCACCACGAAGCGGCCCGGGCCCTTGCTCATGACGTAGACCGTGTCGGCCAGGAAGACCGATTCGCGCAGGTCGTGCGTGACCAGGATCACGTTGAATTTCTGCGCCTGCCACAGGTCGCGCAGGGTGCACCAGAGTTCCTCGCGCGTGAAGGCGTCGAGCGCCCCGAAGGGCTCGTCCAGCAGCAGCATCTTGGGCTCGTGGATCAGGGCGCGGCAGATGCTGGCGCGTTGCTGCATGCCGCCCGAGAGTTCCCAGGGGAATTTCTTGGCGTAGCCGCCCAGGCCCACGGTCTCGAGCAGCTTGAGCGCGCGCTCCTCGAACGCCTTGCGCCTGTCCTTGAACTGCGAGCGGTAGGGCTCGACGATTTCCAGCGGCAGCAGCACGTTGTCCAGCGTGGTGCGCCAGGGCAGCAGCGAAGGCGCCTGGAAGGCCATGCCCGAGACCTTGAGCGGACCGGTCACGGGCTGGCCGTCGACGCGGATGCGGCCCATGCTGGGCATCTTCAGGCCGGTGGTCAGTTTCATGAAGGTGGACTTGCCGCAACCCGAAGGCCCGACGATGGCGATGAACTCGCCCTGGCGCACGTTCAGGTTGATGGCCTCGACCGCGAAGTTGTTCTGGGCCAGCAACTCGTCGTTGTAGGCCAGCCAGACATCGTCGAACTGGACGAAGGGAGGGGAAGCGGATTCGGTCGTCATGGTGACTGCAAAAAAATGGCCAGACGATGCTGGCCAGGGGTTTCAGACAAGCATGCGGCTCACTTCTTGGCCGGCGGCAGGATGTTCAGTTCGGCTGCGGTGGGCAGCATCGAGCCATTCCAGATCGCGCCGGGATCGACGCGGGTCTTGGTGCCGAAGGCGTCGGACACCTGGGAGGCCATCAGGGCCAGGCGGCCCGGGTTGACCTGGCCGAAACCTTCCTTGCGGGCGTCCGGGCTGGCGACCACCGAGTCGATGGCCATCTGCAGGCGGCGGGTTTCCAGCGCCACATTGATGATGCCGTCGCGCGCCTTGACGGTCTCGATGCCGGCCGCCGGATTGGCCATCACTTCCTTGGCACCCTTGGTGAAGGCCTTGAGGA
Organism: Hylemonella sp. GW821-FHT12C09; assembly: GCF_058807395.1. Taxonomy (NCBI): domain Bacteria; kingdom Pseudomonadati; phylum Pseudomonadota; class Betaproteobacteria; order Burkholderiales; family Comamonadaceae; genus Hylemonella; species Hylemonella sp. GW821-FHT12C09. Next base: position 30,342 of record NZ_JBXAQQ010000013.1, on the reverse strand, counting down.
AGGCCTTGATCAGCTCGGGGTTCTCCTTGACCAGCTTGGGGCTGGCGATGATGGCGTTGCCATAGAGCTTCACACCGAACTCGGCGTAGGGCATGACGACCACGTCCTCGGCCTTGACGCCGCGCGCTTCCAGGTTGAGCAGGGAGGTGAAGGAGAAACCCGTGATCGCATCGACATCGCCGCGCACCAGCATGGTTTCGCGCAGCGGCGGGTCCATGGCGGTCCAGGCCACGTTCTTCACGCTATTGGCCTTCTCGAAGATCGGGAAGGCTTTGCGGCCGGCGTCGAAGACCGGCGCACCGAGCTTCTTGCCGCTGAGGTCGGCCGGGGTCTTGATGCCGGATTTCTTGAGCGCCATCACGGCAGCCGGCGTGTTGTTGTAGACCATCATGACGGCCACCGGTTTGTTGGGGGCGTCCGGGTTGTTGGCGTGGAATTCCATCAGGGCGGCCATGTCCGCGAAGCCGATGTCGTAGGTGCCCGAGGCCACGCGCGTGACGGTGCCGCCCGAGCCGTTGCCGCTGTCCACCGTCACGTCCAGCCCGGCGTCCTTGAAATGGCCCTTGGCAGCGGGCAGGGTGAAGAAGGCGGCCGGGCCTTCGAAACGCCAGTCGAGCTGGAACTTGATGGGTTTGGTCTGTGCCTGTGCGGTGGCGAAGCTGGCCGTCAAGGCGAGGGCGACGACGGTTTGGAGGAGGTGGCGCTTGGACATGGGGAGCTCCTTGGGGTTAGCTTGTCTGCAGGCAATGGGAAAAAGCGAGGGCCGTCATCACGGTACCTGGGTCTTGAGCAAAAAGGGTGCCAGTTCCAGTCTCGGGGTCTTGAGATTGAAAACATAGCTGTATACAGATTGTCTGGTCGATTTGTGCCCCAGATATTCAGACAAACCCTAAACGGTGCGCACCGGGGTGGTGCGCTGCACGTTGCTTGTGCGCCTGGTGGGCGCCCGACTGTCAGCGCGAGCGCGAAGGCCGGTCCAGCCAGCGTTGCAGGGCGCGTTGCAGGCGGGGACGCAGGGGCAGGAAGAGACGGTAGGCACCTTCGGCCAGCCAGGACAACGGCGGCACGGCGCACAGGCGGCCCAGCCAGCGCCAGCCCGGCAGTTCGCGCCAGAGCCGCGCGAAACCCGCTGCGCCGTGGTGCAGCCGGCCTTGCGCATCGCGCACGTGAAAACGCCGCAGGGCGGCCTGGCAATCGAGTCCGGGCCCGAGTTCGGTCGACTGGCTCACGTCGACCCAGTCCAGCCCGGCCGCAGCGGGTGAGCGCCGGTAGAAGGCGATCTCGCGTGAGCACAAGGGACAGCTGCCGTCGTAGTAGACGGTCAGGGCGGCGGATGTCATCGTGTCAGGCATGGCTACATCATGCCGCGCCTGGCGCGCGCAGGTGGGGCCCCCGGGGATGGCCCCTGAGGCCACGGGTCTGTTGTGCGGCGCCGGGTCTCAGGGCAGGAGGGTGGCGACCTGACGGGACATCCGGGCCTTCATGCGGGGGCCGTGAAGGTGAAAACGCCTTCGCGCATGAGTCGCGAGAATTCAGCCTCAATCATTTCCTGGACGACCGGAATGGCCAGCTTGCCCTCGGGCTCCAGCCGGGTCGCCAGCACCAGCAGGCGGTTGAGCTGGATGCCCGTGATCTGGGACATGACGACCTCGGACGCGGTGCCGGCCTCCTTGTAGACGGAGACCGGCATGATCGTGGCCCACGGCCCCCTCTGGACCAGCGCGCGGATGGTGTCCACCGAGTCCAGCACCGCCTGCACGTTCAGCGTCTTGCCCAGCGGCAGCAGTTGCCGCTCGACCAGGTCGCGGTGCAGGCTGGTCATGAGCAGGGGGATGCGGGCCAGCTGGGCCACCGATACCAGCGGGCCCATGCCCATGGAGGCGTGGGTGACGAGCGCGAACGGTTCGCCGATCAGGGGCTGCAGCGAGACGGAGCGTCCCACCCCCGGGTTGGTGACCACCGCCATGTCGATGATGCCGCGCTCCAGCCAGTCCAGCAGCTCCGGCGTGAAGGCCTCGCGCGAGCGCAATTCCACCTCCGGCAGGGTGCGCAGGCAGTGCTCGAACAGGCCCGGCAGCAGCACCCGCGCCAGCGTGGGGGAGACGCCCAGGACCACCGTGGTCTTGGTGTCACCGGTCTTGCCGGCCAGGCGCTGGCGCACGCGCTGTGCCTCACCGAGGATGCGCTGTGCCGACTCGTAGAAAGTGACACCCGCCTGGGTCAGCCGCACGCCGCGCGGCATGCGGTGAAACAGCGCCACGCCCAGGTCGGCCTCCAGTTCCCGCAGCTGTCGCGTCAGGGCAGGCTGGGCAATCGAGATGGCGGCGGCGGCGGCGGTCAGGCTGCCGGCATCCGCAATGGCCACGAAGTAGCGCAGGGTCTTCAGGTTCATACGGAAAAAATGAGGCGATCAATACCAAGATGATATGGGCTTGCGAGAAATCAGTATTGGACGGGTCGCCCCGGCCTTCCTACACTGCGGGACTTCAGCACACCTGAGAGCTGCCCCGGGTCGACCTATCACAGGCCTCCGGGCGCAGCCCTCGCAGCGATAACCGATTGAGATTCCATGGCCAGAACCGGCGCAGACCCGGGCCCACCGGGCAGCCGCTCCATGCCATCCAAGATCCAAAGAAAGAACGCCACTTGAACGCGCCCAGCACCAACTTCACGCCGGTCCTGCCCGACACCCTGCGCAACTTCATCCAGGCGGCATTTGTCAGCCAGGGCTTCCCGCAGGCGGACGCCCTGACCATTGCCTCCCTCATGGCCGAAGCCGACCTGCAGGGCTCGGACGGCCACGGCGTCATCCGCCTGCCCCAGTACATGAAGCGCATCCGTGCCGGCGGCATCAACAAGCACCCCGACATCAAGGTGGTGAGCGAACGCCCGGGCATGGCCGTGCTCGATGGTGACAACGGCATGGGGCATCTGGTGATGTCGCGTGCGGTCGATCTGGCCATCGAGAAGGCCCGCACTTGCGGCGTGGCCTGGGTCAGTGCGCGCCACAGCAACCACGCCGGCCCGGCTTCCCTGTATGCACGCAAGCCCCTGCAGCACGACATGCTGGGCCTGTACTTTGCCGTGGGCAACGCCAACCACCTGCCGCCATGGGGTGGCACCGACATGCTGCTGTCGACCAACCCCATCGCGGCCGGCATCCCCGCCGGCGCAGAGCCGCCCGTGGTGCTGGACATGGCCACGACGGTGGCGGCCTATGGCAAGGTCAAGGCCAAGGCCAAGCGCGGCGAGATGATGCCCGAGGGCTGGATGATCGACCGCCAGGGCAAGCCCCTGACCGATCCGAACCGTGCCAGCGAAGGCTTCCTGCTGCCCATCGGTGACTACAAGGGCTACGGCCTGGCGCTGGTGGTCGGGCTGCTGGCCGGCACCCTGGGCGGAGCGGCCATGGGCAAGGACGTGATCGACTTCAACGCCGACCACGTCAGCGTCACCAACACCGGCCAGGCCATCCTGGTGATCGACCTCAGCGCCTTCGGCGACGTTGCGGTCTTCAAGGGCGCGGTCGATACGCTGGTCCGGGACATCCGCAACAGCGAGCGCCTGCCGGGGGTGGAGCGCATCTGGCTGCCGGGCGAGCAGAGCCATGAGCGCCGGCAAACTTACCAGGCCGGCATCCCGATCGCCAACACCCTGGTCCAGGAACTGGCCGTGCTGGCCAAGGACCTGGGCATTGCGCCGCTGGTCCAGGGGAGCGCTGCATGATGATGAACTCCTTCAACCCGGCCACCGACACGCTGCTGGGGAAATTTTCCATCCATGATGAGCGGGCCATCGAATACCGGCTGCGCGTCGCCGCGCAATCCCAGAAGGCCTGGGCCCGCCTGGACGTCCGTCAGCGTCTGCCTTATCTCCTGCAGGTCGCGACCGTGCTGCGCCGCAAGAAGCAGGAACTGGCCCTGCTCATCACGCAGGAGATGGGCAAGCCCCTGGGCGAATCGCTGGGCGAGATCGAGAAGTGCGCCTGGAATTTCGAGTACTACGCCCAGCAGGGCGAGACCTTTCTGGCGGACCAGGTGGTCGCAAGCTCGGCGGCCGACAGCCGCATCGTGTTCGATCCGCTGGGGCTGGTGCTGGCGGTGATGCCCTGGAACTATCCCTTCTGGCAGGTCATGCGTGCCGCAGCCCCGGTGCTGGTGGGCGGCAACGGCATGGTGCTCAAGCACGCCAGCAATGTGCCGCAATGCGCGCTGGCGCTCGAGCAGGTGTTCAAGGACGCAGGCCTGCCCGACGGCCTGTTCACCACGCTGCTGGTCGAGTCCTCCGCCGTGCGCGGGCTGATCGAGGATGAGCGCATTGCCGCGGTCACCTTCACCGGTTCCACCCCGGTGGGGCGCAGCATCGCCTCGCAGGCCGGGCAGGCGCTCAAGAAGCAGGTGCTCGAACTCGGCGGCTCGGACCCCTTCATCGTGCTGGCCGATGCCGACATCGAGGCGGCCGCCGCGGTCGCCGTCAAGGCGCGTTTCTCCAACACGGGGCAAAGCTGCATCTCGGCCAAGCGTTTCATCGTCGAGCAGGCCGTGGCGGATCGCTTCGCGGAGGCTTTCGTGGCCGGTGCGCGCAAGCTCGTGGTCGGCGATCCCCTGCTGCCCGGCACCACCATCGGTGCCATGGCGCGCGGCAAACTGCGCGAGGAACTGCATGTCCAGGTCATGGCCTCCATCCAGGAGGGCGCCAAAGTGCTGATCGGCGGCGAGCCGCTGCCGGGGCCCGGCGCCTACTACCAGCCGACGATCCTGGACCACGTCACGCCCGCCATGACCGCCGCGCGCGAGGAGACCTTCGGCCCGGCCGCCGCCATCCTGCGCGTGGCCTCGGCGGAGGCCGCCGTCGCCGTGGCCAACGACTCGCCCTTCGGTCTCGGGGCTTCGCTCTGGACCGGCGACCTCGACCGTGCACGCCAGCTGACGCGGCGCATCGAGGCCGGCGCCGTCTTCGTGAACGGCCTGGTGGCTTCCGATCCCCGCCTGCCTTTTGGCGGCACCAAACAATCCGGCTACGGTCGCGAACTCGGGCATTTGGGCCTGCATGAATTCATGAACATCAAGACGGTCTGGACCGGACCTGCTACAAACTGAAATTGACAGCCACGCTCAATGGAGAACACCATGACCACTGCCACACCCGCACGCACCCCCACCGTGCTCAAGCCCGACCAGATCAAGAGCCACGACCGCGGCGGCGGCGCCCGCACCACGCCCCTGGTGACGCCGGCGCTCGGCGCGCAGAGTTTCATCAACGGCATCACCGAGTTCGCACCCGGCACGGCCATCCCCTTCCACAGCCACAACTGTGAAGAGAGCGTGATGCTGCTCTCGGGCAACGCCGTCATGGATGTTGCAGGGCAGGACTCGCATGTGCTCAAACCCCTGGACACGACCTGGATCCCGCCCAATGTTTCGCACCGCTTCCGCAACATGTCGAGCACCGAGCCCATGAAGATCCTCTGGATCTATGCCTCCCCGAATGCGACGCGTACCCTGACCGAAACCGGCGAAACCCGGATGGTGTCGGTAGAACACAGCAAGTGATTTTTTCGAACGCCTGGGGTATGCGTCTTTTGCGCTGCCACCAGGCTGGATGCATGGACCACAAGGAGACAAGATGATGTTGCGTAGAAACAGCCTGCGTCTGCTGAGCGGCGCCGTCCTGCTGGCAACCATGGGCCTGGCCCTGGCCCAGGCGGACAACTACCCCAGCAAGCCGATCCGCCTGATCGTGCCCGCGTCGCCCGGCGGCGCTGCGGATTTCTTTGCCCGCATCGTCGGCCCCAAACTCGGCGAGGCGCTGGGTCAGAGCATCGTGGTCGAGAACCGTTCGGGCGCTTCGGGCACCATTGCGGCCGATATGACGGCCAAGTCGGCGGGGGACGGCTACACGGTGCTGATCGGTCAGTCGACCAGCATGGCCGTGGCTCCGCACATGTACAACAAACTGGCCTACGACACCTTGCGGGATCTCAAGCCGGTGACGATGGTGGCCGAGGTCCCCAACATCCTGGTGGTCCACCAGAGCGTGCCCGCCAAGAATGTGCAGGAGCTGATCGCCCTGGCCAAGGCCAAGCCCGGCGCCCTCAACTACGGGTCTTCCGGCAAGGGTGCTCCCACCCACCTGGCGGGCGAGCTGTTCGAGATCGCCACGGGGACTGAGATCACCCACATCCCCTACCGGGGCGCCGGCCCCTCCGTCAATGCCCTGCTGGCTGGCGAGATCCAGCTGATGTTCGCCCCCATGGTCGCCGTGTTGCCGCACGTGCAATCCGGTCGCGTGCGGGCCCTGGCCCTCACGTCGGCCAGCCGTTCTTCTGCGGTGCCGGACGTGCCCACCCTGGCCGAATCGGGCCTCAAGGATTTCGACGTCTCCTCGTGGTTCGGCTTCTTCGTGCCGTCCAGCACACCGCCCGCCATCGTGGACCGGCTGCAGCGCGAAACCGCCAAAGTCCTCAAGGACCCCGGCGTGCTCGAACGCCTGGCCAAGGAAGGCGCCACGCCCGGGGGGAATACCTCCGCTGTTTTCACGCGCTACGTGCAGGCGGAATACGCCAAGTACGGCAAGCTGGTGAAGGAAAAGAACATCCAGGCGGACTGACGTCGCTGCGCCTGGATACCCCCGACCTATTTTGAGTGCAACATGAACAAACCTGATTTGACGACCCTGCGTCCCCGCGCCGACCAGCCCATGGCGCACAACATGAAGCTGATCTCGCACAACGAGCTGCAGGGCTTCGGCGGCATGGGCGAGGGCATCGCCATGCAGCTGGCCGACGACGGCCGGCGCATCCTGTGGATGGCGCACGAGTCGGCGCCCAAGAACTTCACGGGCGTCGACGTCACCGACCCCAAGAACCCGCGCGTGATCGTGCAGACCGAGCTGCCGCACATGAAGGTGCGCTCCAACTCGCTGGACGTGGTGGGCAACATCATGGTGGTGGCCAGCCAGGTCAAGGAGCTCGGCGCCAAGCCGGCCGGCCTCAACATCTACGACATCAGCAAACCCGAAGCGCCGCGCCTGCTCTCGCACTTCGACTGCTCGGGCCCGTACTCGCGCGGTGTGCACGCGGTCTGGTTCGTGGACGGCAAGACCGTGCACATCTCCTCGGGCGCAGCGGACTTCCAGCCGCGCAACCCCAAGGATGACCAGATCTATCGCATCATCGACATCTCCGATCCGACCCAGCCGTTCGAGAAGGGCCGCTGGTGGTACCCCGGCACGCGCGAGGGCGATGTGGCGCCCCCGCCGCCGCGCCTGCCGGCCCAGTTCGACACGGGTTTCCGCGCGCACAACACCAACGTCTTCCCCCAGCGGCCCGACCGCGCCTATGTGGGTTACATCGACGGCGGCGCCATCGTGCTCGACATCAGCAATCCGGCGGACATCAAGGTGGTGTCGCACTGGAACCATTCGCCGCCCTTCAACGGTTTCACCCACACGGTGCTGCCGCTGTTCGAGCGCAATCTGTGGATCGTCTCCGACGAGTGCGTGCAGGACGACGGCAAGGACTGGCCCAAGCTGGTCTGGGTGGTGGACTCGCGTACCGATGCGAATCCCCTGCCCATCGGCACCTTCCCGGCCCCGCCCTACGACACCTTCGCCAAGCGCGGCGGCCGTTTCGGTGCGCACAACCTGCACGAGAACCTGCCCGTGCCCTGTTCCTTCCGCTCGGAGACGCTGTTCATCGGCACCTTCTTCAACGCCGGCGTGCGCGTCTACGACACCAGCAACCCCTACCAGGTGCAGGAAGTGGCCTACTACGTGCCGCCCACCCCGGCCCTCTCGCCGCGCGGTGCGGTGCAGCTCAACGACGTCTACGTCGACGAGCGCAAGCTGGTCTACACGGTGGACCGTTTCAGTGGCGGGCTCTACATCCTTGAAATGAATGTCTGAGTGGTCCACGGCCTCCGGCGGGCGTGATGCGCTGGCCGGCAAGATCCCGGTCACGCTGGTCACCGGCTTCCTCGGCGCGGGCAAGACCACGCTGATCAGCAAGCTGGTCAGGCACCCGGAGATGGACCGGGTGGCGGTGGTCATCAACGAGATCGGCGAGATCGGGATCGACAACGACCTGGTCAAGATGTCGACCGAGAGCGTGAGCCTGCTGGCCAACGGCTGCCTGTGCTGCTCGGTGCGCACCGACCTGCAGGACACCCTGCGCGAGCTCTTCGGCGACCGCCGCGCCGGGGTGATCCCCGACTTCGACCGCGTCATCATCGAGACCACCGGCCTGGCCGATCCCGGCCCGGTGATCCAGACCCTCTCCAGCGACACCATGCTGGGCGCGCACTACCGCCTGGACGGTGTGGTGACCCTGGTCGACGCCGTCAACGCGCGTGACCAGCTGGCGCAGCAACCGGAGGCCCAGCAGCAGATCGCCCTGGCGGATCGCATCTTCATCACCAAGGGTGACCTGGTGCCGGCCGCGAGCGTGGACGAGCTCATGGCCGAGATCGCCGCGGTCAACACGCGCGCCGACATCCGCCGCTGCACCCAGGGCGAACTCCATCCCCGCGACCTCATCGGGCTGGGCCTGCAAAGCGAGCGCGCCGGCCCCGATACCCTGCGCTTCCTGGGTGAGATGGCCTCGCGCGTGGACCAGGCGACCGGGGAGGAGGGGGCCTATCTGGCGGGGCGCCTGCCCGGTCGGCACCACCCTTCCGTGCGCAACCTGTCCTTGCGCTTTGACGCACCCTTCACCTGGCCCGCGTTCTCGGCGGCCATGGAGCTGCTGATCTCCCTGCGCGGCCAGGACATGCTGCGCGTCAAGGGCATCGTGAACGTCGAGGGCCGCCCCGTGGTCGTGCAGGGCGTGGGCCATGTGTTCCATCCGCCGGTCCCGCTGGACCGCTGGCCCAGTGATGACCAGGGCAGCCGCATCGTCTTCATCACCCGCAACATCGACGCCGACAAGATCAGGGCCCTGTTCCAGGTGGTCGGCGGGCTGGGGTCTGCCGCTTAGGCGGGTCGGGGACCGTGGCGCTTGCTACACTGATCCCATGATGAGCTTGCGCCTGCCTGAGCGCCGTATCCGCCACCTGCTGGCGGGCATGGGCTTGTGGCTCGGCCTGTTCATGCTGCCGGCGCTGGCGCAAACCGGTCGTCCCGCTGCCGCTGCCCCCGCGCACGACCCCAGCACCTCCATGCTGCCCGATGCCCCCGGCGCCGTACCCTGGTCCGTGCTCAGTGCGGCCACCATCAAGATGAGCCAGGGCAGTCTGGGGCCGGCGTTTCCGGAGGCCTTGCGGCCCCTGCAGGGCAAGACCGTCAAGCTGCAGGGTTACCTCCTGCCCATCGAGGCCGGGCAGACCCACAGCTACTTCCTGCTCTCGGCCTGGTCACCCACCTGTCCGTTCTGCCTGTCGGCCGGGCCTGAAGCCATGGTCGAGGTGCGTGCGCGCAAGGCGGTGAAATATTCGATCGACCCGGTCGTGGTCGAAGGGCGCCTGCTGCTGCTGGACAACGATCCCGGCGGCGTGTTTTACCGGCTGGTCGAAGCGGTGCCCGCCAGCCTTCCATAAACTGCAACGGAGATCCCATGCTACGACGTCTTTTTACGGCCGCCACGCTCACGCTGGCGGTCAGCGCCGCCTGGTCCCAGGCGGCTTTGCCGCCGCTCGATGCGGCGACCGAGACCGCGTTCGCCAGGCTGACGGCGCATGCGGGTGTCAGGCAGGCGGTGGATTTTCTGCGGGCAGACGACGAGCGCACGCTCAAGGACCAGATCGAGCTGACCGAAATCCCCGCGCCGCCGTTCAAGGAAATGGTGCGCGCCCAGGAGTACCAGAAGCGGCTGAAGGCGCTGGGTCTGAGCGACGCCCGCATCGACGCCGAAGGCAATGTGATCGCCGTGCGCAAGGGCAGCGGCAAGGGCCCGGTGCTGGTGCTGTCGGCGCATCTGGACACGGTGTTTCCCGAAGGCACGGATGTGAAAGTCAAGGTCAAGGGCAACCGTTATGAAGCCCCGGGCATCTATGACGACGGGCGGGGCCTGGCCTCGCTGCTCAGCGTGCTGCGTGCGCTGAACCAGACCGGCCTGAAAACGGTGGGTGACATCGTTTTTGTCGGCACGGTGGGCGAAGAGGAACTCGGTGACCTGCGCGGGGTCAAGGCGCTGTTTCGCGACAACAAGGCCATCGACGGCTTCATCTCGCTCGATGGCCTGGACATCGGCCGCATCGTGAACCAGGCCACCGGCAGCCGCCGTTTCCGCATCATCTACACCGGCCCGGGCGGACACAGCTTCTCGGCGTTCGGCCTGCCTTCGGCCACCCACGCGCTGGGCCGCGCGATTGCCAAGATCAGCGAAGTGCGGACCGTCGAGCAGCCGAAAACCACCTTCACCGTGGGCACGCTCAAGGGCGGTACCTCGGTCAATGCGATTGCGGCCGAGGCTGAACTCGGGCTGGACATGCGCTCGAACAGCGCCGTCGAACTCAAGAAGCTGGAAGACCAGATCATGGCGCTGGCCCGGGAGGCCGCCGATGAGGAGAACAAGCGCTGGGACAAGAAAGACGTGATCAAGGTCGAATTCAAGCTGGTGGGCGACCGTCCGGCCGGTGCCGGGCAGCCGGGCTCCCCCATGGTCCAGGCCGCGCGCCGCGCCGTGGCCACGGTGGGCGGCGAGGTGAAGGCCATCACCGCTTCCAGCACCGACTCCAACCTGCCGATCAGCCTGGGCATTCCTGCCGTCACGCTGGGCAGCGGGGGGGTGGGCGGTGGTTCGCACGGGCCGGGGGAGTGGTTCTCGCCCATCAATGCCTGGCTCGGCCCGCAGAGCACCCTGCTCACGGTCTTGTCGCTGGTGGGGGTGGAGGGCGTGACGGAGCCCCTGCTGCCGCTGCGGGCGCGCTGAGGCGCTGCAATGTACAAAGCCCCGGGCGGCTTGCGCTGCCTGGGGCTTTTTTCATGGGGCGGATGCCGCAGCAAGGTGTCGCCGGAACCATATCCCTGCCGCAAAGAGACGCATAAATGTGCCGTTCGACTTGGAGATGGCTTGAAATAGCCTACTCAGCGGCGGGCAGGCTTGCAATGTGCTCTAAGTCCAGCGCGAACCAAGGTGACTTCAACACGGGAAGGTCAGGCTGAATATCCTTCTCCCAACCATAGGCTATTTCTGACCCGACGCGACATGGCCCAGCGCCTCGGATAGAACGCCGGCTTCCTGCAACAGCAGCAGACCATAGGCCTCGATCTGCGCTGCATGTAATCGAGCACCAGGACCAAACACGCCAATAGACCCGGCAACCCTGCCTGCCCCGTTGAAAAACGGGGCAGCCACTGCAACCGCACCTTCAATTAACTCATCCTTGCTGATGGCGTAGCCGCGTTTGCGAATTTGCGCGAGTTCAGCGGGATACCTTGTCAAATCGATCTGGGTGCCGACCGCATAGTCCTTCAGATCATTCGCATCATCCACCGCATAAGCCAAGATAGCCCGGCCGCTGGCGCCCAACAAGATCCGTTCTTGATAGCCGGCGCCTCGTTTGAAACTCAACGGTTGGGCACTTGGCATTTCGGCAACGCAAAGACGATAGGCCCCCTGCGGAACAAACAAGGCCACCGTTTCTCCAGTCTGTTCCCAGATTCGGCGCATGACGGGCTGTGCCAAAGCGCTGATGTCCAAGCTGGACGTCCACACATGCGCCAAATGCGCAACGGACGGACCTAGCCGGAATTTTTGCGGCTCTCCGCCCGATATGACGAAGCCGCTTTGCTCCAGGGTGTGCAGCAGACGGTACAGCGTGGGACGACTCAGATCGACGCGCTTGAGCAATTCAGCGACCGACAGTTCGTAGTCGGTGGCTGTGAACGCCATGAGGATCTCTAGCGCGCGATCCACCGCACGGACGCTGTCGTTCATTTTTTCTGGCTGGGCCAATCCAGGTTCCTTCGCATAACAGGCAGAGCCTGCATCGTATCCCCGGCTACACCTGGCAGCGCCAGAAACGACGGGTTTTGTTGCCAAGGCACTTGACATAGCTCAAACTGTCCATACAATGGACATTGTTATTGCCTGATGGACATCAAAAAATAGGCGTTTTTCCTAAGAACGCCCGTGTTTTCAACCGAAGGAGACTGCAGTCATGAACAAGGAAATGTCTGAAACGCTTACCCGTGTGGGTCGTGGCACCCCCATGGGCGACCTGATGCGCCGCTACTGGGTACCGGCCCTGCAATCGAGCGAGATTGCCGACCCTGACGGCCCTCAGGTACGTGTCCAGTTGCTGGGCGAGAAACTGCTGGCTTTCCGCGACAGCGATGGCAAGGCCCGTCTGATCGACGAGTTCTGCTCGCACCGCGGCGTCTCGCTGTATTTCGGCCGCAATGAGGAAAACGGCATCCGCTGCGCCTACCACGGCGTCAAGTTCAACGGCGATGGCAAATGCGTGGACGTCCCGTCGTCGCCACAAGCCTGCGAACGCATGCACATCAAGGCCTATCCGTGCATCGAGCGCGGCGGTATCGTGTGGACTTACATGGGCCCGGCTGACAAGCAGCCGGCACCGCCGGAACTCGAGTGGTGCACGCTACCGGCGGACCATGTGTTCGTCTCCAAGCGACTGCAATATTCGAACTACCTGCAAGCGATGGAGGGCGGCATCGACACCGCGCACGTCTCGTATGTACATAGCTTCGAAGTCGATTCAGACCCGATGCACCAGGGCGTCAAGGCGCTGGACTACATCAAGGCCGATGGGAATGTGGTGTTCGAGATTGAAAAGACGCCTTTCGGCTTGAGCCTGTTTGGCCGCCGCAACGGCGAACCCGACTCCTACTATTGGCGCGTCACCCAGTGGCTGTTCCCTTGGTTCACGCTGATCGCCCCGTTCGGCGAGCACGCGCTGGGCGGCCACGTATGGGTGCCGATCGACGACCACAGCTGCTGGGCCTGGAGCATCAACTGGCAACCCAGCCGCCCGCTGTCGGCCGAGGAACGTGCTGCCATGGAAGCCGGCAAGGGCATCCACGTGGAGTACGAAGCCCCTGGCAGCTTCATCCCCAAGGCCAACCGTGACAACGATTACATGATGGACCGTGTGGCCCAGAAGGAAAAGCGCTCCTACAGCGGCATTTTCGGCTTCGCCGCACAAGACTACTCGCTGCAAGAAAGCATGGGCTCGATCCAGAATCACGAAGCCGAGCAGTTACTGCCGACAGACAAAGCCATCGTGATGGCGCGACGCATGCTGAACGAAGCGGCACTCGGCCTGAAAGAGGGGCAAGAGCCACCCGCGCTTGATGCCAGCCAGCAGCGAGTGCGCCCTGCGGGCGTATTGCTCCCCAAAGACCAGGATCCGGTCGAATGGGCGAGCGAAAACCTCGCCGACAGCATCAACAAGCCGGTCTTCAGCCTCTGATGCCGGACAAATCCCCATAATGAAGGAGACAGCATGGATTATCTGAAGCGGAACATGGCTGTGGCTATGGTTGCCATTTGCGCATCATTCGCGACGTGGGCACAAGGCCCTGGCAGCGATTGGGCGCCCAGCAAGCCGGTGCGCATCGTTGTACCCATCACCGGCAGTACCAACGACGTGCTGGCACGGCTGATCGCCCCCAGACTGCAGGAGGCTCTGGGACAGCCGGTTGTGGTGGACAACAAGCCCGGCGCAGGCGGCAACATCGGCGCGAATGAGGTGGCAAGGTCGGCACCTGACGGGCACACACTGCTGGTAGGTTACAACGGCCCTCTGGCAATCAATGTCAGCTTGTTCGACAAGATGCCTTATGACCCGACCAAGGACCTCGCACCGATCACACTGGCAGTGAAATCGCCGCAGTACCTGGTGGTCAATCCCGCGACCGGCATCACCAGCGTCAAAGATCTGGTGACCAAGGCCAAGGCCGCGCCGACCAAATACTCGTATGGATCGGTCGCGCTGGGTAGCGCCTCTCACTTGACAATGGAAATGTTCAAGTCAGCTGCTGGCTTCCACATGACCCACATCCCCTACCGGGGCGCGGGTCCGGCTGTAACCGACCTGATCGCCGGCAATATCCAGGCAGGCTTCTTTGTGCCGGGCAATGTGCAGCAGTTCGTCAAGGAAGGGCGTCTGCGCTTGCTGGCCAGTTCCGGCGGCAAGCGTTTTGCCAGCACACCGGAGATTCCGACGCTGATTGAATCGGGCTACAAGGATTTTGAGGCGACATCCTGGATCGGCTTTCTGGCACCGGGGGGTACACCGGCACCCATTATCGAACGCTATCACCGGGAGATCGTCAACATTCTCAACTCGCCCGACATTCGGAAACGGCTGGTCGAAATGGAGTTCGAGATCGTGGCCTCCAATCCGAAACAATTCAGCGACTGGATCCGTATCGAGATCAAGCGCTGGGGCAAAGTCATCAAAGACACTGGCGCAAAGGCGGAATGAGCATGAGGCAAGCACGTTTGGGTGGCAAGACCGCCCTGATTACCGGTGGAGGTGCAGGCATTGGAGCAGCGGCTGCCAAGTGTTTCGCTCAGGAGGGTGCATCCGTTCTCCTGGTCGACGCCAACGCCGAGGCCCTGCAGCGAACCTGCGAGGCTCTCCGCCAAGCTGTACCGCAGGCACGCGTGACCAGCGTCACGGCGGATGTCTCTGACGCGGAGGCGGCACTTGCCGCCGTGCAGTCAGCTGTGGCGCAGTTTGAGAGCTTGGACATTCTTGTGAACAACGCTGCCATGCGCAACTACAGTGCCGCAGCGGAAGTTACGCCCGCCGAATGGCAGGCGATGGTCGGCGTCAACCTGGTGGGCATTTCCAACTACTGCAGGGCTGCACTGCCGTACCTGCGGGCCTCAGGGGCTGGCAGCATCGTCAACGTTTCCTCGTGTTATGCCGTAACGGGCCGCAAAGGCATGGCTTTGTACGACGCGACCAAGGCTGCGCAGCTGGCCTACACCCGAACGCTGGCCTTCGAAGAGGCTCCGTATCGCGTCCGTGCCAATGCGGTATGCCCGGGCTCGACGCTGACCGATTTTCACGTTGGACGTGCGCAGCAGGCAGGCAAGTCCGTGGAGCAGCTCCGGACAGAACGGAAAGACACTTCGCTGATCGGCCGATGGGCGAGCCCTGAGGAAGTTGCATGGCCCATTCTCTGGCTGGCATCCAGCGAGGCATCTTTCATCACCGGGACCACGCTGATGGTCGACGGTGGCCTTCACATCATGTAATCCGATGGGGTCTTGCCGGCCCCATCTTTGTGGTGCGCGCTTGTCATGTCCTCAAACCTCCTCCAAGCACTTGTCTTCAATATTCGCTATGAAGCCCGCGACATCGTCAGCGTCGAGCTTCGACCAGTCTCGCCAGAAGTCGCGTTTCCAAATGTGGAGGCTGGCGCCCACATCGATCTTCATCTGGGCACCGGACTGGTAAGAAGCTACTCCCTGACCAACACCGGCGAGTCCAGTCGGTACGTGGTGACTGTTCTCAGAGATCGAGCAAGCCGAGGTGGATCGCGCTATGTGCATCAGCAGCTGCGAGTTGGACAAGTTATTACGACTAGCGTTCCTCGGAACCACTTTCGCCTCCATGAAGAGGCAAGGTTGAGTGTTCTACTGGCGGGAGGCATTGGTATCACCCCCCTTGTTGCCATGCTGAAACATCTTTCAGCACTGGGACGGCAAGCCCATCTGATTTACTGCGCACGTAGTCACCAGGATGCCGCATTTGTGGCCGAGATCAAGGAACTGGTCGCTAACAGCAAGAAAAATTGCATCACCGCATATTTTCATTTCGATGATGAGCAGGGTGCTCCACCAGACATGACTCGCCTGCTCAGCGGCTTTCCAAGGGAGACCCACTTTTACAGTTGCGGGCCAGGGCGGATGTTGGAGGCCTATGAGAAGGCATGCACCCAGCTAGGCTACAAAAACGTTCACATGGAACGCTTTGCCGCTACCGCCCTGCCAGAGGGCCATGCTGTCGCCCTGGAAGGATACGAAGTGGAATTGCGGAGATCCAAAAAGACCATTCACGTGTCACCAGGAACGACCTTGCTTGACGCGCTGTTGACCGCCGGGTGCGCGGTTGAGTCCAGCTGCCGGGAAGGGCTGTGCGGCGCCTGCGAAACGCGAGTCTTGTCAGGCGAAGTTGAACATCGAGACAGCATCTTGACCAAGGAAGAACGCGCAGCTAACAAATCGATGATGCTCTGTGTTTCAGGTTGTCGATCGGGGACATTGGTACTGGATGCGTAAAGTAGCCTGGATCTGGGGAACTTCGATGTCTCCTAATGAAGGAATGCTCAGATTCGGATCCGCCAGCGCGTTTGTTGGCAGGGCTGGCGCCCGGGGCCAAGCATAGCCCCGTAGCCTCAGGTCAACCTTGCGCGTACCCATGTCTGGCTGCGCAGCATGGCTGGCAGCAATTGCTCTGCCATTTCACTGGCGGTCATACGATCGGCGCGGCTGGAAAGACTGAGAGCGCCAACAACCAGCCCCCCCATGTTGTACAGCGGGACCGCGATCGACCTGACCCCGATTTCAATTTCCTCGTTGCTAAGTGCGTACCCATCGTCGGCACAGGCCTTGAGGATTTTGCGCAGACGAATCGGGTCCGTAAGAGTGTGCGGTGTCAGTCTGTTCAGTGGCATCGCATTGAAGAGAGCCTCAAACTCCGCTGCAGGACGCGAGCTTAGCAGCACACGGCCGGTGGCCGAGCAGTGCAGAGGAAGGCGCGACCCGACGCCCAGACCGACAGTCAAGCTTTTACGGGCTGTCGATCGCGCTGCGACCATGACTTCCGTCCCGTGCAAAACGGCCACGGATGCCGACTCGCGTGTGCGTTCGCTCAGAGCGTCCAACGTGGGTTGCAGCAGGCGCGGCAGCCGCGTGGATGCAGCGTAGGCGTAGGACAGCCGCAGTATTCCGTGGTTCAGCCAGAAGCGCTTGCCGTCCGTCTCAGCGTAGCCGCCATGACACAGCGTCAGCAGGCAACGCCGGGCTGCAGCAGGACTGATGCCGACCCGTCGCGCTGCCTCGGAGGAGGTCAGTCGGGCGTGTACGTCATCGAAGGCTTCTATCAGACGCAAGCCTTTGGCCAGACCTGCAATCAAGTCCTTGTCGCTAACAGATGGATTCAGAGAATTCGTTTCCATGACCTGGATTTTGCATTGACGGGAGTCAAAAGAATTTCACTGATTTTGCGATATCCGCAAATTTGACTTTGTCAAACCTAGGTCGAAACCACACACTTCTGCCTGTTTTTCGCCATCCGTCTGGTTCATCCGGACTATCACTACCCGAGGAGAAGCCACTTGAGAAAATTGATGATCTGGCTGTGTGCTGCGTTCGCCTGGACCAGCCTGCACGCTGCCGACTTACAGAACAAACCGATTCGCCTGATCGTTCCCTTTCCTGCTGGTGGCACGGCTGATGTGCTGCCGCGCATCCTGTCCGAAAAGATCCGCCATCGCTTTCCGGCCGGCGTGATCGTCGAGAACAAGCCGGGTGCTGGCGGCAACATCGGCGCCGATTTGGTGGCCAAATCCGAGCCAGACGGCCACACCTTGTTGGTTTCGCCGCCCGGCCCCATCGCCATCAACCAGAGCCTCTATCCCAAACTGCCCTACGACGCCAGCAAATGGGTGCCCGTGACCGTACTGGCAGCCGTGCCCAACGTGCTGGCCGTCAGCAATCAGTTGCCGGTGAAGAATGTGCAGGAGCTCATCGCCTACCTCAAGGCCAATCCAGGCAAGGTGTCGTACGCCTCGCAGGGTAATGGCTCGACTTCGCATCTGACGGCCAATCTATTCCAGTTGCTCACCGACACGCAGATGACCCACGTTCCCTACAAGGGAACGGCACCGGCGCTGACGGATCTTGCCGGCGGGCAAGTCGATGTCTTCTTTGACAACCTCGGCTCTTCAGGATCGCTGCACAAAGCCGGCAAGATTCGCATCTTCGCTGTGGCTGACAGCAAACGCGCGCCAACGATCAAGGAAGTACCTTCGTTCACCGAAGCTGGTCTGCCTGGCATGCAGGCTGTGACCTGGTTCGCAGTTGTCGCACCACCTGGCACACCGGCTGCCGCGGTGAAATCCCTCAACAGCGCGCTAGTCGAGGCGCTCAAGCAACCCGATGTCCAGTCGCGCTTCGCCGAGCTAGGTGCCGAAGTCATCGGCAACACGCCAGAACAAATGGGCCGTTTCATGCGCAGCGAAGCCGAACGTTGGGCCACCGTCGTCAAGAAGGCGAACGTCACAGTCGACTGATCGACACAAAGATTCTCCAACACAAGGAAAACACCATGAGCCAGACTCACCCTATCCAGTGGGTGCGGGGGCAGCACACCCGCGTGCCCTACGCTGTTTACCAAAACCAGGACGTCCTTGAGCAAGAGCAAAAGCGTGTCTACGAAGGACCGGCCTGGAACTACCTTTGCCTGGAAGCTGAACTGCCGGAACCAGGCAGCTATCGCACGACTTTCGCCGGACGTGCCCCTATCGTCGTGGCGCGCGATAACGACGGCGAGATCTACGCTTTCGAAAACCGCTGCAGCCACCGCGGTGCACTGATTTGCCTGGAAAAAGCCGGTACGGCCAAAGACTTTCAGTGCGTCTACCACGCTTGGACCTACGACCTGCAGGGCACGCTCAAGGGCGTGGCTTTCGAGGCTGGCCTCAATGGCGCCGGTGGCATGCCAGCCAGCTTCTGCAAGGAAGATCATTCGCCGCGCAAGCTGCGCATCGCCACCTTCTGTGGACTGGTGTTCGGCAGCTTCAGCGACGAGGTGGACGACATCGAAGACTACCTTGGCCCCGAGATCTGCGCACGCATTGAGCGCGTACTGCACAAGCCTGTGGAGGTCATCGGTCGCTTCACCCAGGCACTGCCGAACAACTGGAAACTCTACTTCGAGAACGTCAAGGACAGCTACCACGCTAGCCTGTTGCACCTCTTTTTCACCACCTTCCGTCTCAACCGCCTGTCGCAACGCGGTGCGGTGATAGTCAGCGAGTCGGGCGGCCATCATGTCAGCTATTCGATGGTGGACGCACCGCAAGCAGAAGCCGGCAAACAATATCAGGAGCAAGGCCTGCGTTCCGACCAGGAAGGCTACAAGCTGGCCGACCCGACGCTGCTGGCGGGCTTCAAGGAGTTCGAGGACGGCATCACGCTGCAGATCCTGTCTGTCTTTCCCGGCTTCGTGTTGCAGCAGATCCAGAACTGCCTGGCAATCCGCCAGGTGCTACCGCGCGGCGTGGACAAGACCGACCTGAACTGGACCTACCTCGGCTATGCCGACGACACCCCCGAACAGCGCAATGTGCGCCTCAAGCAGGCCAACCTGATCGGCCCAGCTGGCTTTGTCTCTATGGAGGACGGTGCGGTCGGCGGCTTTGTTCAGCGCGGCATCGCTGCAGCCGGTGAAGGCCAGGCGGTGATCGAAATGGGCGGGGATAGCACCTCGTCCAGCCCCTCACGCGTGACAGAAGCCTCCGTACGAGGCTTCTGGAAACTCTACCGCCGCCTCATGGACATCTAGGAGCACAGACTGATGGAAACCGTTTCCTTACGAGAAAAGATCGCAGCTTTTCAGGCCGCATACATCCGCTGCATCGACAACAACGAGCTGGAAAACTGGCCGGATTTCTTCGTGGCGCAATGCCGGTACACCGTGACCACGGCCGACAATCACCGCGATGGTCTGGCCGCCGGCCTGATCTGGGCCAGCAACCGGGCCATGTTGGAAGATCGCATCTCCGCCCTGCGCCATGCCAACGTCTACGAGAAGCACAGCTACCGACACATCGTCGGCCAACCCTTCATCACGGCCAGCCAGGCGCAGAAGACCGGTGCCGAGACGCCTTTCATGGTGGCACGCATCATGCACGACGGCGAAACCAGCCTCTACTGCACAGGTGTCTACCACGATGTGTACGACACGAGCACTGACAAATTGCGTCTGGAAAGCCGCATCGTAGTGTGCGACAGCAGCCGTATCGACACTTTGCTGGCCGTGCCGCTGTGATTCGAAAGGCTGCCCGCATTGCCTTGCCCGTCGGCGATCCGAACGGCATCGGGCCGGAGATTGCCCTTAAGACCGTTGCCGCCTATGCCGGACGCAGTGACGTGCAGATCACTCTGTTTGGCCCTCAAGTGGTACTACAGCGCACGGCCGTCCAACTGGGCCTCGCGGCCCTGCTGGACGCTAATGCTGTCGTTTTGACAGAGGTTGGAGTCAACAACGCTTTCGTCCCGGGGCAGGTATGTGCCGAAGCCGGCGCCGCCATGATCGCCGCCGCTACTGTTGCCATCAAAGCGACGCGGCACGGCGAGTTCGACGCTGTGGTCGCCGCTCCGCACCACGAGACCGCAGTGCATCTAGCCGGCATCGCATTTTCGGGCTATCCCTCGCTCGTCGCGCGCGTCTGTGGTCAGCCGGAAGACAGCGTATTCTTGTTGTTGGTCGGGGGCGGGCTGCACATCGTGCATGCCACCCTGCACGAGAGTGTGCAGCACGCTCTGGACCGACTCAGTCCCGAGCTGGTCGAACAGGCTACGCTGGCTGGCGTGCGTGCCATGCAGCGCCTGGGCATATCCACACCGCGCATTGGCCTGTTTGGCATCAATCCACATGCCGGGGAGAATGGTTTGTTCGGTGATGCCGACGAACACATCACCCGTCCCGCTGCCGAGCGGTTGCGTGCGGCCGGTCTACAAGTTGACGGCCCAGTTGGTGCCGATGCCTTGCTGGCAGACCGTCGCCATGACCTGTACGTTGCCATGCTGCACGACCAAGGCCATATCCCGGTCAAGCTGCTAAGTCCCAAGCAGGCCAGCGCCCTGTCCATAGGCGCCGATGTGATCCTCTCCAGCGTAGGCCATGGCTGCGCCATGGACATCGCTGGGCAAGGCATCGCCGACGCCAGGGCCATGATCAATACCGTCGCGCGGCTCGCTGCTGTACCGGTACCTCTCTGAATATCTCAATGACCCATCAGATCAAGATCGAAGGCAGCGAAGTCACCTTCTCCTGCGAGCACGGCGAGACGGTGCTCGACGCCGCTGCGCGCAATGGTATCGAACTGCCATACTCCTGCCGAAAAGGTGTTTGCGGTAACTGCCGCGGCGTGGTACTCGAAGGCCAGCTGGTACCTGGCACCGCGGGCGGCAGCGCCGAGGCGGGCATCCACGCGGACAACGAGCACCTTTTCTGCCATGCCCAGGCTGCCAGCGACCTGTTGATCCGCCCTCGGAGTTGGCAGCGCATCGACCCCCATGCCCGCAGGATATTGCCAGCGAAGATCTTTCGTATCACACAGCCTGCCAGCGACGTGACCGTTCTGCAGATGCGTTTTGCAGCCGGCCAGCGGGCCAAGTTTCGGGCCGGTCAGTATCTGCAGGTGATTCTGCCTGACGGCCAACGCAGAGCCTTTTCTATGGCCAACCCGCCGCATGAGAGCGACGGCGTGCAACTGCATATCCGTCATGTGCCGGGTGGCCACTTCAGTGCGGGCATCCTGCCCACGCTCAAAGTAGGCGATTCACTTCCACTCGAGCTACCGCACGGCGATTTCTGGCTACGCGAAGATGACGTACGTCCACTGATCATGGTTGCTGGCGGCACGGGCTTTGCCCCGATCAAATCCATCATCGACCATATGGTGCGATGCAAGATCGATCGCCCGCTGGCGTTGTATTGGGGTTCCCGGCAAGTGGAGGGCCTGTACGCGCCGGAAGTGATTGCAAAATGGCAGAAGATCCTGCCTGGACTGCGCTACACGCCAGTGGTAAGCGATGCCGCTCTTGGCGCATGGTCCGGTCGAACCGGCTTGGTTCACGAGGCCGTGTTGGCCGACCATGCCAATCTGTCTTCTCACGACGTCTACGCTTGTGGCGCACCTGCTATGGTGGCGGCACTTAGACGCGTTTGTGTCGAACAGGGCACTCTTCCAGAGGCAAGGTTCTTCAGCGATTCGTTTGTTGGTCATTCTGCACAATGATTCGCAGTTCAAAAGTCGGAGTTCACGCAGGGATCGAACTCGCTTGAGTTGATTCGCTCTGCGTATGAGGGCTTGGTTAATCCCATTTTCATGAGCCCTAATCGATAGGCCTGAATCAAATCAGGTCGCATCAACGACAGGTTTCGCCGAGAAAGCTCCCGGTTGACCCTGAGTCGACTCGGATACCACCATAACCGTGCCGAAAGTTGATCTGTTTTTAGGGGCAGACTTTCTCTGATGCCGCCTGAGGAGGCTAGGCAGTCATATCTCATTGAATTTATTGGGGAAAGCCGCGCGATGGCTTCGCTGCCCGGGAAATTCGTGGAAGCCAAAACCTGTCACCCGAAAAAGTAGCACAAGCATGCCGAAGCGGCACGCTTATGCTTACAGTGACTCAAGTGTGCCGTTAAGCATTAACTGGCCTGAAATAAAGCATTAATTGGCCAATGGATGGTCGTTCAGGCACTGTCTCTCTCATGATAGCTCGGCGTTTTCCAGTCTAGCGGTGAAGACAAAACCATATCT
The DNA here is from genome assembly GCF_058807395.1 of Hylemonella sp. GW821-FHT12C09. Classification (NCBI taxonomy): domain Bacteria; kingdom Pseudomonadati; phylum Pseudomonadota; class Betaproteobacteria; order Burkholderiales; family Comamonadaceae; genus Hylemonella; species Hylemonella sp. GW821-FHT12C09. Next base: position 7,869 of record NZ_JBXAQQ010000013.1, on the reverse strand, counting down.
TGGCCAATCGTTGCCAAGTAAAGCATTTGCTGACCAAAAAAACGCCCTGAAATTTCAGGGCGTTTTTCTTTTTCAAGGCTGGGTGAACGAATTGCTGGTTACGCACTGCCGGAAGTTGACTTTCGAGTGGCATCTTTGAAAGTAGAGCAGACAAGAATGCGTCGAGATGTTCCTTTTCATCGCAGATTGCGATAGCATCATCTGGCGGCCTATGCCGTACGGATGCTATCTAGACTGCTGATGGAGCGCGGCGCCTCCAGGGCCCCATTTTGTGAGAGGACCACAAAATGGAGCCGGGGCAATGCGTCACTTTGTTAATAAGGCAGCGAAGCATCAGCATGCTTCTTTAACTGTTAACTTCAGCGTTGTTGGCAAATCAGGCCTCTTCAAAAGCCTGTCCTGCCGAGCGATTCGCTCACCGTCTTGCTTTGTCGCGGGCGACTTTGGTCGCTTTGACGACACTCAAAACGTCGTCTTTGTTTCCGAGCACAGCCAGACACGCCAGAAGAAAAGCTGCGCTGAAATTGCCGCGATTGATACGGCGATTCAGGACCGGCGCACTCACTCTGAGTCCCTCCTTGCCCAGAGCCTCCGCCAGCTCTCGATAACCCCAGGCACGCTGTGTCATGCCGCGCTTAATCAGCAGCTCGGCCTTCATCCCCCATTCAGCAAGAACTTGCGACTGAGGAGGCACCGGAGGGGCCTTGGTGTCGAGCGAAAGAGGGCGTCCCTTGCCTGTGAGCATCTTCTGCAGTTTGTTCTCCCAGCGAGCGGCCTGTACGAATTAGAGTCAATTTTGACGCATCTCGTCTCAAGCTGTCTATACGTTAGCCCCAACTGCCTGGAGGCAACATTCAATGCTTGAGAAATCCCAGCGGGAGCAATTGCTCGACCGACTCGGGCTCCCTATCGCCGGTCGTCGCCTGGTCCTGGATGCGACAAGGAACGCACCGGTGCGCCAAGTTCGCTCAAAGGGCGGCGGCAATGTCATCACGCCCTTTCAAAGTCGAAAGATGCAGCGGACGGTGGAGACCGAAAGCCGTCACTTTGAATTTCCGGCGGCGGTGAGCCACGAATACGACCCCGATGTCCTGGAGTATTACCCCCAGCCGTGCCGGCTGAAATTCGAAGTCATTGACGGTGACGGCGAAATCCACACGATTGACCATACACCGGACTTCTTGGTCATCGGTGAGCGTTCTGTCGTCCTGGAAGAGCGCAAGCCGTGGAGCAAACTGCAAAGCCTGGCATCCCGCAATCCCTGGCGTTACCAGCTAGACGCCGATGGCCATTGGCGCGCACCGCTCATCGAGCAATGGCTGGCTGAGCGAGGCATTGAATACCGCATCCGCACCGAACGCGATGTTCCACAACGTCGGGTAGAGAACATCCTTCTGCTGGAAGACTATCTGGACCCGGCCGCCCCGCCGTGCCCGGTTGACGTCGAGCAGGGGGTTCTCAACGCCCTGAACGAAGACGCCGTACTCTATCTGGCGGAGGTGTACGAAAAACTCAACTGCGGACCCGATGAAGTCTTCAAGCTGATTGCAGACGGCTTGCTGATTTCCGACATTGATGTCGCGCCCCTCGAGGAGCCTCATCGCTTCCGCGTGTACCGTGATACCGCCGTACGGGAGTTTGAGTTCGCGCGCCTGCGCCCTGTACCCAAGTCCGTTGCCGGAGTTGTCGACATTCGCATCGGCTCTCGCATTACATACGACCAGCAGCCGTACACCGTCATGGTGGTTGGGTCCAGTAAGGCCGTCCTGCAGTCGGATGACAACAGAACCGTAGAGATTGCCATCAGCGCACTGGAGCAACTCGCTCTGAACCAAGACCTGACAGCTGCATCCGACAGCGTGAGTATGGCCGAACCCTTTCGGCTGGCGGATGTCACCGAGGACGAGCTGAAGCTGGCCCTTCGGCGCATGAAAGACCTGGAAAACGTCGCGGCCCCAAATCGAACGCAACGACGTCATCTCAAGGCTCTGGCTATCGCCAGGCTGACGGGAACCGACGAACTTGTCGCCTTAGTTCCACGCATTCGCCAACGTGGCAACCGTCAACCTCGCCTTAGCGAGGCGCAGGAGGCCGCGATGCAGGACGTCATACGAGAGCACCACCTGACGTCCATCGCGCCCAACGCAAAGCATGTCGACGCTCAACTCGCGAGGGTGTGCGTCGAACGGGGCATAGACAAGCCTTCTTACCCGACCCTGCTGGCCAGAATCAAGGCAATCCCTCAGCAGACTGCTGACCGGTCTCGCCACGGCAACCGGGTTGCCTACCAAAACTCTGAGTTTGTGTTGGTCTTGTATGCCGATACGCCTGTCCACGGCTCCCGCTTTCTGCAATACGTGCATATGGACCACACGGAGTTGGACATTGAGCTCGTCTCCCTGAGAACCGGAAAGTGTCTGGGGCGCCCCTGGTTGTCCCTGGCCATTGATGCGTACACACGTCGCATCGTGGGCATTTACCTCAGCTTCGACTCGCCTTCATACCGCTCGAACATGATGCTGCTGCGCGATATGGTGAGACGGTATCGGCGCCTTCCGCAGTTCATCGTTGTGGACAACGGCCCCGATTTCCGCAGCCACGACTTTGACCGCTTCACAGAACTGATGGGCATTCATGTGCGCTATCGACCCGCTGGCCGTCCGCGCCACGGGGCAGTCATGGAGCGCATTTTCGGACACGCTCATACCAGCTACGTGCACAACTTGGCGGGTAATACCAAGGCAACCAAGAAAGTCCGTCAAACCACGGGCAAGTTCCTGCCGTCTCGGCTTGCGGAATGGTGCCTCGAATACCTCTATTACGGGCTTGAGTACTGGGCCTTCGACTACTACGACTCGCTAGACCATCCCACACTGGGCATGTCCCCCCGTCAAGCTTGCGAGCGCAGTCTGGCCAACGCAGGAGTGCGGTCCCACCGCATCGTGACCCTGACCCAGGACTTCCTCATCATGACATGTCCAACGGTTAGCCGTCTTGGTACGCGCAAAGTTGACCGCCAACGTGGCGTCAAGGTTCACAACAACTTCCACTATTGGTGCCCAGAATTTCGCGATGCCAAGCTGCATGGCAAGCGTCTTCCCGTGCGCTACGACCCGTGGGATGCGTCGACCGTCTACATCCAGATTCACAAACGCTGGGTAGCTGCGCACGGCAAGACACTGGTGGGCCTTGGACAGATGACGGAAAAGGAGCGTGAGCTGATAGCCGACGAATTCCGTGGCCGCTTCCGTCTTCACGAGAACGAAGAGGTCAACCCGCAAAAGATGAAGGAATTCCTGCGCTTCTTCACTCCGGAAGGGGCGGCAAAGCTGGCTTTCGAGCGCCAGCAGGAAAACCGCGAGCTATATGGGCGCCTTGGCCTGGGTGCCATCACGCAACCAGTGACATTGCCGCAGCTGGCCCAAGAAGAGCCTAACTACCTCGTCGTCGACATGCCGCCCCAACAACAGGCCGTCAGTGTCGCCACGACGTTGCCGCCCCACCTACCGGAGCCACCGGCTCCCCCCGAATTCGACACCTTTTGAAATTGAACACCTACTATGACCACCAATAACCCTCCAACCATCGCGCACCAGCGCGTTCGACACCCGCGCATTGCTTCGACCATCGACGAGTGCCAGCTGATGCTGAACGCTGCTGGAAGCGCCGACATCCTTCTAGTTTGCGGCCCAACCGGTGTCGGCAAGACAACCCTAGGCCATTTTCTGGTCGAGCAAGAATTGAAGCATCAGTCCGAGGCCATGGCGACCAGGCCTGACCACATACCCGCCATCCGGGTAGAGGCGCCATCCTCCGGCGAAAAGGAGTTCTCATGGCGCCTGTTTTACCAACGTATCCTGCACGCCTTGGAAGGAGAACTGGATGCTCCTCGAAGCGCATATGGCGTTGACCCCGAGACCGGCCGTGTCGTGCGTCCGCTTGGCGCTCAGACAAACCGACTGTCTGGCCTCCGAACGGCCGTAGAACGGTCATTGCGACAGCGGGGGACTCGCTTCATCGTCGTTGACGAAGCCGCCCACATGATGCGGCAGTGTCACCCGGACCGGCTCGAACAGCAGCTCAACACCCTGAAGTCTCTGTCCAACGAGTATGGCGTCCAATGGATTTTGCTGGGCTCGTACGATTTGTTCGAGCTGGTATCGCTGAGTGGCCAGTTGGCAAGGCGAACCCACGTGATTCACTTTGGGCGTTACCGCGAGGACCTTGCTTCGGACTTCCAGGCGTTTCGTGGGTGCCTCAAGCACCTTGCGGCTGCAATTCCAACCTTGGCTGGCGTGGACTTGCTGCGGTATTCGGAGGTGTTTGTTCAAAACGCTCTAGGCTGTGTCGGCACGTTGCGCACCTTGCTCACCCGACTGGGACTGCTGGTCGAGGAGCATGGATTCTCGGAGGACGTTCTGCGCCGTGCACTCCTGACTGAGGCTCAGGTCACGCAAATCCTGCGTGAAATCGTCGAGGGCGAAGAACGTATTGCCCCGGGCTTGAATCGCCGTCTGCTGATTCCGAAAGCTGAACTGAACCGGAAGGCTGCATGATGCAAGGCACCCAGACTCCTCGGTCGACTTTGCACGCGCTGGCTCCTCAGGGGATGGATAGCCCTGAGGTGGAAAGCCTGACCAGCTATTTCTGCCGGCTTTCGTATTCCCATGGAATGACGGCCCAGAAGCTTGCGGACTGGGTCTTGGCCCATTTTGAGCGCTCCGTCAGCGAAAAATATGCTTGGTATCAGCGCAACTTGTCCAGCATGTCGGTGCAAAGCGAAGAGTGGGCGGCGTGGCTGTCAGAGTTGACCGGGGTGGCCTGTCTTGACCAGCTGACCCTTGCGCCCTGGCGCCATTTGCTGGGGATGCCTGGACTCGCCCCCAAGTCGGACCGCTGGTGCCCTTGTTGTCTAGCTGAAGACAAGCGCCAGGGGAGGGAGCCATACTTTCGTCTGGCATGGGAAGTGGCGCCATCAGACGCATGCGTGCGTCACAAAGTCCAGCTGACATCGACGTGTCCGCATTGCCAGCGCAGCAATGTGCGCAATCGCGCTTCAGTCGTAGTACCAGGGTATTGCACAGCTTGCGGGGGATTCCTGGGCGACGGGGGCGCTGAGCCGGCGACCCCGGAATCCATGTGGATTTCGCGTCAAGTTGGCAGTATGTTGGCCAAACGCCCACGAGTGGCCAGCGAAGGTGTCGTACCTCTGCTGGAGACGGTCATTGAGCGAATGGCCGACGGCAATATTTCTACGTTCGCCAGCCGTTATGGCTTCTCCAAGAGCGGGGTCTGGCATTGGGTGCGCAAGGGCGGTCTGCCGACTATCAGAGGCTGGCTCACCATCGCCCTCAACGGCGGGATAGGCGTGAATCAGCTGTTCGCGGGCGAGGTTGAGGCATGGGTCTTCCCGGAGGAACCGGCGCAGTTGGCGTTTCCGTTGGCCCCGTCGCCACGCGCCGGCATCCAATCTCGTGAACTGGATTGGGACGAAATTCGTGCCGAATTGCAGGCCATTTTGGAATTGCCAATTCCAATCTCGATTAATGAGGCCTGTGAACGGGTCGGTGTTGGGCGCAAGCATCTGTACCTGCGGGTCAACACGTTAGCCAGGGCCATAACCGACCGGCACTCCCGGTATCGCACTTCGATGCGTCAACAGCGGGAGGCAGATTTCCAGGCCCAGATTGGCGAAATGCTGGATACGCGGCTGGCAGCTGGACTCGAAGGGATGAGTGCACGAGACGTATGGGAGGCACTGGATGTCGATGCGCAATCAGTTTCTGGCATTTTTGGTCACATCAGTCAGGTACTTGCACGTCATCAAAAATAGGCACAGTGCGTGATGACTGCGCTTCACCAGGCAACCATACAGGCTGGCTGTTGCCAGTCCAGCTGCAGTCGGTAATGTACGGCGTTCCATCTGCGTACCACTTTCATAAAAAGGGGCCTTGCCTCTTGAAGAAGAGGTGCGGGCAGAGGTCAACCGATGTTCACGTAAAAATCCTACAGAGTTTCTCGTTCTTTGAACAGTTCCGAAACAGGCCCTTCTGCGCTATAGGGCATGCTTGAAAGCGCCAAAGTTAAGTTCTCGACTAAGACCGACGCTTAACTATTTCAGCGTCATGTAGCGCCGAATGGCCTCTTTTGGAACTTCACAGGGAAATCAAAAAGCAGTAGCGTCAAAGCTCGATTGACGAGCATGCGAGGAGGTCACGATATGACGGCGGAGAGTGATGTCCCAGAGAATTTCCCGCGAGATTATTTTCTTGGCGGCGTATCAGGGTTTCAGACCAAGTTGTTGGCTCGGGAGATTGATGGACGCTTCGTTGCTGGGCCCACGCTAGACGAAGTTAGGGAGCGTTGGAGCTGGGTAGAGGAGAAGGCGCAGCAACTGGCAGAGGACACTCTAGTAGGCATGCGGATTGGGGAGATTCGCTTCCTGATGGGGCACTACCATGCCTTGGAGCGTGGAATTCTGGCGGCTGGATGGGATATCACCCCGAAGGAGCGAGCTTGGTTGATTGAGCGCGTCAGCCAGCTTGTGGATGCGCAAGCTGACGGTGCCGGTGAATGAGCTCAGCTCTCTCGAGTCCCTATGACAGGGCCGTAGACAAAACCCTTGGAAGGGTGAGGAACCATCAAGCTCGCGCGGACAGCTTGCACCGGAGCATGAACACCGTCAAAGCAGAAACGCCCTCGCAAGGAGGATTTTTTCTGGAGCACCTTTCGGGTACGTCAATTAATCGCGCCGAGCCGAGTCCCAGTCGCAGTCCAAGTAATGTTGGCGTTACCTGTAACTGCAGCACCCCCCGAACCGCCAGCCTTCCCGTAAGGCACGCTTCCGCCAGCTGCAGCGCCATCGTCGGTTCCACCCGCAACGCCAGCCTGCCCTAGAGCTCCACCCGCAGAACCCCGTCCTGCGGAAAAGAATTGACCGGCACCTGGCGCCGTTTTTGTACCCACCTGATACCCCGCGCCTCCAAAAAATCCTTGACCGCCCCCGCCGTAGCCGTAGGAGCCGCCGCCCCCACCACCGCCGCCGCCGCCAATCGTTCCATTGTTTGTGATTGAAATGGTAGCTCGCGCAATAAGTGCCGGCCCCCCTGGCGCGCCAGCAACCCCCGCCGCGCCACCTGCGCCGCCTGTGCCCGCGATGTAGCCATTGTTGATAACTTTGAGGATTGAGCCACTCGGGTAGCCATTGCCGGTGTCAAAGGAGTAGTTTGCTGTTGAACTAGAGCCAACGTAAACGCCGGAATTGATGGTGATGGTGGCTTGAAGTGGTACAACCTGGTCCCACCCGTCTGAAATAGCTGCACTGCGGACGTTGTAGTTTTGCGTGTCGGCTGCAATAGTTGGCGCGAAAACGTAGATAGCGGGGGAGCCCTTGCCGGTGAGAGCCAACGAGGCCGATACATCTGAAGCTGTAACCGTTAGCGCGCCAGCCTGCGCGAAGCCGGCCATAGCTAGCGCCCCGTAGAGCAGGACCGATTTGAGACTACGCCGAAGCGATGCATCCGCAGCAAAACCGGGACGGTAAGCGAGGATAGGTGCGGCAGCAAGACGGGATACGCGAAATTTCACCATGGGTGTTCTCAAAAAAGTCTATTGATATGTAGCGCGACGGGGCACCAGGGCACGGCGCGCGATGGTCGTTTTATGTATAGCGTCGCGCGCCACCCATAAATCAAAAAAATCGCATCGAGTGCCCATAAAGGCCGAGCAGAAAGCCCGATGAGCTCGAGGGACAGTTTCAAAAGTCCAAGCCATTCAGGTAGATTTGCCGATATTGGGCTGCTGCCGGTTCCGTGGACACCCACCTAAGCTTCTGAAGCTTTCTCGAAGTCTATCGGACTGACGTAACCG
>NZ_JBXAQQ010000012.1:0-154078 GCF_058807395.1 Hylemonella sp. GW821-FHT12C09 | reverse complement strand
CCACTCGCCGGTCGGAAGCGAATCCGGTTGGTGGAGCTTCATCGGCAGCCTCTGGTATTGCTGCCAGAAGCTTTCGCGACCCGCGCCATGCTCGATGAGTGCTTTCGCCTGCACCGCCGGCAAAAGCAGCCAACGGTCATCCGCAATCTGTTTAAGGAAAAACATGTCAGATACGCCGCGTGATTCGTTACGCACTATTTATGGGCCGGCTCAGTAAGTTTCCTTAAGAATCGAACACTACACTAGGTCGTTCGCCGTTGCATTCACGGCGACCGCCGCCCGAACTGTCCTGGCTCGGTCGGCCGCGGAAATCCCGGTAGTAACGCCACAAACGGCTTCAATGGAAACCGTGAATGCTTATCGACTCCCGGAACTCATACCGGCTCGCTGCGATGAAGTCTCAGCCATCTCACACGGCCAGGATCGACACGGACTTGGTGGCCAAGTAGGCCTCCATCGCCTCGGGCCCGCCTTCGGAGCCGTAGCCGGAGTCCTTGATGCCGCCAAAGGGCATCTCCGGGGAGGTCACGGCAGGCTGGTTGATCCAGAGCATGCCGACTTCCATCTGCTGGGAAAGCAAGTGTGCATTCCTGATCGACTTCGTAAAGGCGTAGCCTGCCAGGCCGTAAGGTAAGCGATTGGCTTCGACGATGGCCTCTTCCAGGGTGTCGAATCCTCGGATCGCGACGATCGGGCCAAAGGGCTCATTGTTGAACACATCGGCCTCGATCGGAACGTCGGCCAGCACGGTCGGCGCGAAGAAGCACCCGTCCGAGCCCACACGTGCGCCGCCGGTCGCTACCCTGGCACCCGTGAGCTGCGCATTTTCGAGCAGCTTGTCCATCGCGGCGACCCGACGCGCATTGGCAAGCGGGCCAAGAGTGGTGCCTTCGGCCAAGCCGTCACCGAGCTGAAGGTTCTCAGCATGTTTCACCATCTGCGCCACGAACGCGTCCTTCAAGCTGTTGTGCACCAAAAAACGGGTAGGCGCGATGCAGATTTGCCCGGCATTGCGGAACTTGGCGGCGCCCGAGGCCTTCACGGCGAGTTCCACATCGGCGTCCTCGGCCACGATAACGGGCGCGTGGCCGCCCAGCTCCATGGTCGCACGCTTCATGTGCGCCCCGGCGAGGGCCGCTAGCTGCTTGCCGACCGGCGTGGATCCGGTAAAGGTCACCTTGCGGATGATTGGATGGGGGATCAGGTAAGAAGATATCTCGGCGGGGTCACCGAACACCAGGCCGACGGTACCAGCGGGCACTCCCGCATCGACGAAGGTCTGCAACAGCGCGGCGGGCGACGCCGGTGTTTCCTCTGGGGCCTTCACGAGGAAGGAGCAGCCGCTCGCCAGCGCTGCACCGAGCTTGCGCACAATCTGGTTGATCGGAAAATTCCAGGGCGTGAATGCGGCCACCGGCCCCAACGGCTCCTTGATCACCAACTGCTGGGCGGCCAGGTTGCGTGAAGGCACGATGCGACCATAGGTGCGGCGCCCCTCGTCGGCGAACCACTCGATGATGTCCGCGGCAGCCAGCACCTCGCTACGGGCCTCGAGGATAGGCTTGCCCTGCTCAATTGTCAGTAACCCGGCGATCTCACCGGCCCGCTCGCGCAGCAAGCCCGCAGCCTTGCGCATGATCAACGCGCGTTCGTTCGCCGGTATCCTCCGCCAAGCCTCAAAACCGCGCTGTGCCGCGGCCAGCGCGCGGTCCAGATCGGGAATGCCCGCGTGCGCAACCCTGCCGATCGTCTTGCCGGTCGCCGGGTTGATCACATCGATCGTTCTGCGGCTTGCCGCGTCAAGCCATTCATTGTCGATCAGCAGGCGGGTGTCGGTGTAGTTGTGGGGTTTCATGGAAATAATTCGATGTTCAAAAAAATAATGGGGAAAATCCGGTCAACGTCGCGTCGGACGCTAGATCACTTGCGCGCTGCGCAGCTCCGCGATCCGAGTAGTGACCACACCCAGTTCCGCGAGCACTTCGTCGGTGTGCTGCCCCAGCGCCGTCGATATAGAGAGCTAGTTGCGGATACATAATTGCTTACAATAGAAAGGTCATTTGAGCCGGGTGCTCACGTTTGGTGGTGAAGCTGCCAGGCAGGGCGTTACTGCAGGTCAGGTGAGGATTTTGACGCGGGTCGAGGGCTGATCAAAGGCGCGATACTGCAGCTCATGTGGTTGAAATTCCTATCCGTTCAAGCCAAAGTCCATCTCATCACCCCTTCATGGCACCGGCTGCGAGGCCTTGGATGAAGTAGCGGCTGAGAAACGTGAACAACACCAGCAGGGGTAGCGCAATCAACGTGGCGCCGGCCATCAGCTCACCCCAGCGCGCGTCGAAGGTGCCAAGGATCGACGCCAGGCCGACCGGCAAGGTCTTCTGGCTATCACTGCTGACCAGGACGAACGCGAAGATGTAGTCTGTCCAAGAGAGAAGGAAGGCAAAAATCGCCACGGTGACAATACCTGGCAGAGACAAAGGCAGAACCACCCGAAAAAACGCGCCAGCGCGGGTGCAGCCGTCGACCATCGCAGCCTCTTCAAGGTCGAGTGGCATCACCTTGAAGAAACCCCACAACAACCACACGCCGAGCGGGATGGTCAGCGTGCAGTGCGCAGCAATTACCGACCACAGACTGTCGGCCAGTCCCAGGCCGGCAAAAATCGACAGCAAAGGAATGGCGAGCAGCATTGGCGGGAACATATAAGCGTAGAGCATGCTGCCGACGATGATCGTCTTGCCCGGAATACGGTACCGGGTGACCACATAGGCTATCACCACCGACACCAGCAAGGTAATGACCACAACGGCGCCAGCCACCATCACGCTGTTCAGAAACTGCAGCGGGTAGTCGGTCAACTCCAGCAAAGTCCAGTAAGCCTTGAAACCAGTGTCGAAGCTGGTTGGGATCAGCGTCGGCGGCGCGAACAGGTCGCGCTCAGGGCGTAGGCTGGAGACAATCATCCAGTAAATGGGGAAAAACGACCACAGACACATCAGTGCCACGCCGCCCAGCAGGGTAACGCGAGCAGTCAGCGAACGGCGCAAGCTCATGATTTTTCTTCCTTCTCTTCAAGCGGAAAGTAGTGAAAATAAACGGCGATCAACACGGTAAGTACCAAGAATGACAATGTCGCCACCGTAGCGCCACCGCCCACATCGAACTGGCTGAAGGCACGCCGGTAAGCCAACACCGGTAAATGTTCCGTGGCTGACAGGGGCCCTCCCTTGGTGAGCAGCCACACCACGTCGAATTTGTTGAACATCCAGATGCTGCGCAGTAGCACGGTGACGGTCAGCATCGGCGCCAGCATCGGGATGGTGATGTGCCAAAAACGCATCCAGGCGCTGGCCCCGTCGACCCGCGCCGCTTCGTACAGCGACTTCGGCACCGTCTGCATCGCGGCAAGAAAACACACGGTCACAAAGGGTGTCCAGGTCCATACGCTGACCACGATCAGGATCAGCATGGCAGAGGTCGGGTTCTCGAACCATGCAGGTCGGCCCAGCCCTATGTGCTCGGCCCAAACGGTGAATAGGCCGAGCCCGCCGTCGAGCAGCCACTGGAAGATGACCGTCACCACGACAGTTGGAAGCAGGTAGGGCAGCACCGTGATGCCACGCACCACCGGTCGACCGGGGAATGGCTGATCGAGCAGCAGTGCAAAGAGCACGCCCAGCACCACCTGTGCGGCGATGGTCGTGATGGCGAACAGCAGGCCGATGCCAAAGGCATGCCAGAAGGTCGGGTCCGACAGAATGCGCGTGTAATTGGCCAGACCGACCCAGGTTTGCGCTGAAATGAACGACTCGGCCTGGTACAGGCTGAGCCGAACCGCGTCCAGCACCGGCACGAGGATCAATAACAACGTCGTGCTGACGCCCGCGACGAAGGCCAACAGCAGCGCGCGGTCGCTGAAGGTTCTGATTCTTTTCATGAGTGCAGACTCGGTAGGCATGCCAGCGCTGGGCTGGCATGCGGAACTAAAAGCGGTCTTACAAGACCGCGCGGTACTTCTTCGCCATGATGTCCACTGCTTCGGCGGCAGGCATGTCTTTGAGCAAACGGTTCTGGATCGCTTCGCTGATCGCAAAAGTCTCGAACATCTTGCCGGGCCGCAAGTCGATCCTTGGACCTTCAGTATCGATGGATCGAATGATTACGTCCTTACTCGAGAGGATGCCCCGCATGAACTCGACCAGTTCGGCGTGTTTTTCGATCAGCGGATGAGCACGCCAGCGCGCGTCTTCGTACACATCGAGCCGCGGCGGCTGGAAATGCAGCGGCGCCGAGTGCAGGAAGTTGATGTAGTGGCGCTCGGTAAACCACTCCATGAACTTGTAGGCCTCGTCGCGCATCGGTGTGTTTAGCAGAACCCATCCATCGGCTGCATGGTTGACTGCCTGCGCCTTGCCCGCGCTGTCCGGGTACATGAAAAAACCGGTCTTGCCTGCCAAGTCGGGCGCGCGATCCTCCAGAACCTCCATCAGGCGACCGGCGTATGGGGCATGCGCGATTTGCCCGCCGGAATACTGGGCAAGCACGGTGCCAAACAGCGCTTGCGTCATGCCGGGCGGCATTGAGGGCTGCAGCTTCTTCATGAAATCGAGGTAGCGGATCATGCGGGGTTTCATATCGGCGTTGTCGATCAACAGCTTGAAGTTATCGTCGAGCATCTTCAAACCATCGGCCCACAGGTAGCCGATCGACATCCACTGCGTGGCCGAATTCGCGCCCAGTGGATGGCCCACACCGAACTTCCCGCCTTCGGTGAGCGCCTTGCAGTTCTCGGCCATTTGCTCAAAGGTGGTTGGCACCTTCAGCCCTTTTTGCTGGTACAGGTCTTTACGGTAGTACATCCAGCAGAAGTTGTAATCGTACGGGTACCAGTAGTGCTCGCCCTTGACTGGGAACAGAATGCGCGGCCCCCACTTGGATTTTTCGATTAGCTTGGTCATCGGTACCAGCTTGCCGGCCTCAGCCAGTATCAGCATGTGGCCGGCAAAAGCCAGTGTTCCGATGTCGTAGGGAGTTCCGCTGGAGAGCGACGCCTGTAACTTGCTGTAGGCGTCGTCGGGCGGCACGGTGTCGACCACTACCTTGACACCGGTCTGTTTCTCGTACTCGGCTGCTGCCACACGCAAGGCCCGCACCGATTCCCGACCCGGTTCGGCGTTCAGAAAGCGAATGGTCTTGGTCTGGGCATGCACGGCCGGGGCACCGAGCGCCATCAGCGCCGCGCCGGTGGCGGCCGTCGTGATCACGCGCCGCCGCGAAAATGTGTCCGTGGTTGCGCTGGGGGGAATCAACGCCTTGCTGCTGTCTTGCTCTGCCATGTCTGTCTCCAGTTGGTTATGTAATTCTCGGCTTCCTCATTCGAGGGCTCTGAGGGGGATGCTCATTGCGGCGGCGACAGCAAGCTGCTGCCGTCTTCCGCGTCGAACAGGTGCATTTTTTGCGGCATCAAGGCGAGCCGGCATGGCATGCCGTGCGAGAAGCGGTCTTCGCGACCGGACAACACCCGCAGGCTGCCACCGTGACCGGTGTCGCACACCAGCAATGTCTGCGCACCCAGCTGCTCGACCAGGCCCACAGTGGCGGCAATCTGTCCGGCATCGCTGAGCGATACATGCTCGGGGCGTACACCCAGAACCGCCCGGCCTGTGGCGGGTCGCGTCAGGCGCTGGGCCGGCAAGGCCACTTCCATTCCTGCGCCACGGAAGCATGCGCCATTGACACTGGTCGTCAGCTCACCCTCGAGAAAGTTCATCTCCGGCGCACCGATGAAGCCGGCCACAAAGCGGTTGGCCGGGTGGTCGTACACCTGCAACGGCGTGCCTACCTGCTGCACCCTGCCCTGGTTCATCACCACGATGCGATCACCCAGCGTCATGGCTTCGACCTGATCGTGGGTGACGTAGATCATGCTCGTGCCGATACGTTTGTGCAGTTCACCGATCTCTTCGCGCATGCGCACGCGCAGCTTGGCATCGAGGTTGGACAGCGGCTCGTCGAGGAGGAAGGCATCCGGCCGCCGCACTAGCGCGCGGCCTAGCGAGACGCGTTGCATCTGCCCGCCCGATAGCTGACCCGGCTTGCGTGTCAGCAGGTGTTCAATGCCCAGAATGTCGGCCGCCCACTTCACTTGCCGCTCGATTTCCGCCGGTTCGGTCTTGCGCATGCGCAGACCAAAGGCGAGGTTGTCGTAGACCGACTTGTGCGGGTACAGCGCGTAGTTCTGGAACACCATGGCGATGTTGCGGTCCTTGGGCTCCAGGTCCGTCACGTCACGCTCGCCGATGCGGATGCTGCCGCTGCTGGTATCTTCCAGACCGGCCACCATGCGCAGTGTGGTCGACTTGCCGCAGCCCGAAGGCCCGACGAGCACGATGAACTCGCCGTGCTCAACCGTCAGCGAGAACTCGGCCACCACGGTCAAAGGACCAAACGCCTTGCGCACTTTGTCGAGAATGATCTGTGCCATCAAAGGCCTCCTTTTGCCGCTGTAACGGGCATCACCGGCAACCTGGACAAGGCATGATTCACCACCGCCAGCCCGCGCTGCGCCTGCTTGTAGAGCGCGAACAGTTCGGTATAGAAAGCCGCCCGCTGCGGATCAGGTTGGGCAGTTTCGAGCACCTCGGTGCAGGCTGTTGCGGCGCTGTACTCATCGCTGAAAACACCCACACCCACACGATACGGTTCGATCAGCTCAGTCATGATTTCATCCTTATGATTGCTTGAGACGATGGTGTTGCAATACGCGGATTACCGCGGCCTGCAGTGATGTATCTGGCGCAACGCGGGTGCACCAGTTCATCGATGAAATAGGTCACTCAGCGGTTTTGAGATGTTCGGACCGTCAAGCTGACTGCTTTTTGGTAGCGGCACCTGACTGCCTCGTCTCGTTGCTTCCCGCAATTAGTTCGGCGGCTTTTTCGGCCATGGCCATGATCGGCAGATTGGTATTTCCGCTGATTACGGTCGGCATGATCGAACCATCGATGACTCTGAGGTTGTCTATCCCCCTGACCCGCAACTGACCATCGACAACAGCGTTGCTGTCTTCGCCCATGCGGCAGGTGCCGACAGGATGGTAGATCGTTTCGGCGCGCTCCCGAATCCATTTTTTGCGGGAGTCGACACTGGTAAACGCATCGATATCGATCTTTCGTTTCACGAATTTTCTCAGACCAGGTTGATCGATAATCTCGCAAAGCTGTTTGACGCCTTCCTGCATGCTGACGAAATCCGACTCGTCAGAGAGAAAACGGGGATCGATAGCGGGAGTGTCAGATGGGTCTGCCGATCGCAGTCGCAATGTTCCACGGCTCTTGGGCCGAAGCTGGCAAACGCGAATCGCGAAACCATGAGCGATGCGTTCGTTGGGCGGCGGATTTCGGAGTGCGACGATGAGATGAGCTTGCCACTCCGGCAGCGACGAATTTTTATCGGGCCCCCAGAAGGCGCCGGCTTCGACGCCTTGCGACGTTGCGGGACCCGTGCCCCGAAGAATGTATTGCGCCCCCGCGAGGCCGCCCTTGATCAGGCCGAGATACGGCGTCAGCGTAACGGGCTGAGAGGCTTCCAAGCGAATCGCACAGTCCAGATGGTCCTGCAGGTTGTCTCCGACGCCAGCGGAATCGAGGACAGGCTTGATGCCAAGCGATTGCAGGTGATCCGCGGGCCCGATCCCCGACAGCATCAGCAGTTGCGGTGAGCCGATGGCTCCGGATGTCAGCAGTACCTCGCGCTCTGCCGAGATGGTTATCTCGCATCCTCCTTTCTCGATGACCACGCCGCGCGCGCGCGTTCCCTCCATCGCGATCCGGCGAACTCTGCAGTTGGTCATGAGGGTGAGATTGCTTCGTCCCTTCGCGCGATCGAGATACTTGAAGGCTCCGGATCGCTTTCCTTCCGCAATGGTGAGTTCGTAGAAGCCGGTGCCAACCTGGGACGGGCCGTTGAAGCCATTGTTCTCCGGCAAGCCGGCCGAGACCGCGCTTTCAATGAACGCCTTTGAAATTGGATGTTGGAGAGTGCCGTAGGACAGCCGAATAGGACCAGAATATCCTCTGTCCTGATCGCGCTCCCGTGTCACCAGGGTGGCATCCTCGATCTTTCGGAGGTAAGGGCGCAGGTTTTCGTAGCTCCATGACGGCAGGCCCTGGGCGGCCCACGAGTCGTAGTCCCAGGCGTTGCCTCGAATCGCAATCATCGAGTTGATGGAGGACGATCCACCCACAACCCGACCACGAGGGATGTAGATCTTTCGATTGTTGAGATGGGCCTGGGGCTCGGTCCAGAACTGCCAGTTGTATTTCGGACTTGTGTAGAGCACGCGAATGCCGGCCGGCATGTGAACGAAGATGGATGCGGATGGAGCTCCGGCCTCGATCAGCAGGACATTGACGTTTGGATTCTCGCTTAGTCGCGACGCCAGCACGCATCCCGCCGATCCCGCGCCGACGACGATGTAGTCATATCCGGATAGTTTCATTTCGAATCCCCCTTGGGAACGCCCGCGGCTGCCAGCGTGGCTGGTATGGCAAGAAGCGAGTAGCCCGCCGAGGAAGATACTTTCCGATGCGGGTGACCCATGTTCAAAGTCTCAAGGTGGTCAGCCCTCGGGCAACATCGAATCGCGCCGTTTCCCAGTTTCAGGCTCTGGTCCCAATCCCGATCGGCTTGCATTGTGAGTCTCCTGGTTTTGTAGCGAATTACATTGCAACGTCTGCAGATGTAGGCGTATTTGACGGCGAATCAACAAAAGATAACAATGATTATTTTCAACAAAAATCATCGATACCATCGATAGATTTGGCATCAGGAGAAAAGAGTGGAACTCAGGCACTTGCGCTATTTCGTGTCTTTGGCTGAATGCCTGAATTTCACCCGCGCCGCAGAACGGGTGCACATCACACAATCCACCCTGTCTCACCAGATTCGCCAACTCGAAGAGGAGATAGGGGAGCTATTGTTTGAGCGGGTGGGCAAACGTGTCTTGATCACGGAACGAGGAGAATTGTTTCTCAGCTACGCCGCTAAAGCGCTGAAGGAAGTCGATCAGGGCATGGCCGCATTGAAAGAGTCTGCCCAGGGCCTTACAGGCAAATTGCGCATCGGCTCCACACATACGTTCAACCAAGGATTCATTCCCGAATGCATCGCCACCCTGTTGGTACGGCACCCCACCGTGAAAGTGGCCGCGAGTGAGTTTACTGCTGACGACATAGGAGAAAGGCTGGCTTCAGGGGTGCTCGATCTGGGGATTTCCTATCGGCCCCGCACCGTGGGCGACCTTTGGTTCGAGCCCCTGTACAACGAGCAGATGGTCTTAGTCGTTTCGCCCCAGCATCCACTCGCCGGTCGGAAGCGAATCCGGTTGGTGGAGCTTCATCGGCAGCCTCTGGTATTGCTGCCAGAAGCTTTCGCAACCCGTGCCATGCTCGATGAGTGCTTTCGTGCATGTGATGCCGAGCCTCTCGTGGTTGTGGAAATGAATACGCTCGCCCCCATGCTGGCACTGGTGGAAAGAACGCAGATCGGCGCCATCGTTTCCGAAAATGCGATACGGGAGCGCTCCACGCTGCGCGCAGTCCCACTGGAGAGCCCAACGCCCATGCGTACCCCAGGGATCCTCTGGAAGCGCGATGTAGACAAGACGGCGCCGATGCGCGCGTTCGCGTCCATCGTCCGCGCGATTGCACTCAGCAGCAGATTGCGCCGGCCGTCGGACTAGGAGTCTGCGCGGCAGAAGCCTGAAGTCATCGTTTTGTGAGGTCTGGGCGTTACAGCTGGATGCCTGCCAGCTACCTACCCTACCTGCCGGACCAAGACATGCTGCTGCCGCACTCGATGCGCGAGTGGCTGCCCGAAGGGCACTTGGCGTATTTCATCAACGACACAGTGGCCAGTCTGGACCTGCAGGCGTTCCACGCGAGGTATTTGGCAGGCGGCTCACGTAACCAGCCCTTTCACCCCGCCATGATGGTCAAAGTGCTGATCTATGGCTACGCCAGAGGCGTGTTCAGTTCACGTAAGCTTGCCCGCAAGCTGCACGAAGACGTGGCGTTTCGCCTGCTCGGGGCAGGCAACTTCCCGGCGCACCGCACGCTGAGCGACTTTCGGGCGTTTCACCTCAAGGAGCTCAGCGATCTGTTCGTGCAAGTCGTTCGACTGGCGCGCGAGATGGGGCTGCTCAAGCTGGGCACCATCGCGGTGGACGGCACCAAGATCAAAGCCAACGCGAGCCGCCACAAGGCCATGAGCTACGACCGAATGCTCAAGGCCGAGGCCGAACTCAAGGCGCAGATAGCTGGACAGGGTATTGGGTCCTGACCCCGTTGGCCTTCAATTTGGCCACTCCCAACTGAAAGTTCAAAAGTGACAGATTGAAGGGAAACCGACACCTGGCGCCGGCACCCGTTGCCGTTGATCGACTATGAGCACGCGCCGAGTCGATCATAGCGGGGTCGGATCGGATGAGCGCAGCAGCTTGATTTGAGCTCGATAGGTCGAGCTGCTACGCGCGGTTGCGAACGGCTCGCGCAGTTCCTATTTGATCCAGTGGTGCAAACCAAGGTCATCGGCAGACATTTGATACTTGTCGATCTGAATTCGCGACGAACTGATCGAGCAGTCCGTGGGTCCTCGCTCAATCTTTGCACCAGAGCCAACCGTCACACCTGAGTGTCGCTCCAAGGCTCCTGCCTAAACATCTTGTCGAGAATCGATACCAACTTGTGCAGCAGGTTTAGCTCGTCGCTGTCCAGCGTCGCCATGCGTTGTACCAACAATTCGGTGCGTTGTTTCGCGAGCTTGCGCGCCACCGCCGCCCCTTTCGGCGTAATGTGTATCAGGTTGTTGTAGCTGCCGGAAGGGCCCGCGCGCGACACCAACCCAGCAATCTCCATGCGTCCGACGATCTGCGTCATTGTCGGCAACTTGACCCCCTCGTTGCGCGCTAGATCGCTGACGCGCATGGCTCCGCCGATCAACAACGCACTAAGGACTGCGCTCTGGGCGACGGTCACGGGCGCGGATTTCATTTCACGTCGCATGGCGACGCCAATGCGCATCAGCCGGGGTCGCAGTTCATCTGCGATCACCTGGCGTCTGTTGGGCTTCACGGTTTCATTCAAGGTAGACCAGCATGGCTGCAGTGGGATTCGAAGATTCGGATGGGCAAGCCATTTGTAATGGCCAGCGCAACATATGTCGCAGAGCACCGTCTGGCGCGCTCGCGTACGGAGGGAAATTCTGCCCGACCACCTCCACACAGCGACCAAAGCTTGGTGCAACGCTTGAAAACGAGTATACCGGCGAGTTCCTCGCGGAATTGGCGAGGCCAATCCCGTATGCGGGTTTGCCCTCATTGTATAAATTAGTTAGCCTACCTAATATACGAACCATATTTCGTGAAGGAGACTAGAAATGCATGTCAATAGCGCTTCCCATCCCGCGTCTGGTGGCTGCCCTCATTTGGCGAACCGTGCCGCCCAACTCCGGGACACGTTGCCGAGTTTTCCGCCGCCCCGAATAGATCCGATGGACCCGCCGCCGGTCTACGCAGAAATGCGCAATGCGAAGATACTTGGAAAGGCCCGGTTGTGGGACGGCAAGGATGCATGGCTTATCACGCGCTATGACGACGTGCGCGCGGTACTGAGCGATCCGCGCTTCAGCTCCAACATCACGCTGTCCGGCTATCCCACGGTCAGCGCGGCTATGAAAGTGGCGCGTGGCAACAACCGTACCTTCATCACCATGGATCCACCAGACCACACGGAGCAGCGCAGGATGCTAACGGGGGAGTTCTCCGTCAAGCGCGTCGAAGCCTTCCGTCCCAGGATCAAGGAGATCGTCTATCACCTGATCGATAAGATCCAGGCGTGCGAGCAACCCGTCGACTTGGTCGAGGCGCTCACGTTGGCGACGCCTGCGCTCGCTATCTGCGAATTGCTCGGCGTTCCCTATGAGGATCATGACTTCTTCCAGGCCCAGGCGATGATCCTCACGTCCAGCACGGCCACGGTCGAGCAGGCGCAGGCCGCGAATGAGGCGCTGTGCGAAAAATACCTGACGCAGTTGGTGCGCCGAAAAATGAAGGAACCGACGGACGACCTCCTCAGTCGTCTCGTGGTCAACCATGTCAAGAAGGGGAATTTGACCGAGGTTCAGGTGGTGTCCCTGGCGCGTCTTCTTCTAATTGCGGGCCATGAGACCACGGCTAACACGACCGCCATGGGTGTGCTGTTGCTGTTGCAGCGTCCGGCGGTGTGGGAAGAATTGCACCAGAACACCGCGCTCGTGCCGCAGGCGATCGAGGAGATGCTGCGCTTTGTGGACGTGACGCAATCTGGGAAGCGGCGTGTTGCGTTGGAGGACGTGGTCATTGGCGACCAGCTCATCTGTGCGGGCGACGCCGTCGTCGTACTGAGTGTGGCGGCCAATCGCGATGAATCGGCCTTCCAGGCGCCTGAGGATTTCAATATCCACCGCGAGGCACGACATCAGGTTTCCTTCGGCTACGGCATTCACCAGTGCATCGGACAGCCCCTAGCCAGGATGGAGATGCACGTCGTCTTCGAAGCACTGTTGCAGCGCATGCCCAAGTTGCGTCTGGCCGTTCCATTCGAGGCGCTCGAATTTAAACCGGACACGCTTATGTACGGCGTCAAGGCGCTTCCAGTAACTTGGTAGTCAAGGCCATCAAGAAAATTAAGGAGCACAACCCCATGAAGATCACTATCTATCCCGAAAAATGCTGCGGCTCCGGTCAATGCGTGATGAACGCACCGGCGGTGTTCGACCAGCGCGACGAAGACGGCATCGTAGTGCTGCTCAACGAAACCCCTCCGGTCGAACAGCACGTTAATGTGAGGCGATCGGCGCAGATCTGTCCTGCACTCGCGATCCGGATCGAGGAGGATCGCCAGTGAAAGCACCGGAGCGCATCGTGGTCGTGGGCGCGTCAGCCGCAGGGGCCAGTGCCGCGCATGCGCTGCGCGCTGCGGGCTATGGCGGTGCGCTCGCGCTGGTCGGAGAAGAAAGCGATCTGCCCTACGATCGCCCGCCACTTTCAAAGCAAGCGCTCTTGGGTCCATGGCAGCCGGAGAAGTTGCAGCTCATCAATGCAGCCGGATACAGCGAGATGGCGATCGACCTCGTTCTGGGGAGCCGCGCGGTCCAACTCGACCTCGACCAGCGCACGGTACGCCTTAGCGATGGAGAGCGCCTGGCGTTCGACGGCTTGATCATTGCGACCGGTTCGTCGCCCAGAATGCTGCCGTCGCTTTCTGCAGCTGTCAATGTCCACAGCCTCAGAACCACCGGCGATGCGATGAAGCTGCGCCAAGTGTTCGAGAAGAAGAACGCGCGGCTGGCGGTGATCGGTGCCGGCTTTGTAGGCACCGAGCTCGCCGCTACGGCGCGCATGGCTGGCCTGTCGGTCACGCTCATCGACTCGGCAGCCAACCCGCTCGAAGCCCGGCTCGGACCCACCGTCGGAAAGTTGCTGACACAACTGCACCGCGCCCAGGGGGTAGATCTGCGCATGGGGGTCAGTATGGAGGGGGCCGTCGGATCTTTGCCGGGGCAGCGCATCGAGGCACTTCGATTGAGCGATGGCTCGATGGTCGAGTGCGATGCCGTGGTCGTTGCCATCGGCGCTGCACCTAACATAGACTGGCTCAAGAACAGCGGCCTGCAATTGGGTAACGGCGTCGAATGCGACTCGTTTTGTCGCGTCGCCGAAGGAATCTACGCGGCTGGCGATGTTGCCGAATGGCTTCATCCGGGCTACGGCAGGCGCTTGCGCATCGAGCACCGCACAAATGCTGCCGAACAGGCGGTCGCCGCAGCGAAAAACATGCTCGGGGCGAACACGCCTTATGCGCCCATGCCATTTTTCTGGTCGGACCAGTACGAGGCCAAGCTCCAGATGCATGGAGTCGTCTCGCATACGAACGACGTTCGGGTGCTTCACGGAACGCTGGACGACGCGCGTTTCGCTCTTGGTTTCTACGCGCATGAAAGTCTGACAGGGGTTTTGAGTTGGGGTGCCCCGAAGCAGGCACGCCAGTGGATTCCGGTGTTGAGAAGCCATTGGAAGAGTTTTTAGCAAAGCGGCACACTGTAAATGAAGTCGATGCGGGCTTTGACGATGATGCGAATCGACTTGAGCAGAGGTGCCTTTAATAATGAACGTCAAAGGAGACAAAGATGAATGCGATAAGGTTTGTTCGATTGTTTTTTTGTGCCGCTCTGTCGGCGGTAGCGCTTGTTAATTCGGCTTGGTCACAGCCGAGAGTCTTTCCGCATGGTCCCGTAAAGCTGCTGGTTGGATTCGGGCCGGGTGGAGGTACCGATATCACGGCCCGGCTCATTGCCGATGACCTCAGTAAAATGTGGGGGCAGCCGGTCGTGATCGAGAACAAGCCGGGTGCTAACGGTGCCATCGCAAGCACGCAGGTCGCGCGCGCAGTGCCCGACGGTCTCACCCTGCTGGTGATGCCTCCCACCACCATGATGATTGATGCCGCGTGGCGGCCGAACGTTGCCATCGATCCGGCGAAGGAACTGACGATGATCGCGGGTCTTGCATCCACGCCTCTTGTGTTCACGGTCAACAGCAACTCACCGATGAACAACGTGCGCGATTTCGTCGCGACGGCGAAACAGACGACGAGTGGATTGAACTACGGGTGGGGCAATCCAGGTATGCGAGTTGTGGCGCAATTGTTCAGCGAGGTGGCGCAGGTCAAGATGTTCCCGGTCGGCTACAAGTCAGCGGGACAGAGCGTTCCAGCATTGATTGCCGGCGATGTTCAGATGCTGCTGATCGATCCGGGCCCGGTTGCCGGCCTTATCAAGGCCGGCAAGGTCAAGGCGCTGGCGGTCACCACGCCCACCCGCTCGCCGATGCTGCCGGATGTACCGACGCTGCGTGAACAAGGGATAGATCTCGACTGGACAGGGTTCATCGCGCTCTATGGCCCCGCACACCTTCCTGCCAACGTCCGCACGAAGATCCAGGCCGACGTGGCGACCGTTCTCAAGCGCGCCACAATCCAGAGCCGTTTGTTTGCGGCCGGCATGGACGCCAGCACGATGACCCCGAAAGAATTGGATGTCTGGCTTGACAATGTGCGCAAGCGCATCCATGGCGTGATGTCGACGCCGGGCTTCTCGTTGGACTGACACCGCTCATCCTTTTTGCTTCTACAACGCTCTGGCCAGTATCCCTGTCGACTACAAAATTAGCATGAAATACACAAACTTGGGTCTCTATATCGACGGCGAGTGGCTGGGCACCAGCTCCGGCGGCATACAGCCAGTGAGCAACCCCGCTGACGATTTGACGTTGGGCGAGTTGCCGCTGGCGGGTGTGGCGGAGCTTGATCGTGCCCTTGATGCGGCGAGTCGAGGTTTTGCACTTTGGAGGCGCACATCGGCCCACGACCGCTATACGCTCCTGCGTAAAGTGGCGCTTTTGGTTCGAGAACGTCATCAGCGCATGGCCGAACTGATAACTCTAGATCAGGGCAAGCCGCTGGCTGAGTCGTTGATGGAGGTTAAAGCCGCAGCGGACCACATCGAATGGTATGCCGAGGAAGGTCGGCGTGCATATGGCCGCGTGATCGCACCGCGGGGCCCTTCCGTTCGCGCCAGCGTTATCCGTGAGCCGGTAGGCCCGGTTGCGGCATTCACGCCGTGGAACTTTCCGATTAACCAGGCCGTGAGAAAGATTGCAGGTGCGCTTGCGGCAGGATGCTCCATTGTGATCAAGGGGCCGGAGGATACGCCGGGTTCCGTGGTCGAGCTGGTGCGTTGTTTTGCTGACGCCGGGTTACCGGATGGCGTTTTGAACCTGGTATTTGGACGGCCCGCAGAGGTTTCGGCGCATCTCATTCCATCACCTGTCATCCGAAAGATTTCGTTTACCGGTTCTGTGCCGGTAGGCAAGGCACTCGCTGCCCTGGCGGGTACCCATATGAAGCGTGCCACGATGGAACTGGGCGGCCACGCACCGTTTATCGTCTTCGCCGATGCCGATCTTCAGTCTGCAGCCACAATTGCTGTGGCCCTAAAGCACCGCAATGCCGGCCAAGTGTGTGCTGCACCGTCACGGTTTTACCTGCACGAAAGCATCCATGATGAATTCGTGAAAGCTTTTGTCGAAAAGTCGCGGGCGCTCAAACTTGGCTCCGGCACGCAGAAAGCGACGCAGATGGGTCCGCTCACGATGTTCAAACGGGTCGAAGCCATGCAGCGTCTGACTGAGGACGCGTGCGCTCACGGCGCCAAGGTCGTGACTGGTGGTGAGCGCCTTGGTGATTCGGGCTGCTTTTTCCAGCCCACCACGCTGACAGATGTGTCCGAAAAGGCTTTGGTCTCCTTTGAAGAGCCCTTCGGCCCGATCGCTCCTATGTATCGGTTCAGGGGGTTTGACGAGGTGGTCGCCCGCGCGAACGCGCTTCCGTTCGGGCTTTCAGCGTTCGTTTTTACAAAGTCGCTGAAGACCTCCATCGACGTTTCCAATGAGCTTGAAAGTGGCATGATTTCTATCAATCATTATGGCTTAGCTTTGCCAGAGACACCTTTTGGCGGCATCAAGGACAGCGGTTACGGAAGCGAAGGCGGCACTGAAGGGCTCGACGCTTATCTGTCGACCAAGTTCGTTTCTGAGCTGGGCGTCTGACCACCCCAATATGCCCCGCCCCGACCTAGAGCGTGTTAACCTGAAGTTCCTCCCCCAAAAGAGCGATTTTCCCCTCTCAAACAGCCGCAATTGAGGTTCCGCGTTCTGTCTACATTTTTATTTGACTGATCAGGTCGAGAGCGCGTTTTTGCTTTGCCGTGGGCGTAGTGGTGATCTGGAAAGTAGGTGCGTCCTTAGCGCCGTTGGGTGTGCGGCAGCTATTGCGCGTGATGGTTGAGAGGTCCTGCATCAAGGAGTGCAAACTGTGTGCTGGAGTGCCGTCGTCCAGCATGAGGCTTGCCACCTTCTTCATCGCCGCATCCGAGCGCTGGGCCGGGGCCACCGGGTCGCGCGTAAGCTTGGCCTGCTGATCGCAATCGGCAAACATCAACTCGCGCCAAGCCTCGCGCATGTGCCACTCCACGTAATAGGCCAACATGCAAAGAAAGATGTGCGCACGCACCCGACCCTCCAGGTGGTGATGAATCGGTCGCACTTTCAAGTCGACCGTCTTGAGCGAACGAAACGCGCGCTCCACCTGGGCCAGGCATTGGCTGTGGGCTCAATGCGCAGCTTCAAAGGCAGATGTACGAGCTCAGCGGCCATGGCTTCGCCCAGGTTGGCTGCTGGCGTATTACTTTTCAGGCGCGCCAACACGTTCAAGACATGCTCACCACTGGGCTTGCCAGACTCCAGCGCCAACTCGGCGGCGACCAGCACCGCATCAAGTCCGTGCACCGGTACGGCAGCCAGAACTTGCGCCATGACCGTATCACCGCCAGATTTGCGCACAAGAATAGCTTGCAGTTGCTTGAACGCCGCAGGCATGGTCTCAAACGGTGCGCCGTTGCGCAGCCCGCCGGGTTTGCGTTCGAGCAGGCTGATGTAGTGCTGCCAGTCGTAGAAGGTTTGGCTGCGATCAAAGCAGCGCGGGTGCGCTGCCACCCGCACGCCATCGGCCACGGCGGCAATATGGTCATGGTAGATCCGCAGGCTGACGACACTGTTGGCGTGCTCAGTGGGAACCCTGTACCCGTTTGCCTGCAAATCTCTTTGATCGACTGTTTGTCCCGAAAGTACAAACGCCTTATCTTGGCTAATGTTCCCACTTTGATCACTCCTGTCTCCTGTGCATAACTTGGCATGCACAGACTTTCTAACAGGGGTCAAATTTCAATGAAAATATCTGGCCTTAAGGGGTCAATTCTGAGTGGAATTCAACACCAGATCAACGCCAACTCGTGTAATCTCACTCATGGCACTTCCCCTTTCAAAGGTTTTAGATTGACTCCGAAAAACCAATCTTGGCACTTGATGCCGTTACCGGAAAGTGGGGAGTCCCTTCGTATTTGATTTGATCGAAGTTTTCGACCTCAAGCGCACCGATTTGCACAAAAAGTACGATTCCCCCTGATCGAGCGCTGCAAGCCGCGCAAACCCGGGCGACCGCAGGGCCAACGGGCAACGCTGCAAGACCGTAAGTCAGGAGCGGCATTCGCCGCAAGGATTGCTTAAAACCTAAGCAAAATCACGTTCTCGGCTCTTCGCGGCGCGCATCGTAGCCACGACGGCCTCAGGAGGGCTGGCCCGTCGTCGCCGCGTGCCGTCGATCGTCCTCGGCGTGCAGGTAGATGGCGGTCGTCTCCAATGACGCGTGCCGCAGGTTCTTCTGGATGAAACGCAGATCCGTTCCCGCATCGGCCTGGTGGGTGGCCGCCGTATGTCGTAGCCAATGCGTGGAAGCACGCCGCAACGTGGCGGCACCTGCTGGATCGTCGGCCTGCCGCGCATCGGCTGCGGGGACGAAGATGTCCTTGACGATCAAGTAGACCGCCGTCGATGTGAGGCAGCGACCGTTGCCACCGGCTATTGCCATGATCAACGGCGTGCGCTCGTCGGGTCGAGGCAGCGCCGCCAGACCATGGAAGGCGCGATAGCGCCCCAGGTCGGCCATCCAGGCATCGCTGACCGGCACATCCCCTGGCACGCCACCCTTGCCAATGACCTGGAGCCACCATTTGCCGCGCCGCTGCGCCAGATCGCAGGCGCGCGCCTGCGCCGCCTCGGCCGCGCGCAACCCCGCGCCGTGCAGTAGCCGCAGAACCCAGCGCGCACGCTCGCGGTGCTGCTCCTCACGCCCAGTGTCACGCGGCATGCCTTCGACGAAGTCAAGCACAAATTGCCACAACGCCTGGTCGAGATAGCGCTCGACGGCGGCCCGTCGCAGGTAGCCCACGGTGTGGCCTGTGCGGCCGCGCCGCAAGGCCAGCGGATTGCCTGCCAGATAGCCCGCGGCGACCAGGTAGTTGAACAGTCCCGACAGGATTCCCAAGGCGTGGCGCACGCTGCGCGCCGACAGTGGCCCGTCGAACAGCCGCCGGCCGCCACCGCGCCGGGGCAGCCTCGGATCGATCCAGTCCTCGCTGGGTTGGGCCAGGAAGGCTTCGTAGGCCAGCAGGTCCTCGCGCGTCAGGCTCGACAGTGGCTTACCTTGGCCACGGGTGGCCCAGACGAGCAGCCGTTCAACTTCTTTGCGATAACTGCGCAGCGTGTGCGGCGAGTTGGCGTATTCCGCGAGCCAGGCACGCACGGCTTCAAGATCCGTATCCGCCGAGAGCTGGCATACGCCGCCCCGGGCCCGGTTGCTGCCCTGACGGCCGTCGAGCGTGCCGACAGCCCTCGGATCCGCCATGCCGGTGGTCGCTACGGCTTCGATCAGGTCACAGGAGGCTGGCATCGGATCAGGCATGTTTTGAGAGGCGGTTGCGCAAGGGTACAGACTTTTTTCTTTTGATAAGAAGCATTATCGTAAATTTATGGATTGAAAGATTACATATATAACGTAATACATGGATATACACTTCATTCAATATTGAATTTGAAGGAGACCCCTGATGACTCGGACCAGTGATACCCGTTTGCGCACGCGCGAGGCCGCTTCAAAAATCGTTGCCGGCGGACGGCCCGCGCATGCGATCACGGTCGACCTGATCTATGCGGAAATTCGCCAGGGCAGCCGCACCACGATCAATGACGAGCTCAAGCTCTGGAAAGACGAGCAGGCCAAGGTGGATGCGCTCAGCGCCGCGCTGCCGCCGGCGGTGGCCAACGCCATGCTGGCCACCTGGGCGATAGCCGTGGAGCACGGCGAACAGGCCTTTGACGGCCGTCGCGCCGAGGTCGAAGGCGAGTTGGCGCAGGCGGTGAGCCGGGCTGAAGCCGCCGAGGCAACCCAGGCCAGCCTGCAGGCAGAGCTGGCAACACTCAAGGCTCAACTCGACGACGCGCGTGGGGAAGCCCTGGCAGCGCGCGAAGAAACCCGTGGCGAACGGGAGGCGAAGGCGTCGGCGCTGGAGAAGCTGGATGCTCTGGCGCTGCGCTTGGCGTCCGACGCCGATGAGGCCGTACGCCGGCTGGATGGGCTGCGCGACTCGTACGAGCAGCGGTTGCAGCAGCAGCGCGAGGCGCACGCAGCCGCGGAGGCGTCGTTTCGCGAGGAATTGGCGCGCGCCACGGAACGGCTTGAAGGGGTGCAAAGGCATGTGATGCAGCAGGTCAGCGAGGCGCGTGTGGCGCAAAAGCGCGCGGAGGATCAACTGGCCAAGGCCGTGCAGCGCGGCGAGCGCTTGGGTACCGAGCTCGAAGCGTTGCGCGCCCAGGCGGCAACGCTGGCCATGCAGTTGCAGCGTGCTACACAGGATCACCAAGCCGCGGCCACGCAGGCGGTCCAGGCGCAGGCCGAACGCGACGAGCTCAAGGTGCAGTTGGCCAATACGGCGGGTCGGCTGGAAGGCACACAACAGCAGGTGCGTGAGTGGGAGGCGCGGGCGGCGGCGTTGGCCAGCGTTCCAGCTCGGACCGGGAAGGCCCGTCGAGCATCGGGAGACGCGACGAAGCCGCCGGAGGAGCAGTCCTTGCTGTAGTTTTTGGGGCCGTTTACTGCGATCCGCGCTTCCACTGGGAAAAATTCATATGGATCAAATACTCCATTCAAGATTGCCGCCTGTGACACCCGTCCTGTCACTTCCCCAGCAAGGGGGTGCGCTGCTCGTTTTACCTTTTCGAGGGGTTGGGCAGAAATAGCCACTTTGGCAGTGACAGGGAAGGCCCGGCCAAATTCGTCCGGCGCATAACAACTTGAACTTTTGCTACTTTTTGGCTTAAGTATCATTTTTACCCGTATCCCGGCATACCCCCTAGAACTCCTCGGCGAAATCGGCGATGTGCTTGCCCTTTTCCTCGCTCGAAAGCGGCAAGGTGCCGTTGGAGATCTCGACGATCTGGCAGTTGTAATGCTTGAGGAAGCGGTAAAACGCGTCCAGCTTCTTCTGGGCCAAGGCCTTTTCGAACAGGGTGCCACCGAAATAGAACATCACGTCGTTGTCGGCCAAGCACTGGATCTTCTTTTCCAGCTCGCTGGTGACCATGGCCGTGCACCAGCCGAACTTGACGACATCGATCAAGGCTGCATCGCTTTCCACCACATCCGTGAAGTACCGGGTCGGGACGCCGTTGTCGATCAGGGCTGTGAGGCCCAAGTCCCGGGGCTTGGAGATGCGTTTGGGGGTATCCAGAAAGTTTTGCGACAGCATACGACCTCTTTCAAGGAATGGCGGGGGAAACCGGACTCGTGAAAATGCGTGAAGGTTCAAGCACGGGAATCGCCCTTCCCTGCTGCAGAAAACAAGAGATGGCGATGCCGGCCCAACGCGCTTGGTCACCCGGCAGCGGACACTGGTCGCTGTCGAGCACCTCGACCATGCGAACGAGGGAGGGGGCACAAAACGCCCCGTAGTCGATGGCGAAACCGGGCGCGACCTGATAGGCCACGATGAGCACATGACTGAACGGGGGAGCGGCCGGTGCATCGACGCCTCCCAGGTAGGCCTGGAGGTCGATCAGTGGCAGTTGCCTGCCCTGCCAGGCCACCAGGCCCCTGCAGAAGTGCGCCATGCCCGGCACCGGCACAAGCCGGGGCGACTCGACCAGCTCGACGCCCGCATGGACCGGCAGCGCGATGAACGAATCCGCAGCGTATTCCAGCACACAGGCCAAGGCCGGGGTTTCACACCCTGCATCACCGGCGAGCGCGTCGTCAACCAGAACAGGCAGTTGCAACTCCATGGCTCAGTCCGCATGCCGCAGCGTTTCGGGGAGCATGCGCTCGGCCGTCGTGCAAAAAGCAAGCTCCTTGTCGATCTCGACGTAGGCGTCGATCAACGCCCCCTTGCCTTGCATGACGACAGGCATGGCATGAAAATCAAGCTCCGTATCGATCAGGACGCGGACTTCGGTCCAGGCCAGTGCGGTGCCGTGACGGGCGCCCGTGAAACGGGTCAGAAGGAAGCGATCCGGTGGAAACGTGCACAGCAAATCCATCTGCGCGGACAGCGCCAACACCCCCCGCTCCCCGCCCGGCTCATCCCCCAGCACAAAAACGCCCGGCTCGGCAGTCGCCACAGGTGTCTGATCGATGTATGCGGTCGACGACACGTCGCGCTGAGGGATCAACAGGCGCAGCGAATCGGCGCGCAACAGCACGAAGTCGCCGCGCATCTTCATGGTCCGGGACTGGCCTGTGCGGCTCGGATCACTCATGTGTTGCGGCTCCCCGGTTCCTTCATGCCACCAGTGCCTCGCGTATGGTCTGCAGAAGTTCACCCTCGTTGTAGGGCTTGGTGATGTAGTTGCTGACGCCAGCCTGTTCGGCCAAGCGACGGTGCTTGTCCTGGGAGCGCGAGGTGATCATGATCACGGGCACCGTCTTGAGATCGGTGCGGTTGCGGATATGGGTGGTGAGCTCGATGCCGTTCATATTGGGCATCTCCAGGTCGGTCAGCACGATGTCCGCATTGAAGGACCCCAGGGTGTCAATGGCATCGATGCCGTCGCGCGCTGACTGCACCCGAAAGCCCGCATCCTGGACCAATTGCATCAGGGAGGTGCGGACTGACAAGGCATCGTCGACGATCAACACGCCCGGCGAGTCTTTCTGCGCCGCCGCCGCGGTACCGGACGAGCGCAGGCTTTTCACCTGACGCAGGACGCTTTCGCTGGCAAGCAGCTGGCTCGTGTCCAGATTCACGGCCACGCTGCCATCCCCCAGGATCGACAGTCCGGCCACGCCGCGGATGTGGCGCGCAAACCGCCCCGGGTTCTTTACCAGCAACTCGCGCGAATCGACGAGACGATCAACGCCCAGTACATGCGTCCTGTTGTCCGCCCGGATGATGACGGCATCGTAATCATCCAGCGACTTCTCGTTGTCCACGGCCAGCCCGGTCAGCTCGGCCAGCAGACGACCGCCCAGTATCCGCTTGCCGTGGTGGTAGACCAGCTTGTCGCCCGTGCGTTCGAACCGCCCGACGCCCCTCGGGACGGCCTGTTCGATATGCAGAGAAGGCAGTGCAAAGCGCTGGCCGTCGACTTCCACCACCAGCGACTGCATGGTCGACAGCGAGGCGGCGAAACGCAGTTCGAAGGTGCAGCCCTGCCCTTCCCGCGTGCTGATGCGGATGGTGCCATTCATGGCGCTGATCCAGTCCCGCACCACGTCCAGGCCCACGCCGCGCCCCGACACTTCATTCACGGCATCACGCGTCGAAAAGCCGGGCAGCAGGATGAGGCGCGCCAACTCCTCGTCCGTCAATACCTGGTCCGGGTTGATGAGGCCCCTTTCCATGCCGCGCCGGCGGATGGCGGCCAGGTCCAGCCCGCGGCCATCGTCGCTGCACTGGAGTACCACCTGCTGGCCCTGGCGCGAATACGCCAGTTCGATGCGACCCACAGGTGTCTTGCCGGCAGCCCTGCGCTCCTCAGGCGATTCGATTCCGTGATCGACCGCATTGCGCAACAGATGCAGCAGTGGCTCCGCCAGGCGATTGAGCATGTCGCCGTCGATCAGCGCCTCGCTGCCCTTGATGCCCAGCACCGCCTGTTTGCCGGTGGCCTGGCAGGTCGCACGCACATTGCGCTGCAGACGCGGCTCCAGTATGCCGGCCGGACTCATCCGTGTGCGGATGACCAGATGCTGCAAGTCCTTGGACAGGCGCTGCTGCAGCGACTGCACCCCTGTCAACTGGGAAATATCCTCTTCGAGCCGGAAAGCGAGCGTGCGGGCATCGGCGGACTCCTCCATCAGCGCGTGGGTCGTGCTGTGCAGTTCGCTGTACTGGTCCATTTCCAGCGGATCGAAAGCCTCTTCGTTATCACGGCGCGTACGGGCACGCATCATGGTCAGGGCTCGCACGTCGACCAGGGTCTCCAGTTCGAACAGGCGCTTCTGCACCCGCAGGTTCTGGTCGATCAGATCGCGGGCGTGCTCGGTCAGGCGCTTGATACGGGCCTCCAGCGCGGCGCTGTTGACCGAGACTTCGCCCGAGACGCGGAACAGTTCGTCAACCTGCTGGACGCTGACACGCAGCGCGGTGGCGTTGCGCGCCGCAGACGAGGCGCCTTCCTGCGCTTGTCCGACCGCCTGCAGGGATGGCGGCGTGCTGCTGCGGGACGCGACCTGTGACGGCGCCGTACTGGCCAGCACGACGGAGGTGGAGCGCGACAAGGGCTGGTCGATGGCTTCGCCGCGGTCGATGCGATTGGCCAGGTCCAGGACTCTTTGCAGCACCTCCTGAGCCTGTTGAGGGTAATCGTCCGTGCCGGTGACATAACCGACCATCTGCTCGAGGCAGTAGGCGGCATCCAGCAGGGTGTCCGCGGCCGGCTTGGCCACGACCCCGCCTTGGCCTTCGAAGTGATCCAGGATGTCCTCGAAATGGTGTCCTAGCGACGCCAGGCCGCGCAGGCCGATGATGGCGCCGGAACCCTTGAGGGTGTGGGCCATGCGCCGCGCGGCAACCAGATCCGAACTGTCGCCCTGCCCCTGTGCCATATTGCGCGACAGGTCCACCAGGTAGCGCGCCTGGTCAGGCGCTTCGTGGAAAAAGCCTTCCAGCAGCCTGGCATCCACGTCAGCAGGAATCTGCAGCGCGACGTCCTCCGGCGTGGCCAGCACCGCGCGCGACGGCTGGCCGTCTGCGCCCGGTTGTTGCACCTGCAGCGGCATGGCGCCCAGCATGTGCATGATCTTCAGAGCCTGTTCCTCATCCAGCCCATAGGGCGCATGAACCAGGTGGTCGACCAGGCCTGCAGCCGTGGTCGGATCGGAGATGTTGCGCAGGTAATAGATGATCAGCGGCGGCCACGCGCGCAGAAACCTGATCAGGTCCCCGCGTTCATGGTTCTGCAGCGCCGGCAGCGCCAGCGTGTTCTCGAGCACATGGTTGCAGACCGCCTGCAGACCGGGAAAACCCGCCATTTCGGCGGCCTCCCCCATCCGCTGCGCCAGGCTGCTGTATTCATCCAGCGCCACCAGAAAGGCCTGGTCGGCGGCATCCAGAGATGCCAGTTCGTCCAGGTCGCGGTCGAGCTGCGGCTGGGCGAGTTCGATCTCGGCGGCCAGGGCATCGATCAGGTCGTTCAGCTTCACGGGCGTAGCCTCCTCGGGTATGCAATACCGACGTCGGACTCAGGCCATCTTCGGCAGCTTGAACACGTTGACCGACTCCACCAGGCGGCGCGCCGATTGCAGGAGCGACTCGGTTTCGCGGTTCTGCGCCGAGATCTGGTCTGCCGTGCGTTCCGTGCTCAGGCCGATGTGCTGCACCGAGGCCAGCAGGTTGGCCGACATCTCGCGCTGCTCCTCGGATACCTCGGCAATCCGCTTCACCTGCGCCACCAGTTCTGCGGTGATCTGCTGCGTCATGCGCATCTGCTCGCCCGCCTTTTGCGCCTGTTCGGAGCCCTGCACCACCTGGCCGATGGTGCGGTTCACCGTGCTGATGGTTTCATTGGTTTCGAGCTGGATGTTGTTCACCAGCGTGCTGATCTGCTGTGTGGCGGTCCGTGAGCTTTCAGCCAGTCGCTGCACCTCTTCCGCCACCACCGCGAAACCTCGCCCCGCTTCGCCGGCCACCGCGGCCTGCATGGACGCGTTCAGCGCCAGCACGTGGGTGCGTTCCGAGATGGTGTTGATCAGGTTCACGATGCCTGAAATTTCCTGCGAACGCTCGCCCAGGCGCTTGATGCGCTTCTCCGTCTCGGCAATCGTTTCGCGGATCGACTCCATGCCCTTGACCGTGCCGTTCACCGTTTCCAGGGCGGTATCGGTCACGGCCGTGGCCTTGTTCGCCGACGCATTGGACTGTTCCGCCAACACGGCCACCTGGTTCATGGTCTGCGTTGCGTTGGTGAGCGATTCGATCATCTTGCCCACGCTGGTGCGCTCGTCTGCGGCCGTCTTGGACACCATCTCGGCCTGGCTGCGCACCTTGTCCGAGGCCTGGGCCACGTGGCCGGCAATCTGGCTCACGCCCTGCAGAACCTTGGAGGTCTCGGCCGTCAGGGAGTTGATGGAGTCGGACACGGTGCCGATCACGTCCTCGGTGACGGGTGCCTTCACGGTCAGGTCACGCTGGGACAGTTGGTGCACCGACTCCAGGATCGAGATGACCGACTGGTTCAGACGGTCGTTTTCTGTCTCGGCCTTCAGCTGGGCGTCACGGCGTTCCTTCAACAGACCGTGCACCGTTCGCCAGATGGCACCCAGTTCGTCCTGCGACCTGACGCCCTCGGCTTCCTTCAACTCCTCGCCCGCGCGTACGCGCTTCACCGTGTTCTGCAGGTCCTGCAACGGACGGCTGATGCCGCGGTACACATACAGCGCCGTGCCGATGCCGAGCAATGCCAGCAGCAGGCCGGTCAGACCCATCAGACGGTTGGCTGTCGAGTGGATCTGGGCAATGCTCTCTTCGTTGTTCTTCTGCGCCAGCTTGCGCAAATCCGTGATGCCCTTCACGGTGGCAATCGCCCCGGGGGTCGTCCATTTGAGGCGGATCTCCTGCACCTCATCCACCTTGCCTTCGTCGAACATGCCGAAAAGCAGCGGCTGCTTGGCCACATACTCCGCAAGAAACGCCCGCGTCTGCTGCAGCTTTTCAGCTTCTTCTTCCGTCAGGTTGGGGAGTTCCGAGTAGGCTTGCAGGCCCTGCTCGACGTCCCGGATGTGTTTCGGGTTGGCGTCCTTGATGCCCTGGCGCCGTTTCGCATCCGGACTGGTCATGTACAGCGGGAAGCCGGAACGCAGCTCCCAGACGGAGTTTTCCGCCTGCGCAATGATCGAGAACTTGGTCTCGGTCAGCGCCTGCAGACGCTGGAAGGTGTTCACCTGCCAGGTGGCCACCACGGCGAATACGGCGGAGAGGAGCAGCAGCAGGCTGAAGCCGGCCAGCACCTTGGTTCGGATCGTCAGGTTCATTGTCATCACGGCACTCCAGTCGTTGCAATCGTCAAGGGGGCGGCCATGGCCCGGTTACGCGCCTGTGGCCGCCAGTTCGTCGCTCAATTGGCTCAGCAGCGCCGGCACCTGCAAATCCATCCAGGTGCGCTCGGCAGCCCAGTAGGTCTGATGCACGCAGGCTTCCAGCACGGTCGGCACCGGGGCGCCCTCCGCACGGTCGCCGGGTTTGAAACGCAGACGCTGGGGCAGGCCATCGATGAGCACGCCCGCGGCGTCTGCGCCATGCCCCAGCACCAGCAGCATGGGCTTGGCGCCCTGTTGGTGCTCCAGGCCCAGATAGATCGCCAGATCAAAGACGGGCACCAGCAGGCCATGCAGGTTGGCGATGCCGATGAACCAGTCCGGCGCGTTCGGCAGGCGGTAGGTCGCAGGCATGTCGGACAGTTCGCTCCCGTCCTCGTAACGGATCATCAGCCCGAGGTGGCCGATGAAAAAGCCCTCGCGCTGCTGCAGCTCGTCGCCGGCTGCAGCCCCGCCGGTGCCGGTCCCGGCGGTGGCGTAGGCGGTCGCCAGTGCGGTGCCTGCCGGACCCGCTCCTTCGAACGTGAATCCGCGGCGCAACGCCTCGGTGGGCGGCATCAGCGCGCGAATCGGGGTCTGCGCATCATTCATTGCGGGCTGCATGGTCTCGCCACTCAAGCCAGTTGCGCCAGGATCTGCTCGCGGCTATAGGGCTTGGTGACATAGCCCCGGGCACCCAGCATCTGGCCCCAGGCCATGTCGGCTTTCTGGTTCTTGCCCGAGACGAATACCACGGGGATGTTCCTGGTCGACTCATCGGCCTTGAGCATGCGCGTGGCGGCAAACCCGTCCACTTCCGGCATGTTGATATCCATCAGGATCAGATCGGGCTGGTCACGCCTGGCCCGCTCCAGCGCCATGACGCCGTTCTCAGCCAGCAGTGGCTGGTGGCCGGCCTCGGAGACGATGCGCTCGAGATGGGCGCGGTCGGTCTGCGTGTCATCGACGATGAGGATTTTTCTTGCCATCTTTGCTCTCCCTGTGTTCTGACGAGGATGTGCGCAGGCCGGCGCTCAATGCAAGGCGCGGACCTGCGACAGCAGCTGCTCATCACTGAACGGCTTGGTGACATAGCCCTTGGCACCGAGCATCTGGCCCCAGGCCTTGTCGGCCTTCTGGTTCTTGGCCGAGACCAGGAGTACCGGGATGTCCTTGGTCTGCGCATCGCCCTGCAGGGCGCGGGTTGCGGCAAAGCCGTCCATTTCGGGCATGTTGATGTCCATCAGGATGGCATCGGGCCGGCTCCGCTTGGCGGAGGCCACGGCCTGGACGCCGTCGGCGGCCGTTGCCACCATGTAGCCGGCTTCGCTGAGCAGCTTCTCAAGACGCAGGCGGTCGACCGGGTTGTCTTCGACGATGAGGATGTTGCGGGTCATGGTGCGTACTCCTGGGATGGGGATTCAG
Organism: Hylemonella sp. GW821-FHT12C09; assembly: GCF_058807395.1. Lineage (NCBI taxonomy): Bacteria > Pseudomonadati > Pseudomonadota > Betaproteobacteria > Burkholderiales > Comamonadaceae > Hylemonella > Hylemonella sp. GW821-FHT12C09. Next base: position 125,591 of record NZ_JBXAQQ010000012.1, on the reverse strand, counting down.
TTGGGCAGATGCACGGCAAGGACATCGCCGAGGTGCTGGGGGTCGATGGGCTTGGTCAGGTAGGCGTCGCAACCGGCCATCTTTCCGCGGATGCGATCGAAGGGGGATGACTTGCTGGTGAGCATGACCACCGGCACGGCGTGGCTGCCGCGCAGCATGGACTTGATCTGACGGCAACCTTCATAGCCGTCGAGGCCGGGCATCAAGACATCCATCAGCACGCAATCGACCCGTTCGTGGGAGAGGATCCTGAGCGCAGACGTCACACTGTCGGCTTCGCTCACGGCGAAGCCGCCTGCTTCCAGCAGGGAGCGCAGATGGTTGCGCACGGCCAGGCTGTCGTCGACCACCAGGATGGGACGATCGGAGAAGCGTCCGAGAAAAGTGCTATGGGCCGTGTCCTGCGCCGCAGCCTGCACCACGGACGGGGCGCTCGGGCCGTTTTCCAGCGCGCGCGCCAGCAGGATGGGCAGGATGGACCATTGCACCGGCCGGCGGATGATGGTGTGACCCGCCGGCACCGGGCCGCGGCCTCCGATCCAGATCACGGCCTTGTTTTCAATCCATGGCTGCTGCCTGGCCCAGGTGACGGCCGTACTGTCGCCGGCTCCGATCAGGACCACGTCGGCCCGCTCGACGTCGTGTTCTTCCAGGATTTCCAGGCGCGGTGAACGCCTCAGAGAAACCCGGACCAGGCCGTCGAGCAGCTGGCGTTCGTCGCGTTCGAGCCCCCGGACCAGCAGCTTGAGCGCGGGGCCGGCGGCTTCCTGCTTGCGTGCCGATGGTGTCGCCTCAGCCATGGCGGCCGAGGGGCGCAGAGAAGTGCGCTCCATCCCCCTTGCGTGGATTTCACTGCTCACAGCCACCTCCCAGATTTGACTGCCTAGACGTGACGAGCCTTTTTTCCTCTGTTGCCGCGGGCTCATCTGCGCAACAACGTGGAAAAATCTTGCGCTGCGGCTGAACGGGGCTCAAGCAACACTACAGTTTTTTACATTTGCACCAACTTTGAAACGAAAGACGTTACAAAGCCTGCCGTCCCGTTACGAGCCGGGGTGGAGCGGCCCGGACCGGGGGACGCGGCGATTCAGCCTTGTGCTGCGTCGCGGGAGCAGGAGGAAAACAGGCGCTCGAAGTTGCGGCTGGTGAGGTCTGCGATGGACTCCACCGTGCATTGCCGCAATTGCGCGATCTGCTGCGCGACGAAGAGCACGTAGGACGGGTTGTTGGTTTTCCCGCGGTGCGGCACCGGCGCCAGATAAGGGCTGTCGGTCTCGATGAGCATGCGATCCATGGGCACGAAGCTGGCCACTTCACGCAGGTCGGCGGCATTCTTGAAGGTCAGGATGCCCGAGAACGAGATGTAGAAACCAAGGTCCAGCGCCGCACGCGCCACGGCCATGGTTTCCGTGAAGCAGTGGAACACCCCGCCGGCCGCGCCGGGCGAGCCGTCCTCGCCCTCCTCGCGCAGGATGGCCAGGGTGTCGTCCGAAGCGCTACGGGTGTGGATGACCAGGGGTTTGCCCAGTTGTCGTGCCGCCCGGATATGGGTGCGAAAACGCTGGCGCTGCCATTCCATGTCCGTCACGGTGCGTTCACCGAGGCGGTAGTAGTCCAGCCCGGTCTCGCCAATGCCGATGACACGAGGCAGGCGGCCGCGGGTCAGCAGGTCGTCCAGTGTGGGCTCGGTCACGCCCTCGTTGTCCGGGTGCACGCCGACCGTGGCCCAGAAGTTGTCATACCCCAGCGCCAGGCCGTGCACCTGCTCGAACTCTTCCAGCGTGGTGCAGATGCACAGGGCCCGGTTCACGCCGGCCTGGGCCATGGCCTCGCGGATGCGCGGCAGATCTTCGCGCAGCTCGGGAAAGGTCAGGTGGCAATGGGAGTCGGTGTACATGACAAGGAGGCCACGGCCCCCTGCGGTGCGCGCGGGGCAGCCGCGGCTGCTCAGATGGTCTGGGTGGTGCGGTCGGAGGACAGGTGGGAGCCCAGAATCTCTTCGATCTTGTTCTTGAGCAGGCGCGATTTCTCGTCTGCCGGGAAACGCACGCCCACGCCCTGGGTGCGGGTGCCGGCCGCCTTGGCAGGCGTGACCCAGGCCACCTTGCCGGCGACCGGGTAGCGCTGGTTGTCGTCCGGCAGGGACATCAGCACATAGACATCGTCGCCCAGGCGGTATTCGCGCGTGGTCGGGATGAACACGCCGCCTTCAGCGAACAGGGGGATATAGGCGGCATAGAGCGCCGCCTTCTCCTTGATCGCCAGCTGGATGACGCTGGGGCGGGGTGTGGCGGTGGTGGGGGCTGTGGACATGGTGCGGGGCGATGCGAAGCTGCTAGTTTAGAGCGGTTTGGGCACGACTCACAAGCGCCTCGATCATCAGGCCCGTGTTGAAGGGGTGTTCCGCGCTGCGGCTCTCCTGCCCCAACTCGCGCTGCCAGGCGCTCAGCACCCGCAAAGCTGGCGGCGGCGGCAGGTCGCTGGCATCGAAATAGCGTGGTGTTGCGCCGCTGCCCAGCGCCAGCAGGTCGTGACAAAGCTTGTGCAGCGCGTCGATCAGCTGGACCGGGCTCCAGTCGGCCACCGTGGCGAGTTCGCCGCGCTGCATCGCACGCGGCAGGTTGCGCCAGCTCTTGGGCTCGCGCCCCGTGGCGGCAAACGCCAGGGCATCGTCGGGCCGTCCGCCCGCTGCGCGCAGCAGTGTGCGGGCATCGGCCGCGGCCAGACCCTGCCCCTGCAGCCAGCTCAAGGCCTCGCTTTCGGTCGGCCACGTCATGGTGTGGGTCAGGCAGCGGCTGCGGATGGTGGGCAGCAGCTGGTGCGCGGCCTCGCTGGCCAGCACGAAGCGCACGTCGCCAGGCGGCTCTTCCAGGGTCTTGAGCAGGGCGTTGGCCGTGACGTGGTTCATGCGCTCGGCCGGATAGACCAGCACGGCCTTGCCGCGTCCGCGCGCACTGGTGCGCTGGGCGAACTCGATGGCATTGCGCATGGCCTCGATACGGATTTCCTTGCTGGGCTTGCGCTTCTTCTCGTCGATGTCGCTCTGGGATTTTTCGTCCAGGGGCCAGCCCAGTTCCAGCATGACGGTTTCGGGCATCAAGACGCACAGATCGGCATGGGTGCGCACCTCGATGGCGTGGCAGGAGGGGCAAGTCCCGCAGGCGCCCCGCTCCGTGGCCTGCTCGCACAGCCAGGCGCGCACCATTGCCAGGCCCAGGCTGTGCTGCCCCAGGCCGGACGGCCCCTGCAGCAGCCAGGCATGGCCGCGCTGGGCCAGCAACTGGCGGCCTTGCTGCGCAAGCCAGGGTGCCAGGACGGTTTCTTGCGTCATGCCAGCCATCCCCTGTGGCGCACGGCGGCCAACACGTCCTGCCAGACCTTTTCCCGGACCTGCGCCGCGTCGATACGGGCAAACCGTTTGGGGTCCTGGGCCAGACGCTCCGCATACCCCTGCGCCACGCGGCGGAAGAATTCGACCGGTTGCGCCTCGAACTTGTCCGGCACGCGCGCACCCGCCAGGCGCTGTGCCGCAATGACCGGGTCCAGGTCGAACCATACAGTCAGGTCGGGCTGGCGCAGGGCCGTGGAGCCGGGCATGGCCTGCACCCAGGTTTCCAGCACCCGCAGCACGGGCAGATCGAACCCTCGACCACCACCCTGGTAGGCGTAAGTGGCGTCGGTAAACCGGTCGCACAACACGACATCGCCGCGCGCCAGGGCCGGTTCGATGAGCTGCTGCAGGTGGTCGCGGCGTGCCGCGAAGACCAGCAGCGCCTCGGTCATGGCGTCCATGGCGTCGTTGAGGACCAGGGTGCGCAGCTTTTCAGCCAGCGGCGTGCCTCCGGGCTCGCGCGTGAGCGTGACATGACGGCCTTGCGCACGCAAGGCCTGGGCCAGGCCTTCAATGTGGGTCGACTTGCCGGCGCCGTCTATGCCCTCGAAGCTGATGAACAGGCCCGGCATTCAGCGCTGTCCCAGCTGGTATCTCCGCACGGCGCGGTTGTGTTCCTCGAGGGTGGCGCTGAACTCACTGGTGCCGTCACCCCGCGAGACGAAATACAGGGCCTTGGTCTGCGCCGGCTGGACGGCCGCCAGCAGCGCGTCCTGGCCGGGCATGGCGATCGGGGTGGGCGGCAGGCCGGCACGGGTGTAGGTGTTCCAGGGTGTATCGGTCTGCAGGTCCCGCTTGCGCAGGTTGCCGTCGAACTTGGCGCCCATGCCGTAGATGACGGTGGGATCGGTCTGCAGCAGCATGCCCATGCGCAGGCGGTTGTTGAAGACGCCGGAGATCTGAGCGCGGTCCGAAGGGCGGCCGGTTTCCTTCTCGACGATGCTGGCCAGGATCAGGGCTTGGTCCGGGCTCTTGAGCGGGCTGTCGGGCAAACGTTGGGCCCAGGCGGCCGCCAGCCGTTGGTCCATCTCCTGCAGTGCGCGCCGCAACAGGGCCAGGTCGCTGGATCCCTTGGCATAGCTATAGGTGGTCGGGAAAAAGCGACCTTCCGGGGGCACACCCGGGCGGCCAAGCTTTTCCATGACCTCCGCGTCGCTCAATTCCTTGATGTCGGACTTGAGCCGGTCGGCTTTGCCCAGCAGTTCGCGCCACTGGGTGAAGGTCAGCCCTTCGACCAGGGTCACGCTGCGCTGGGCCACGTCGCCGCGCACCAGCTTGTTGACCAAGGTGCGCGGGGTGGGCGTACCGCTGATCTCATAACTGCCGGCCTTGAGCTGGCGTGCCTGCCCGGAAAGGCGTATCCACCAGTAGAACAGCTGCGGCTGCACCTGCACCCCGCCGTCCACCAGGGAGCGCACCACCGTGCGTGCGCCGGTGCCGGGCTCGATGGTCAGCTCCACGGGTTCAGCCCTGAGCTCCAGGGGCTGTTGCAGCCACCAGGCCGTGCTGGCAACCGACAAGCTGGCCAGCAGGAAAAAAAGCGATGCAAGAAATTTCACAGCCCTAAGGAATTCATGTCTATGGCAGACGATGATAATTCACCCTCATGAACTCCATTTTGAACGGCCTGTCCTCCCTGCCCCATCTTGGGGTGATCCGCGCCGAAGGCGAAGATGCCGCCAAATTCCTGCATGGCCAGCTCACCCAGGACTTTTCCCTGCTGGGCCTGTCCGAAGCGCGTCTGGCAGCCTTCTGCTCGGCCAAGGGGCGCATGCAGGCCAGCTTCATCGCATTCAAGCGCAGTCACACCGACATCCTGCTGGTCTGCAGCCGTGACCTGCTGGCGCCTACGCTCAAGCGCCTCTCCATGTTCGTGCTGCGCTCCAAGGTGAAGCTCAGCGATGCCAGTGCCGAGGTGGTCCTCTGCGGCCTGGCCAGAGAGGCCGTACAAGCCCTGGCGCCGGGTGCGCACGCGCCCTGGAGCCGCAACGATCTGGGCCCTGCCACGCTGGTGCATCTCTATCCGGCCGATGGCACGCCCCGCGCCTTGTGGGTGGCGCCGGCCGGCACGCCGCTGCCGGCGGCTCCCGCCCTGAAACACGAGGACTGGCTTTGGGGTGAGGTGCGCAGCGGCGTGGCCACGCTGACCCAGCCCATCTTTGAGGCCTTCGTGCCGCAGATGCTCAACTACGAATCCCTGGGCGGCGTCAATTTCAAGAAGGGCTGCTACCCCGGGCAGGAAGTGGTGGCGCGCAGCCAGTTCCGCGGCACGCTCAAGCGCCGAGCCTACCTGGCACACGCCGCCGCCGACATGCAGGCCGGCCAGGAAGTCTTCGATGCGGCGGACCCCAGCCAGCCCTGCGGCATCGTCGCCCAGGCGGCTGCGGCGCCCGACGGCGGCTTCGATGCCATCGTCTCGCTGCAGACCTCGGCTGCCGGTGCCAGCCTGCTGGTGGGTCGGGCCGGCGGGCCGGCATTGCACTTGCTGCCCCTGCCCTACCCGCTGCTCGAAGACATCTAAGGCAGGGCCCGGACCATCTCGATGTGGGGGATGCCGGCCTCCTCGAACGGTTCCCCCTGCGGCTGGAAGCCGAGCTGCAGATAGAAGCCCTCGGCGCTGCGCTGGGCATGCAGCAGGACCGCACGGTCACCGCGTTGCGCCGCCGCCTGCAGCAGTGATTGCAGGATGTCGCGCCCCAGCCCGCTCCCGCGCAGCACGCGCGTGACCGCCATGCGTCCGATCCTGGCCATGTCCGGCCCGTGCTGCAGCAAACGCCCGGTGGCCACCGGCATGCCCAGGCGGTTGTAGGCCACGGCGTGCAGGGCCGTGGCGTCGTCTTCGTCCCACTCCAGTTCCAGCGGAATCTCCTGCTCCTGCACAAAGACTTCGGTGCGTACCTGGCGCGCCGCCTCGCCCAGCTGGACCCAGGTGCCCAGGCGGATCTCCGCCATGGCCTCGCCGGCCTCAAAACCCGTCAACGTGTCGCGCAGGGCCTGTGGCACCGGTTTTGACGTCTGGGCGGCCGGGTTGGCATAGACGTAGATGAGTTCGCCCTCGACCAGCAGCGTGTCGCCGCGGAATACGCCGCCGCGAAACTGGATCGATGAGTTGCCGATGCGCTCGCACTTCAAGCCGATGCGCAGCGGGTCGTCGTAGCGCGCCGAGGCGTGATACTCCAGGCCAGCCTTTTTAACGTACAGGTCGCCACCCAGATGTTCCATGGCCGCCTCGTAAGGCAGGGCCAGGGCACGCCAGTAATCGCTGATGGCCGTGTCGAAGTACATCAGGTAGTGCGCGTTGAAGACAATCTTCTGCATGTCCACCTCGGCCCAGCGCACACGCAGGGGGTGGAAGAAGCGGAAGTCGGCGCGGGTGGTGGTGTGTTTGCTCATGCGGTCTGGAAGGCGTGTTTCAGGGCCCGTGCGGCATCGGCGTGGGCCTGCAGGGCTTCGGGTATGGCGCGGCCCATCTTGATGAACTCATGGACCACGCCGCGGTAGATCTCCAGGTCCACGGCGACGCCGGCAGCGCGCAGCTTGTCGGCGTACATCACGCCCTCGTCCACCAGCGGGTCGCATTCGGCCAGGCCGATCCAGGCCGGCGCCACGCCATCCACATCCGGCGCGTGCAGCGGCGCAAAGCGCCAGTCATCGCGGTCGGCCGGGGTGTTGACGTACTGGTTGAAGAAATAGGTGATGTGCGGCTCCTCGATCACGAAGCCATGGGCAAAGGTCTTGTGCGAGGGGGTGTCCTGGTGGGCGGCGCACCCCGGATAGAACAGCAGTTGCAGCGCCAGCGGCAGGCCGGCATCGCGCGCCTCCAGGGCGGTGACGATGGCCAGGGTGCCGCCCGCGCTGTCACCGCCCACGGCCAGGCGACTGCCGTCCAGGCCCAGGGCCCCGGCCTGTGCGGCCAGCCACTGCAGGGCATCCCAGGCGTCGTTGGAGGCGGAGGGAAACTTGTGCTCGGGCGCCAGCCGGTAATCCAGCGAGAGCACGGCGCAGTGCGCCAGATGGCTCAGATGGCGACACAGCGCATCGTGCGTGGCCACGCTGCCGATGGTGAAGCCGCCGCCGTGGAAATAGAGCAGCACCGGCAGAGGGTCCTGCGCCGGCGCATACAGCCGGGCCGGCAGCCCATGGCCATCACGTGCCGGGATGCTCAGGTCCTGCACACGCGCCAGTTTGTGCCCCGGGATGTCCAGCATGCCGGAGCCCACCTCGTAGACCTGGCGTGCCTGCTGCGGGCTCAGTGCATGCAGGGGCAACTGGCGTGTGCGCGCCATGCGGTCCAGCACCTGGTGCATGGCGGGGGTCAGCAGTGCCCGCGGGTTGCGTTGGTGACTCATGGGTGGGGATTTGCTTGCTAAAGTGGCTCGACTCGGAGTTTTTGATCGTACACCGCGGAGACAAACCACCATGGCGCTTATCCACTACATCACCCAGGTCCAGTTCGAGTTCGGCGCCATCAGGCTGCTGAAGCAGGAGTGCGAGCGCAACGGCATCAGCCGCCCGCTGATCGTGACCGACGCCGGCGTCAAGGCCGCCGGCCTGTTGCAGAAGGCGCTCGACGCCCTGCCCGGCGTGCGTGCGGCCGTGTTCGACCAGACCCCGTCCAACCCGACCGAGGCCGCCGTGCGGGCCGCTACCGCGATCTACCAGGCGCAGCAGTGCGACGGCCTGATCGGGCTGGGTGGCGGCAGCGCCATCGACTGTGCCAAGGGCGTGGCGATCGCCGCCACGCACGCAGGCCCTTTGAAGACCTACGCCACCATCGAGGGCGGCTCACCGAAGATCACCGAGCGCGTGGCGCCGCTGATCGCCGTGCCCACCACGGCGGGCACGGGCAGCGAAGTGGCGCGTGGCTCCCTCATCATCGTCGACGACGGCCGCAAGCTGGGTTTCCATTCCTGGCACCTGGTACCCAGGACCGCCATCTGCGACCCCGAGCTCACGCTGGGCCTGCCCTCGAAGCTGACCGCCGCCACCGGCATGGACGCCATCGCCCATTGCATGGAGACCTTCATGGCCCCGGCCTTCAATCCGCCGGCCGACGGCATTGCCCTGGACGGCCTGCAGCGCGCCTGGGCGCATATCGAACGCGCCACCAAGGACGGCAGCGACCGCGAGGCGCGCCTGAACCTGATGAGCGCCTCCATGCAGGGCGCCATGGCCTTCCAGAAGGGCCTGGGTTGCGTGCACTCCCTGAGCCACAGCCTGGGCGGCGTGGACCCGCGCCTGCACCACGGCACGCTCAATGCCATGTTCCTGCCGGCGGTCATCAACTTCAACGCCGGTGTCGAATCGATCCAGAAGGAGTCGCGCCTGCTGCGTCTGGCCCAGGCCATGAACCTGGACTCGGCTGGCGACATCGCCTTGGCCATCAAGGACATGAACGCCCGCCTGGGCCTGGCCAGCGGCCTGCGTGAGATGGGTGTGAGCGAAAGCCAGTTCGACCCGATCATCAGCGGCGCACTGGCCGACCACTGCCACAAGACCAACCCACGCATCGCCAGCGCAGAGGACTACCGGGTCATGCTGCAGCAGGCGATGTGAGCCTGAAGGCAGCGTGCTGCTTACTTGAACAGGCAGTTCTTGGCGTAGTCGGCCGCCTCGTTGGCCGTCCAGTCACCCTTGGGCTTGGCCTGCAGCTGCTCACACCAGGCCTTGCTGCCCACTTCGGGTGAGCAGGCCGTCAGCAGATACAGGGCCATCAGAATGATCAGTAGTTTTTTCATGTCGCGTTCCTTCTCGGGAAGGTCCGATTCTGGCACCGCATGCGCCGTTTTCCCCTGATGTTCAGAGCGGTTGCAGTTGTGCCGGGTCCGGCTGCTCCAGCCAGGACTGGAACTCGTCGGCCAGTTGGCGGCTCATCTGCACGGCCTGGCTCCAGGCCTGCACGCGCGCGGCCAGGTCGTTGCCGTAGTGGGTGAAGTCCTTGCGGTCCGGCAGCTTGCCGTTGGGCAGGGTCCTGATCCATTCGGGGTTCGGTGCCAGCAAGAGCATATTGTCCAGGTGCTGCGTGGCCCGGTGCCGCCACGGCAATCCCTTGTCCAGCCAGCCCGGGACCACGGCGCGCTGGAAATGCGGGTAGAGCACCAGGCCGGGTCGCTGCGCCGCATCGGGGGCGGCGGCATAGTTCAGGTGCAGGTGGTAGTCGGTGATGCCGCCGTCCCAGTAGGCGCCGGGCGGTGCGCCCGGGATGTCGTGCACGGCCTGCAGAACGAAGGGAATGGAGCAGCTGGCCTGCAGTACCGGATAGAAGTTGGCCTCGTCCAGTGCCAGCTGGCGCGTGCGGTAGTCGCCCGTGGCGAAGGGCAGCGCGGCCTTGCCCTGCCCCGCCTCGCCGGGCACGGAGAACACGGCGCGCTCCAGCCAGGCCCCCATCGCCTTGCGCCGCAAGGTATTGCTGAGGAAGGCGCCCAGGTAACCCAGCGGCGTGCGCAGGCGGTGTTCACGGCCCAGCAGGTGACGGCCGCGCGAGGTGACGATGTGCAGGCGGTAGCGGGGATGCTGCAGCACCTCCTGCACGCGCCCGCCGTAGAATTTGCGCAGGTTGCGCCCGAACTCTTCGCTCACCAGCCGTGCCGGCGGCATCTTCTGGCCCGGGGGCAGCTCGTAGTGCTGGCGGATGTAGTCGTGCTCCAGCCGCTCGAAGCCGGCCACGGGCCGGTCCAGGCAGGCCGTGGCCATGCGCCAGGCGCCGATGGATGCGCCGACGAGGTCCACGGGCTGCTGCGACTGCGGCAGCCACTGACCGAACAGGTACTGGTCCAGCGGGCCCAGGATCAGCCCCTTGGGGCCGCCGGCGGCGGCCGGAATGGTGTGGATGTGGGCTGGCGCCAGGCCATGCTGGCGGATGTGCTCGCGGGCCGCCGGCCCGGCATACAGACGCAAAGCTTTCATGCGGAAAAATCCGGGAAACCGGTACTCAGGTATGGGCGGACCAGTCGAAGGGGTCCTGCTGCAGCACCATGTCGATGTCCAGGTCCAGCACCTCGCCGACTTCGCCGGGAAAGGTCACGGCCAGGGCACGCTCGTTGAGCTTGGCTTCCCGGGCACGGGCGCGCCAAGTGGCGAGGTGGATGACCCCGGCCAGCGGCTCATAGACGTTGTTGGAGAACGGTGCGTACTGGTGTTCCAGGGCATCGATGATGGGCTGCGGAAAGTGCCACTGGCGTGCATAAGCCGCCCCGACATGGGCATAGTTGTAGCCAAAGCGAAGGAACTCGGCCTTGGCGCGCTTGAGGTCCAGCGGCCCGATCTCCTTGTTCAGCAGGGCCATTTCGGCAGGCATGCCGGCGTGCATGACCAGTTCGCCGATCGCATGGATCAGGCCGCAGGTGAAGGCGGCACCCTGGTTCTGCCGCGTCACGCCGGCCAGCGAACGCGCCAGCTTGGCCACGTTGAGGCTGTAGACCCAGAACTGCGGCAGGTTGATGCCGGGGATGCCCTTGAGCGAGGCCGCCGAGGCGGCCTCGGACGCCATGTGGCGGATGTGGGAAAGCTCCAGGATGGCCAGGGCCTCGGCGGCACTGTTGACCTTGCCCGAGAGGCGGAACAGCGGGGTATTGGCTGTCTGCAGCACACGCGTGGTCAGCGCCGGGTCGGTACTGATCAGCTGGGTGATGTTCTTCAGGTCGGCGACTTCACGGTCCAGCTCGCTGAGCAGCAAGGCGACGACCTTGGGGATGCTGGGCAGCACGATGGGAGACGCCAGCAGGGCATTCAACTCCATGCTTGCAGTCTCCGGGCATCGTTCGGGCTCATGGCGCCATTATGTCCTGCCCTCACCCGCCACGTCGAGTGGCGAGGCCCCCAGGCGACAGCGGCGTGACCCGGTCCGCGCCGCCCGCGGCCCTCACGCCCCCAGGCTCAGCGCTTGAGCTTGGCAAAGGCCGACGCCATGGCCGATTGCGGCGCCGGGCCGGTGTCGCGGCGCGGTTGCTGCTGGCCCCGCCCGGCGCCTTCGTAACGGTTCTCGCGCGGGGCATCGCGGCGGGCCGGGGCGGCGTCGAGTTTCATGGTCAGGCTGATGCGCTTGCGCGCCACATCCACTTCCAGCACCTTGACCTTGACGATGTCGCCGGTCTTGACCACCTCGCGCGCATCGTTGACGAACTTGTTGGCCAGCTGGCTCACGTGCACCAGGCCATCCTGGTGCACCCCCAGGTCGACGAAAGCGCCGAACTGGGCCACGTTGCTGACCGTACCTTCGAGCACCATGCCCTCCTGCAGGTCCTTGATGTCGTCCACGCCTTCGTTGAAGCGCGCCACCTTGAAGTCCGGGCGCGGGTCGCGCCCCGGCTTTTCCAGCTCGCTCAGGATGTCCTTGACGGTGATGACACCGAACTGCTCGTTGGCGAACAGTTCAGGCTTGAGGGTCTTGAGCATGTCGGCCCGCCCCATGAGCTCGGCCACCGGCTTGCCGGTCTGCGCCATGATCTTTTCCACCACGGGATAGGTTTCGGGGTGCACGCCCGTCATGTCCAGCGGGTTGTCGCCGCCGCGGATGCGCAGGAAGCCGGCACTCTGCTCGAAGGTCTTGGCGCCCAGGCCCGTGACCTTGAGCAGGTCCTGCCGGCTGCCGAAAGCCCCATGGGCCTCACGCCAGCGCACCACGGCCTTGGCCACGCTGCCCGACAGGCCGGAGACACGCGAGAGCAGCGGCACACTGGCCGTGTTCAGGTCCACGCCCACCGAGTTCACGCAGTCTTCGACCACGGTGTCCAGGCTGCGGGCGAGTTCGCTCTGGTTCACGTCGTGCTGGTACTGGCCCACGCCGATGGACTTCGGGTCGATCTTGACCAGTTCGGCCAGCGGGTCCTGCAGGCGGCGCGCGATGCTGGCGGCGCCACGCAGGCTGACGTCGACATCGGGCATCTCTTGAGAAGCGAATTCGCTGGCCGAATAGACCGAGGCGCCGGCCTCGCTGACCACGACCTTTTCGATCTGCTTGTCAACCTTGGCGGCCAGCTTGATCAGGTCGGCAGCGAGCTTGTCGGTCTCGCGGCTGGCCGTGCCGTTGCCGATCGCAATCAGGTTCACGCCATGTTTCTCGACCAGCCGGGCCAGGGTGTGCAAGGAGCCGTCCCAGTCGTTGCGCGGCTCGTGCGGGTAGACCGTGGCCGTGTCCACCAGCTTGCCGGTGGCGTCGACCACGGCCACCTTGACGCCGGTGCGGATGCCCGGGTCCAGGCCCATGACCACACGCGGGCCGGCCGGCGCGGCCAGCAACAGGTCGCGCAGGTTGTCGGCAAAGACCTTGATGGCCACCTTCTCGGCCTCTTCGCGCAGGCGGGCAAACAGGTCACGTTCGGTCGAAAGGCTGAGCTTGACGCGCCAGGTCCAGGCCACGCACTTGCGGATCAGGTCGTCTCCCGGGCGGGCCTTGTGGCTCCAGCCCAGGTGCAGCGCGATCTTGCCCTCGGCGATCGAGGGCTTGCCCGGTTCCGGTTCGACGGGCAGCACGAGCTTGGCGTCGAGGATTTCCAGCCCACGGCCGCGGAAGACGGCCAGGGCCCGGTGCGAGGGAACCCGGACTATGGGTTCGTCGTAATCGAAATAGTCGCGGAACTTGGCCACGTCGGGGTGGTTCTCGTCCTTGCCACTGGCCAGTTTGCTCTGGAACAGACCTTCCTGCCAAAGCCACTGTCTCAGCGATTGCACCAGAGCCGCGTCCTCGGCCCAGCGCTCGGACAGCAGGTCGCGCACGCCGTCCAGGACCGCGGCCACGGTCGTGAAATCGTCGCCGGCCTCGGTCTTGTCCTTCAGGACAAAGGCTTCGGCCTCGGTGGCCGGGTTCAGGCCCGGATCGGCAAACAGCCTGTCCGCCAGCGGCTCCAGACCCGCTTCGCGGGCAATCTGACCTTTGGTGCGGCGTTTGGGCTTGTAGGGCAGGTAGAGATCTTCCAGTTCCTGCTTGGTCGGCGCCGCCAGGACGGCGGCCCGCAGCTCAGGCGAGAGCTTGCCCTGCTCCCCGATGCTCTTGAGCACGGCCTCACGCCGGTCTTCCAGTTCCCGCAGGTAAGCCAGCCTGGCTTCCAGTTCCCGCAACTGGATGTCGTCCAGGCCGCCGGTGGCTTCCTTGCGGTAGCGGGCGACGAAGGGCACCGTGCCCCCCCCATCGAGCAAGGCCACGGCGGCCTCGACCTGCTGTACACGAACCCGGATTTCCTGCGCGATCTGCGCGATGATTTTCTGCATGACTCTTGGGTAAACCACCGGCCAGGGAGGCCGGTCCAGGGGAACAAAGTCAGCGAGTGTGCCACAGCCGCAACAGAGCTTGTCAGGGAAACTCCTACAAGAGGATCAGGCAAAACCCGACTCAATTTTTTAACGGCAAGGGCATAAAGTGGCGCATGTCCGTAGGGGGGCTGGACTCAGCCAGACGGGCAACAACCTAGCCTGAGGTATCCACTTATGTCGACCAACCTTCTGGGAACTGAAGCCTCCGTTCGTTCCATGAGCATCCCGCCCGTCTATCAGGAGCCCGAAGAGCATCAGGCCGTAGCGGACAACGTGCAATACCTGCCATTCACGGTGCGCCAGGCGACCAATACGGACGATCTGAAGAAGGTTGTCGAAGTACGCCAACGGGCCTATGGCCGGCATTTGCCCCTGGTCGCGGAGTCTCTCAAGACGCCCGAACGGGACGACACCGAAGACGGGGTGGTCTTGCTGATCGCCGAATCGAAAGTGGATGGATCGGCATTGGGAACGGTGCGTATCCAGACGAATCGGGTCAAGCCCCTGAATTTGGAAGAGTTTGTCGCTTTGCCCGAAGGGCTGCGCGACAAGACGATTGCGGAAGTCCGGCGCCTGGGCGTGGCCCAGGGCCTGCCCGGCCGTCTGGTGCGCATGTTGCTCCTCAAGGCGGTGTACCAGTACTGTGCGCACAACCACATTGACTGGATCCTGGTGGGTGCCCGGCCGCCACTGGACCGCATGTACGAACAGCTTACCCTGGCCGACGTGCTTCCAGGCAAGACCTTCCTGCCCAAGCACAACAACATTCCGCACCGCATATTGGGACTGGAGATCCGGGCCTTTCATGACCGGCTCGTCGCCAGCAACAATCCGCTGCTGGAGTTCTTCTTCTACACGAAGCATCCCGACATCCAGCGCACATGCCTGGAGCCGCTGCGCTGGAGTGGTGACAGGGAAAAGTTGAACACGACTTCCGCACAACATTCAGCGGGTGCGGAGGGCTAATTTTCTTGAAAACATAGCCAAACGCGTCGAGATCGCGCTATCCTAACGGCCGGAATCCATCGATTGACGATGTGGACTTCTAGGCCAGTCCGTTCCTGGCGTTGGAATGGAACAATAAACAAGGGAACCGATCTTGACAGCACTGTCACAAGGGCTGCTATCTGTAGCGAACGCGATTTCCCGAGGCTTGGACCGTCTATCCAACGCCATCGCTTTCTACGTGGTGCCTCTTGCGATCGCCTTGGTGTCGTTTGCCGCGCTTTTCTTTTGGCAAGATCTCTACCGCAGCGAATCCGAGCTCCAGCTCGAGTTGCGCGTGCTCGAGCCCACCGGGTCCGAGTGGACAGTTGAAGAGGCCAGAAACCGCCTGGCCACAGCGCCAACGAGCAGTTTCTACAAGACGAACCTGTCCGAACTTCCAGTCTGGTTCAGTTTTGAGATTCCGGAGCGGGGTTCAAGCCCGCAGCCCCGGCTGATCGAATTCCCGTCCAAGCATGCGGTAGACATCCAGTGCTGGGACGGGCAAGGCCTGCGTCCTATCGGTGGCACGACGGGCTACAGCCCCGAGCAGACGATCTATCGCGCCATGGCCGGGCATGCGATGCCCGTGGCCGTGTCCCTGCAGGACGTGCTCTGCCGCAGTTCATTTGTCGGGCCCGCCAGACTGAGTGCTGAATTGTGGGACCGCGACCGGTTCGACATAGCGATCCGCGACTACCACCGCAAGTCCGGCCTGATCGACGGCGGGATCCTGGTCCTGGCCGTTTTCGTCCTGATCACCGCGATCATGAATCGGCAGCGTCTCTATCTGGTGTTCGCAGCGTGGCTGATCGTGACCGTACGGCTCAGCGCCACCGCAGGCGGTTGGGATCACCAGTGGCTGAACCATGCCGTGCCACCCGACTGGTTGTCCCAGGGGCGTTCATTCACGCGCGCAGCGTGGGCCTTGCTGACGGTGACACTCTTCAAAGAGTTGTTCATGGAGGACCTTCGCCGCTTGCGTTACGCGCTTCCGATCACGATCCTCCAGTGGCTCTGCGTGATGCTTTTTGTCGCGGCCGTATTCCTGCCCAGAAACATATTCCTGCCCACGATGTGGGCGCTGGGTGCCGTGTGGGCGCCCTTCTTCGTCTATGTCCTGGCGCGGATCGTGATCGTGAATCGCAACCGGGTGGCCTTGCTCTATGCGGCTTCGCTGGGCGTCACCATGGTATCGACGCTGTTCGATATCTTTGCGGCATCGATGGGGCTCAAGGGACTGGATGAGTCCCTGAATACGGTGATCGTCACACTGGCTTCGGCGCTTCTGATTTCCTTGGCCATTGCCGAACAGATGCGTCAGGAACACAAGGCACGACTCGCCGCACAGGCACAGTTGCAGCACACCTACGACGCCATCCCCATCGGCATGTTCACGCTGGATCTGCAGGGCCGTTTCACCAGCATCAACCCGGCCTTGCGCAAGATGCTGGGCGCGCGAGCCTTCAAGACCACGCACAACACCTGGCAGCAATATTTCGGCGCCGACATCTGGAACGCGCTGCTCGATCTGGCGCAGAACCAGCCCGACGGTGATATCGAGATCCGCAGCCAGATGGACGTGACCGGCTTCGAGGCACCGCGTCGCTACCTGGTCAAGGCGGCCCTGGCCGGCGACAAGATCGAAGGTTCCCTCCAGGACGTGACGGACAAGTCCATCGCCGCCGAGGAACTGAATTTCCTGGCCGACAACGATGCGCTGACCAAGGTGCTGAACCGCCGTGGTGTCGAGAAGGCCTTCAACGAAGCGGTGGCCGCCGTCGACGAAGCCCACCCCCTGGCCCTGGCCTACCTGGACCTGGACCGTTTCAAGCTCATCAACGACCTCTACGGCCACAACGCCGGTGACGAGGTGCTGCGGCAGGTCTGCCACCGCGTCAACAGCCTGCTGGCAGGCCAGATGCGGCTGGGGCGCGTCGGCGGCGACGAGTTCGTCATCCTGCTGTCAGACACGCGCATGCCCCTGGCCACGGTCATCAGCCGCGGCATCATCGACAGCATCGACGAGAAACCCTTCCGAGTCGGCGAGAAGGCCTTCTATGTGCGCGGCTCCATCGGCCTGATCGAGGTCAGTCCCGGCACGCAGTTCAAGGAGGTGCTCTCCACCTCAGACCGTGCCTGCCGCGAAGCCAAGACCGGCCAGTACCGCGGCTTGGTCGTGTACGAACAGGATTCCCCGGCCTTCCGGGAGCACCAGGCTGAACTGCGGCTGATCGGCGAGCTCTCGGCGAGCGAGACCATTGCCGGGCTCTTCCTCGAAATGCAGCCCATCATGTCGCTGACCCGGCCGAACGATGCGCTCAACTTCGAGGTGCTGCTGCGCATGCGGGATACCGCCGGCAACCTGGTGCCGGTCAGCCGGGTGATTGCTGCGGCCGAGGACAGCGGACGCATGAGCAAGATAGACCACTGGGTACTGTCCACCACCCTGGCCTGGCTGGACCAGCATCGGGCCAAGTTGCTGCGCACACAGT
This sequence comes from Hylemonella sp. GW821-FHT12C09, assembly GCF_058807395.1. Classification (NCBI taxonomy): domain Bacteria; kingdom Pseudomonadati; phylum Pseudomonadota; class Betaproteobacteria; order Burkholderiales; family Comamonadaceae; genus Hylemonella; species Hylemonella sp. GW821-FHT12C09. The sequence continues at coordinate 108,473 of NZ_JBXAQQ010000012.1, read as the reverse complement.
TCGTCTGCATCAACCTCAGCGGCGCCTCGCTCAATGACGAGGAGTTCATGCAGGAGGTGTTCGACATCCTGCGCCGCAACAGCCATGTCTCCAGTTTCCTGTGCATCGAGATCACCGAGAGCATCGCCCTGCACGACCTCAAGAACACGCGCCGTTTCATCGACAAGGTGCGCAGCTATGGTGCCCGGGTGGCGCTGGACGATTTCGGGGCCGGCTACACGTCTTTCTCCTACCTCAAGGAGTTGCCCGCCGACCTGCTCAAGATCGATGGCAGCTTCGTGGTCAACATGAACCAGCACCCGGCCAATGTGTCCATTGTCGAGGCCATCGTCAATCTGGCGCGCAACCTGGGCATGAAGACGATCGCCGAATGGGCCGAGGATGCCGCCACGGTGCAGGCCCTGGCGGAAATCGGCGTCGACTATGTGCAGGGTTATGCCGTGGCGCGTCCCATGGCGCCGGAGAAGATCCTGGAAGTCAGCTCGGCCGCCAGCTTCATCAAGAATGTCGAGCTGCTGCACTTTGTCGAAGCCCAGGACCGGCAGAACAACCCGCTGGCCCAGCTCGACCTGCTGATCGACAACGACAAGCAGTCGCCCCCCAAGATCCACTGAGAACCTGCAAATAAATCTGCTGCGCGGCCCAATCGCCGCGTTGGGCGGTGCTCGGGCCGCTCGCTACGATTTCCTTACAAGTTCGGAGCCTCTGCCCTGCGCGCTCAAGCTGCGGCGGCGCGCAGCGCCTGGCGCAACTCCTCGCCCAGTTCGGGCTTGTGGGCAAAAGGATCGGTCGGGTTGCGCGCCTGCATGATATCTTCCAGGCGCGTCTGTACCGAGGCGATGGCCTTGGGATGGCTGTAGATATAGAACTGGCCTGCTGCTGCCGCGTCGAAGACCTTCTGCGCCACCTCGGCCGCCGTCACCTTGCCCGAACTCACCGCCTTGTCGCTCATGGCCTGGCCGATGAGCTGGCTGCGCGTGGGCTTGCCCATGGCCAGTTCGCCCGGCCGGTTGCGTTCGCTCTGGTGGATGCCGGTGGGCACGAAGAACGGACACAGTACCGACGCATGAACCTGCTGCGTCACCAGGGCCAGGTCCTGGTACAGGGTCTCGCTGAGCGAGACCACCGCATGCTTGCTGACGTTGTAGACGCCCATGTTCGGCGGATTCAGCAGGCCGGCCATGCTGGCGGTATTCACGATGTGGCCGCGGTAGGACGAATCCTTCTGTGCAGCCTCCAGCATCATGGGCGTGAACAGGCGCACGCCGTGGATCACGCCCCAGAGGTTGACGCCCAGCACCCACTGCCAGTCCTGTACCGTGTTTTCCCAGACCAGGCCGCCGGCGCCCACGCCGGCGTTGTTGAAGACGAGGTGCGGTGCACCGAAGCGCTCCTGGACACGACGCGCAAGATGCTCCATCTGCGCGGCATCGGAGACGTCGACCTGTTGGGCCAGCACCTCGGCACCGGCGGCCTTCATCTCCGCAGCCGCACGGTCCAGCGCATCCTGCTGCACGTCGGCCAGCACCAGTTTCATGCCCAGGCGGGCGCCGATGCGTGCGCACTCCAGCCCGAAGCCGGAACCGGCACCGGTCAGCACGGCGGTCTTGCCGGCGAAATCCTTGATCATGTTGTCTCTTCCTTTTTGAGTACGTAGCCGATGCGGGGGAAATGGACATGGACCACGCCCGCGCGCCCATCGACGCGTCGGATCGTGTAATGCATGCGGGTGGCGGCCACCAGTTCCCCCGTACTGGGCTCGGGGCCGAAACTGTCGCTGGCGATGCTGACCCGGCTGCCCAGCGCAATACCGTGCTCATCCTGGAAAGGATGGTCGGCGAGAACCGCCCCCCTCTCCGGCGACGCCGCGCAGTGCGCGATGGCGGCCGCGGCGTCCAGTTCGCTGCGTCTGCCCTGCCCCATGGCCGCCATGCGCGCCATCCAGGCCTGGACCGAGGGCGTGGCTTCGAGGATACCGACCATCGCAGGCGTCTGGGTCTGCGTAAACCAGAGCGGGTGGTAGGCCGCGAAGTCGGCCACGCAGGGCGCATCTCCCAGCAGGTAGTCCTGCCCGTGCAGCATGTCCGAGAGTCGGCGCAGGTAGCTGCGGTAGGCCGCCGTGGCATCCGGGGCTGGCGCCCGGGGTACGGCCGTGCGCATGCGCGCACGGTCTTCACCGAAGGTCTTGGCGATCGGGCCCCATTGCTCGGGTGCGCCACCGCCAAAGACCTGGGCCATGCCCCTGGGCTGGAAGTTGTAGCTCATGGCGGCCCAGAACAGGCGCTCGTCGGCCCACTGGGCGACCACACGGGCCAGGCCTTTGTTCCCGGAGGGGTAGAGGGCGGGCTCGGGCTGCAGGTGTTCCAGCACGTCGCAGATCAGGGCCGTGTCGCAGTAGATGTGTGAGCCGATCTGCAGGACAGGCGTCTTGCGGTAGCCGCCGGTCAATGCCACCACATCCGGCTTGGGCAGGAGGCTCGGCACGGTGACGGATTTCCACGCCAGGCCCTTCCAGCCCAGGATCAGGCGGATCTTTTCCGAGAAAGGGGACGATGCGTAATGGTGCAGGATCAGGTCAGCCACGGGCTCTCCTCGGCGCAAAGATCTGCGACCAGGTGTCGCGGATATCGCGCACCTCGGCCTCACCCAACGCCCTCTTGTCTTCCAGCAGCCGGTGCAGGCGCGGCAGGTTGTAGTGCGGTACCGCCGGGTACAGGTGGTGCTCCAGGTGGTAGTTCACATGGTGCGGAAACAGGAAAAAACGCCCGATCCAGTTGCCCACACTGCCCCAGGTCCGGTTGGTACGGGCCGCCGTCAGCGGGGAGCTGAGATCGCGCACCGCGCCGTGTTCGCAGATGGCCCGCAGGCGAAGGATGGGTTGCAGCGTCGTGAGCAAGGGCAGGGTCCACAGGGCCAGATAGACCAGCAGGCCGTCGAGGCGGCCGATCAGTGCGGCGCACAGCGGCGCCAGCAGATGGAAGGCCACCACGCCCCAGCGATCGCGCCGGGCCGCCGCGCGCAACTGCGGCGAAGTGTCGTCCAGCGGGGAGATGCGGCGTTTCGTGTCTTCGTTGATCGCCGGTGAGCCGAAGAAGTAGGCGTAGGTTTTCCAGGCGTTCCAGCCGATCAGGTCCTGCCCCAGCTTCTTCCACAGATAGGCCTTGCCGCGCGGGTAGCCGCCGTGGATGGCCGTGTCCGGATCTTCGGGGCCATAGAGGTTGTTGTGGTGCAGGCGGTGCGTGACACGATAGGTGCACATGGAAACCCCGCCGCTCATGCCGATCAGGCGTCCCAGCAAATCGTTGAGGGTGCGGTTCGCGAGGAGGCGGTAATGGGCCGCTTCGTGCGCCAGGATGAAGAGGCCGTGCTGGGCCACGCCGATCAGTACCAGGCCAGCCAGTCCACCGGCCCACCACAACGGCGTCGGCCACGCAGACAGTACCAGCGCCATGCCGGCGGCGGCCAGCAGCAGGGTCTGCGCGACGGCAAGCAACGAGCGGGTGTCCGAGAGCCCGGTCAGCGGCGCCAGTTCCTCGGCGGACAGCAGGCGCCGGGCCTGGGCATTGCGGCTGCCGGGCGCGCGCAGATCGTCGCGGAACTCCTCACCGCGCCGTGCAATGCCCTGCCCTGCGCCATCGCCTTGCTGCGGGTGCGGGGCATGGTCCATGGCAATGCCTAGATCAGCTTGACGAGCTGCTTGCCGAAGTTCCGGCCCTTGAGCAGGCCCAGGAACGCCTCGGGTGCGGCTTCCAGATTCGGGGCGACGCTCTCGCGTGGGCGCAGCTTGCCGGTGCCCACCAGGGTGCCGAGTTCCTTGAGGGCCTCGGGCCAGACTTCCATGTGCTCGCTGACGATGAAACCCTGCACCTTGAGTCGGTTGGTCAGGATGAGCTGCGGATAGGTCATGGGCACAGGCTGACCATCGTAGCCGGCGATCATGCCGCAGACGGCGATGCGGCCGTGCGCGTTCATGCGCGACAGCACGGCATCCAGCACCAAACCGCCCACGTTCTCGAAATAACCGTCGATGCCATTGGGACAGGCTTGCTTGAGCGCCTTGGACAGCGAGCCCGCGTCCTTGTGCTGCTTGTAGTCGACGCAGGCGTCGAAGCCCAGTTCCTCGACCACATAGTCGCACTTGTCCTTGCCACCGGCAATGCCCACGACACGGCAGCCACGTGCCTTGGCGAGTGCACCGTAGGCGCTACCCACGGCGCCCGCGGCGGCGCTGACCACCATGGTCTCACCGGCCTTGGGCTCGATGATCTTGACCAGGCCATACCAGGCGGTGACGCCCGGCATGCCGACCGCGCCCAGGTAGTGGCTCAGCGGCACATGCGTGGTGTCGACCTTGCGCACCGCGCCGGGCTGGTTGGCATCGACCACGCTGTACTCCTGCCAGCCGCCCATGCCCACCACCTTGTCGCCGGCGGCGAACTTGGGGTGGCGGCTCTCCACCACCTCCCCCACGGTGCCTCCGATCATGACCTCGCCCAGGGGCTGGGGCTGCGCGTAGCTCTTGCTGTCGTTCATACGCCCGCGCATGTACGGGTCCAGGCTCAGGAAATGGTGGCGCACCAGCACCTGGCCGTCCTGCAGTGCAGGCGTCTGGACGGTGACAAGCTTGAAGTTGCTGGCCGTGGCTTCGCCCTCGGGGCGGTTGTCGAGCAGGATCTGGCGGTTGCTGGGCATGGTGTGTCTCTGTAGGTCTGGGTCAGTCGGTGGAAATCACGTTGAGCGCCTGGCTGTCCTTGGGGCCGGTCGGCAGGCGCCTGACGTACTTGAAGGTGCCGGTGGCGTGCGAGCAAGGTTTGCCCTCGGCGTCGTAAAGGGTGGCCTCGGTGAAGGCCAGGGTGGCGGTGCGGTGGATCAACCGGCCCCTGGCCGTGAGCTTGCCGCGCGCGGCCTGCATGAAGCTGGTTTTCATTTCGATGGTGACCACGCCCATCTCGGGCTGCACGCTGCGCGCCGCCGTGGCCATGGCCACATCCATCAGCGTCATGGTGGCGCCACCGTGCGTGACGGCAAAGGAATTCAGGTGCTCGGGTCTGGCCTCGTAGTGCAGTTCGGACTGGCCATCTTCGAAGCGCTCCAGGGTGAAACCCAGGTGATCGACAAAGGGGACGCGTACGCCAAAAGGAATCGACATACAGCCTCCTCAACCTCCGGTCACGCAGCTCACGCCGCCATCCACGGCCAGCCACTGGCCGGTGATGTGCTTGCCGGCGGCCGAAGCGTAGAGCACGCACAGGCCCTTGAGGTCCTCGTCGTCACCCAGGCGCTGCAGCGGCGCGTGCTTCTTCAGGTTCTCTTCGCCCCAGGCGGCCAGGGTGCCGGCTGTCATCTTGCTCGGGAAGAAGCCCGGGCAGATGGCGTTGACGTTGATGCTGTACTTGCCCCATTCGGCGGCCAGAGCGCGCGTGAAGTTGATCACCGCGCCCTTGGAGGTGTTGTAGGCGATGGTGGTCATCTCGGGCGGGTTACCGCCCAGGCCGGCGATGGACGCCACGTTGATGATGCGGCCCGACCTGCGCGGGATCATGCTCTTCTTGCCGATCACCTGGCTCAGGATGAAATAACCGCGGATGTTGAGGTTCATCACCTTGTCCCAGGCGGGAATCGGATGGTCTTCGGCGGGCGCGCCCCAGGCGGCACCGGCGTTGTTGACCAGGATGTCCACCTCGCCCATGCGCTGCATGGTTTCATCGGCCAGGCGGTGGATGTCGTCTTCGCGGGCGCAGTCGGCGGCGATCCAGCGCGCGTCGATACCGGCGGCCTGCAGGTCGGCCACCGCCACCTCCAGCTCGTCGGCCTTGCGGGCGCTGATCATGATGCGTGCTCCGGCCTCGCCCAGCGCCTGGGCCAGCTGCAGGCCCAGGCCGCGTGAGCCGCCGGTGATCAGGGCGGTCTTGCCCTTGAGGTCGAAAAGTTGCTGGATGTTGCGTGTCATGGTCGTCTGCCTTGGTTCCTTGCTTATTTCATGCGGGAGCGGATCCAGATCAGCAGGACCCCGGTGCCCGCGACGATGGTGCCGCCGATCTGGAGGATGTCGGCCAGCCGCCTGTCGTAGCGCTGCACGAACATGCCCAGGACCAGCGCGATCAGCCCGCCATAGACAAGTATCCAGACCAGCCGCTCGACGCGGAGTTTGTTGAGTTCGCTTGCCATCAGAACGCCTCCTCGGGAAATTCCGCACACGTCATGTCACGGGATTCCACCACCTTAAGCCAGGCGCCGATTTTCGGCAATTCATATCGGAAGAAAAATTGCGTCGCCAGCAGGCGGCCACGCTGGGTCATGTCCCGGCTGTCCGGTTTGGCCGCCAAGGCTACTTCGAGCCAGATCCAGGCCAGCACCGTGTGGCCGAAAGCCTGCAGATAGGGCACGGCATTGGCCAAGGCCTCACCGGGCTGACCGGTGGACCAGGCCGCTTTTGTCGTCGTGCCGACCTGCTGCAGGGCCTGGGCCAGCTGCGCAGCGTAGGGGGCCAGTTCGACCTGCGTCTGCGCACGGGCGATGGTGCTTGTCATGCGGCCGGCCAGCAGCTGCAGGCCCCGGCCCTCCTCCATCAGCACCTTGCGACCCAGCAGGTCCAGGGCCTGGATGCCGTGTGTGCCCTCGTGGATCATGTTGAGGCGGTTGTCGCGCCAGTACTGCTCCACCGGGAAATCGCGCGTGTAGCCGTAACCGCCGTGGATCTGGATGGCCAGGGAATTGGCTTCCAGGCACCACTCGCTGGGCCAGCTCTTGGCGATGGGCGTCAGCACCTCCAGCAGCAGGCGAGCCTCGTCGGCGGCCTCGGATGTGCCCGTATGCTGCTCGTCGACCAGGCGCGCGCAATAGAGCTGCAGCGCCAGCGAGCCTTCGCAATACGCCTTCTGCGCCAGCAGCATGCGCTTGATATCGGCGTGTTCGATGATGCGGATCTGCGGCTGGGTCGCGTCCTTGCCCGCCGGGCCCAGTCCACCGCCGGGCCGCCCCAAGGTGGACTGCGCCCCCTCGGGGGGCAGCGACGACGCGCCAGCGCGGAGCGTGGGGGCTTGTATCGGCCGGCCTTGCGGGCGGTTCCTGGCGTAGTCCAGCGCGGCCTGGTAACCCGCCATGCCCAGCATGGTGGCCGCCATGCCGATGCCGATGCGCGCCTCGTTCATCATGTGGAACATGCAGCGCAAGCCCTGGCCGGGCTGGCCCACGAGATACCCGATCGCCCCACTGTCACCGCGCACCGGGTACTTGCCTTCACCGAAGTTCAGCAGGGTGTTGCTCGTGCCGCGCCAGCCGCACTTGTGGTTCAGGCCGGCCAGCGCCACGTCGTTGCGCTCCCCGGTCAGCTGGCCCTGTGTATCGACCAGCTTCTTGGGCACGATGAACAGCGAGATGCCCCGTGTCCCCGGTATCGTCTTGCCATCGGCACCAGGGATCTTGGCCAGCACCAGGTGGATGATGTTCTCGGTCAGCTCGTGTTCGCCGGCCGAGATCCACATCTTGTTGCCCCTGAGGCGGTAACGCGGGCCGAGCGGATCCGTGGCATGGTCCGCACCATCAGGAACCGCACGCGTGGCGATGTCGCTCAATGACGAGCCGGCCTGCGGTTCGCTCAGGCACATGGTGCCGGAGAAACGCCCCGCGAATTCGTTTTTGGCAAAGACCTCTTTCTGCAGATCCGTGCCATGTGCCATCAGCAGGTTGGCATTGCCGGAAGTCAGCAGGCCCGAACCGATGCTGATCGAGGCCATGGCGAAGAAGGAGTTGGCCGCCGCCTCCACCGTATAGGGCAGCTGCATGCCGCCGATGTCGTAGTCCTGCGCGGCGCTGAGCATGCCTGAGGCCGCGTAGGCCTTCTGGGCATCGTGGGTGGCCTGCGGCAGGATGACCCGCTCGCCATCGAAGCGCGGCTCCTCGGTGTCGACCGTTCGGTTGAACGGTGCGTATTTCTCGCGGGCGATGCGCTCGCAGGTGTCGAGCACCGCGTCGAAGGTCTCGCGGTTGTGGTCCGTGAAACGCTCGCGCGCATTCAGCGTTTCGGCCGCGAGCCACTGGTAGAGCAGGAAGTCGAGGGTCTGCCGGTAGCTCATGGTGCGAGGCGCCTTTCCTGCTGTTTACAGCACCTCGAACACGCCGGCCGCGCCCATGCCGCCGCCGATGCACATGGTGACCACCACACGCTTGGCGCCGCGGCGCTTGCCTTCGATGAGGGCATGGCCGGTCAGGCGCTGGCCACTCACGCCATAAGGATGGCCCACGGCGATGGCACCGCCGTTGACGTTCAGGCGGTCCGCCGGGATGCCCAGCTTGTCGCGGCAGTAGAGCACCTGCACGGCGAAGGCTTCGTTGAGTTCCCAGAGGTCGATGTCCGAGACCTTCAGGCCCAGGCGCTTGAGCACCTTGGGCACCGCAAACACGGGGCCGATGCCCATCTCGTCGGGCTCGCAACCGGCCACGGCAAAGCCCAGGAAACGGCCCAGGGGCTTGAAGCCGCGTTTGCTGGCGAGCTCTTCGCTCATGAGCACGCAGGCGCCGGCACCGTCGGAGAACTGGCTGGCATTGCCGGCCGAGATCACACCGCCGGGCATGGCCGGCTTGATGCCGCTGATACCTTCTTTCGTGGTGCCTTCGCGCAGGCCTTCGTCCGCGCTGATCGTGACCTTCCTGGTGATCAGGCCCAGGGTCTTGTCGGCCACGCCGGCCGTCACCGTGATGGGGGCGATCTCGGCGTTGAACAGGCCAGCGGCCTGGGCCGCGCAGGCCTTCTGCTGGCTGGCGGCACCGTATTCGTCCATCACATCGCGGCCGATGTTGTAACGCTTGGCCACCTGCTCGGCGGTCTGCAACATGTTCCAGTAGATCTCGGGCTTGGCCTTGAGCAGGGCAGGGTCCGTGATCATGTGGCGGTTGGCCTCGTTCTGCACGCAGGAGATGCTCTCCACGCCGCCGGCCACGTAGACATCCCCCTCACCCGCGATGATGCGCTGCGCGGCCATGGCGATGGTCTGCAGGCCCGAGGAGCAGAAACGGTTGATGGTGACACCGGAGACGGTGACCGGGCAACCGGCGGCCAGGGCGATCTGGCGCGCGATGTTGGAGCCCGTGGCGCCCTCGGGCGTGGCACAGCCCATGAGCACGTCGTCCACTTCGCCGGCGTCGATGCCGGCGCGCTGGATGGCGTGCTGCACGGCATGGCCACCGAGGGTGGCGCCGTGGGTCATGTTGAAAGCGCCCTTCCAGCTCTTGGCCAGGGGGGTGCGTGCGGTGGAAACGATAACGGCGTTGGTCATGTCTGAATCTCCTAATGCTTAGCCGTTGAAGCTCTTGCCTTCGGCCACCAGGCGGGCCAAGAGGGGGGCCGGCTGCCAGAACTTGGCGTCGTCCAGCGGGTTCTGCGCAAAGCGTTGCATGCTCTGGACCACGTTGAACAGGCCGATGGTGTCGGCGTACTGCATGGGGCCGCCACGGTGGATGGGGAAGCCGTAGCCGGTCAGGTAGACCATGTCGATGTCGCTGGCGCGCGAGGCAATGCCCTCCTCCACGATATGCGCCCCCTCGTTGACCAGGGCGTAGACCAGGCGCTGAACGATCTCTTCGTCGGAGATCTTGCGCGGCGTGATACCCATGTCCTTGCGGTGCTTCTCGATCATCTCCACCACGACCGGGCTGGGGATGGCGTCGCGCTTGCCGGGCTTGTAGTCGTACCAGCCGGCGCCGGTTTTCTGGCCGTACCGGCCCATCTCGCACAGGAGGTCGGCGGTCTTGCTGTATTTCATGCCCGGCTTTTCCACGTAACGACGCTTGCGGATGGCCCAGCCGATGTCATTGCCAGCCAGGTCACCCATGCGGAAGGGACCCATGGCGAAGCCGAATTTCTCGACCGCCTTGTCGACCTGCTCTGGCGTGGCGCCCTCCTCGATCAGGAAACCGGCCTGGCGGCTGTATTGCTCGATCATGCGGTTGCCGATGAAACCGTCGCAGACACCGGAGACCACGGCGGTCTTTTTGATGGTCTTGGCCACGGCCATCACGGTGGCCAGCACGTCCTTGCCGGTCTTGGCGCCGCGGATCACTTCCAGCAGCTTCATGACGTTGGCGGGACTGAAGAAATGCAGGCCCACCACGTCCTGCGGGCGCTTGGTGAAGGAGGCGATCTTGTTGACGTCCAGCGTGGAGGTGTTGGAAGCCAGGATGGCACCGGGTTTCATGACCTCGTCCAGCTTCTTGAACACGGTCTCCTTGACACCCATCTCCTCGAAGACAGCCTCGATCACGAGATCGGCGTCCTTGAGATCGTCGTAGTTCAGCGTGGTCGACAGCAGCGCCATGCGCTGCTCGTACTTGTCCTGCTTCAGTTTGCCCTTCGTGACCTGGGCTTCGTAGTTCTTGCGGATGGTGGCCAGGCCGCGGTCCAGCGCTTCCTGTTTCATCTCCAGCATTTTCACGGGAATGCCGGCGTTCAGGAAATTCATGGTGATGCCGCCACCCATGGTGCCGGCGCCGATGACGGCCACAGCCTTGATCTCGCGTTTCGGGGTGTCTTCCGGCACATCCGGAATCTTGGAGGCGGCACGTTCCGCGGCGAAGATGTGGCGCAGTGCGCGGCACTCAGGGGTCCACATCAGGTTGATGAAGATCTCGCGCTCGTAGAGCAGACCTTCGTCGAATTTCTTCTTGGTGGCGGCTTCCACGGCGTCCACGCACTTGAGCGGGGCTGGGAAATTCTTGGACATGCCGCCCACCATATTGCGGGCGAACTGGAAATAGGCGTCTCCCAGCGGGTGCTTGGCCGGCAGGTTGCGCACCAGAGGCAGCGGGCGCACGTCGGCCTTTTCCTGGGCCAGGGCAATCGCTTCGTCCAGCAGTGTTTCGTTGGACTTGGCCAGTTTGTCGAAGAGCTTCTGGCCGGGCACCATGGCCAGCATCTCGCTGGGCACCGGCTCGCCACTGACGATCATGTTCAGCGCGGGCTCCACACCCAGGGCGCGCGGCAAACGCTGCGTGCCACCGGCTCCAGGGATCAGACCGAGTTTGACTTCAGGCAGGGCCACCTTGCAGCCCGGCGCAGCGATGCGGTAATGGCAGCCCAGGGGCAGCTCCAGGCCACCTCCCATGGCGATGGTGTGCATGGCGGCCACCACGGGCTTGGCCGAGTTCTCGATGGCCAGGATGACGCTCAGCAGGTTCGGTTCCTGCAGGGCCTTGGGGGTGCCGAATTCCTTGATGTCGGCGCCGCCCGAGAAGGCCTTGCCTGCACCCGTGATGACGATGGCCTTGACCTTGCCGTCGGCGTTGGCCTTGGCCAGTGCCTCGGTGATGCCCTTGCGGGTTTCGTAGCCCAGGCCGTTGACGGGCGGGTTGTTCAGCGTGATCACGGCGACGTCGCCATGCACCTTGTATTCAGCGCTCATGCTTGCGTTCCTCGGGTGGTTCAGAAAATCGAACGATCGTTCGATTTTTGATTGTAGAAGGTTTATGTTGCGATGCAACGAGGGTTTGTCACGGCTGGGACAAGCGCTCCACTGTGCCGGCACACAGCGCTCCAAACTTGTAAAGAAATCGTAGCGAGCGGCCCGAGGGCAAGGCGGACGGAGCGCAGCCACCGGAACGTACTTCTGTACGTGAGGATGGCGAGCACCGCCCAACGCGGCAATCGGGTCGCGCAGCAGATTTATTCACAAGTTTCAGACCTCCAGCCACTCCTTGCGGGTATAGCTGTCGTTGCGCAGCGCTTCGGGGGTGCCCTCGAAGACGATGCTGCCGTGCCCCATGACCAGGGCGCGGTCGGAAATGGCCATGGCGATGGTCAGCTTCTGCTCGATCAACAGCACCGAGATGCCGCGGTCCTTGAGCGTCTTCAGGTATTGGCCCACCAGTTCCACGATCTTGGGCGCCAGGCCTTCGGTCGGCTCGTCGATGATGATGAGGTCCGGGTCGCCCATGAGGGTGCGGCACAGGGTGAGCATCTGCTGCTCGCCGCCTGACAGCACGCCGGCTTCGGTGTGCTGGCGCTCCTTGAGGCGCGGGAACATGGCGTACATGTCATCGAAGGTCCAGCGGCTCTTGCGCCCCTTGCCTTTCTCACCCAGCATCAGGTTCTGGTGCACGGTCAGGTCGGGGAAGATGTCGCGGTTCTCGGGCACGTAGCCCAAGCCCAGGTGGGCGATCTCGAAGGCCTTCTTGCCCTGGATCTCCTGGCCCTTCCACTGCACGCTGCCGGCGCAGTCCACCAGGCCCATGACGGCCTTGGCCGTGGTGGAGCGCCCGGAGCCGTTGCGACCCAGCAGGGCCACGATCTCGCCGGGCTGCACCTCGAAATGCACGCCGTGCAGCACATGGCTCTTGCCATAAAAGGCGTGCAGGCTCTCAACTTTCAGCAATGCAGACATGTCAATGGCCTCCCGCCTGCGAGTCGGCCACGGTGGAGCCCAGATAGGCTTCCTGCACGCGGGCGTTCGCGCGTACCGCTTCCGGCGTGTCAAAGGCCAGCAGCTCGCCGTAGACCACCACGGCAATCTTGTCGGCCAGACCGAAGACCACGCCCATGTCGTGCTCCACGGTCAGCAGGGTCTTGCCCTCCGTCACTTCGCGGATCAGCTTGATGAACCGCGTGGTCTCGCTCTTGCTCATGCCGGCCGTCGGTTCGTCCAGCAGGATCACGCTGGCGCCGCCGGCGATGGTCACGCCGATCTCCAGGGCACGCTGCTCGGCATAGGTCAGGTTCACGGCCAGGATGTCGCGCTTCTTGTCCAGGCGGATCATCTCCAGCAGTCCCTCGGTACGGTCGTTGGCGTCTTCCAGATCGGCCAGGAATTTGAAGAAGGTGTAGCGGTAACCCAGGCTCCAGAGCACGGCACAGCGCAGGTTCTCGAACACGCTGAGTTTGGGGAAGATGTTGGTGATCTGGAAGCTGCGCGCCAGGCCCATGCGGTTGATCTCGTAGGGCCGCATGCCGTCGATACGCTTGCCGTGCAGCAGCACTTCGCCACTGGTGGGGCCGAAACGCCCGCTGATCAGGTTGAACAGCGTGGACTTGCCGGCGCCGTTGGGGCCGATCACTGCCACACGTTCACCGGGCTGCACGACCAGATCGACGCCACGGATGATCTCCGTCTTGCCGAAACTCTTGCGCAGCGCCTTGAGCTCCAGTGCAGGTTGGGTCATGTTCGTGGCCCCGCTCATAGCGCTTCCCTCCGCTTGATTTCTTTTTCGATGTCTTCCTGGACCAAGCCCCATTCATGCACATAGTGGCGGCGGCACAGCTCGAACAGGCCCAGGCCCGTGAGCATCACGAAGGCGCCCCCAAACCAGTGGTCCGGGCTGTGCGCGTTGAGCGGAAGGCCGATGAAACGCAACTCCGGCCCCATGGAAAGATTGAGCTGCAGGTGGTAGACCATCTCGATCAGCACCGCCGCCCCCACCAGCAGCACCAGGGCCGAAATGGCCAGGCCCAGGTAACTGACCCAGAGCTTGCGCAGGAAACCGAAACTGGCCACACGCAGGTTCATCATGATCAGGCTGGCGATGCCGCCAGGGGCGTACATCACCATGAACACGAAGATCAGGCCCAGGTACAGCAGCCAGGCCTTGGTGATCTCCGACAGCAGCACCGAGGCCAGCACCATCAGCACGCCACCGATGATGGGGCCGAAGAAAAAGGTGGCGCCGCCCAGGAAGGTGAAGAGCAGGTAGGCGCCGGAGCGGATGCCGCTCACCACTTCGGCCGTGACGATCTCGAACAGGATGACCCCCAGGCCACCCGCGATGCCGGCGAAGAAGCCCGAGATGATGAAGGCCAGGTAACGCACGCGCTGCGTGCTGTAGCCGATGAACTCCACCCGCTCCGGGTTGTCACGCACGGCGTTCAGGATGCGGCCCAGCGGTGTGCGCGTGAAGGCGAACATGAGGGCCACACAGACGAAGGTGTAGACCGCGATCAGGTAATAGACCTGGGTGCCGGGCCCGAAGCTGATGCCGAAGAAGGGCTGGCCCACGACCCGGTTGCCCGAGACACCGGCCTCGCCGCCGAAGAATTCGGAGAACATCAGTGACATGGCGAACACCAGTTCGGCCAGGCCCAGCGTGATCATGGCAAAGGGTGTGCCGGACTTGCGTGTCGTCACGTAGCCAAAAAGCAGGGCAAAACCCAGGCCGGCGAAGCCGCCGATGATGGGCAGCAGGCTCACGGGAATGGGCAGGGTTCCCTTGCTGACCATGTTCAAGGCATGGATGGCCATGTAGGAGCCCAGGCCCGAGTAGACGGCGTGGCCGAAGCTGAGCATGCCGCCCTGCCCCAGCAGCATGTTGTAGGACAGGCAGGCGATGATGGCGATGCCCATCTGCGAGAGCATGGTCACCGACAGGCTGCTGGTAAACAGCTTGGGCACAAAGAGCAGCAAGAGGGCAAAGAGACCCCAGATGATCCAGCGACCAACGTTGTAGGGCTTGAATTCGTAATACTGCTTCACTGCGCGATTCCCATGGCACTACGTTTCAGCAAAGAAGGATGCATACCACGATGCAAACCGAGGGCTACCGCGGAACCGGCTTTGCCGGGCCGCTGGTTGCGCCCCCTTGAGGGGGAGGCGCCGAAGGCGCTTCGGGGGTGTTTCATATTCATTCGTCCCGTGTACCGAGCAGGCCCTTGGGCCGGAAGATCAGGATCAGGACCAGGAAGAGATAGGGCAGGATGGGTGCGACCTGCGAGAGCGTGAGCTTGAGCACCGAGTTGTTGCGAGCTGCCGCGCTGAGCTCCAGGCCCAGCTGCTGCGCCAGCGTGATGAAGGAATAGTCAAAGGCCACGGCAAAGGTCTGGATCACGCCGATCAGCACCGAGGCCAGAAAGGCGCCAGAGAGCGAACCCAGCCCGCCCACCACCACCACCACGAAGATGACGGAGCCCACGGTACCGGCCATGGCCGGCTCGGTGACGAAGGTGCTGCCGCCGATCACACCGCCCAGGCCGGCCAGCGCAGCGCCGGCGCCGAACACCAGCATGAAAACGCGGGGCACGTTATGCCCCAGGGATTCAACCATCTCGGGGTGTGTCAGCGCGGCCTGGATCACCAGGCCGATGCGGGTGCGGGTGAGCATGAGCCACAGGGACACCAGCATGAACAGCGCCACCAGCATCATGAAACCGCGCGTGGCCGGGAAAGGCGAGCAGGCCGCGGCCGCACAAAGCTCGGCCGGCGCCACGCCCCAGACCAGGCTGATGCCCTCGGCAGCATGGTTGACCAGCGTGAACATCGGGCCCTGCAACAGCTCGGGCGGGCGGAATTCCACCGCCGTGCGGCCCCAGACCAGCTGCACCAGCTCGAGGATGATGTAGGACAGGCCGAAGGTGATCAGCAGTTCCGGCACGTGGCCGTATTTGTGCACCTTGCGCAAGGCGAGGCGCTCGAACACCGCGCCCAGCAGACCCACCACCAGCGGGGCCATGATCAGTCCGGGCCAGAAGCCGACCAGAGAGGCCACACTGTAGCCAATGTAGGCCCCCAGCATGTAGAAGCTGGCATGGGCGAAATTGAGCACGCCCATCATGCTGAAGATCAGCGTCAGCCCGGAGCTGAGCATGAACAGCAAGAGCCCATAGCTCAAGCCGTTGAGCATGGAGATGATGAAGAACTCCATCAGGAAACAACCTTCCGTGTCTGCCGGGCAGACCTCAATACGTACACATTCCTGTCAGACATGAAAAGGGCCCGACCTTTTCAGAACAATCGGGCCCCATGCCTGGCTGCAGTCAGGAAAACTCAGGGACGCTTCATCTGGCAGCTGGTGGGGGTGCTGGACACGTAGGACGGGAATTCCTTCACCAGGGCCAGGGTCATGCCGGTGTTCTCCGGGCTGTACGGGAACTTCTTGTCCGCCTTCTGCCATACCGTCAGGAACAGCGGCTGCTGCATCTGGTGGTCGGTCTTGCGCATTTCGACATCGCCGTTGTAGCTCTTGAACTTCAGGCCTTCCAGGGCGGCCGCCACCTTGACGGGGTCGGTTGACTTGGCCTTGGCCATGGCTTCACCCAGCGCCTTGTAGATGTGGATGACCGAGCCGGTGTAGAAGTCGTCCTTGAATTTGGCCTTGTATTCGGCCTGCCACTTGCCCATGTCACCACCCATGTTGTAGTGGTTGTAGGACACCTGGAAGACGCGGCCGGCACTGGTCTGGCCCAGGGCGGTCGGCGTACCGCTCACGCCGGTGTAGTAGGTGTAGAACTTGCCGTTGTAGCCGCCTTCGTTGGCCGCCTTGACCAGCAGGGCCAGGTCGGAACCCCAGTTGCCGGTGATCACGGTGTCGGCGCCAGAAGCCTTGATCTTGGCGATGTAGGGCGCGAAGTCGCGCACCTGGGCCAGCGGATGCAGGTCTTCGCCGACGATCTTCACATCGGGGCGCTTGAGCGCGATCAGCTCCTTGGCGAACTTGGCGACCTGGTGGCCGTGCGAGTAGTTCTGGTTGAGCAGGTAGACGCTCTTGATGTCTTTCTGGTCCTTCATGAAGGTGGTGATGGCTTCCATCTTCATGGAGGTGTCAGCGTCGAAGCGGAAGTGCCAGTAGCTGCACTTACTGTTGGTGAAGTCGGGGTCCACGGCCGAGTGGTTCAGGTAGATGATTTCCTTGCCGGGGTTGCGCTCGTTGTGCTTGGCCACGGCGTCGATCAGCGCGCCGGCCACCGAAGAGCCGTTGCCCTGGGTGATGTAGCGCACGCCCTGGTCGATGGCGGCCTTGAGCTGGTTCAGGCTTTCCGCCGGGCTGAGCTTGTTGTCGAGGGCGATGATCTCGAACTTCACGCCGGCCGGGTTGCCCGCGCCGCTGAACTTCTCGCCGAAGAACTGGAAGCTGCGCACCTGGTTGTTGCCCACCGGGGCCATCAGGCCGGACAGCGGATCGATCCAGGCGATCTTCACGGTTTCGCCCTTCTGGGCCAGGGCCGCACCGGCAAAAGCCAGCATGGCGGCGGCGGTCACAAGTTTCGTGGTGAACTTCATTTGAAATCTCCTCGTTGACAAAACCATTGCAGCGTAACCAAATTCCTAGGGTGCAGCGCTAGGGATTGCCCTAGAACTATCGCCTTTGCGACTCCGGCACCAAGTCGGCCGGAGCATCGTACCCAGGCAGCTCATTCAGCATGCTGGCGGGCGCTCAGGTCCCGGGCAGCCTGTAGTCCTTGAGCGTCTCGCGCAGCCGCGTCTTGAGCATCTTGCCGGTGGCGCCCAGGGGGATGGCATCGACAAAGATCACGTCGTCCGGGATCTGCCACTTGGCCGTCTTGCCTTCGTAGAACTGGAGCAACTCTTCCTTGCTGACTTCCGCACCGGCTTTCTTCACGACCACGACCACAGGCCGCTCATCCCATTTCGGGTGTTTCATGCCGATGCAGGCCGCCATGGCCACAGCCGGGTGGGCCACGGCGATGTTTTCCACCTCGATCGAGCTGATCCATTCACCGCCGGACTTGATCACGTCCTTGCTGCGGTCGGTGATCTGCATATAACCATCGGGGTCGATGGTGGCGACGTCACCGGTGGGGAACCAGCCGTCCTGGACCAGCGGGTTGCCGCCCTCGCCCTTGAAGTACTCGCGCAGGATCCAGGGCCCGCGCACCAGCAGGTCGCCGTAGGCCTTGCCGTCCCAGGGCAGATCCTGGCCGTCGCCCCCCACGATCTTCATGTCCATGCCGTAGATGGCGCGCCCCTGCTTGAGGCGGATCTTCATCTGCTCGGACTCGGGCATCGTCAGGTGCTTGTTCTTGAGCGTGCACAGCGTGCCCAACGGCGACATCTCGGTCATGCCCCAGGCGTGCAGCACTTCCACGCCGTATTCTTCGCGGAAGGCCGTGATCATGGCCGGCGGGCAGGCCGAGCCGCCGATGACGGTGCGCTTGAGCGTGGAGAACTTCAGGCCGCCGGGTTTCATGTGGCCCAGCAGCATCTGCCAGATGGTGGGCACGCCGGCCGCGTAGCTCACACGCTCGGCCTCGATCAGTTCGTATATCGATTTTCCGTCCAGCGCTGGCCCCGGAAACACCAGCTTGGCACCGGTCAGCGCGGCGGAATAGGGAATGCCCCAGGCATTGACGTGGAACATGGGCACCACCGGCAGCACCGAGTCGCGTGCGCTGAGGCACATCACATCGGGCAGCGCCGCGGCATAGGCGTGCAGGATGGTGGAGCGGTGGCTGTACAGCGCGGCCTTGGGGTTGCCCGTGGTGCCGCTGGTGTAGCACATGCTGGAGGCCGAGTTCTCGTCGAACTCGGGCCAGCGGTATGTGTCACTCTGGGCACCGATCCAGGCCTCGTAGCTTTGCAGGCCGGGAATGCCGCTGTCCTTGGGCAATTTGTCGGCGTCACACAGGGCGATCCAGTGCTTCACCGTGGTGCACTTGGCGTGCACGGCCTGGATGATGGGCAGGAAGGACAGGTCGAAGCACAGCACCTGGTCTTCGGCGTGGTTGGCGATCCAGGCGATCTGCTCGGGGTGCAGGCGCGGGTTCAAGGTGTGCAGCACACGGCCCGAACCGCTCACGCCGAAATAGAGTTCCAGATGGCGATAACCGTTCCAGGCCAACGTGGCCACGCGGTCGCTGAACTTCAGTTTCAGAGCATCCAACGCATTGGCCACCCGACGCGAACGCAGCGCCACGTCACGCCATTGGTAGCGGTGGAGGTCGCCTTCAACCCGGCGCGAAACGATCTCGCCGTCACCATGATGACGTTCGGCAAAGTCGATCAGGGAAGAAATCAGCAGCGGCTGGTTTTGCATCAATCCGAGCATGGACAGGTCTCCTTTTGTGTTCTGTGCTCTCTCTTTACCAGTATGGCGCAAGCAAACGGGCTGTCCACACAGGGTAAGTCCCTGATCAGGACCGGAGATAGTCCGCTGCGTGACAATGCACGGATGTATGTCGCAAGCGAAGTTCCCGTGGATGCAGAGGCCGCCGTCGAGTCCGGCCTGGGCTGGGTCAACCGCTACGCCGCCCTCGGCCCAGCCTTCCACACCGCCCTGCCCCCGCAGCCCCTGCCTGCGCCCTACTGGGTCGGCCAGAGCCGCGCCGTAGGCCGGGACCTTGGCCTCCCCGAAGGCTGGACCGAATCCGGGGACCTGCTGCAGGCGCTCAGCGGCAACCGCCCCCTGGCGGGCAGCCAAAGCGTCGCCACGGTCTACAGCGGCCACCAGTTTGGCGTCTGGGCCGGCCAGCTGGGCGACGGGCGTGCCCTGCTGCTGGGTGAGACCGATACCGGCCTGGAGCTCCAGCTCAAGGGCGCCGGGCGCACGCCCTATTCGCGCATGGGCGATGGCCGGGCCGTGCTGCGTTCCAGCATCCGGGAGTTTTTGTGCAGCGAGGCCATGCAGGGCCTGGGGATTCCGACCACACGTGCCCTGTGCGTGACCGGCTCGGACGCGCCTGTGCGTCGGGAAGAAATCGAAACCGCCGCCGTGGTCACCCGCGTGGCACCCAGTTTCATCCGCTTCGGCCACTTCGAGCACTTTGCAGCCAACGACCAGCCCGAAGAGCTGCGCCGGCTGGCCGACTTTGTCATCGACCACTACTACCCGGCCTGCCGCGGCACGGAGAAGTTCGCTGGTAATGCCTACGCCGCCCTGCTCGACGCCGTCAGCGAACGCACCGCCGCGCTGCTGGCGCAGTGGCAGGCCGTGGGTTTCTGCCATGGGGTCATGAACACCGACAACATGAGCATCCTGGGCCTGACGCTGGACTACGGCCCCTTCCAGTTCCTGGACGGCTACGACCCGGCGCACATCTGCAACCACTCCGACACCCAGGGCCGCTACGCCTATGGCCGCCAGCCCAACATCGCCTACTGGAACCTCTACTGCCTGGGTCAGGCCCTGCTGCCGCTGATCGGCGAGCAGGAACTGGCGCTGGCCGCGCTGGCGTCCTACAAAACCGTGTTCCCGGCCGAACTCGAAGCGCGCCTGCGCGCCAAGCTCGGTCTGCACACCTCACGGCCCGGGGACCGGGCCCTGGTCGAGGGCATCCTCAAGCTGCTGGCCCAGGAGCGTGTGGACCACACCATCTTCTGGCGCCGGCTCAGCCAGTACGCGGGCGATGCCCAGGCCACCCCGGTGCGCGACCTGTTCCTGGACCGCACGGCCCTGGACGACTGGTTGCGCGGCTACGATGCCCGCCTGGCCCGGGAAGAAGGCAAGCCCGCCGCCGCCATGCTCAGGGTCAATCCCAAATTCATCCTGCGCAACCACCTGGGCGAACTCGCCATCCGCCAGGCGCGCGAGAAGGATTTTTCCGGCGTTGCGAAACTTCTGGCCTTGCTGGAGACTCCATACGACGAGCACCCCGGCCATGAGGCCGAGGCCGGTTTCCCGCCCGACTGGGCCAATTCCATAGAGATCAGCTGTTCATCATGAGCTACGCCATCCAGAAGACCGCCGAAGAGTGGAAAGCCCTGCTGGCCGCAAAACACGCCGAACCCGTCGCCTACCAGGTCACGCGCCACGCGGCCACCGAACGTCCGTTCACAGGTAAGTACGCCGACTTCTGGAAACCCGGGCACTACAGCTGTGTCTGTTGCGGCGCGCGCCTGTTCGAGTCCGACAGCAAGTTTGACGCCGGTTGCGGCTGGCCCAGCTTTTCCGAACCCGCCGAACCGCACGCCATCGAAGAGCGCCGCGACATCAGCCACGGCATGGTGCGCGTGGAAACTGTCTGCGCCCAGTGCGGCGCCCACCTGGGCCACGTCTTCGAGGACGGTCCCGCGCCCACCGGGCTGCGCTATTGCATGAACTCGGCGGCGCTGGAACACAAGCCCTGAGCGGCCTTCCCTGCCCCGATAATGCGGGCAGACGAGTCTTTACCCCATGAAAATCCTGATCGACTTCTTCCCCATCCTGCTGTTCTTCGGCGCCTACAAGTTTTACGACATCTACGTCGCCACCGCGGTGCTGATGGCCGCCACCGTGCTGCAGACCGGCCTGATGTACGCCATCGACCGCAAGCTGCAGACCATGCAGAAGATCACCCTGGCGCTGATCCTGGTCTTCGGCACGCTGACTCTGGCCCTGCACGACGACCGCTTCATCAAGTGGAAGCCCACCGTGCTCTACGCCGCCATGGCCGTGGCGCTGGCCGTCGCGCTGTGGGCCATGAAAAAGAACTACCTCAAGCTGCTGCTGGGCAGCCAGCTGGAACTGCCCGATGCCGTGTGGATGCGCCTGAACGTGGCCTGGATCGTCTACTGCGCCTTCATGGCCGCGCTCAATGGCTATGTGGCGGCCTTCTACAGCACCGAGGCCTGGGTCAACTTCAAGCTCTGGGGTTATGCCTTCCCCCTGATCTTCATCGTCGGCCAGGGCCTGTACATCGCGCGCTACCTGAAGACCGACCAGGCCTGAGCGCCATGAGCGCCGCGCAGAACCGCCTCAAGCAAGCTCGCACCGCTGTACGCAGCACGGAGGTACTCCAGTGACACAGGACCTGTCCGGACTGGCCGGCCGCATGGCCGAACGCCTGCAGCAGAAGCTGCAGCCCAGCGTGCTCGACGTCATCGACGAAAGCGCGGCGCACGCGGGCCACACCGGCTCCAACGGCACGCCCTACGGCACCCATTTCCGGGTGCGCATTGCTTCACCCTTTTTTACAGATATCCCGCGCGTCGCGCGGCACCGCCTTGTGTATGATGCGCTGCAAGATTTCATCGCCCAAGGCGTGCATGCGATCGCCATCGAAACGCTCTGAACGCACCCGGGCCTGTTTTCCCCTCCCCTGACCTCTCCGTCGATTTCCTAGGATTCATGATGAACAAGCTGATACTCCCGGCCCTGGCCCTGGCCACGCTGATGGGCGCCCTGGCTGCTCCGGCCCAGGCCCAAAACCTGGCCATCGTCAATGGCAAGCCCGTCCCGCTGGCACGCGTCGATGCGCTGGCCCAGCAGTTCGCCCGCTCGGGCCGCCAGATCACGCCCGAGATGATGGACGAGCTCAAGAAGGCCGTGGTCGACCGCGAACTGCTGGTGCAGGAAGCACAGAAGCAGGGCCTGGACGCCAGCCCCGAGTTCAAGGCGCAGATGGAGTTCACGCGCGACTCCCTGCTGATCCGTGACCTGGTGACCACCTTCCAGAAGAACAACCCGATCACCGACGCCGAGATCCAGGCCGAGTACGACAAGTTCGTCGCCGCCAATGCCGGCAAGGAATACCGTGCCCGCCATATCCTGGTCGAGAAGGAAGCCGAAGCCAAGGCCATCATCGCCCAGCTCAAGAAGGGCGCCAAGTTCGATGCCATCGCCAAGAAGCAGTCCAAGGACCCGGGCTCCGGCGCCAACGGCGGCGACCTGGACTGGGCGGCAGCCGGCAACTACGTCAAGGAATTCTCCGACGCCATGGTCGCTCTGCCCAAGGGCAAGATCACCGAAACCCCGGTCAAGACCCAGTTCGGCTACCACGTGATCCGCCTGGACGACGTGCGCGAAGCCCAGCTGCCCAAGCTCGAGGACATCAAGCCGCAGATCGCCCAGCAACTGGGCCAGCAGAAGCTGGTGAAGTTCCAGGACGAGCTCAAGGCCAAGGCCAAGATCGAATAAACCCTGGCAGCATCCCGGAAAAACGCGGCCTGGGCCGCGTTTTTTCATGGCCCGGATAAAACTCGCGGGGTTTGCTCGCTTGACGCCGGCCCGTCGCCTGTATTCAATCGGTGCAGCAAGTCCCCTTCCCCAACGACCACAGACCAGGAGATCCTCCATGCAGCCCTTGTTCAAGCAATTACTGAAAGCCGCCCTCGCCACCAGCGTCCTGTTGGGCGCCATCAGCGCGAGTGCCCAGAGCGGCAAGACCGAGGTGCTGTGGCTGGGCCAGGCCAGCGTGCGCATCACCACGCCCGGCGGCAAAGTCATCGTGGTCGATCCCTGGCTGCGCACCAACCCCAAGACCCCGGCCAGCTTCAAGAACCTGGAAGCCCTGGGCAAGGTCGACCTGGTGCTGGTCACACACGGCCATTTCGACCACGTGGCCGATGCCCCGGATCTGGCCAAGATGCACAAGGTTCCGATGTACGGCCCGGCCGGCCTGAACCAGACCCTGACCACCCTGGGCGTGCTGCCCGCGGAACTGTCCCCGCGCTTCGGCAAGGGCGGCACCATCATGCCCTTCGGTCCCAACGGCGTGAAGATCACCGCCACCCACGCCGAACACTCCTCCGAGTACGCCTGGAAGAACCCCGCCACCACCAAGGAAGAAGTGCAGGTCGGCGGCGAGCCGGTGGGTTTCATCATCGAGATGGAAAACGGTTTCAAGATCTACCACATGGGCGACACCGGCCTGTTCGGCGACATGAAGTTCATCGGCGAGTACTACAAGCCCGACCTGCTGCTCATCCCCATCGGCGGCCACTTCGTCATGAGCCCGGTGGATGCCGCCTATGCGGTGAAGAACTACCTCAAGCCCAAGTACGCCCTGCCCATCCACTACGGCACCATCCCGCAGCTCAAGGGCACCACGGCCGAGTTCTCTGCGGCACTGGGCAACGAGGCCAGCAAGATGCTGGCGGTCAATCCCGGTGAGAAGGTGGACTTCTGATGCCCCTGCCGTTCCCGCCCCTGCGCCGCGGCCTGGCCCTGGCGCTTTTTCTCATTTCATCCGTGTTCATGACCGCCTGTTCCACCATCCCCCCAGCCGCCCGCGAGGCGCTGGCCCCCCAGGGCACCCTTCGTGCTGCCATCAACTTCGGCAACCCCATCCTGGCCAGCAAGGACGCCGCCGGCCAGCCCGCAGGGGTCTCCGTCGATCTGGCGCGTGAACTGGCCAAGCGCCTGGACGTGAAGCTGGAACTGGTCACCTTCACTTCCGCCGGTGCGGTCGTGGACGCGCTCAAGGCCAACAAGGTCGACATCGCCTTCGTGGCCATCGATCCCCTGCGCGGCCAGGACGTGCTGTACAGCGCGGCCTACGTGGTCATCGAAGGCGCCTACCTGGTGCGCCAGGGCTCCGCGATCCGGCGCAACGAGGAGGTGGACCGCCCGGGCATCCGCGTGGCCGTCGGCAAGGGCAGCGCCTATGACCTGTACCTGACCCGCGAGATCAAACAGGCCACCCTGGAGCGCGCGCCGACCTCCCCCGCCGTGGTCGACTTCTTCCTCGCCCAGAACCTCGAGGTCGCCGCCGGCGTCAAGCAGCAGCTGGAGGCCGATGCCAAGCGCGTGCCAGGCCTGCGCCTGCTCGACGGTCGCTTCATGGTCATCAACCAGGCCATGGGCACGCCACGGGTGCGCGGCGAGGCCGGTGTGGCTTATCTGCGCGGCTTCGTCGAGGAGATGAAGGCCAGCGGCTTCGTGGCCCAGGCCCTGCAGCGCCACAAGATCGAAGGCGCGGCCGTCGCCCCGGCGGCGCCCTGAACCCGCAGGGGGCGCGTCCCCCTGCCTTCTGAAAGCGGGCTGCTGCTGGGATAATCGGAAGTATGTCCCTGCCCGAACATCAGCTCGAACTCCTGTCTCCGGCCCGTACCGCCGACATCGGCATCGAGGCCATCAACCATGGCGCCGACGCCATCTACATCGGCGGCCCCTCCTTCGGCGCGCGCAGTTCGGCCGACAACGCCGTGCAGGACATCGCCCGCCTGGTGCAGCACGCGCACCGCTACAACAGTCGCATCTTCGTCACGCTCAACACCATCCTGCGCGACGACGAGCTGGAGCCGGCGCGCAAGCTGGCCTGGCAGTTTTTTGACGCGGGCGTCGACGCCCTGATCATCCAGGACATGGGCCTGCTGGAGATCGACCTGCCGCCCATCCAGCTGCACGCCAGCACCCAGACCGATATCCGCACCCCCGAAAAAGCCCGTTTCCTGCAGGACGCAGGCCTGAGCCAGATCGTGCTCGCGCGCGAGCTGACGCTGCAGCAGATCCAGGCCATCCGCGCCCAGATCGACCCGGCGCGTTGCACCCTGGAGTTCTTCGTGCACGGCGCCCTGTGCGTCGCCTACAGCGGCCAGTGCTACATCAGCCACGCCCACACGGGGCGTAGCGCCAACCGCGGCGACTGCTCACAGGCCTGCCGCCTGCCCTACCAGGTGCAAGACAGCCAGGGCCGTTTCGTGGCCCACGACAAGCACGTGCTCTCGATGAAGGACAACAACCAGAGCGCCAACCTGGCCACGCTGGTGGACGCCGGCATCCGCAGCTTCAAGATCGAAGGGCGCTACAAGGACCTGGCCTACGTCAAGAACATCACCGCCCACTATCGCAAGCTCTTCGACGAGCTGCTGGAGCAGCGCCCCGAGCTGGCCCGGGCCTCCAGCGGCCGCACCACCTTCAGTTTCACGCCCGATCCGGACCAGAACTTCAACCGCGAGTTCACCGACTACTTCGTACAGGGTCGCAAGGAGGACATCGGCGCCTTCGACACCCCCAAGAACCCGGGCCGGCACCTGGGCTACGTGAGCAAGGTCGGCCCCGATTTCGTGGAACTCACGGTAAGTGAACCCGGCACCGTGCTGCACAACGGCGACGGCCTGTGTTACTACGACCTGCAGAAGGAACTGGTGGGCCTGGCCATCAACCGGGCCGAGCCGGCCGGCCCGCTGGCGGTCGACCAGTGGCGCGTCTACCCGAAAGACCCAATGGCCGGTTTCAAGGACCTGCGCAAGGGCACCGAACTCAACCGCAACCGCGACATGAACTGGGTACGGCTGATGGAAAAGAAATCCAGCGAGCGCCGCATCGGTGTCTGGGCCAAGCTGCAGGAAACCGTCACGGGCTTTGCCCTGGAGTTGATGGACGAGGACGGCCATGCGGGCCAGGCCAGCGTCGTCGCCGCCAGAGCGCCGGCCAAGAACGCCGCGCAGGCCGAGGCCACGCTACGCGAACAGCTGGGGCGCTTTGGCGCCACGCTCTTCGAACCGATCGCCATCACCCTGGACCTGGCACAAACCTGGTTCATCCCCGCCTCCACGCTCAACGCCCTGCGCCGCGACGCCGTGGCCGCGCTGGAAGCCGCGCGTGCCGCCGCCTACATGCGCCCGCCGCGTGCCAAGCCCGTGGAGCCGCCCGCGCCCTACCCTGAAGACACGCTCAGCTACCTCGCCAACGTGTTCAACGAGAAGGCGCGCGATTTCTACGCGAAGCACGGCGTCAAGGTCATCGCCGCCGCCTACGAAAGCCATGAAGAAGAAGGTGAGGTCAGCCTGATGATCACCAAGCACTGCGTGCGCTTCTCGCTCAGCCTGTGCCCCAAGCAGGCCAAGGGCGTGACCGGTGTGCAGGGCACGGTGCGCGCCGAACCGCTGACCCTGATCAACGGCAAGGAAAAACTCACGCTGCGCTTCGACTGCAAACCCTGCGAGATGCACGTGGTGGGCAAGATGAAAAAATCGGTGCTGAACCAGGCCGCACGCGAGGCCGGGGTCGTGCCCCTGAAGTTCTACCGCACGCGTCCGGCGATGGCGCTGGACTGAGCCCAGGCAAACCACGGCCTCATCTCAGGGCCCGCGCTGCGATCCGGGGCCATCCAGCGGCGCCATATCGGTCTGGTACTCCCAGTCGCCCACATGCAGCACGGGCAATTCGCTGCCCTGCCGGATGGCCTCCATCAGGGCCTGTTTTTCCTCTTCCGACACCAGTTGGTAATACCGATGCGCCGGCGCGGCAGTGGACATGGCCATCGATCGGGAGGATCCCGAGGCGTCGCCGGTACGCCAGTAGATGGCCTCGAGCAGCAGGCCGAAGCGCTCATAGGCGCACTTGCGGATCCAGCGTTCGGTCTCGGGATCATCCCAAGCGCGCCCGGCACGTCGAGGCTGGAAATGCCGGCCGACATCGATCATGGCGACGAAGCGGTGATGGCGCGCGTCCAGCGGCATGGTGCGCAGGCGGTACATGCCAGCGGACACCTCCAGCGCCAGCAGGCTCTCCCGTATGACCCGGTCCAGCAGTTCACGCCGGAAAGCCTTGCGCTCCTCCAGGTTCATGCGATGCGGCAGCATGGAATGGTGGCTGATGGTCTCCGGGCTGGCGCCCCTGTGCTTGTGAAAGAGGGAAAACATGGTCCGCGCCATTCTGCAACGCCATGCGCAGCGCCGGTATCGACTTGGTGTGGATTTGTAAGCAGCAAATCCGTCCGGCAAAAAAAATCGCCGCCATCGGCCTGGCGGCGATCGGATGTCGAAGCGACGGCAGCTCAGTTGCGCACGTAGACGATCTTCTTGCTGCCACCCTCGCAGCTGCCCACCACCTTGCGGTCGCCGACCTGATCGGTGGCCACGATCTCCAGCGTGTAGTTCTTGACGCCGTTGGCGTCCATCTTGGCAGCAATTTCGGCCTTCAGTTCGTCGCAGGGCTTGAGCTGGGCCCAGGCGCTGGGCAAGACAAAGGCCAGGGCAATGACGAGGGACAGACGTTTCATGGGGACTCCTTGTGTGTGATTTAAATCAGGCCAGCAGAATACCTTTTCCAATTTATACCGCAAGCCCGGCGCGCCAGCGCCGCCGGATGCGGATTGTTGCAATTGCACACAGTTCATGGCGCCCGTTCACGGGCTCTCAGAGCAGCGGGCGCACTTCCCGCGCCGCTTCCCAGAGCATGGGCAGCAGTTCGCGCTGCAGGGTGGCTCCGGACATTCGCGCCGTCGAAGCCACCACATTGAGGGCCGCCACGGTGCGGCCCTGCAGGTTGCGCAGCGGCACGGCCAGGGCATGCACGCCCAGTTCATGCTCCTCGCTGCTCAGGCAAAAATCGTCGCGCCGCACCTGCTCGATCAGGGCACGGAACTGTCGCGCCTCGGTCACGGTGTGCAGGGTCAGGCGTTCCAGCAGGCGCCCCTTCATCCAGGCCTGGAACTCCGCACGCGGCAAGGCCGCCAGCAGCACGCGCCCGGTCGAGGTGGCATGGGCGGGCAGACGCGCGCCGAGGTGCAGGCCATAGGCCATGAGCTGCGGCAGGCCATCGGCGGCGCTGCGCCGCACATCGCTGCTGCGCGCCACGATCACCACCTCGTCGCCGTTGGACACCACGGCCGAATAGGCCTGGCCGGTCTGCGCCGCCAGTCGCTCCAGCGCGGGCTGGAACACGCGCGGCAGGCGCGAGGACGCCAGGTAGCTGCCGGAAAAACGCAGCACCTTGCTGGAGAGCCAGAAATAGCTGCCATCGGTCTCCAGATAGCCCAGATGGGTCAGGGTCAGCAGATGCCGGCGCGCCGCGGCCCGTGTGATGCCGGCGCGCTGCGCGGCCAGCGTGGCGTTGAGGCGCTGGCGCTCGGTGTCGAAGCTCTCCAGCACCGCCATGCCCTTGGCCATGCCTTCAATCAGGTCGGATCTGGCAATCATGGGAATTCCATCGTTTGCGCGATGATCGCACATTTATGGCGATCATCGCGCATTGACGGACATCAAGGGATGCATTTCCGAGCACTCCTGCCTATCCTCGGACATCGTCTTTTCGCACAGGAGCACCTCATGCGTACCCAGGTTGCCATCATCGGCGCCGGCCCCTCGGGCCTGCTGCTTGGCCAGTTGCTGCACAAGGCCGGCATCGCCGCCATCGTCCTCGAGCGCCAGACCGGCGACTACGTGCTCACGCGCATCCGCGCCGGCATCCTGGAGCAGGTCTGCATCGACCTGATGGACGAAGCCGGTGTCGGCGCGCGCATGCACAAGGAAGGCCTGGTGCACGGCGGCTTCGACATGCTGTTCAAGGGCGAGCGCCACCGCATCGACATGAACAAGCTGACCGGCGGCAAGAACGTCATGGTCTACGGCCAGACCGAATTGACCAAGGACCTGATGGACGCGCGCGCCGCCGCCGGCCTGACCACGGTGTACGAGGCCGCCAACGTGCAGGTGCACGACTTCGACAGCAAGAACCCGCGCGTCACCTACGAAAAGGACGGCAAGACGCACGAGATCCAGTGCGACTTCATCGCCGGCTGCGACGGCTTCCACGGCGTGTGCCGCGCCAGCGCACCGCGCAGCGCCATCCGCGAGTATGAAAAGGTCTACCCCTTCGGCTGGCTGGGCCTGCTGTCGGACACGCCGCCCGTGCACGAGGAACTGATCTATGCGAACAGCCCGCGCGGTTTCGCGCTGTGCTCCATGCGCAGCGAGACCCGCAGCCGCTACTACCTGCAGGTGCCGCTGACCGACAAGGTCGAGGAATGGTCTGATGAAGCCTTCTGGCAGGAGCTGCGCCTGCGCCTGGACCCCGAGGCCCGCGACAAGCTGGTCACCGGCCCCAGCATCGAGAAGAGCATCGCCCCGCTGCGCAGCTTCGTGACCGAGCCGCTGCGCTTTGGCCGCATGTTCCTGGCCGGTGACGCCGGCCACATCGTTCCGCCCACGGGCGCCAAGGGCCTGAACCTGGCGGCCACGGACGTCAAATACCTGTTCAATGGTCTGGTCGAGTACTACCAGGACAAGTCCGAAGCCGGCATCGACCGCTACTCCGAACTGGCCCTCAAGCGCATCTGGCGTGCCGAGCGCTTCTCCTGGTGGTTCACCAGCCTGATGCACCGCTTCCCGAACGAGGGCGAGATCGCCCAGAAGTTCCAGGAAGCCGAGCTCGACTACCTGATCCACAGCGAAGCGGGTTCGCGCAGCATCGCCGAGAACTACGTGGGCCTGCCGCTGGACTTCGGCCGCTGACCTCAGCAACCCCCTGCAGCCCCGCTTCGGCGGGGCTTTTTTTTGCCTGGGGCCCCATTCCCCCTCATTTCAGTGTTGTTTTATCTTCCATTTTGCTTAATACAATAAATTTGATATATTTGATAAAACCTTAGCGGGAATCGCTTCCCTCACTACCATGGCCGTCAACTTCCACCAACCCTCGGTCTACGCCCTCTTCGATGCCATGCCGGCACCCCTGCTGACCTTCGCGGTCAGCGGACTGGTGACCTACGCCAACCCGGCGGCGAAACAGCATCCAGGGCGGCCAGTGGACACCATGAGCGGCAACCCCGTCATCAAATCCCTGGTCGCTGCTGCCACCCTGGGCAAGGTCAAGCTGCCCTACACCGCCAAGATCGAGCTGGCCGACGGGCACAGGATCGAAGGCAGTTTCATGTCAGGGCCTGCGGGTCTGGACATCGCCTTCGTGGGCATGTCCGACACCGTCGGCGCCGCAAGCATCGGCCCCGCCCCCGGCCACATGAAGCTGCAGCACATCATGGAACTGCTGCGTGACGAACTGACGCCCCCCATGCACCTGCTGCAGCGCCAGCTGCTGACCCTGCCATCGGGCAGCGGCACCACCGGTGTCGAACTGGCGGTCCAGGCGATGGGACAGCGTCTCATGCGCCTGGCCGACCTGATCGAGGTCTTCGGCAACGAGGTCCTCGATCTCAACGACCGCATCGAACCGGTGGCGCTGATGCGCGAACTCTGCAAGGAACTGGGCGACCGCGCCGACAGGATGGGCGTACGGCTCGAAATCATCGAACCCAAGCAGACACTGCCGCCCATCTACGGGAACCGCAAGCTGCTGACACGCGCTTTCCACGAATGCCTGGAAAACGCCCTGATCCACTCGCGCAAGGAAATCAGCAGCGGACAGGAACTGGCCGTGGAAATCAGGTTCACCCTGTCGGGCGAACATGTCCTGTTGAGCGTGCGCAACCGCGGGGTCAGCCAGCTCAAGGTTGGCGGCCAGGATGAACTGCGGCCCTTCGTGACCCCCGGCAACGCTGAAGCCGTCCCCCGGCTCGGGCTGCCGCTGCTTCAGCGTATCGTCAGCCTGCACGGCGGACAGCTCCGCCTGGGCAGCGTGGACGATGACACGGTACAGGTCCTGATGGAATTTCCGACCGGTGCGCCCATGCGCGGCCAGTCCAACCTCGATATCACCCAGGCCCAGCGATATGCGAAGGATCTGGCCGAATTGATGTCGCGTCGCAAGAAGGAGAAAGCATGAAACGCAACGCCCTGATCGTGGATGACCAGCCGGACATCCGCAAACTCATCCTCATGACCATGGAATCGGAGGACTTCCAGCTGCACGAAGCAGACAACGGCGTGGACGCCTTGCGACTGGCCCAGAACCTGCGCCCGGCCGTGGTCCTGCTGGACGTGATGATGCCCGGCGGGCTCGATGGCTACCAGGTCTGTGAAAAGATCAAGTCCGATGAAGTGCTCAAGCACGCCACCAAGGTGATCCTGCTGACCGCGCGCGGGCAGCGCACGGACATCGAGCGGGGCCAGGCCGCCGGCTGCGACGCCTACCTGGTCAAGCCCTTCAGCCCGATCGAACTGCTCGACACCGTGGACCGGTTGGTGCCGCGATGAGCAAACCAGCGCCCCCTGTTTGCGCCGAGCGGAGGTCACTGATCGCCGCCCTGGGGTTGGCGGCAGTTCCTCTGACACTGCCGCGCCTAGCGCGCGCGGGCGACGCACTCCAGAAGGGCGCGCGGTTGCGGCTGGCAGTGGTACCACAGCTCACGCCGGTCGAGATGTACCGCAACTGGCAGCCGCTGGTTGAAGCCCTTGAACAGGCGGGACTGCCTTGCGAGCTCATCATCCACCCATCGATTGCGATGTTCGAACGGGAGTTCGAACAAGGTATGGCCGATGTCGTCTTCCTGAATCCCTACCACATGGTCATGGCCAATCGCGCGCACGGCTACCTGCCACTGTTGCGCGACGAGCGCGCACTCGAAGGCTTGCTGCTGGTCCTGCGTGACAGTCCGGTGCAGCGCATCGAGGAACTGCAGGGGCAGCGCATCTCCTTTCCGGCACCCAATGCGCTGGGCGCCAGCCTCTATATCCGCGCCATGCTGGCCCGCAAGGGCGTGGCTTTCAATGCGCATTACGCCTCCAATCACCGCAACGCCATTCGCCAGGTCCTGTCGGGCGACTCGGCGTCCGCCGGCGTGGTGCGCACGACCTACGAGATGGAGCCCCCCGAAGTGAGCCAGGCGATGCGGATCCTTTATGCGACGCCCGCCATTGCGCCACATCCGCTCGCTGCGCATCCGCGCGTGCCAATGGCGATCCGGCAGGCACTGACCACGACCCTGCTGGCTTTCGCACGCGAACCGCAACGCCTGCCGATGTTGACAGCGATACAGATGCCCAAACCCATGACGGCCGACTACGCGCGGGACTATGCACCACTGAGCCACCTGGGACTGGAAAAGTACATCATCAAGCAGTGAACGCCATGCAGCGCGCCTCCAGTCTGTTCAAAGCCTTGCAGCCCCCCTATAGCCTGCGCACGGTCCTGATGCTGGCTTTGACGGCTCTGGCGCTGTTCATGGTGGCCGTCAACGGTCTGGTGTCCTACCAGCGGATCGATCGCGAAACTCTGGAGAAGGCCCGGCAACAGGCCGACTCGCTGGCCCAGCTGGTCGCCTCCGCCAACACCGAGGCCATGATCCTCAACGACATCGGCGCCATCGAATCCAGTCTGCTTCAGGTGACCCGACTGCCTGGCGTGAGCAGCATCGCCGTGATCCGCTCCGACGGACGCCGCCTGGCCGAGGTGCGCCGTGAAGGCGGGCAGTTCCGCAGCAGCGTCGGCGGCACGGAGGCGTTGCCGGCGCCGGCTGCCGACGGCTCGATTCCGGCGCGGATCCTGGCCGAGGACTACCAGGCTTGGGCCAACATCGGTGTGGCGCAGCGCACACCGCTCGGCTGGGTCCGGGTCGATTACAGCCTGTCGCAGCGCCGGCTCGAACAGGAGCAGCTGTGGCAGGGCGCCGCCTACACCCTGTTGGCGACCATCGCCGCCATCCTGACCATCCTGCCGCTCATACTGAACTGGGCCTTGCGCCCGCTGCAGCAGCTTGCCACCATCGCCGGCAGCCTTTCCAGCCAGATCGGTCGCCAGGTGGTCATCGATTCAAGCAGCCTGGAAGCCAATACCCTGGCACAGGCGCTCAACAAGGCCAGCCATGACGTGGCGGAGGAAGTTGCGCGCACCCAGGTGATCGTCAACACAGCGGCCGTGGCAATCATCAGCCTCGATGTCCGCGGCCACGTGATTTCAGCCAATCCGGCCACGACCAGCATCTTCGGCGTGCAGGAAGGTGATCTGCTTGGCCAGTCGCTGGAGCAGTGCATACCGGGCCTGGGCAGCGGCACTCTGCATGAGCTGTTCGGCGAGCTGGAGAACACAGCCGGTCGTGTCTACCGCATCGTGCGTCAAGACTTTTTCGGCATTCGCCTGGGCGGTACCTTCTTCCCGATCGAAGTCACGCTGGGGCAGACCCCCCAGGGCAGTGCTCTTCACTACGTCTGTATCGTGCGCGACATCACCGACGAGCGCGCCGCCCTGGAGACCTCGGAGCTATATGAGCGCGCGCTGGCGAGCAGCCACAACGGCGTGTTCATCACCAACGCCAAGGTCGCAAGCCAGCCCATCATCTTCATCAACGAAGCCTTCCAGAAGATCACTGGTCTGGGCCCGCACCAGGTGCTGGGCCGCAGCATGGACCTGCTGCGCAACGACCAACGCAGCGAACCCGGGCTCAGGGAGCTCCAGCTGGCGGTCCTGGAGCAGAGAAATACCAGCATCACCTTGCTGCACGAACTCCCCAATGGGCGCCAGCTCAACGCCGAGGTTTCTCTTTCACCGGTGCGTTCAGCTGAAGGAATCTTGACCAATTTCGTCGGCATCGTGTCCGATGTCACCTCCCGCGTGCGAGCGGAGCAGGCCATCGCCGAGCGCAGCGCACAACTCGATGCCATCTTCAGCCTCAGCCCGGACGGTTTCGTGCTGTTTGACGCCAATGGGGAAATGTTGTTCGCCAACCCGGCCTTCGAGCGCATGACCTGCCTGCCATGGAAGCAGGACGGACGACAAATGACGCTGGCGGAACTGGAAACCAGCCTTGCCGAACTGTGCCATCCTGATCACCCACTGCCCGCCCTGGATGGCCAAGACGATGAATTGACACCGTGGCAGGCCCGTCTCGTGCTGACCCGCCCGCAGCATCGTGTGGTTCAGGCGCAGTCCCGTCGCAACATCGCCGGCCGCGGAGAAACCATCTTGTACTTTCGTGACGTGACGCATGAGGACGAGGTCGACCGCATGAAGAGCGAGTTCCTGGCCTCGGCGGCGCACGAGCTGCGCACGCCCATGGTCAGCATCTTCGGTTTTACCGAGCTGCTGCTCAAGCGCCGGTTCACCGACGAACGACGCGCCGACATGCTGGCGACCATCCATCGCCAGTCGGGCCTGCTGGTCAAGATGATCAACGAGCTGCTGGATCTTGCGCGCATCGAATCGCGCCGCGGGCTGGACCTGCACATCGGCGAACATCCGCTCAGCGAACTCGTGCTCAACAGCGTCAAGGGCCTGATGCGCAAGGACAACGAGCGCCAGGTCAGCATCCACCACATTCCTGACGTACCGGTCTTGATCGATCCGGAGAAGATGCAACTGGCCCTCAGCAATCTGCTGAGCAACGCCTTCAAGTACTCCCCCCAGGGCGGCGAGGTAGCCCTTTCGGCGCGAGTCACGGTGCAGAACGACCGGGAGTACGCCGTGCTGGAAGTGAGTGACCGGGGCATCGGCATGACGCCCGAGCAGCTGGCGCGCGCCTTCGAGCGGTTCTACCGTGCCGACACCACAGGCAACATCCCGGGCACCGGCCTGGGGCTGAGTCTGGTGAAGGAAGTGGCCGAACTGCACCACGGCCACGTTGAACTCGAAAGTGAAGCCGGCCGCGGCACTCAGGCGCGCCTGTACATCGCGATGCCTTCGGGTACCACCGTCATCTGAAGGGGCGGCCGCTGCGGCCGTTGCAAGACCCCGCGCCCCGCCACGCCACGCCCGGGCGCAGTACACGGCCAAGGGCGCCGGTCTCAGGCCGATGCCGCCTGCTTGCGAAAATCCCGGGCCATGGCCTGGATTTCCTGGAAGGGCACGGGCTTCTGAAACACGGTCACGCCCTCGGGCAGGCCGCCGCGATCCTTGATGTCGCCCTTGCTCAGGGCGGTGACCACGATGACGTTCAGATCGTCAAAACCGGAGCCCGGCTTCTTGAGCGAGCGCACCATCTGGAAACCATCCATGCCCGGCATGTTGAGGTCAGTCACCACCATGTCGGGGCGAATCTGGCCGATGCGCACCAGCCCTTCGAAACCGTTGACCGCCGTCGTCAGCTCGACCGGGAAATCCCAGCCCTGGACCATCAGGGAAAACAGGCGCAGGAGATCGGGATCGTCCTCCACCAGCAGCAGCCTGAGCGCCCGTCCGGCATCATGGTCACCGTCGTTCTTCAGCGACGGCGGCTGAGCGATCACCTGCGCGCGCTCAGCCAGGAGCCGGTCCACGGCACTGCGTGCGATGCGCCGATGCCCGCCGGCGGTTCGCCACGCAGGCAGCACACCGGACTCCACCCACAACTGCACGGTGCGCACGGCCACGCCCAGCACCTCACCGGCCTCGCGCGTGGTCATCAGTTCGTCGTTGCTGGAGATTTTTCTCATTTATGGCATTTTTAATTTTTCCGGCATTGACGGCATTCTAGCCAGCGGCGCCGGAAAAACCACTCAGGCGGCCATCCCCGGATCCTGAAGATCGGAGGGACGCGACAGCACGAAATCGGCGGTGAGCGGGAACCACAGCGTCACCGCGGTCCCCTGCTGGGGCATGCTTTCGATCTGCACACGCCCCTCCTGCAGCTCGGTGATCTCCTTCACCAGGCTCATGCCCAGGCCGGTGCCAGGTATGGCACCGGAGGGGTCGGCCCGCCAGAAACGCTCGAAGACCCGGGCCAGCTGTTCGGTCGTCATGCCCATGCCCTGGTCCGTCACGCGGATCCCGACAAAGCGATCGCTTCCCTCTTCCTTGAGCACGGTTTCCAGCGTGATGTCCCCGCCATGGGGCGAATACTTGAAGGCGTTGGAAAGCACGTTGAGCAAGGCCTGCTGCGTCTTTTCTGGATCGACCATGATGGCCTCGGCCCCATGCGGCATGTGCAGCTTGACCTGACGCTTGTCATGCTTGATCAGCAGGCCCTTGATGGTCTGGTCGATGATGGTGCCGACCCGGCAGTACTGCCGGTGGAAGTCCTTGCCCTGGCGCGATTCGATACGCGAAAGATCGAGCAACTCGTTGATGAGGTTGATCAGCAACCGGGACTGGCGATGGATGGTGCCCAGCAGTTCCTGCAACTGCTCGGGCGCCATCTTGCGCGTCATCATCAGCTCGGCAAAACCGAAGATGCTGGCCAGCGGGGTACGCAGTTCGTGGGCGGCCGTGGAGAGGAATTCGCTCTTCATGCGGTCGACCTCAGTCTCGCTGGTGATGTCGCGGAAATAGAGCACGATGTCGCGCCTGCTGGTCAGCGTCAGGCTCATCAGCAGGGTCACGCGGCGCGGTGAGACCAGATGGAGGGTCCGCGTGTGCTTGACCGCGGCGGCCTGCCCCTGGCTCTCCAGCACGGCATCGAGCAGCGCAGAGATCGGCTGGCGCCGCGACTCCTCGGGTGCCAGCAACTCGCCCAGGTGTTTTTCGAAAGCATCCAGCGTCAGACCGGCGATCCGGCTTTCGTCGATGCCGAACATCTCGCACAGCGTGCGGTTGACATGCTCGACGTTGCCGCTCGGGCCCGCATGGAGCACCCCGCTATCGCCCAGCTCGACAATCGCGCGCAGCTGCTCGATCTGCACGCGCAGCTCCATCATGTCCGGGTGCTGGCCGCTGCTGCTGCGCAGCACTTCGGCCACGGAGTCGTACAACGCATAGTCCTTGAGCCCCAGGCCCAGCTGGCGCATCTTGTCGAAACTCGCCGCGGCCGCTGTCACAAGGAACATGAGCCCGTTGTCGCCTAGCGGCTCCACCGTTCCGCGCAACACCACGGCGGAATTCGCGCGACTCCTGAAGATCACCAGGTCGCCGGCGCTGGCGATCCAGTTCTTCAGGGTCCCGATGCCGGCCGGCTGATTGACCAGAAAATGCTGGGCGAAGGGATCGCCGACGAGCAGGTCAGGCAGCAGTTTTCGCAGGCTCGGCCCCACGGCCTGCACCAGCAGGCCAGGGTCAAGCTGAAGGTGAAACGGAAAAATCCTGTCCAGCTGGTCTGCATCCAGCGTCAAGCTACCGGCCGGTACAGCGGGTTCGTGCATCACAGGCCCATGTCCGACGCCAGCAGGCCGGCATCCGCGCGCAACAAGGCGCCATGCTCCCGATCAGCCGCATTGATGTCGTCCCGCAGGTGGATGAACTTGTCGACGTTGTTGATGAAGATATCCAGCATTTCGGGGTCGAATTTTTTCGCCCGCTGGACGTTCATCATGTTCAATGCCTGTTCGTCGCTGAAGGCCTTGCGGTAAACACGGTCCATGGTCAGGGCATCGAAGAAGTCGATCAGGGCCACCACCCGTCCTGACCACGGGATCTGCATACCGCGCAACTGATTCGGGTAACCGCTGCCGTCCCAGCACTCGTGGTGCGTCAGCGCGACATCGGCCGCCATCTGGAACAGCGGAATATCCGATTGCCCCAGGATCTCCGCACCGGCAACGGTATGTCCGTTCATGATGCCCCGCTCTTCGGGGGTGTAGCCGCCGGGCTTCTTGAGCACGGCGTCCGGGATGGCAATCTTGCCGATGTCATGCATGGGCGCAGCCACACGGATCATGTGCGCCTCGCTTTCGGCGCGGCCTATCAGCTGTGCCAGCAACTGGGACAGGGCCCCGACACGGTCCATGTGCACGCCAGTATCGTCGTCCCGGTATTCAGCGGCGCGGCTCAGCAGCGTAAGCGCATTGAGGTGCGCCTGCTCGATCTGCTTGAGCACGTCATCCCTGTCGCGCACCAGCTTCTTGAGGTCCGCCGTGTAGCGTCCCAGCTGCGCGAGCGCGGCATTCGAATCGGCAAAAGCCAGGCTGCCATAGGCTCTGGCGTATTGCTCCATCGATGTACCTGCCACAGAATCCGTCACTGACATTCGTACGCCTCGGTTCGTCTTGCGCCCCACTACCCCTGGCCAGCCTCAGGCCGGGCCTGAGCTGATGGGGCTACCTGTTAGCCTGAGATTAGTATTTTATCTATATTTATCATATTTTGCATTAAACAAGGGTTTCAAAAATGAAGATGCTCAAAGGGGTCAAAGTCCTGAGCCTGGCGCTCAATCTGCCGGGGCCGGCCGCCTTGAGCCGCTTGCGAAATATGGGGGCACATTGCGTCAAGGTCGAACCGCCGGCCGCCACCCCAGCAGGCTCGGCCGACCCCATGAAAAGCTATGCGTTTGCAGCCTATGAGGCGCTGCATGAGGGCATCCGGATCGTCGTGGCGGACCTGAAGACGGACAAGGGCCGGCGCAAGCTGGCGCAGGAACTGGCGCGCACCGACGTGCTGCTCACCTCGTTCCGGCCGGCCGCCCTGAAAAAGCTCGGCCTGGACTGGAAGAGCCTGTCTCGACAGTATCCCGCGCTCAACATGGTCAGCATCGTCGGCTGGCCGGGCGCCCGGGCCGACATCCCGGGCCATGACCTGACCTATATGGCCGAAAACGACCTGCTCAACGGGCTGGAACTGCCCCCTACCCTGTTCGCCGACATGGCCGGTGCCCTGCTGGCCAGCGAGGCGGTGCTGCAAGCCCTGCTGCAACGCCAGGCACAAGGTCAGGGCACACGGCATGAGGTCGCCCTGGCGCAGGCCGCGGCCTGGCTGGCGCAGCCGCGCCGCTGGGGGCTCACCACGCCCAAAGGCGCGGTGGGCGGCGCCCATGCCGGCTACCGCGTCTACGCTTGCAAGGATGGCCGTGTGGCGGTGGCGGCCCTGGAGCCGCATTTCGCCCAGGCCCTGTGCACGGCAGCCGGACTGAAAACGTCCGACATGCTTGCACCGGCCACCCGCAAGACACTGGAAAGCTGGTTTGCGCAGCAGACGCGCCGCACGCTGGACGCCTTGGCGCAGCGGCTGGACCTGCCGCTGCACACCCTCGCCACAACCTGAAACTCAGCGCGGCTTGCGCGCCGGCCTGGCCTTGGCGCCGCCGGTCTCACGCGGCGGCAGGCCGGTGTGCTGCGTCAGGATGCGTCCCTTGACCGGCGTTTTCGCCGCGGGTTTGGCGACGGACGGCGTGGAGTTCTTGCGCCGCGCGCTCTGGTAGCCGCCGTCGGTCAGCGGCTGGAAGGTGGGGATCAGGTGCTGCTTGCCGTTGCCGATCAGGTCGGCCCGGCCCATGGTCTTGAGCGCCTCGCGCAGCAGCGGCCAGTTGTTGGGGTCGTGGTAGCGCAGGAAGGCCTTGTGCAGGCGGCGGCGTTTCTCGCCGCGCACGATGTCCACCTTCTCGCCACGCTCATCACGGTGGATGCCCTTGAGCGGATTCAGGCCGCTGTGGTACATGGTGGTGGCGGTGGCCATGGGGCTGGGGTAGAAGGTCTGCACCTGGTCGGCACGGAAACCGTTCTTCTTGAGCCAGAGCGCGAGGTTCATCATGTCCTCGTCGCTGGTGCCCGGGTGGGCCGCGATGAAGTAGGGAATGAGGTATTGCTTCTTGCCCGCTTCCGCGCTGAACTTCTCGAACATCTGCCTGAACTTGTCATAGCTGCCGATGCCGGGTTTCATCATCTTGGAGAGCGGGCCGCCCTCGGTGTGCTCGGGCGCGATCTTCAGATAGCCGCCCACGTGGTGCTGCACCAGCTCCTTCACGTACTCGGGCGACTTCACGGCCAGGTCGTAGCGCAGGCCGGAACCGATCAGGATCTTCTTCACGCCCTTGAGCGCACGCGCGCGCCGGTACATGTGGATCAACGCGCTGTGGTCGGTGTTCAGGTTCTGGCAGATACCGGGGTAGACGCAGCTGGGTTTGCGGCAGGCGGCCTCGATTTCGGGCGACTTGCAGCCGATGCGGTACATGTTCGCCGTGGGGCCGCCCAGATCGGAGATGACACCAGTGAAGCCCGTGACCTTGTCGCGGATGTCCTCGATCTCCTGGATCACGGAATCCTCGGAGCGGCTCTGGATGATGCGGCCCTCGTGCTCGGTAATGGAGCAGAAGGTGCAGCCGCCGAAGCAGCCGCGCATGATGTTCACGCTGAAGCGGATCATCTCCCAGGCCGGGATCTTGGTCGCACCGTCATGGCTGCCGTTTTCATCGGCATAAGCCGGGTGCGGGCTGCGCGCGTACGGCAGGCCGAACACGACATCCATCTCGGCCGTGGTCAGCGGAATGGGCGGCGGATTGATCCAGACGTCGCGCGCGGTCGTGCCTTCGCCGTGCGCCTGCACCAGCGCGCGCGCATTCCCGGGGTTGGTCTCCAGGTGCAGCACGCGGTTGGCGTGGGCATACAGCACAGCGTCTGACTTGACCTGCTCGTAGCTGGGCAGGCGGATCACGCAGCGCTCGCGCGGCAGGCGCTTGATGTTGCCCTTGCCGCTGAGCGCGGGGTTGGCCATGAAGGTCAGCGGCTGGATGGCCGGCAGCACCGGCGCGGCACCGCCCTCTTCCTTGCTGCAGGACTGGCCTTGCGCCGCGGCCTGCTCGGAAGTGGTCTGGTAGGGGTTGATGTGCTCTTCGACGTGACCCGGGGTGTCGACCTCGGTCGAGTCGATCTCGAACCAGCCTTCGGGGCTGTGGCGCTGGACGAAAGCCGTGCCGCGCACATCGGTGATGTTCTGCACCGGCTCGCGCGCTGCGATACGGTGCGCCACCTCGACCAGGGCGCGCTCGGCATTGCCGTAGAGCAGCAGGTCGCACTTGCTGTCCACCACGATGGAGCGGCGCACCTTGTCGCTCCAGTAGTCGTAGTGGGCGATACGACGCAGCGAACCCTCGATACCGCCCAATACGATGGGCACCTCGGGATAGGCCTCGCGGCAGCGCTGGCTGTAGACAATGGCCGCACGGTCCGGTCGCTTGCCGCCCACGTCGCCCGGGGTGTAGGCGTCGTCGCTGCGGATCTTGCGGTCCGCCGTGTAGCGGTTGATCATGGAATCCATGTTGCCCGCGGTCACGCCCCAGAACAGGTTGGGCTTGCCCAGCACCTTGAAGGGGTCGGCACTCTGCCAGTCGGGCTGGGCGATGATGCCCACGCGGAAGCCCTGCGCCTCCAGCACGCGCCCGATCACCGCCATGCCGAAACTCGGGTGGTCCACATAGGCGTCGCCCGTGACCAGGATGATGTCGCAGCTGTCCCAGCCCAGCTTGTCCATCTCGGCACGGCTCATGGGCAGGAAGGGGGCCGTGCCGAAGCGCGCGGCCCAGTACTTGCGGTAGCTGGTCAGCGGTTTGGCGGCACGCGGAAAGAGGGAGACGTCGGCAGGAGCGTTCATGGGCAGGGCAGGCAACCTTGGAGTGTACGTTTTTGGCAATACCAGCGGGGCGCCGGGGGGATCAGTTGCTTGGCAGCTGTGCCATGCGGGCGCAGAATGGTTTCACGCCATCCGATTCGACCACCACACCATGCCCACCTTCGACACCCTCGCCAGCTTCTGGTCGATCCCCATGATCAAGACCAATGTTCTGGTCCTCTTCAACCTCTTTGGTGCCCTGCTGCTGGGCCTGCTGGTCGGCTACGAGCGCGCCTACCACGGCCGCGCGGCCGGCATGCGCACCTACGGCCTGGTCTGCATGGCCTCCGCTGCGCTCACCGTCATTGGCGGCTACTCCTCGGCCTGGTTCGGCGGCAACTTCCTGCTGGGCACGGCCACCGACACCAGCCGCGTGATCCAGGGCATCGTGACCGGCATCGGCTTCCTGTGCGCCGGCGTCATCATGCGCGAGGGCTTCAATATCAGCGGCCTGACCACGGCAGCCTCGCTCTGGGCGGCTTCGGTCATCGGCATCCTGGTCGGCGTCGGCTTTTATGCGGCGGCCATCGCCCTGGCCGCGCTGTCGGCCTTCTCCATGATGTGGATCTCCCGGCTGGAAACCTGGCTCCCATCGCGTCAGGCCGTGGCCGTCACCCTGCGTTTCCGCCCCGGCTTCCTGCCCAGCGAACCCGCCCTGCGCCAGATGGCCGAGGCCCGCGGCTACGACATCGCCTCGGGCACCATCGCCATCGAGCTCGAAGACGACATCCTCCAGTGGTCCTTCGTGGCCGTGGCACGCAACCGTCAGCGCA
Source organism: Hylemonella sp. GW821-FHT12C09 (assembly GCF_058807395.1). Classification (NCBI taxonomy): domain Bacteria; kingdom Pseudomonadati; phylum Pseudomonadota; class Betaproteobacteria; order Burkholderiales; family Comamonadaceae; genus Hylemonella; species Hylemonella sp. GW821-FHT12C09. The sequence continues at coordinate 66,513 of NZ_JBXAQQ010000012.1, read as the reverse complement.
TGATGCCCATCTCCGAGCTCTCGCACGAGATGGCGCGCTTCGACGGCGTCACCGGCTTCCAGCTCAACTACGCCCGGAATTAGGCGCAAGTTCTAGTACTGCGCCCCAGAGGTAGAGGAGCATGATGAAAGCGATGAAAGCGATGAATTCGTGCGCAGGGCCAGGCGCAAACCACAGCCCTAGCCTTCGCTATGGCGAGGATTTGCAACGCGGCCCTGCGCGCGAAGGCGCGCTTTCATGTTTCGATACTTCTGGGGCGCAGTACTAGGGCCGCCCTGCCCCGGCGACCTCGACCGGCATCGCATGGATGGTGCCGGTGCGCATCTCGCACGATTGCTCCGGCGTCACCTTCACCTTGCCCGAGAGGATGTAGAGCGTGCGCCGCTGCGCTCCCCCAAGCATGCAGGCCACAGGCTGCCCCGGCATGGGCACGCGGTGCGTGATCTCACCCCCCTCGCGCACGCGCAGCACCTCGCGGCTGGCCGGCGAGGCCAGCCAGACGGCGTCCTCGGCATCGAGACAGAGGCCGTCGGGGCTGCTGCCGGGCAAGGCGGCCCAGGTGCGACGCCCGCCCAGGGCGCCATCGTCGGCGATGTCGAAGGCAGTCAGGCGCGCCGCGTAGCTTTCGGCCACGATCAGCGTGCCTCCATCCGGGGTGATGATGCAGCCATTGGGAAACATCAGCTCATCGGCGACCACGCGGGGGCGTCCATCGGGCGTCACCAGAATCAGCGTCGTCGCCCGCGGTTCGGCCCGCGCCAGGAAGTCGAAGCCAAAGTTGCCGATATAGGCGCGCCCCCGGGCATCCACCACCATGTCGTTGCAGTGAAACGGCGCCAGGCCCGACAGGTCCGCCACCTCGACCAGCGTTTCGCCGTCCAGTCTGAGCAGGCGCCGGTCGCACATGGACACCACCAGCAGGCGGCCGTCGGGCAGCCAGCCCAGGCCCGAAGGCTGGCCCGGCACGGCCGTCACCGTCGTGCAACGCCCGTCCGGTCCCAGGCGCTGCACCTGGTGCGTGTAGAAGTCGGAGAACCAGAGCGCGCCGTCATGCCAGCGCGGCGATTCGGGAAAGGCCAGCTGGCCGACGATCAACTGGGGAACGGTTTGGGACATGCGACCGATCTTGGGTAAAGCCCTGCCGCCCGTCAAGCGTTTGCAGGACAAGAGGCCCGATAATCGACACATGGCTGACACTTCCCGCAGCGTCGAACGCACGCACCCCAAATCCCTGGCAGATCTCTTCGTTTCCTTCACCGTGCTGGCCCTGCAGGGTTTCGGCGGCGTGCTGGCCGTGGCCCAGCGCGAACTGGTCGAGCGCAAACGCTGGTTCACGAACGAGGAGTTCGTCGAGGAATGGGCCGTGGCGCAGATCATGCCCGGCCCCAACGTGGTGAATCTGGCCGTCATGATCGGCGGGCGCCACTTCGGCGTGCCCGGCGTGCTGGCGGCGCTGGCCGGCATCTTCACCGCGCCCCTGGTCGTGGTGCTGTCACTGGCCCTGCTGTACGCCCAGTTCGCCAGCCATCCGGGTGTGATCGGCGCGCTGCGCGGCATGGGCGCGGTGGCGGCAGGCCTGGTCGTGGCCACCGGCTTGCGGCTGGCATCCTCGCTCAAGAACAGCGTCATGGGCATTGCGCTGAACAGCGTGCTGGGTCTGCTGGGCTTCATTGCCGTGGCCCTGTTGCGCTGGCCGCTGATCTATGTGTTGCTGGGCCTGGGCAGTGTGGCCTGTGTGCTCGCCTACCGCCTGCTGGGCCGGGAGGCACGCGCATGAATCCGATGCTGGACCTGGGCTGGAGCGACTGGCTCTATCTCTTCACGCACTTCCTGACGCTTTCGCTGCTGTCCGTGGGCGGCGGCATCACGACGGCGCCCGACATGCACCGCTTCCTGGTGGACCAGCAGGGCTGGCTCACCGATCCCCAGTACACCTCGTCCATCGCCATCGCCCAGGCCGCGCCCGGGCCCAACATCCTGTTCGTGGCCCTGCTGGGCTGGCATGTCGGGCTCAATGCCGGGGGGCTGGGCTGGGCGCTGTTCGGCGTGCTGGTCTGCATGCTGGGCATCATCATGCCCAGCACCATCCTGGTCTACGTCACCTCGCGCTGGAGCCATGAGAACCGCGACTTGCGCGCCGTGCGCGCCTTCAAGCTGGGCATGGCGCCCATCGTCATCGCCCTGTTGATCGCCACCGGCTGGATCCTGGCCCGGGCCCACGGCGACCCGGCCCGCGACTGGCCCCTGTGGCTGGTCACTGCGCTGAGCGCCCTGATCGTCTGGCGCACACGCCTGCACCTGCTGTGGCTGCTGGGTATCGGCGGCGTGTTGGGCTGGTTCGGCCTGGTCTGAAGACCACCATGCCTCTGCCCACGCTCAACCTGCTCGGTGCCGGACGGGTGGGCAAGACCCTGGGCCACCTGTGGCACGGCCTGGGCAGCTTGCAGGTGCAGGACGTGCTGACCACCTCGCCGGCCAGCGCGCAGGCCGCGGTGGACTTCATCGGAGCCGGCCGCCCGCTCGCCGCCCTGGACGACATGCGGTCCGCCGACTACTGGCTGATCGCCGTGCCGGACCGGCAGATCGCGGCCAGCGCGCAGGCCCTGGCCGCTGCGGGCCTGCCGCCGTCGATCGCCTTCCACGCCAGCGGTGCGCTGGCTGCCGCCGAACTCGCGCCCCTGCAGGCCGCGGGCTGGCAGGTCGCCAGCGCGCACTGCATCCTGAGCTTTGCCACGCCGGCCCAGGCCGTGTTGCAGTTTGCCGGCACACCCTGCGCGCTCGAAGGCCAGGCCGCCACCCTTGCTGTCCTGGAGCCGCTGTTCCAGCGTATCGGGGCGCGCTGTTTCACCCTGCCCTCCGCCGACAAGCTGCGTTACCACGCCGCAGCGGTCTTCGCCACCAACTTCCTGCCCGTGCTGCAGGCCACGGCCGAAGCGCTGTGGCTGGACAGCGGCGTGCCGCCCGAACTGCTGCCGCAGCTGCGCGCCACGCTGCTGCGCAACGCCGTGGACAACCTGCTGGCCCTGGGGCCGGCCGGTGCGCTGACCGGCCCGGCCGCGCGCGGCGACACGGCCCTGGTACAGCGTCAGGGCGCGTCCATCACCCAGTGGGATACGCAGGCCGGCGCCGCCTACGCCGCACTCAGCGAACTGGCCGCCAGGCTGGCACGCGACGGCAGGCTTTGAGTACAGACACCCAGGACGTGCTGCGTTATCCTGTCACGCACAGTTCAAGCTCCGAGACCCTGACATGAACAAGCCCCTCAAAATCATCCTCATCGCCCTTGCTGCCATCGTCGTGCTGCTGGTGGGCGTGGTGGCCTTCATCGTCGCCACCTTCAACCCCAACGACCACAAGCCCGAGATCATCAAGCTGGTCAAGGAGCAGACCGGCCGCACCCTGTCCATTCCCGGCGAGATCCGGCTCACCCTTTTTCCGCGCATCGGCGCCGACCTGGGCCAGATCTCCCTGTCCGAAGCGCGCAGCGATCAGGTCTTCGCGGCCGCCCAGCAGGTCAAGGTCTCGGTGGCTCTGGTGCCGCTGTTTTCCAAAAAAGTGGAGGTGGACCGCGTGCTGGTCGACGGCCTGAACGTCAAGCTGCAGCGTGACCGCCAGGGCCGATTCAACTTCGACGACCTGCTGTCCCGGGGCGACAAGGCGGCAGCCGCGCCGGACACCGGCAAGGCTGAAGCCTCGGGCGCCATACCCCTGCTCCAGGTTGGCGGCATTGCCATCACCAACGCAAGTCTGGACTACCGCGACAACGCCAGCGGCCAGCACCTGAGCGTCTCCAGACTGAACTTCAGCACCGGCCCCATCGCCGACGGCAGGAAGAGCACACTGGACTTCAGTGCCGACGTGCAGGGCACGAACCCGCCGCTGGCCCTGCAACTGGGCGTCAAGAGCGACTTCACGCCCCAGCTCGCGCAGCAAAAGCTCCAGCTCGACAATGTCAAGGCCAGCCTGGGCGGCACCGCAGCCGGCCAACGCGATCTGCAGGTCAAGCTGGGCCTGGCCAGCGTCGAAGCCTCCCCCCAGTCGCTCAAGCTGACGGCGCTCACACTTGAAGTGGCGGCCCCCAACCCGGCTGGCGGCACGCTGGCGCTCAAGCTGCAGGGTCAGGCCTCGGTCGACCTCGCGCGCGAAGCGGTTCAGCTGGCACTCGACGGCCAGCTCGACAGCACCAGCCTGGCCATCAAGGCCGGCGTGAAACGCTTTGCCCAGCCGGCCATCGACTTCGACATCGCCGCAGGCGAACTCGATGCCGATCGTTACCTGCCCCCAAGTAAAAAGCCGGCAGCAGCCACCGGCAGCGGCCCGGCGGGCCCTGAAGCCGTCATCGACCTCGCCCCTCTGCGTGCGCTGGATGCACGCGGCACGCTGAAGATCGCCTCCCTCAAGATCATGAACCTGCGTGCGGCCAGCATCCGCCTGCAGCTCAAGGCCCAGGGCGGCAAGGCCGAACTCAATCCCTTGACGGCCACGCTCTACGGCGGCGGCGTGAACGGCGTGCTCACCGCCAATGCCCAGGGCGCCCAAACTCTGGCGGCCAAGCTGGACCTGCGCGGCGTCAACATCGGCCCGCTGATGAAAGACGCGCTGGACCAGCAGCCCATCGACGGGCGCGGCAATGTGGCGCTGGATGTCAGCACCAGCGGCAACACCGTGAGCCTGTTCAAGAAGAACCTCAACGGCACGGCCGGCGTGCAGCTGAGCGATGGCGCCATCAATGGCCTGGACATCGCCGGCGCCCTGCGCAACGTCAAGGCCAAACTCGGCGGTGGCTCACAGGAAGGCAAGGCCGGCGCCCAGGAGAAGACCGACTTCACCGAATTCGGCGCCAGCTTCAAGATCAACAAGGGCGTGGCGCACAACGACGACCTGTCCGCCAAGACCCCGCTGCTGCGCCTGGGTGGCGCCGGCGACATCTTCATCGCCGAGGACCGGCTGGACTACACCGTCAAGGCCACCGTGGTCCCCACCCTGCAGGGCCAGGGCGGCCCCGAGATGGACCAGCTCAAGGGCCTGACCGTGCCCGTGCGCCTGAGCGGCCCCTACACCGCCATCGGCTGGAAGATCGACTTCGGCGCCGGCGCCGGCAACCGCGCCAAGGAACTGGTCGACCAGCGCAAGGCACAGCTGCAGCAGGAAGCGCAGCAGCGGCTGGACGAGGAAAAAGCCAAGGCCGCGCAACGCCTGAAGGAACAGGCCGAAGACCGGCTCAAGAACCTGCTGCGGCGTTAGGGCCTGTTCACACTATTTTCTGGAGTGCGAACAGGCGCTAGTCCCCGGGCTGCCCGAACTTCAGCACGCGCGTGGCCAGCAGGGTTTCGGCAAAGAAGCAGCACAGCGCGGCCATGAAACAGCTCACGCCGGCCAGGAAGGCGTAGATCGCCAGCCGCTCGATCTGGAAGACCGTGGTCTCGCCCAGGAAGAGGATCACGATGGTTAGGCCGATCATGAAGGCGCACAGCGTCAGCAAACCGATGGTGCTGTTGGCCAGCTTGCCGCGTGTGCGCAGCATGGCCAGCTCGGCAGTCCACTGCGGCGCCAGCACCGGCTCGGCATTCAGCCGCAATTTTTCCTCCAGCACACGCCCGCGGTCGATGATGCGCGACAGGCGCCCGGCCACCGCACCGATCATGCCGGAGACGGCGGTCAGCAGGAAAACCGGTGCTACCGCCAGCTGGATGCCGTGGGTCACGGTGCCGGAATCGACAAAAAGGGCCATGCGCTTACTCGTGTGAGGTCGGGTGGGTATGGGCGCCGATTATCACCGCCTCCCACAAACAGGGGAAGACAGGCGCCGCATTTGTGCCTATAAAGACGCACATCCACAAGCAGCCAGCAGGGGGTTCCATGAGCATCCGCATCCTGTGCGTCCACGGCGTCAACACCAATGAGAACGGCGACTGGCTGGCCAAGTGGCAGCAGTCCATCCGCAGTGCGGCCGCCAGCGCCGGCGTGGCCGCCGACGCCTTCGAATTCCACGAGCTGCGCTACAACGCGCACTTCGAAGCCGTCCAAGCCGACGGTGCCGTCTACGCCGAGGCCGCCAAGCGCCTGTGGAACAGCTACTGGGCCCACCGTCGCGCGCTGGGCCGCGCCGCGGAAAAAGGCCTGGGCACGCTGATCGACAACACCATCGGCATGGTCGCCAAATGGACCGCCCTGCCCCAGCTGCGCCAGCAGCTCGCCAGCGATCTGGCGCAAAGCATCAAGCGCGTCAATCCGCACGTCATCTGCGCGCACAGCCTGGGTTCGCTCATCACCTACGACACCCTGGCCGCCCAGCAGGACCTGGCCCAGGACCGTCTGCTGGTCACCCTGGGCTCGCAGATCGGCCACCCGGCCCTGGCCGAAAGTTTCGGCGGCTACCTCAAGCCCCTGGGCACCGTGCGCCACTGGTACCACCTCTTCAACGCCGAAGACGCGGTGCTCACCTGTGAACTGGATTTCCCCGAAGCCCCCTACACCCAGCTCGACACCTATTTCGACGAGTGGGGCCCGCTGGACCACAGCGCCGAGCAGTACCTGGCGCACGAAGTCACGGCCAGCAACGTCTGGGCCGGCCTGGCCAAGGCGCTGCCGCGCAGCATTGGGCCGTGCAAGACCAAGCCCGCACCGGCGTTGGGTGGAAGCTGGTTCAAGGCGCCCACCATCCAGCGCCGCAGCCCGCGCAAACGCCGCGCACTGCTGATCGGCATCAACGAGTACCCGGAGCCGGAAAACCGCCTGAGCGGCTGCGTCAATGACGTGTTCCAGATGAGCGCCATGCTGCAGGAGCGCGGCTACCAGCCCGAGGAAATCCGCGTGGTGCTCGACGCGCGGGCCACCACCCGCGGCGTCAACGAGCGCCTGAAGTGGCTGCTCGAAGACGTGCGCGCGGGCGACGAACGCGTACTCTTCTATTCCGGCCACGGCGCCCAGGTGGCCGCGCTGGACTCCGACGGCGAACCCGACCACAAGGACGAGGCCCTGGTCACCTACGACTTCGACTGGAGCGGCAACACCGGCATCACCGACGACATGCTGGCCCGGTACTACGCCAACCTGCCCTATGAAGCGCGCTTCTCCATCGTCCTGGACTGCTGCCACTCGGGCGGCATCGCGCGCGCCGGCGGCGTGGCCGTGCGCGGCATCAACCCGCCTGACGACGTACGCCACCGCAGCATCGAATGGGACGCGGACAAGCAGATGTGGTTCCCGCGCAAGAAGCTGGATCTGCGTGGCCGCATGAACAAGGCACCGGCCGATGTGGTGCGCCGTTATCTGGGGATGGATGGAGCCACCCAGAAGATGGGCCGTGCCGTCAGCCGCTGGAGCGACGACCCCACCGCCTTCAAGGCCGCCACCCGGCGCCTGGGCCACCACGGCCCCTACAACCCGGTGCTGCTGGCCGCTTGCCGCGAAGACCAGTACGCCTACGAGTACACGCACGGCTCGGTGCCCTACGGTGCCATGACCTTCATGCTGATCCAGCAACTGCGCGCGACCGCCGGACGCAAGACGCTGGAAGACGTGGTGACGCAGTGCAACAGCGTGCTCAAGAGCAAGCTGGGCTACGAGCAGGAAGTGCAGCTCTACCGCCCCCGCGAGCACCATCAGACGCGTTTCCCCGGCAAGGCGCCGGTGGCGAAGAAGAAAAAGGCCTAGGCTTTTTTCAGCTGCCGGCGCAGTGGCGTCAGCAAGCCAGAGAGGCCGTTGTGGTCGATCTCGTGCATCAGCGCGAGCAGGCGGCCCAGGTCGCCGCTGGGAAAACCTTCGCGCGCAAACCAGTTGAGGTAGTTGCCCGGCAGGTCGGCGATCAGGCACCCCTTGTGTTTGCCGTAGGGCATTTCCACCGTCAGCAGGCGCTGCAATTGCTCGGCATCCGGCATCATCCGCCCGCCCTCTTGGCCGCGTAACCCTGGGCCTGCAGCAGGGCCAGCACCTTGTCGGCGTGGTCGCCCTGCACCTCGATCACACCGTCCTTCACCGTACCGCCCGTGCCGCAGGCCGCCTTGAGCTGCTTGCCCATCTGGGTCAGCGCCGCAGCATCGAGCGGCAGGCCGCGCACCACCGTCACGGCCTTGCCGCCGCGCCCGCTGGTTTCGCGCGAGACCCGCACCTTGCCGTCGCCCAGCGCCTGGGCCGCCTGCTGCGACTTGCAGACGCACTGCGCCTGCGGCCGACGGCAGACCGGGCACATGCGCCCGCCCTCGGTGGAATAGACCAGGCCGCCGCTGTTCTTCACGGCTCGAACCTGGCGTTGAAGGTGGCCATGTCGGCTGCGTTCTCGAAGCTCACCAGCTGGCCCTGTTTGCGGTCAGCCTCCCGGCTGGCCGCGAACAGGCTGTAGCGGCCCTTGAGGCCCATGGCTGGCAGATCGATCAGCGCATAGGGAAACGGCACGAAGACCTGGTGCTCGAACAGGATGCGGTGCGCGTTGCGCGGCGAGGGGTAGAGCTGGTAGTCACCGCTCGTGAAGGACTTGCTGCTGGACATGGGAGGCGTTGCGTGGAACGCCCGATTATCCCCGGTGCTCAGCTTTCGAATTTGCTGCGTGGCGCGCGGCGGCGTTCCATCTGGACCTGCCAGCGTTCCGCGGTCTCGATGGCATCCATCTGCAGCCGGGCCCGGTGCAGGATTTCATTGAGCTCACGCGCCTTGTCGTAGGATCGGCCATGCGATTCGTTGGCGAGCTTGCGTGCCACGTCCTGCATCACCGACAACAGTTTGGACAACTGGTCGATGCGATCCTGTCGTTCGTCGAAGTCGAAATTCATGCTCCACCCCCTGAGTACCTTGAACCTGGCGAACCCTCTGGCCCTCTGCCCTCTGTCGTGGCAGTTTTCGCAAGCATACCGAACTCGTAACTCTTTGTCACACATTTATATCGCATTGTGAAATAAACATGCCCGCGCATACCCACCAGCCCACCCCCAGCAAGGATGAGATCAACCTGCTCGATCCCTTCGAACGCCTGGGTCTGGACCGCATCCGGCTCGTCAGCACCGTCAAGGAAGCTGAAAAAGCCTGCGCCGAGCTGGCCGCGGCACCCCATCTGGGCTTCGACACCGAGTCCAAACCCACCTTCCGCGTGGGCGAGCTGTCCGACGGGCCGCACATCGTGCAGCTCGCCACGCCCGAACAGGCCTGGGTCTTCCAGCTGCACGAGCCCGCCAGCCGGGCGCCGGTGGCCGAACTGCTGGCCCTGCACGGCGTCACCAAGGCCGGTTTCGGCCTGGGTGACGACCGCAAGCGCATCACGGCCAGGCTGGGCGTGGAACCGGCTGGCGTACTGGAGCTCAACGCCGTGTTCCGCGAACGCGGCTACCGCAAGGACATGGGGGTGAAGGCCGCCGTGGCCATCCTCTTCAACCGTCGTTACCTCAAGTCCAAGAAGGCAGCCACCTCCAACTGGGCCAATCCGCGGCTGACGGAAGCGCAACTGGTCTATGCAGCCAACGACGCCTGGGCCGCCATCCGCGTGTTCCACGCGCTGGGGCTGGGCAACAGCTCCGCCAAGGCGCCTTAAGCGGGCTTGAGCTCGTACATGCCGTCGCCCATATTGCGCAGAGGGCCGAAGACGGCGGTGATGGCGGCCGTCTCGGCCGCCTGCCATTGTTCGACGATCTCGCGCTCGGCGTCGGTCAGGGCCGCGGTGTCGGGCTGCTCGCCGTACACGCCCGCGATGCGCTGGTAGGCCAGGTACACGGGCAGCACCAGGCTGGCGTCGCCCAGAGTGTCTTCCAGCGCGCGGCGAAACCGCAGCACGGCTTCGCGGTGCTGGGCCTCGGACACGCCTTCGGCGTCGTACAGTTTCACGGTGTAGTTCATGTGCAGGCGAGCATACCCGCTGCGAGTGTGTACAGTGAGGCCTGAAGAACTGACAGGTGGATGATGGCAAAACAAAGTGAATGGCCGGGCAAGGTGCTTGCGCTGATCAAGGGCGGCAACGCGACAGCGGCCATTGCCCAGATCAAGGTGGCGCCCACCGTGAAAGACCTGCAGCAACTGCAGGCCGCCATGGACAAGGCCCAGCTCAAGGGCCGCTGGCGCAATGTGGACCTCGCCATCGAGGAAAACCTGGCCTTGCTGGCCGCGCCGCGCCTGCACCGCTCACCCTGAACACCGCTCACAGGAGGACACCATGAGCAACATTCCCGGTACGCCCGAAAAACGCAGCCTCTGGGTGCGCTTGCTGCTCATGGTCCTGATGGCCATGGCCTTCCACCTGGCCGCCACGCTGCTCGGGGTGCTGGCCCTCGTCCAGTTCGTACTGGCCATCGTCGCCGGCGGCCCCAACGAACGCCTGCAGCACTTCGGCCGCGGCCTGGGGCAGTACCTGCGACAGATCACCGATTTCCTGAGCTTCGCCAGCGAAGAAGCGCCCTTCCCCTTCAGCGACTGGCCTTCGGCCGACTGAACGATCAGCGCGCCGCCTGCTGGCGCAGCAAGCGTGCGGCTTCCTCGGCCCGCGCGTCGTCGATCACGCGGATCACGCCGCCCACATCCACCGCACCGACCGGCTGCTCGAAGCGTCCGCTCAACGGCGTCTCCGGGTCCAGCATGCCGCGCTGGTACAGGTCCCAGATCTCCGGCCCGTAGTCGGTGGCCAGCAGTTCCGGCGCGAACTGCCCGAAAAAACCGCGCAGATTGGCCACATCGCGCAGCAGCATGCGCCCCGCGTGGTTGTTGCCCGCGGCGTCCACCGCCTGCGGCAGGTCGATGATCACCGGGCCGTCCGCTGCCAGCAGGATGTTGAACTCCGACAGGTCGCCGTGCACGATGCCCGCGCACAACATGCGCACCACCTCGGTCAGCAGCGTGGCGTGGTGCTGGCGCGCTTCTTCGGGCGTGAAGGCCACGTCGTTCAGGCGTGGCGCCGCGTCACCGTGTTCGTCGGTCACCAGTTCCATCAGCAGCACGCCCTCGTGGAAGTTCCAGGGCTTGGGCACGCGCACACCGGCCGCCGCCAGGCGGTAGAGTGCGTCGACCTCGGCGCTCTGCCAGGCCGCCTCGATGGCCTGGCGGCCATACCGCGAGCCCTTGGCCATGGCGCGCGCCTGGCGCGTGTTCTTGACCTTGCGGTTCTCGGTGTAGTCCACCGCCTGGCGAAAGCTGCGCTGGGTGGCCTCCTTGTAGACCTTGGCGCAGCGCGTTTCCTCGCCGCTGCGCACCACGTAGACCAGCGCCTCCTTGCCGCTCATGAGCTGGCGCACCACCGTGTCGATCAGGCCTTCTTCGACCAGGGACTGGAGTCTTGCGGGTACTTTCATCGTCCCATTTTGCGCCCTGCGCTCTTCACCAGCGCGCCGCCGGGTCTCTGGCAGGCCGGGCGCGGCACTTGCCGGCCGGCCCGTCTTGCTGCCAGAATGGTCTGCCCCGCCCACGCGGGCGCGAGATCCAACGCGAGGAGACCTGGCCATGACGCAGCATTCGTACGCGCAACCCGAGCCAGCGCCCGGCCCGCACGGGCTCCAGCGCCGCACCGCCCTGCTGGCCCTGCCCGGCCTGGCACTGGGCGTGACCGGCGCGGCAGCCGCGCCATCCCTGGGCAGCCGCCTGCAATCCTGGCCACTGAACACGCCGCGTGCCACCGGCATCCACGACCTGGCCCCCGCACCCGATGGCGGCGTGTGGTTCTCCGCGCAGCGCAGCGGCCACCTGGGCTGGTTCGACCCGCGCACGGGCAAGACGGAACTCATCGCCCTGGGCAGCGGTTCCTCGCCGCACGGTGTCATCGCCGGCCCCGATGGCGCCGCCTGGCTCACCGACGGCGGGCTCAACGCCATCGTGCGCGTGAGCTGGCCCGCGCGCGAGGTACGTGTCTATCCGCTGCCGGCAGGCACGCCCTATGCCAATCTCAACACCTGCGCCTTCGACGGCCACGGCGACCTCTGGTTCACCGGGCAAAGCGGCTACGTGGGCAAGGTGGCCCTGCGCAGCGGCGCGGTCAGCGTGCAGGCCTCGCCACGCGGGCGCGGCCCTTACGGTATCTGTGCCACGCCCAAGGGCGACATCTGGTGGTGCTCGCTGGCCGGCTCCTACATCGCGCAGATCGACCTCAGGACCGGCGGCTCGCGCATCGTGGAGCCGCCCACGCCCGACCAGGGCGCGCGCCGCGTCTGGTCCGACAGCCGGGGCCGCATCTGGGTGGCCGAATGGCGCAGCGGTTACCTGTCCATGCACGACCCCGCCGCGAACAGCTGGCGCACCTGGAAGGCGCCCGGCGACAGCCCGCGTGTGTACGCCGTCTACGTGGACGAGCAGGACATCGTCTGGGCCGCCGAGTGGAACCACAACGCCATGCTGCGTTTCGACCCGCGCACGGAAAAGTTCGACGTGCTGGCCATGCCGCGCGCCGGCGCCTCCATCCGCCAGATCCTGGGCCGGCCCGGCGAAGTCTGGTTGCCCGAGAGCGGGAACGAGTTCATCTCGGTGATCCGCACCGGCTGAGCGCCGCGCGGCCGCCAGCAGGTTCCTACAGGCGCGCCGCCAGCCGCGCCGCCTGGTCGATGGCGCGCTTGGCGTCCAGCTCCCCCGCCTCCATTGCCCCGCCGATCAGGTGGGCTTTTTTGCCCAGCGCCTGCAGTTCATCCGCCAGCGTGCGCAGCGGCAGCTGGCCTGCGCACAGCACCACCGTGTCGCACGCAATCCAGCTGGGGTTCTCGCGCTGATCCCCATAGGAGACCAGCAAACCCCAACCTTGAGTTGTCCCTTCGGTGAACGCACCGATGCGCTCGTAGTTCACGCCGCCGATCATCTTCACCTGCTTCATCTTGAGCGCGGCACGGTGGATCCAGCCCGTGGTCTTGCCCAGGCCCTCGCCCAGCTTGCCGGCCTTGCGCTGCAGCAGCGTCACCTGCCGCTCGGGCGGGCTCACCTGCGGGCCCGCAGCGCTCAGGCCGCCGCGCTCCTGCGCCGGGTCCGTCACACCCCACTCGGCCAGCCAGGCCGGCAGGTCCACCGTCGTGGAGTGGCCCTCGCTCACCAGGAACTCGGCCACATCGAAACCGATGCCGCCCGCGCCCACGATGGCCACCTTCCGGCCCACCGGCTTCCTGTGGCGCAGCACGTCGATGTAGCTCAGCACCTTGGCATGGTCCTGCCCTTCGATCTTCGGGTCGCGCGGCGTCACACCCGTGGCCACGATCACCTCATCGAAACCCTGCAGGTCGGTCGCCAGCACGGCACGGTTCAGGTGCAGCTGCACCCCCGTGGTCTCCACGCGCCGCGCCAGGTAACGCAGCATCTCGCGGAATTCCTCCTTGCCCGGCACCACCTTGGCCATATTGAGCTGGCCGCCGATCTCGCTCGCCGCATCGAACAGGTGCACCTCGTGCCCGCGCTCGGCGGCCAGGGTGGCGGCCGTCAGTCCGGCCGGGCCGGCGCCCACCACGGCGACGCGCTTGGCGCTTGCCACGGGGCGGTAGACCAGCTCGGTCTCGTGGCAGGCCCGCGGGTTCACCAGGCAGCTGGTGAGCTTGTTCTTGAAGATGTGGTCCAGGCAGGCCTGGTTGCAGGCAATGCAGGTGTTGATGTCGGCGGCCCGGCCCTGCGCCGCCTTCTTCACGAAATCGGCGTCGGCCAGCAGCGGGCGCGCCATGGACACCATGTCGGCGCTGCCCTCGGCCAGCAGCTGTTCGGCCACCTCGGGTGTGTTGATGCGGTTGGAGGTGACCAGCGGTGTGCCCAGTCCCGCGGCCGCGAACTCGGCCTTCATCTTCTTCGTCACCCAGGCAAAGGCCGCGCGCGGCACGCTGGTGGCAATGGTCGGCACGCGGGCCTCGTGCCAGCCGATGCCGGTGTTGATGATGCTCGCGCCCCCCCTGCGCCACGGCCTTGCCCAGCGTCACCACCTCGTCCCAGCTGCTGCCGCCCGGCACCAGGTCGATCATGGACAGGCGGTAGATGATGATGAAGTCCTGCCCCACGGCCTCGCGCGTGCGCGCCACGATCTCCAGCGGCAGGCGCATGCGCTGGCTGTAGTCGCCGCCCCACTGGTCGTCGCGGTGGTTGGTGTGTCTGGCCAGAAACTGGTTGATGAAATACCCTTCGCTGCCCATGATCTCCACGCCGTCGTAGCCCGCCTCGCGCGCTTTCACGGCGCAGTTCACGAAAGCGCGGATCTGCCGCTCCACCCCGCGCGCCGACAGCTCGAAAGGTTTGAAGGGCGAGATCGGCGACTTGATGGCCGAGGGCGCCACCGCCAACGGGTGGTAGGCGTAGCGCCCGGTGTGCAGGATCTGCAGCGCGATCTTGCCGCCGGCTTCGTGCACCGCACGGGTCACCACCTGGTGGCGCCGCGCCGCGCCCGAAGTGGAGAGCGTGCCGGCAAACGGCTTGGCCCAGCCCGCGATATTCGGCGCAAAACCACCCGTGACCATCAGGCCGACGTCGCCCTCGGCGCGCTCGCGGAAATACGCTGCCAGCTTGCTGAGGTCGCGCCCGTCTTCCAGGCCGGTGTGCATGGAGCCCATGAGCACGCGGTTCTTGAGCTGCGTATGCCCCAGGTCCAGCGGGGCCAGCAGATGGGGATACAGGGTCTGGCCGGGAAGCGTGGCGCTGGCAGGTGTGGGCATGGCGGCTTTTCGTGAGGGTGACGGTGTGGGTTTGATCATAGGCTGCCGGAGCCCGCAGGCCAGATGGGCTAACATTACGGTTTTATCGTTCGTCAGAAGGAGCCCCAGATGGGCAATAAGATCGTTACCGAAGCAGACCGCAAGGCCACTCCCCGTCCGACACCGCTCAATGGCGTGACCCTGCCCACCGGCGGCCGCGGCCAGAAGGTCAGCCTGGAGCGTGGTGTTTCCACCCGCAGCAAGAAGAACCCGGGCAAGCGTCCCTCGAAGGGCGGCTGATCCCGCGCTGGCTTGGGCCGGCGTCAGCCCCGAACAAAGGCCCTCATCGAGGGCCTTTTGTTTTGCCCGGGTGACAATGCACCGGTGTCCCACCCCGCCCGCCGCATGACCCTCCTGCAAGCCCTCACCGCCGGCCTGCTGGGGCTGGCCCTGGTCCTGCCCGCCGGGGGCGCAACCCTCACGGTCGGCTCCAAGCGTTTCACCGAGGCCTACATCCTGGCCGAGATCGTCAGCCAGACGGCCCGGGCGACCGGCGAAGCCGAGGTGACGCACCGGCAGGGCCTGGGCAACACGGCCATCCTGCTCAGCGCCCTGCAGGCCGGCAGCATCGACCTCTACCCTGAATACACCGGCACCATTGCGCGCGAAATCCTGCGGCTGGACCATGTGCCACCCCTGCCCGCGCTCAATGCGCGGCTCGCCAAGCTCGGCCTGCAAGCCTCGGTGCCGCTGGGTTTCAACAACAGCTACGCCCTGGTCATGCGCACCTCACAGGCCAGCGCGCTCAGAATCAGCCGCCTGTCCGACCTGAAAGACCATGCCGCGCTGCGCCTGGGCCTGTCGCAGGAATTCATAGGCCGGGCCGACGGCTGGCCGGGCCTGCAGTCGGCCTATGCGCTGCCGCAGGGCCGCCCGCGTGGCCTGGACCACGGCCTGGCCTATGAAGCCCTGGCCCAGGGCCAGGTCGACGCCATCGACATCTACACCACCGACGCCAAGATCGGCCCCTACCAGCTGCAGGTGCTGGTGGACGATGCGGCCTACTTCCCGCGTTACGACGCCGTGCTGCTGCACCGGGCCGGCCTGCCCGCGCGCCTGCCGCGCAGCTGGGCGGCCCTGGCCCGGCTGGAAGGCCGCATCGACGAAGCGGCCATGCGCCAGATGAACGCCGGCGCGGAGCTGCAGGGCCAGAGCTTCGAGCGCGTGGCGCAGGCCTTTCTGGCGGGCGAGCTGGCCGTGCCGGCCAAGACAGCTGACCAGCGCCCCGCGGCCCCGGGCTGGCTGGCCAAACTCTTCGCCCCCGATCTGCTGCGCCTGACGCTGGAACACCTGGCCCTGGTCTTCCTCTCGCTGGGCGCAAGCATCGTGGTGGGCATCCCGCTGGGCCTGCTGGCGGCGCGTCACGCACTGGCGCGAGCCCTCATCATCAACAGCACCAATGTGCTGCAGACCATCCCCTCGCTGGCCCTGCTCGCCATCCTCATCCCGCTCACGGGCAGCATCGGCCTGCTGCCGGCCTTCATCGCCCTCACCGTGTACGCCCTGCTGCCTATCGTGCGCAACACCCACGCCGGGCTCAGCCAGGTCCCCGTCGGCATGAAACAGGCGGCCTTGGCCCTGGGCCTGAGCCCGGGCGCCACCTTGCGCCTGATCGAACTGCCGCTGGCGCGCACCACCATCCTGGCGGGCATCAAGACCTCGGCCGTCATCAATGTCGGCACCGCCACCATCGCGGCCTTCATCGGCGCCGGCGGTTTCGGCGAACGCATCGTCACCGGCCTGGCCTTGAACGACAACGCCACCCTGCTGGCCGGCGCCATCCCCGTGGCGCTGCTGGCCCTGCTGATTGAAGCGGCCTTCACGCTGGCCGAGCGCGGCTTCTTCCCGGAAACCTGGCGCAGGAACCGCTAAACCAGCGTCGCCCCAACAACAAAGGCCCTCATCGAGGGCCTTGGTTGTTGATCGTGCAGACGTGTCAGCAGCCGGCCGTGCATTTACCGCTGCTGTCGAACTCCATCAGCTTGCCGCTGAGCGGAATGTGCACCGGCACCTTGCTGGCCTTCATGAAACGGTCGGTCTTGCTACCCGGCACCACCTGGCCGCCCTTGGTGGCGACCTCGTTCACGTGCGAGGCGATCACGGCCGCGGGCTGGACCAGGTCGTTGATCACGTAGGCCGCTTCCGCCGGGCCGGTGGAGAAACCATCGCCGATGTTCATCACGGCCAGGCGGGCCTTGTAATACCCGCGCACCACCTTGTCCTGCGCCGCCGTGATGCCCGTATCACCCGAGAGGTAGACCACCAGGCCGTTGCTGAAGGTCAGCACGTAGCCGGTGGCCTCGCCCACATAACCGGCAATGCCCGCGTCCTTCATGTGCTTGCCCAGGTCGCCGCCGATGTAGTCCGGGTCCAGGCCGTTGCTGTGCACGGCCGGCACCGTGGCGATCTTCACGCCGCCGAGGGTCACGCTGCCGCCGAAACGCGCCAGGATGGAATCGGCCGGGTTGCCGCCATTGGCCTTGAGCTTGCCAGCGAAGAAAGGCGGCATCTCGCTGCCCGTCACGATCTTGGCCTTCTTGGCCAGCGCGATGTTCACCGTGCTCGAATTCGGCAGCGCCGAGACCGACACGTCGGGTTTGTCACAGCTGCCCGAGTTGGGCGCCTTGTTGTGCGCATTGCCCACGTGGTCGCCGTGCATGTGGCTGACCAGGATGATGTCGATCCTGCCCAGGCGCGGGTCGGTGGCACCGGCCACCGTGCGGCCCACGTCGTAGAGGATGCGTGTGCCATTGGGGTCTTCGAAGATCATCGCGCGGTCCTGCGGGCACAACTCGCCGTCGTGGCCGCCCAGCGCTGTCACCTTCAGGTTCTGGGCCAGGGCTGGTTGCGCCAGCAGGCTGATGGCGGCCAGGCATCCTGCCGCGGCCATCCGGATCATCGGTTTCTTGCTCATGCGTCTGCTCCTCGTTTTTGGTTTGAAACTCACACCACAAGCCTGCACCCGGACCCGGCGATCGACGCCAATGCCTCCTGAGGCTCGTTGGGGGCCAGCAGGAAAGACCCGCGTCGCCCGCTTGCGTTGTACACCTTATGGCGCCGGCCTGCAGCGCGTCACGCGCAAGCCCCGGCCCGGCGCTTTATGGATGGGCAGACCTTTCCTGGAGCAGTTCGATCTGCAGCCGGACCTGATGCAGCAGTTCATTCACCTCGTGCGCCAGATCGTAGAGCTCGCCATGCGATTTGTTGGCCAGCCGTCGCCCGGTCTCCTGGGCGAGATGGATCAGTTCGGCCAGCTCGATGACAGCCTCTTGCCGGTCCTGTTCGTCCGCGTCGTTCGATCCCATAAGCAGGCCCTCCGCTGATGCGGTCCTCGCGCCGCGCCAGAGATGTCAAACCTGGGGCGCAAGTACGTTCTGCATCCTAGGCGCTTTGTCGTGTGTCTGCCAGCGCACATGCGATGGGGATGCCAACAAAAGGGGCACCTCCCGGGTGCCCCTTTTGTTCAGCGCCACGGGCGCCAGCCGCAAGGCCCGGGCCTCGCAACCCCCAGGCAGGGTTTCAGTACGCGCCGGCCCGCTGCGGCCCCCGGCGCAACACCAGCATGCCGAACAGCGAGGCCGTGAGGTACATGCTGACCGAGTAGATCGCCGCCGGCAGCGCCAGCTGGAAATTGCCCAGCACCGACAGCGCCACGAAGATGGCCAGCGTGGAGTTGTGGATGCCGATCTCGAAACTCACCGCCGTGGCCATGGGCTTGTCCAGCCCGGCCCATCGCGAGAGGTAATAACCCGAGAGCAGGCTCAGCAGGTTGAAGGCCAGCACCACCGGCCCCAGGCTGCTGAAGGATTGCGTCAGCGCCGTCCACTCCTTGGCTATCGCAATGACGGCAAAGGCCGCCAGCACCAGGGCGCTGAAAGCCTTCATGGGCTGCTCCATGCGCGCGGCAAAAGCCGGGCGCCGGCGGCTCACCGCCATGCCGATCAGCACCGGCACCAGGATCACTCCCACCACCTCGAACACCTTGCCGAACTGCAGCGGCACCACCTGGCCCGTCTGCGCAAAGGTGGCGATGGCCCCGTTGGTGATGAGCGGCAGGCTCACGATGGACAGCACCGTGTTGATGGCCGTCAGCGAAATGTTCATCGCCACGTTGCCGCCGAACAGGTGGCTGAACAGATTGGCCGACACCCCGCCGGGTGAAGCCGCCAGCAGCATCAGCCCCACGGCATACACCGGCGCCACGCCCAGGCCCACGATGAGCCCCCAGGCCACGGCCGGCAGCAACAGCATCTGGATGGCCAGGGCCAGCAGCACGGCCTTGGGGTGCTGCCGCAGGCGCAGGAAATCGCCCACGCTGAGCGACAGGCCCAGGCCGAACATCACGAGCGCCAGGGCCCCGAGCAGCAGGGCCGGCAAGGCCGCGGTAAAGCTCATGCCGTGGCCACCCGGCGCGCGCCGTGCGCGCCCTCGCCCAGGCGACGCTCCATCTCGGCCTGCACGTCGGTGCGCAGGCGCAGGGCAAAGGCCACCTCGGCCGTCAGGAACAGCGGCCCCACCAGCAGGCCCACCAGGTCATCCACGAAAGCCGGCTTGCGGCCCTCCCAGTAGTGGCCCAGGAACTGGATGGCCCAGCCCACCACGAACAGGCCGATGCCCCAGCCCAGCCATTGCGCCGTCTCCTGCGCGGCAAACCACTGGCTGGCCCACAGGCTCAAGGCCAGCTGCAGCGCCATGGCCAGGCCAAAACGCAGGTCCAGCCGCAGGTAGAACAGTGAAGACAAGACCGAGACCAGCAGCGCCGGCGTGAGCGGCAGACCGCCCACGTCCCAGCCCGGGCGCGAAAGCAGGATGGTCACGGCCAGCACGATCAGGGGGATACCCAGGAAATGCGTGGCCACGTTGCGCGGGTCCTGGTGGTAGGCCGCGTACTGCGTGAGGTGATCGGTCAGGGTTTTCATCAACGACGTCTCTTTCTAATGATTGACAGGCGTCAATGATCTGCCTACCCTCGCCCTCAGTCTGTCAGGTACCCGACACAAGCCACGCTCCCCGTACAAACCCCATGAACGAGCCGCAACACTACCTGCCCGTGCTGAACGCCGGCCGCTGGTATGCCCGCCTGCCACCCGAATTCGCCCAGGCCCTGCTGCGCCTGGCCAAGGTGCGCCAGCTGCAGGCCGGCGAGGTGCTCTTCCTGCGCGACAGCCCGCCCTGCGGGCTGTATGCCGTGGTGGCGGGGTCGATCCGCATCTCGGGCCAGGTCGGCAAGGAGGACGACACGCGCGAAGCCCTGCTGGTGGTGCTGCCACCGGCGCAGTGGTTCGGCGAAATCACCGTCTTCGACGGCGCCACCCGCACCCACCACGCCCACGCCGCCGAGCCCACCACGCTGCTGCAGGTGCCCCAGGCCGATCTGCTGGCCTGGCTGCACGCCCACCCCCAGCACTGGCGCGACCTGGCCGTGCTCATGGCCGACAAGCTGCGCCTGGCGTTTCAAACGATGGAGGAGCAGACCGTGCTCAGCGCCCCGCTGCGCCTGGCAAGGCGCCTCGTGGCCATGGCCGAGGGTTACGGGGTGCAGAGTGGCCAGGGCGGCACGCGGCGCATGCTGGCCGTGACCCAGCAGGAACTGGCGCTGATGATCGGCATCTCACGGCAGACGACGAACGAGATCCTCAAGGGGATGGAGGCGCGGGGGATATTGCGGGTGCAGCGGGGGGGGATGGAGATACTGGATCTACAGGAACTCAGGGCACTGTCAAGGTAGAACGACGTCCGTTTGCGACCCATACCAGACCCCTGGCCCAGTGAAGCGGGTCGTTCAAACGTCACAATGACATTGATATGAAGATCATTCTCAACAGCGACGAATTCAAAGCGTGGCACGAAGTCGGCCACGCTACTGTTTGCTTGCATCTAAGTGGCGATATAAGAGGAATCGAGTTTCTTGAAAGGGATGCGCGAGGCTTCGCAGTTACTCGCGGTTGCCTCGTTACGCCCGACACAGAGCGAAGTGTTGCGTGCGGCGGCTTCGCTGCTGAGTACTATTTGTTGCAGGCTGGTTTTATCGAGGGGGTCGACTTAAATGACCGTGATGTCGTCGCAGCAGTTAGCACCCAGGTTTTTAGCAACGCCTGGGACGACCATCAGAAATTTATCGGTCGCACAGTAACTGAAGACAATGATTTCACGAAGGAAGAACAAGAAGAATTCATGAACTACGCGATAAGGCATGTAGTCCCGATTCTCGATATGTATTTTTCAGAAATGAAGCTCGTTGTGAGTGAGCTTCTCGCCGCGAGGAAAATCGACGGCGCGAGAGTGAGAGCGCTACTGCGACCGGGCCTTCCCCGTTAGACTGACGCTAGAAATTTCAGCGCATGACCTGAATTAGTCGTGGTCATTTATGCCCAATAGGGCGCTGGCCAGCCGCTGCGAGGAGTCGCGAAACAGGAAAGCAGACGCTTAACTAGGCCCAGGGGAGCGCAGACAGCGCCGTGTCTTTTCCGATCCGCGCCTCGATCTCCGTAAGGGTAGACCGAGCAAGCTGCAGCCCAGTATTTATATCAACATCTCGGAGATAGGTAGCAGTTTGACCTAGGATCCAGGCCGTAAAGTCTTTAGCCTCCGCCAGCATCGCGCGGCGAATAGACTCGCCCAGATTGTCTTTCGTCGGATCAATTACCTCACCCTGCTTGGCGGGGAATCCGAGTAGCTTGAGTTTTCCCGCGTCGCTCGTCGTGAGTAGGCCGTGATTATGAGATAGGGTATGTCGGACTTGGAAGATCGCTTGAAGCGCGCGCACGACCTTTCGCATAGAAGGATCTGGGTTGTTCTTCTTGTACCGCCTCGCTTGTACAAGTGACTCGGTTGCTTGGTCGATGCTGTCTAAATCGTGGTACAGCTTGCTCTCGAAAATTAGATCCGAAGCAGATGAAGCGTTTTGAGCGGTCCAAAGAATCCGTGCGTCAATTGTGCCTTTGACTCTGTCCGCCGGTACGTACGGCCCAATGGCAGCCCCCAAGTGCACGAGCGTGCGCTTGAAAAAGACTTCGAACGAATTAATGGACTCAAGAAGTAGAAGATGCTCCGCATACCATTTGTACTTATGGTAAGTCGCATCCTTGGGGCCCCAACTTTTGCCGGCTTTGACATTTGCCTGCTGAAGTTCCTCGTGACGCGTTTGAATCCATCTGATGTAGTTAGTCTGATGTCGAAGCAATGCGGAGAAAGATTCCAAGGCACTTTGCTCAGAACCCGCGGCTAAGTGTTTGATGTCAGCATTTGGCGAAGACTGAATTGAACTCCGCTGCTCGAATGGAGCGATGTTTTTTGCGCCTTTAGTACGCGACATAGCAACTTCCTTCCGCTCAGAGAATACCCAAATTGATGGAACAGTCTAGCGAGGCAGGCGCTCTGTGCCTTTCCCCCAGATGAGCAATCGTGAGTCTGCTCCTGCCCCTCCGCAGCTAAGACCAGATGAGAGGCGAAAGGGGTGCCTAACGCACCCCTTTCGTCAAATGTCTTAGATCATTCACCTCGGAATCAAATAGCCTTCCCCAACCTCTCCACCCCCTCGCGGATCTTGTCCTCCCCCACCGTCGCAAAACTTAGGCGCAGTGAGGACAGATCGGGGTTGGTGGCAAAAAACGGCGCACCCGGCACAAAGGCCACGCCCTTGTCGATGGCGCGTTTGGCCAGTTCACCCGCGTCCTTGAGCTTGCCGCCCGCCCCCGTGAGCCGGGCCCAGAAAAACAGGCCGCCGCCGGGCTGGGTGAATTCGATGGCGTCGCCCAGTTCCTTCTTCAGGCATACACCCATGGTGCGGGCGCGGCCGGCGTAGACCTCGCGCACGCGCGCCAGGGTGGCAGGCATGCGGCCGGCCTTGAGGTATTGCGCAGCCGTGGCCTGGGCGAAGGTGCTGGTATGCGCGTCGCTGAACTGCTTGCACATCGTTGCTTTCGCCAGCAACTCGGACGGGGCGATCATCCAGCCCACGCGCAGGCCGGGGCTCAGCACCTTGCTCAAGGAGCCGCAGTGCACCAGCCAGTCGCGGCTGCCGGGCACCTGGGCCGTGAGGGCCAGCAGGCTGGGCGGTGGGGCCTCGCCGAAATACAGATCACCATAAGGATCGTCTTCGATCACCACGGTCTGCGTCTTCACGGCCAGCGCCAGGATGCGCTCGCGGCGCTCCAGGCTCAGGGTGGCGCCGCTGGGGTTGCCGAAGGTGGGAATGAGGTAGACGAAGCGCGGCTGGTGCTCGGCGATCAGCTGTTCGAGTTGGTCCACCTGCACACCCTGCGCGTCGATGGGCGCGCCGATGACGTTGGCGCCGTAGAGGCGGAAGCACTGGATGGTGGCGAGGAAGGTGGGCGCCTCGACGATGACCTTGTCACCGGGGTTGATCAGGGTCTTGCCGATCAGGTCCAGCGCCTGTTGGCTGCCGGTGGTGACGATGAGGCCGTCCGCGGCGACCTGCACGCCCTTGCTGCCCATGAAGGCGGCGAGCTGTTCGCGCAGGGGGTTGTAGCCTTCGGTGGCGCCGTACTGCAGGGCGGCGCCGGGTTCTTCGCTGAGCGCTTTCTGCGAGGCTTCGCGGATGCCGTCCACGTCGAACATGGCGCTGTCGGGGAAACCGCCGGCAAAGGAGATGATGCCGGGCTTGCCCAGCAGCTTGAAGAGTTCGCGGATGGCGGAGGTTTCGACGTGGTTGAGGCGGTCGGCAAATTGCATGGAGTTCTCGGGGGAAAGAAACGACTCCCCCGATTCTCCGTCAAACCGCCCCACCCTCGCCGGGTGCCCTACTTCGTCGGCAGCGGCAGCGGCTTGCCTTCGGACGTGGCGGGCGGCGCCACGCCCAGCCAGTTGGCCACGGTCGGGGCGATGTCCACCACCTCCACGCGCTCGTCCACGCGGCCGGGTTTCACCCAGCGCGGGCCCCAGGCCAGGATGGGCACGTTGGTGTCGTACGGGTACGGCGAGCCGTGCGTGGCGATGCTGCTGCTGGACTGGAACATCCAGTAGGGCTTGAGGACGTACTGCACGTCGCCCGACACGTCGACGTGCCAGGCCCGCTGCATGGCGCCGAAGAACGGGCCGTCGATACGGCTGCCGGCGGCCAGTTCGCGCCGGGTGTAGGCGGCGGCGATGCCGGGCTCTTCCAGCAGCAGGGCGCGCGCTTCCTCGGCCACTTCGTCCGGGTCCACGCGCTGCTGCGTGATGAGCTGTTTGTTGAGCAGCAGGGACGAGCCCGAGAAGCTCACCCACTTGCCGACGCCGAACGCCTCTTCCAGGCCGCTGTTGACCCGCGTGAGCAGCTGGCTGCCGACGATGCGGCCCGAGCGCAGGCCCTGCTGAGCGGTGAACTCGGGCGCGGGCATGAAACCGTGGTCGGCAGTGAGCGTGGCGATGTAGTTGTCGCGGCCCACGGTGGCGTCCAGGTGCTTGAAGAAATCCTGCAGCATGAGGTCGAGCTGCAGCAGGTGGTCGTGCGAGAAACGCGACTCGGCGCTGAAGCGGTGGTTGATGTAGTCGTGGCCCGAGAGGCTGATGCTCAGGATGTCGGGCACGTTGTCCTTGCCCAGGCCCTCGCCGGCGATGGCGGCACGCGCGAAGTCCAGGGTGAGCTGGTCGGCGTAGGGGCTGCGCAGCAGCTGGCTGTAATAAGCCGGGCCCGGGGCTTCGTCACTGGGCGCGCCCATCAGCATGGGCAGTGCGGCGGCCTTCTGGCCGTACCAGGCTTGGCGATCGGGCAGCGAACGGGCGTAGGCCTCGTCGGGCAGCAGGGCTTTCCATTCCTTCTTGAACCAGCGGTCGGCCGGCCTGGCGGCGTTGAAGGCCGTGACCCAGGCCGGGTGCTGCGGCATGTAGAAGGTGCTGCTGGCAAACAAGCCGGTCTGCGTCATGTACATGTAGGCGGTGCCGGTCTGGCCCGCGGGCAGGATGGCGCCGCGGTCCTTGCCCGAGATGCCGATGACCTTGGCGCGCGGATCGGCGCGCCGGAGCACGTCGCCCACCGTCTCCACTTTCAGGTTCTTGGGGCTGGTGCCGTCCAGCGGCTG
The DNA here is from genome assembly GCF_058807395.1 of Hylemonella sp. GW821-FHT12C09. Lineage (NCBI taxonomy): Bacteria > Pseudomonadati > Pseudomonadota > Betaproteobacteria > Burkholderiales > Comamonadaceae > Hylemonella > Hylemonella sp. GW821-FHT12C09. The sequence continues at coordinate 41,882 of NZ_JBXAQQ010000012.1, read as the reverse complement.
GGTCTTGTGGCCGATATAGGTGGCGGTGGTGTCGCCGGTGCAGTACTCGGGCGCGCCGGTGATGGCGTCGCGCCATTCGTTGGCGATGATGCCGTGGCGGTGCGGGTAGGCGCCGCTGAGCACGGTGGCGTGGCCGGCACCGGTGACGGTGAAGGCGTGGCCGTAGTGGGCGTCGCTGAACCAGGCGCCGCGCTCCAGGAAACGCGCCAGCCCGTCCGGGGCCAGCTGGTCGCGGTAGGCCAGCATCTGGCGCTGCGGCAGGCCGTCCACCACCAGGAAGACCAGCAGACGCGGGCGGTTCGTGGACGCGAGCGGTGGCGCCACAGGCGCGGCGGCCGGCGCGACCGTAGCGGGAACGGGCGCGGGCGCAGACGCCGCGGGTGCCGCGACGACGGGCGGATCAGCGGGGGCAACGGTCTGGCAAGCGGCCAGCACGGCGACCAGCAGGCCGGCGAGGCACAGGCGCAGGACGCGCGAGAGGACACGTGGCTTCATGGTCGGGCGTGAGGGTGGGCAGCAGGGAGAAGGATCATCCCATGAAATTTGCGCCTTGCGCCAGGGGAGGCATGGACCTGATGGACAATGCTGTAACGGGAGATTTCCACCCTTGCCGCGCGCTTGCGTTACCGCCACACTGGCGGGACTGTCACACGAGGATGTTTCATGTCCGATCTTTCTGCTTTTTTCCAGTCCGTCAAGCTACCGGTGATGCCGGAAGTGGCGCACGCCCTGATCCGCACCCTGCACGACGAAGACGTGTCCATCACCCAGGTGCGTGACCTGGTGGCCAAGGACCCGGTGCTCACCGCCAAGCTGCTGCGCACGGCCAACAGCGCGGCCATGGGCATGCGCCGCGAGATCGGCACGCTGGACGCCGCCATCTCCATGGTGGGCCTGTCGCAGGTGCGCACGCTGGCGCTGACGGCCTGCATGAACGTGGCCTTCCCCGTGGTACCCGGCCTGGACCGCACCGAGTTCTGGCGCAACAGCATGGCCTGCGCCGGCTACGCGCAGTGGCTGGCCGGCGGCATCGGGCTGGACGCCCAGCAGGCCTGGCTGACGGGCATGATGCTGCGCCTGGGCGAGCTGCTGATCGTGCAGGCCAAACCCGACAGCCTGGCCGTGCTGGAGCGCCAGCCGCAGATCCCCGGCGACCGCTGGGCGCGCGAACAGCAGCTGCTGGGTTTCACCGAGGCCCAGGTCACGGCCGAACTGGCGCACCGCTGGCATTTCCCGGCCGACATCGTGCGCGGGCTCAACACCGCCTCGGCCCCGCTGGCCTCGCCGCCGCTCTCGCAGCTGGGCGGCGTGGTGCACCTGGCCAGCCGCCTGGCCGACATGGCCTTCAGCGACCCGGAGATCGTGGACGCGCTGCCGCAGGACGTGGTGTCCGCGCTGGACCTTAACCTGGACTGGATGCGCAGCAAGCTGCCGTCGCGCGACGGCTTCTTCGACATCTCCAGCCTCTGACATTGTTTCCCGCTGCATGACGCCCGCCGCCACACGCTCCTTCTTCGCCACGCTCCAGGCCGCCAACCCCCTCCCCGTCACCGAGCTCGAATACACCTCGGTCTTCGAACTGCTGGCCGCCGTGCTGCTGTCGGCCCAGGCCACCGACGTGGGCGTGAACAAGGCCACGCGCAGGCTCTTCCCGGTAGCCAACACCCCGCAAAAGATCCTGGACCTGGGGCTTGAAGGGCTGGAGAGCTACATCAAGACCATCGGCCTGTACCGCAGCAAGGCGAAACACCTGATGGAAACCTGCCGCATCCTGGTGGAACGCCACGGCGGCCAGGTGCCGCGCAGCCGCGAGGCGCTGGAGGCCCTGCCCGGCGTAGGCCGCAAGACCGCCAACGTGGTGCTGAATTCCGCCTTCGGCGAGCCGACCATGGCGGTCGACACGCACATCTTCCGCGTGGGCAACCGCACCGGCCTGGCGCCGGGCAAGAACCCCTACGAGGTGGAGATGCAGCTCCTGAGGCGAGTGCCGCCCGAGTACCTGGTGGACGCGCACCACTGGCTGATCCTGCACGGGCGTTATGTGTGCCAGGCACGCAAGCCGCAGTGCTGGCTGTGCAGCGTGTCGGCTTATTGCGACTTCAAGGACAAGACGCCTGCGCCTTGAGAGGGCTCAGAGTTCGAGCGCCTGCCACTCGCCCCACCCCGCCACGTCCCGCGGCCACTGCGGCGCCTGATCGAGCGTGACGAGCCCCTGATCCAGCAGGGCCATGGCGCGCAGCACGCCGGCGTGCGTGACCCAGGCGGCGTCCTGTCCCTGTGTCTGCACCTCGGCACGCACGGCGGCCACGCGCTGCAGCAATTCGTTGACGCTCTCGCGGCCACCGAAACGCGCGGCACCGAAGTTGGCGGTCCAGTCATCAAAGGCCTTACGCGGAATGTCGTCCCAACGCACCCCCTCCCAGCAACCGAAATCCAGCTCGGCCAGACGCGCGTCGGTGCGCAGTTGCAGGTCCGGGCGCAAAGCCCGCAGCTGTTCGGCCAGTGCGCTGCAACGCTGCAGCGGCGATGTCCAGAGCGTGAGGCCCGGCGGCAGCAAAGGCGCCAGCTGCGCGGCGCAGTCGCGCGTGTGGGCCGCATCGGCCGGCATGTCGCTGACGCCGTAGCAGACCCCTGCCGCGACCAGCGGGCGCGCGTGCCGGACGAGCCAGAGCTTCACAGGGTCAAGGCCACCGCCAGGCCGAGATAGATGGCGATCTCGCAGACCTGCTGCGTCGCCCCCAGGCCGTCGCCCGTGTAGCCCTGCAGGCGGCGCGCCAGCAGGCGCCACATCCAGAGCCAGGCCAGCACGGCCGCGAGGCCGCCGCCGATCCAGAGCCGGGTGTCGGGCAACCACCACCAGGCCAGGGCCACGGCGGCGACCGCCCAGAGCGTGGCCACCAGCAAGCCGGCAACGCTGATCTGGTCGGCCAGGGGCTTGGACTTGGAGCGTGCCGTGTCGCCCACATGCGGCAGCAGGCGGATCAGCCACAGCGGTGTGAAGCGCGAGAGCACATGGGCAAAGAACAGCGCGCCGCAGGCCAGGGCTGGATCGGCCTCGCCCAGCAGGGCCAGCAGCGCGACCTTGAGCAGCAGCGCCAGCACCAGGGCCAGCGCACCGAAGGCGCCGACGCGCGAGTCCTTCATGATGTCCAGCGCGCGTTCGCGGTCGTGAGACCCGCCCAGGCCGTCGGCCAGGTCGCCCAGGCCGTCTTCATGGAAGGCGCCCGTGAGCAGCACCGTGAACACCGTGACCAGCACCGCCAACACCAGCGGCGTGTAGCTGCCGTCGGGCAGCGCACGCGCCAGGGCCGCATAGAGCAGGGCCGACAGCCCGCCCACGAGCCAGCCCACACCGGGGAAATGCGCGGCCGACTTGCGCAGCATCCCGGGGCTGTAGCCCACCCATAGGGCGAGCCGGCCCGTGACGGGCACACGTGTGAAGAACTGCAGGGCCAACAGGTAGTGGCGGATGAAGGTCATGATCAGCGTTGTCATTCAGGCCGACTTTTCCGAGACACCGGCCGATTCGAAACTGGCCATCTCGCGCAGCATGGTGCAGGCCGAGACCAGCAGCGGCCAGGCCAGGGCCGCGCCCGAACCTTCACCCAGGCGCAGGCCCAGGTCCAGCAGGGGCCGGGCTTGCATCTGCGCGAGCATCAGCGCATGGCCGCGCTCGCCCGAGCGGTGGGCAAACACGCAGCGCTGCAAGACGGCGGGCGCCAGGCGGCTGGCCACCAGCACCGCCGAACTGGCGATGAAGCCATCGACCACGATGACCCGGCGCTCGGCCGCGGCCTGCAGCACGGCGCCCACGAGCGTGGCGATCTCGAAACCACCGAAGGCTGCGAGGACATCAAGCGGTGTCTGCACGTCCGCATGCCTGAGCAACACCTCGCGCAGCACCGTGGTCTTGCGGGCCACGGCCTCGGTGTCCAGGCCGGTGCCGGCGCCCGTGCAGTCGGCGATGTCCAGGTTCGCCAGGCGTGCGAGCAGCAGCGAAGCGGCCGAGGTATTGCCTATGCCCATCTCGCCGAGCAGCAGCGCATTGCCCGGCAGGTCCTTGACAATCTGCACGCCATTGGCCAGGGCCTGGTGGCATTGCGCCACCGTCATGGCCGGGCCCGCGGAAGCGTCGGCGGTGCCAGGTGCCACCTTGTAATTCAGCAAGCCGGGACGCGGCGCAAAATCGTGGCGCACACCGCAATCCGCCACGCTCAACGCGATGCCGTGCTGGCGCGCCAGCACGCTGACGCAGGCGCCACCAGCGAGAAAGTTCTCCACCATCTGCCAGGTCACGTCGCTCGGGAAGGCCGAGACACCGCGTGCGGCCAGGCCGTGGTCACCGGCGCAGACCAGCATCTGCGGGGACTTCAACTCGGGCGTTTCGCTGCCCAGGATCAAGCCGAGCTGCAGCGCCAGGGTTTCCAGCTGGCCCAGGGAGCCCGGGGGTTTGGTCTTCTGGTCGATCTTGTGCTGCAGGCGCTGCGCGAGTGCGGTGTCGTGCAGGTCGGGGATGGAAGGCAAGGTGAAGTTCATAAGTTCAGTCAGCAATCAGCGCGTCGAGCACGCCGGGTTCGAAATGTTCGTCGATGAAATCGGCCATACGCTCGAAGACGGCTTCCAGCGTGGACACCTGGGCGCCGAAGAGTGCGTGCAGCGCCGCCGGGTCCTCGAACAGGCCGTGCAGGTAGAGGCCCAGCACATTGCCGGCCCCGTTCTGCCAGGCCAGGCCGGGCACGGGGACACGCGCCACATCACCCGCGGCCGCCATGGCCGGGTGCTGCGCGGTCTGGCCATGGTGGATCTCGTAACCCTGCACGGCCACGCCCGAGAGCGCAGCCCAGGGGCCGGTCACGTCGCCAAAGGTGGCGCGCGTGCGCTGCACGGTCTTGGCCGGCTCGAAGGCCGTCACCAGGGGCAGCAGGCCCAGGCCGGGCGCGTTGCCGTCGATGCCGTGCGTGTCGATCAGCGCCTCGCCCAGCATCTGCAGGCCACCGCAGACGCCCAGCACCGCCCTGCCCTGCGCGGCGTGCGCGGCGATGGCATGGTCCAGGCCCTGGGTGCGCAGCCAGGCCAGGTCACCGCTGGTGTGCTTGGAGCCGGGCAGGATGATCCAGTCCGCGCCCTGCAGCTCGGCCGGGTTGCGCACCCAGCGCAGCTGTACGCCGGGCACGTTCTTGAGCGGCTGGAATTCGTCAAGGTTGCTGATGCGCGGATAGGCCACGACAGCGATGCGCGTGTGGATCTCGCCGCTGCCGGTATGGCGGTCGTCGAAGACACCGTCTTCTTCCGGCAGGCCGTGCTGCCACCACATGGGCAGCGTGGCCACGGTAGGCACACCGGTGAGCTCCTGCAGCTGTTGCGGGCCGGGGGCGAGCAAGCTCGCGTCGCCGCGGAACTTGTTGAGCACGAAACCGTGGATCAGTTTGCGGTCGGCCTCGGGCAAAAGCGCCCAGGTGCCGTAGAGGTGCGCGAAGGCGCCGCCGCGGTCGATGTCGGTGACCAGCAGGCAGCGCGCCCCGGTGTGTCGCGCCACGCGCAGGTTGACGATGTCGCTGCCCATGAGGTTGATCTCGGCCGGCGAGCCCGCACCTTCGATCACCACCACGTCGTTCTCGGCCATCAACGCATCAAGCGCGCGTGCCACGGCGGGCCAGACCTTCTCGCTGCGGCCACGCCAGTCCATGCGGGTCAGCGCCTCGTCCACCTGGCCCAGCAGCACGACCTGGCTGTGGGTGTCGCGCTCGGGCTTGAGCAGCAAGGGGTTCATGCGCACGTCGGGCTCGGCCCTGGCGGCCAGGGCCTGGAAATACTGGGCCGAACCGATCTCGCCGCCGGCGTTGGGCCGCTGGGCCGCCCCAAGGCCCAACACGGCCCCCTCGGGGGGCAGCGAGGACACGCCAGTGCCGAGCGTGGGGGCAACAACCCGCGCGTTGTTGCTCATGTTCTGCGCCTTGAAGGGCGCCACCTTCAGGCCCATGCGCGCGTAGTGACGGCACAGGGCCGTGGTCAGCCAGCTCTTGCCCGCGCCGCTGGTCGTGCCCAGCACCATGACGGCCTTGGCTCTCATGTAGCGACCTTTCCGTGTTCGGTGATCTGGCGCCACGCCTCGCGCAAGGCATCCTGCGCAGCGGGGGGCAAAACGCTCAGCCTGAGCTGGCCGGGCAGACCGAAGGACGTGGCGTCCCTCAGCTTGATGCCCTGCGCGCGCAATTGCTGCAGGGCTTGCGTGAGCGCCTCGCCTTGCAGTTCAGGCCGGGCGCAAAAGTAGTTGGCCAGGCTGGGCGTGCAGGTCCAGCCCAGGGACTCGCACAACGTGATCTGCCGCGCCTTCCAGCTGCGCAAGGTCTCCAGGCTGTCGCGCAACCAGGCTTGTGTCTCGGCTTGAACCCAGACCTGCAGCAGCGCCACACCCTGCGCGCCCAGCGGCCAGGAGGGGCACAGGGCTTCGAGTTGCGCCATGGCCTTGTGCGCGCCCAGCGGGGCGATCACGTAGGCGGCGCGCACACCGGTCAGGCCCAAGGCCTTGTTGGGTGTCCAGAGTTGCCACACACGCATGAGCTGTTCCTGGGTCAGCGTGGGCGTTCCCTCCAGTCGCAGGGGTTCGTAGGCACGGTCGAGCACACAGACCGTTGTGGCCTGCACCAGCGCGGCCAGACCGTCCTGCGCCCTGCCCTGCGGGCTCGAAGGTTCACAGGCCCAGGCCAGGCCGGCCTGATGTGCCTGTTCCACGGTCTGCAGGCCCCAGGCCAAGGCGGCCGCGGCGTAGTCACCGTAGTGCTGCGGCGGCAGCCACACCTGGCGGGTGCCTTGCTGCGCCGCCCAGGCGCTGATGCGATGGATGAACTCGCTGGCGCTGGCCGCCAGCAGCACCCGCTCGGGTGCCACGCCGTGCCAGGCCGCGAGTTGCGTGCGCAGGTCGGCGTAGGTCGGATCGGGGTAACGCGTGACATCGGCCGCGCGCACCGCTGCCAGCGCCGACGGACAGGGGCCGCAACCATGGCTGTTGCTGGAAAAATCGTGCAGCGGCACACCGAACGCGTCGGGGCCGCCATGCAGTCGCGGGGCGGTCATGCGTGGGCCTCCGCCAGCGCATACCCCATGCCCAGCAAGGTGGCCCAGGCCAGCACGAGCAGCAGCCACAGCACCTGTTCGCCCAGCAGGGCCGCACGCGCCGTGTCTTCGGCCTGCACCGCGCGGCCGCTTTCGTGCAGCACATAGACGCCGGGCTTGCGCAGCTGCACACCCAGGGCCAGGGCCATGGCGGCCATGGGCCAGCCGCTGTTGGGCGACGGCGTGCGCCGCGCCTGCTGGCGCAGCGCGCGCAGGGAGGGGCCACCGCTGTGCACCAGCAGCAGCAGCACGGCCGTCAGCCGCGCGGGCAACCAGGACAAGACATCGTCCGCACGCGCGGCCCATTTGCCAGCCCAGGACCAGTCGCGCCCCTGGTAGACACCGCGGTAGCCCCACATGGCATCGGCGGTATTGGCAAACCGGTAGAGCGCCGCACCGGGCAGGCCCAGCAGCAGGAACCAGAAGATGGGGGCCACGACCGAATCGTTGAGGTTCTCGGCCAGGGACTCGATGGCGCTTTCGCGCACTTCCTCGACGCTGAGGTTTGTGACATCGCGGCTGACCAGCCAGGCCAGGCGCTCCCGCCCGGCCTCCAGCGACTTGCCCAGGGCCTGCTCCACGGCGAGCACCTCCCGGCGCAGCAGGGACCAGGCCAGCAGCGGCTTGAGCAGCACACCCAGCAACAGCGCCGTCACCAGCCCATGCCAGTCCAGTGCCCAGGCCTGCAGCAGGGACGCGGCCATGAAGACCACGATGGCGCCCAGGCCCCAGGCCAGGGCCCCGAGCCGGAAACGCGACCAGTCGGCATCGCGACCCACCCATTCGCGTTGCGGCGCGATGCGCGCGCCGATCCAGCCCAGGTAACGCCCCATCCACACCACCGGGTGCCACCATGCCGGGGGCTCGCCCAGATAGCGGTCCACCAGCAGGGCCAGCCACAGGGCGCTGGCCATCAACAGCAGGACGCTGGGTGCGAGGGGTTCGGGCCAGAGCAGCACGTCAGTCCTCGATGCCGCGCTGGGCCGGAATGCCCGCGTTGAAAGCGTGTTTGATCTTGCCCATCTCGGTCACGGTGTCGGCCAGTTCGATGATCTCGGGCGGGCAGCGCCGACCGGTCAGCACCACGTGCACTTCCTTCGGCCTTGCGCGCAGGGTGGCCAGTACATCGTCCAGCGGCAGCCAGCCGTAGATCAGCGGGTAGGTGATCTCGTCGAGGATGACGAGGAACAGCTCACCGCCGAGGATGCTGGCCTTGGCGCGCTCCCAGCCGTCGCGCGCGAGCTGGGCCGAATGTTCCAGGTCCTGGCTCTTCCAGCTGAAACCGTCGCCCAGGCCTTCGATCGGAATGCCGAGCTGCTCGAACATGCGGTGCTCGCCGAAGCGCGCGCTCGGCACCTTCATGAACTGGTAGATCTTGACGGCCTTGCCGCGGCCGTGCGCGCGCAGGGCCAGGCCGAAGGCCGCCGTGCTCTTGCCCTTGCCGTCACCGGTGTTGACGATGACCAGGCCGCGACGTTCGCCTTCGGGTTTTTCGTAGGGTTTCGTGCTGGGTGGAGTTTCGATCTGCATGGTTTTTATGTGCTTAAATTTTAGGCAAGGAAATCCACTGGTCGTCAAGGCGACGGATGTGGATGCGCTGGTCGAACACGGCTTCGAGCGCGCGGTGCGTGCCGGCGTCCTCGCAGGCGCCGTGGTGGGCGATCCGGCCCGCGGCCATCACGACCAGTTCATCGGCCTGCAGGGCCAGCGAGAGCTCGTGCAGCACGCTGACCACGGTGCGGCCCTGGCGCACCAGTTCGCGCACCAGCAGCAGCCAGTCCACCTGGTGCGGCGGGTCCAGGTTGGCCAGGGGTTCGTCCATGAGCAGCACCTGGGCCTGCACGGCCAGAGCGCGCGCCAGCAGCACCCGCTGGCGTTCGCCGCCCGAGAGCTGGCCCAGCGGGCGATGGCGCCAGTCCCAGGCCTGGGTGGCGCGCAGGGCCTGCTCCACGGCCGCGTGGTCGGCCGCGCTGGGCGCGCTGAGCCAGGGCTGGTGCGGCAGGCGGCCGAGCATGGCCACGTCCCAGACGATCAGGTCATCGGCCGAGCTTTCGTTCTGCCCCAGCCAGGCGAGCTGGCGCGCCCGCGCGCGTTGCGGCAAGGCCAGAAGCGGCTGGCCCAGCAGCGCCACGCTGCCCTGATGCCGCAGCAGGCCAGCCAGGCACTTGAGCAGGGTGGATTTGCCCGCGCCGTTGGGGCCGACGATGCTGGTCCAGCGGCCTGCCGCGATGTTGAGCGACACGCCGTGCAGCACCGGTGTGCGGGCCAGGCCATGGCCCAACTGCACCTCGATGGCCTCGGCGTAGAGGGCCGGGGTGTGGATCGTCGCGTTCATGCGGGGCTCCCGCTGCGGGCGATGCCGCGGTGCATCAGCCACAGCAGGTAACCACCGCCCAGCACGGCCGTGAGCACACCCACGGGCAGCTCCTGCGGGGCGATGAGCCAACGGGCCAGGGTGTCGGCCGCCATCAACAACACACCACCCGCCAGGCTGGAGAGCAACATGAGGTGGCCGTGCGTGGTCTTGACGATGGAGCGCACCAGGTGCGGCGCGGCCAGGCCCACAAAAGCGATCAAACCGGTCTGCGCCACGGCCGTGCCTGTGGCCAGCGCCAGCACGGCGACCAGGGCCGCACGCATGGGCGCCACCGGCAGGCCCAGGCTGATGGCCGTGGCGTCCCCCAGGCTCAAGCCGTCGAGCACACGCGCCAGCAGCCGGGCGGCCAGCGCGCACAGGCACCACACGCCGGCCATCAGCACACAGGAGGTCCAGCCCACAAAAGCCGTGGAGCCGAGCATGAAGGCCTGCATGGCCTGCAGGGAGTCGGGCGAGAACAGCAGCACCAGCTGCGTCATGGCGCCCAGCACCACCCCCACCACCACGCCGGCCAGCAGCAGGCGCAGGGTGTGGCCCACGCCGCGCGAGAGCACCAGGGTCAGCAGCACCGCGAACACGGCGCCGATGAAGGCCGCGCCCGTGAGCCCCAGGCGCACCCAGACGCTGCTGGAGAACACGCTGACGGCCACGCCGCTGTTCATCATGTTGCCGCCCCCGAGCATGCCCGCCGCGCCCCCGAGCGCGGCCAGTGCCAGCGCCACGCCCAGCGCGGCACCGGAAGCGCTGCCCAACAGATAGGGATCGGCCAGCGGGTTGCGAAACAGCCCCTGCGCCACGGCGCCGGCCAGGCCCAGCAAGGCACCTGCGGCCCAGGCGCCCAGCGTACGCGGCAAACGGATGTCCCAGACGATCTGTTGCGCCATGGCGGTCTGCCCCGGGTCCACGGTCGGGTGCAACAGAGGTTGCAGCAGGTTTTCGAAACCGGCGCTGCCCACACAGATGCCCAGCGCCGCCAGGCCGAGGGCCAGCAGGATGCTGAGCAGGATCGCCCAGGCCACGCGCGGCTGCTTCACGGTCTGGCTCCTGTGACGGCCTTGGCCTCCAGGCAGCGGGCCATGAGGCGCGCGGCTTCGGCCATGCGGGGCCCGGGGCGCACCAGCACATCGGCCTCTTCGGCGGGGAAGATGCACACGCGCCGCTCACGCAAGGCGCGCATCCCTTGCCAGCCGGGCCGGCTCATCAAGCCATCGGCGCTGCGCTGGCCGATCATGATGAGGTCGGGATCGGCGCGCACGATGTACTCGGGGTTGAGCTTGGGGAAGGGCCCGAGCCTGGCAGGCACGATGTTCTGCACGCCCAGGCGCGCCAGGGTCTCGCCGATGAAGGACGATTCGCTGGCCGCGTAGGGCCCGGGGTTGACCTCGAAATAGACCTTCACGCCGCGCACGCCGGCCGGCAGCGACTGGGCCGCGGCCGACACGCCGGCGTCGATGGCACGCCAGATGCGTGCCGTGTCGGGCACTTCCAGCAGCTGGCCCAGCTTGAACATCACGCGCTGCACGTCCTTGTGGCTCTTGGGCTCCAGCGCCAGCACCTTGAGCCCCAGGGCCTCCAGCCGGTCGCGTGCGCGTGAGGACTTGGCCATGAGTACCACGTCGGGCTTGAGGGCCACGATGAGTTCGATGTTCGGGTCCAGGCCGCCGCCCAGCTGGGGCAGCTTCTGCAAGGAGGCCGGGTAGTTGGAGTACCGGTCCACCCCGACGAGGCGATGGCACTGGCCCAGCTCGCAGACGGTTTCACTCAGCGAAGGCAGCAGGCTGACGATGCGCTGCGGCGGCTGCGCCCATGTGACCAGCACGCCGCGGTCGTCGGTGATCTGCAATGCCGCAGCCGGCAGGCCCAAGGCCAGCAAGAGGCAGCCGAGCAGGCGGTTCATGGCGTTCCTTTCAGCGTGAGCGGCAGGCCGGCGGCCATGAAGGTCACCCGCTCGCAGACGCGGGCAAGGTCCTGGTTGAGACGGCCCAGGGTGTCGACGAAGTCGCGCACCTCGCGCCCCAGGGGGATCACGCCCAGGCCGATCTCGTTGCCGACCAGAACCACCGGACCCGGGGCCGCGCGCAGGGCCTGCAGCATGGCTTCGATGGGCGGCTCGCCGGCCACACCGCTGGCCGGCATGAGGTGGTTGGTGAGCCACAGGGTCAGGCAGTCCACCACGATCAGCGTGTCGGCGCGGCTGTGTGCGGCCAGTACTTCGGCCAGTTGCAGCGGTTCTTCGACGGTCAACAGGCCCGGCACGCGCAGGGCACGTTCGCGCTGGTGGTGGGCGATGCGCTCGCGCATCTCCGTATCACCCGCATGGGCGGTGGCGATCAGCACGGCGCAGTGCTGTGGCGATTGCGCCAGCCAGGTGCGCGCCAGGGTTTCAGCACGGCGCGACTTGCCGCTGCGCTGGCCGCCGAGGATGAGTTCGCTGCGGGCGATTGCCAAGGGCATGGTCATGAGCCATCTCCCGCGCCGCCGGGCCGCCCCAAGGCGCGGACGGCCCCCTCGGGGGGCAGCGAGGACACGTCAGTGCCGAGCGTGGGGGCCTGTGAATCGCTCCACTGTTGAATGATGCGATGCATCCGGGCCACGCCATCGGTCAGCGCGGCCGGGCCGGGCTGCAGGATGTCGGCCGACTTGATCTCGAACAGCTGCTGGTGCTTCACGGCCGGCACGTCCTGCCAGCCGGGCCGCGCCGCCACCTTCTCGGGGCGGAACTTCTTGCCGCACCAGGAGCCGATGATGATGTCGGGCGCGCGGCGCGCGATCTCCAGCGGATCGGCCACGATGCGCTGCTTGCCCATGGACTGCAGGGCCAGTTCGGGAAAGATGTCGTCGCCCCCGGCGATGCCCATGAGCTCGGAGACCCAGCGGATGGCGCTGATGGGCGGCTCGTCCCACTCTTCGAAGTACACACGCGGGCGGCGCGGCAAGGCGGCCGCAGCCGTTCGGATGTCGTCCAGGCCCTGCCGCAGGGCCGCGATGCGCTGTGTGCCCTGCTCCACCTGCCCCACCATGGCGGCCACCTGGTACATCATGGAAAAGACCTCGTCCACGCTGCGCTGGTTGAACACCGTGACCTGGATGCCCTTGCGGATGAGCTCGGTGGCGATGTCGGCCTGCAGGTCGGAAAAGCCGAACACGCAGTCGGGCTGCAGCGCGACGATCTGCTCGATCCTGGCGCTCAGGAAGGCACTGATCCTGGGTTTCTCTTCGCGTGCGCGGCGCGGCCGCACGGTGTAGCCCGAGATGCCGACGATGCGCCGTTCCTCGCCCAGCAGGTAGAGCCACTCGGTGGTCTCCTCGGTCAGGCAGACGATGCGCTGCGGGCCGGGTGAAGACATTCCGCTCATGCGACCAGCTCCTCGGGCAACGGCAGGCCCACACTGAACAGCCGTCCCACCAGGGCCGGATCGGAGGGGAACCAGGCGTGGAAGTAGCTGGCCCCGATGGAGCCGTGCTGGTACACCGCCTCGCCCGCCCCGGCCGCAACCGCCTGGGCGGGCCGCGTGGTGCGCAGCCGGGGCTGCAGCGCTGTCTCGCAGGTCGAATAGTGGAAGGTGTGGCCGCGCAACTGCCCCGCCCCGGTCTCCAGGGCCTGCGGGCCCAATGCCGCCAGGCGTTTTTGCAGGGTGACCGAGCCGGGCAGCAGGCCCCAGAGTTCATGCGTGACGCCCGCACCATCGGTGAGCCGATCGAACAGGGCCATCATGCCGCCGCATTCGGCCCACAAGGGCTTGTGCGCCGCCACGTGGGCGCGCAGGCTGTCGCGCAGACCCTGGTTGGCGCCCAGGCGCGCGGCGTGCAACTCCGGATAACCGCCAGGCAGCCAGACGGCGTCGCAATCAGGCAAGGCGTGGTCGGCCAGCGGCGAGAAGAAGACCACGCGTGCCCCCAGCTGCTGCAGGCAGTCGACGTTGGCGGCATAGATGAAGCAGAAGGCGGCGTCGCTGGCCACCGCCACCGTCTGGCCTTCCAGCAGCGCAGGCTGGGGGGCTCGTACCTCGGGCACCGGAAAGTCCACGCCCCAGCGCTGGCGCAGTTCGTCCAGCGTCAGGCGACCCAGCGGGGTGTCAGCCAGGGCATCGGCTGCGGCGTCCAGCCGCTGCTGCGCGTCGCTCAGCTCGGTGGCTGCGACCAGACCCAGATGGCGTTCGGGCAGCACCAGGGCTGCGCTGCGTTGCATGGCACCGAGCCAGTGCTGCGGCTCGCGCAGGCCCTGCTGCAGCATCTCGGCGTGGCGCGCGCTGCCCACGCGGTTGGCGAGCACGCCGGCCCAGCGCAGGCCCGGCTGGTAGTGCTGCAGGCCGTAGGCCAGCGCGCCGAAGGTGCCGGCCATGGCCGAGGCGTCGATCACCGCGAGCACCGGCAGGCCGAAGTGCCGGGCCAGGTCGGCCGCGCTGGGCTGGCCGTCGTACAGGCCCATGACGCCCTCGACGAGGATGAGGTCGGCCTCCCGCGCCGCCTGGGCCAGGCGCGCGCGGCAGTCGGCCTCGCCGGTCATCCACAGGTCCAGCTGGTGCACGGGGGCACCGGTGGCCAGGGTGTGCCAGAACGGGTCCAGAAAATCCGGCCCGCACTTGAAGACCCGCACCCGCCGCCCCTGGCGGGCATGCAGGCGCGCCAGCGCGGCCGTGACGGTGGTCTTGCCCTGGCCCGAGGCCGGGGCGGCGACCAGGACGGCCGGGCAACGCAGGACTTCGGACATGGTGGTCATTGTGCCGCCGCAGGGGCGGCAAGCGGAGTTGCAGCCGCCGGGCCCGGTGCCCAGGTCAGTGAGACGAAAAGCGAGCGGCCCGGCGTGGCGTAGGTGCTGGCCAGCTGGTACGGCGCGTCCGTGGCGTTGTCCAGCCGCATCAGGACCGACCAGTCGCGGGCCAGCTGGGCCCGGGCGTGCAGGTTGAACAGCACGTAACCGGGCAGCACGGTGGTGTTGGCGGCCGTGTCATAGCGCATGCCCGAGAGCTGGGACTCGGCGCCATAGGTCCAGCGGCCCTGGCGCGTGTCCGCGCCCAGCGTGGCGTGCTGGTTCGAGCGGCGCGCCAGCATGAGGCCGGTGTTGCCGTCGCGCGGGTCCTGAATATCGAGGGAGGCGCGCAGATTCACGTCCTCGACGCGTTGACGGCCCGAGAAGGTCACGCCCTTGTATTCCGCCCGAGCCACATTGCCATAACAGCCGTTGGGGCTGTTGGGGCAGCCCGGGTTGCTGTTGGCGTAGACGATCAGGTTGTCGACCATGTTGCGATAGGCCACCACGCCCCAGCTGGTCGTGCCCGCGCTGTAACGCGCACCCATTTCCAGGTTGCGGCTGCTCTCGGGCTGCAGGGTGGACACACCGTAGATGCTGAACCGCTGGTACAGCGTGGGCGCGCGAAAGGCCGTGCCGCCCGAGGCGGTCAGGCGCCACTGCGGCGTCAGGGCATAGCCATACGCGACGCTGCCCGTGTTCTGGAGGCCGAACTCGCTGTCCTGGTCCTGGCGCGCCTGCAACTGCAGGGTGTGCTGCCTGCCGCTGAAGCCATACCCCAGGGCGAGGCCGTTGAGCGCACGGGCGGTCGTCGCGGGGGTGGTGCTGCTGTTGTCCAGCTGGTCCTCGCGCCGCTCCAGGGCAGCCGTGAAGAGCTGGGGGCCGACGCGGTATTCGTTCTGGAACAGGTAGCCCCGCTGCTGGGTGATGGACTTGGAGACCGACGGCTCCGTCTCGTAGCGGTTGCGCGCATCGGTGGCGCTCAGGCGCGTGCTGTAGGCCCCGGTCCATTGCGCCAGCCAGTTCAGGCCCATGGTCTGCAACTGGTGCAGGCTCTTGTCGTCCCTGGCCGAGGTGTCGTACGAAGAGTTCATGTTGCTCGACAGCCCGGTGGCTTCGACCCGCTGGGTCGGCGTGATCTGCCAGCCCAGACGGGCGTTGGCGGACTGGCGGTTGTAGCCATCATCGTCACCGTTCTGGGCTGCGACGGGCCGGGCATTGAAACCCTTGCTGCTCTCGTCACCCAGGCCCAGGGCGTAGTCGAAGGCCTCGTGGCTGCCGCTGAAGCCGGCCTCGGTCTTGCGTGTGCTGTAGGTTCCCACACCGGTGCTGACAAAGGGCGAGAAGCCGCCCTCCCCCTTGCGCGTGAAGATCTGGATCACGCCGCTCATGGCGTCCGCGCCGTAGACCGCGCCGGCCGGGCCGCGCAGGACCTCGATGCGGTCGATCAGTGCCAGGGGAATGTTTTCCCAGGGCGCGCCGCCGCTGCCCGATTGCGTGTCCACGCGCACGCCGTCGATGAAAACCGCCGTGTAGCGCGTTTCGCCGCCGCGGATGAACAGGCTGGTCGTGGTGCCGGGGCCGCCGTTGCGCGCCAGCTCGATGCCGGGCACGCGCGCCAGGATGTCCGGCAAGGTGCCGGCACCGCTGCGCTCGATGTCTTCGCGGTCGAGCACGCTGACGTCGGCCACCAGGTCGCTCAAGGGTTGTGCCGTGCGGTTGGCCGTGACCACGGTTTCGCCCAGCAGCGCCACGGTCTGGGCCTGTGCAGAGAAGGAAAGGAATGCAGCGGCCAGCACCAGCCAGGCCGGGCGCGCGTACGAAGAACAGTTGTTCATGATGAAGAAAGGAACCGGAGCCCTCACCGTCTTCCCCGACAGTGCATGGGCGGCACGGCGTCACGCAGGCGCGACACCACTTGATTGGCCGGTATCCGGGCTGATGGAAACAACCTCCATCGCCTTCCCGGATGCTTGTTCAGGGCATCCAGTGGCTGATTGATGAAAGCGGAGCCTTGCGGCTCGTCCACTTACCGTTGCGGGGGCAGCGCAGGTTGGGCTCACCATGACGGCTCACCTTCCTGCTTCCCGTTGAACTGCGGCATGTGAACCACACCGCGAGCACCAACGTTGTAGATTTTACGTTCGAAATCTTGCGTAAACCCTACAATGGCTTGATCTATGTCGAACCCGTCCCAAATCGAGCAACTGGTCGAGCGTGTCGAGCGTCTGCTCGTGCGCCATGAGGAACTGCAGCGCACCAACGAGCTGCTGACCGACCAGATCGACGAATTGACAGCCGAACGCGACCAGCTCAAGTCCCGCCTGGGTGCTGCGCGTTCCCGCGTGGATGCGCTGCTCGAGCGCCTGTCCGAGCCGGCTGAAAACGACGGCCACAAGGACGCCGCATGAAACAGCTCGAAGTGCAGATCATGGGGCAGAGCTACCTGCTGGGCTGCCCCGAAGGCGGCGAGACCAGCTTGCTGGATGCCGTGGAACGTGTGGACACCGCCATGTGCAAGATCCGCGACGCCGGCAAGGTCAAGGCGCGCGACCGCATCGCCGTGCTGGCGGCGCTGAACCTGGCCTTCGAGCTGAGCGACCGCGGCGCTGCCGCCCCTGCTCCCGCCCCCGCGCCGCGTACGACGCCGCTCATCGCCAGCGGCAATGGCGCCGACGGCGACGCCGTGCTGGGTGCGCTGATCGGGCGGCTCGATGCGGCGCTGGGCCAGGACGGCCAGCTGATCTAAGCCCCCCGTGGCTGGCCCACTGCGTGTGGCCAGGCCTCCCACCCTCAAGGGGGCGACACCGGCGGCCCGGCCTAGCCGGTTCCACGGTGTCCTGCGTCAAAGCCCCGCACACGTCGCTTCACGCAAGAATCGCCAACGTCTTTTGGGCATCCAACTACAATCAACAGGTCTGCAATGCCATCGGGCTTTAAATTCCTTGAACCAATGCTCATTGAGCCCGGGCTTGGAAATTGCCTGGCTAGCGTGATCGTCTCGCGTCAGATGAACCCAAAGCCAACGCTGACCTCGCCCACCTGAACCCCGGTTCAGGATGCGGCCTGGTGGCACTTGCAGACACCTACATTCCGCGGCGCGCCCTTCTCAGAAATTCCCCGATGATCCTTGAACCCCAGTTGATTGTTGAACTGGCCCTGATGGGCGTGTGTGCAGGTTTCCTCGCAGGCCTGCTGGGCATCGGCGGGGGCATGATCATGGTGCCCTTCATGACCATCATCCTGGAGTCCAAGGACTTCCCGGCCGAGTACGTGGTCAAGATGGCAGTCGCGACCTCGCTGGCCACGATCTGCTTCACCTCGCTCTCCTCGGTGCGCGCGCACCACAAGCACGGCGCCGTGCTCTGGCCGGTGGCGCGCCTGCTGGCGCCGGGCATCGTGCTCGGCGGCCTGATCGGCGCGCAGATCGCCGCGGCCCTGCCCACGCGGGTGCTGGGCATGGTGTTCTCGCTCTTCATCGCCTACTCGGCCACGCAGATGTTCATCGACCGCAAGCCCAAGCCCTCGCGCACGCTGCCCGGCGGCCTGGGCATGTTCGGCATGGGCAATGTGATCGGCCTGCTGTCCTCGGTGGTGGGCGCCGGCGGCGCCTTCGTCTCGGTACCCTTCATGACCTGGTGCAACGTCAAGATCCACCAGGCCGTGGCCACCTCGGCGGCGCTGGGCTTTCCGATCGCGCTGGCCGGCACGCTGGGCTACATCTGGGCCGGGCGCGACCTGCCGGACATGCCGCCGGGCGCCTTCGGTTACCTCTACCTGCCCGGTCTGCTGGTGATCGCCACGGCCAGCATCCTGACGGCCCCGCTGGGCGCGCGCACCGCACACCGCATGGATATCCGGCCGCTCAAGCGCGCCTTCGCCGTGGTGCTCTACCTGCTGGCGGCCTATTTCCTGATGCGTTGAAGTCGCCCGGCTGATAGGTCGGCCCTGTAAGCCACGGATAATCCGGCTTCCATAAGCTCGCACTGAATTTCCGAGGAGACAAGAAAACCATGCGTATCGCCATCATCGGCCAACAGGATTTCGGCAAGGCCGTGCTCGAAGCCTTCCTGGCGCGCGGCGACACCGTTGCCGGCGTGTTCTGCAAACCCGAGAAGCCGGGTGAGAAGCCTGATGCCCTGCGTGCCGCCGCCGAAGCGGCCGGCCTGAAGGTCTTCCAGCTCCCCAGCCTCAAGAGCCCCGAGGCTGAAGCCGCCCTGCGCGACCTGAACGTCGACCTGGGCATCATGGCCTATGTGCTGCAGTTCGCACCGCAGTCCTTCGTGCGCATCCCCAGGCACGGCACCATCCAGTACCACCCCTCGCTGTTGCCGAAGTACCGCGGTCCGTCATCCATCAACTGGCCGATCGCCCGCGGCGACAGCGAGACCGGCCTCACCATCTTCCGCCCGACCGACGGCCTGGACGAGGGCCCGGTGATACTGCAGAAGCGCTGCCCCATCGGCCCCGACGACACGCTGGGTGACGTCTACTTCAAGCACCTCTTCCCGCAGGGCGTGGCCGCCATGCTGGAGGCCGCCGATCTGGTGGTGGCCGGCAAGCACGCCGAAGTGGCGCAGGACGAAAGCCTGGCCAGCTATGAAGGCTGGTTCAAGGCCGAGGAGTCGAAGATCAACTGGGCCAACCATGTGGACCAGGTCTACAACCTGATCCGTGCCTGCAACCCGGCGCCGGGCGCCTGGTGCGAACTCGGCGGCGTGAAGGTCTCGATCTACGACTGCCGCAAGCATCCCGTGCGCACCTTCGGCGCGGTGCGCGGCAAGCCCGGCGAGATCGTGCAGGTCACCGAGCAGTCCCTCTTCATCTACGCCCAGGGCGGCACGATCGAGGTGCTGCGCCTCAAGCCCGAAGGCGGGAAGAAGATGGAAGCCGGCGAATTCGCGCGCAGCCACGGCCTGCAGCCGGCCGGCGAAAAAAAGAGCGCCGGCTGAACGCGGCCTCGCACCCTGCTTCACCTCACACGGGCAGCCAGCGGCTGCCCGTTTTGTTTCGGTGTGCGTCAACAGACATAAGAGGCCGTTGATGCGTATCCGAGTGAAAGTTTATGTTCAAGGCCTCGCGACCGGAGTAGCATGCAGGGCTGCGTACACGCGAGGAATGCATCAAAAAAAATGCGGGCGCAGGCTCGCAACAGCGCTGCGAGCGTACGCAATATCCCCACTCGTAGAAACCCTAGGGCCCGCGAAAAATTCTGAAAAGTTGACCGCAATCAAGAGCAAATTCGCGAGAAAATTTCACAGTAGAAGCACGTCGATTGCTGCAAGGTAATCGAGAGGCTAACGCAGAGTGGTCTTAATCGGCAAACGTTCCATCAACAGGAGACAAGAGATGAAGAGCTTTCAAGCCAAACTGAAAACCAGGGTCGTGGCCGCAGCCACGGCCGTCATCGCCGCGGCCGGGCTGAGCGCCTCGCTGCCGGTCATGGCATGGGAACCGACCAAGCCGGTTGAGTTCGTGGTGCCCGCCGGTACGGGCGGTGGTGCCGACCAGATGGCCCGCCTGATGCAGGGCATCATCGTCAAGCACAAGCTGATGAACCAGTCCCTGATCGTCGTGAACAAGTCCGGCGGCGCTGGCGCCGAAGGCTTCCTCTCGGTCAAGGAAGCCAAGGGCGACCCGCACAAGATCATCATCACCCTGTCCAACCTGTTCACCACGCCCCTGGCCACCGGTGTTCCCTTCAACTGGAAGGAAATGACGCCCGTCTCCATGATGGCGCTGGACCAGTTCGTGCTGTGGACCAATGCCGAGAAGCCGTACAAGACGGCCAAGGAGTACCTGGACGCCGTGAAGGCCGCCGGCCCGAACAAGTTCAAGATGGGCGGCACCGGATCCAAGCAGGAAGACCAGATCCTGACCGTGGGCATGGAAAAGGCCACCGGCACCAAGTTCATCTACATCCCCTTCAAGGGGGGTGGTGAGGTGGCTGTGCAGCTCGTCGGCGGCCACGTCGATTCGAGCGTGAACAACCCGGCCGAAGCCGTTGCCCAGTGGCGCGCCGGCAAGCTGCGTGCCCTGTGCGTGTTCGACGACGTCCGCATGCCCTACAAGGCCAAGGTGACCGACACCCAGTCCTGGAACGACATCCCGACCTGCAAGGAAGCTGGCGTGCCGGCTGACTACGTCATGCTGCGCGGCATCTTCGCCGCCCCCGGCATCACGGCTGACCAGCTCAAGTACTACGTCGACCTGCTCAAGAAGGTCCGCGAGACTCCGGACTGGAAGGAATACATGGAAAAGGGTGCCTTCAACCAGACCACCATGAGTGGCGCGGACTTCAACAAGTGGCTCACCGCTGCTGAGAATACCCACCGCGACCTCATGAAGGAAGCTGGCTTCCTGGCCAAGTAAGCCCAAAACCATCCGCGGGTCCGGCCTCATGCCGGGACCGGACCCGCCCTCTCCCACCCCCACGCAAAGTACAGCGGGACGGTGGCCAGTCTGGACTGGCGCTGACCCTAGTTTTCTGCCGCCCGAAATTACCTCATCAGCACTTCTTTCGTCATGGAATCGAATATGGAATCACACGAAGGCGAACGCACCGGCGTAGCCACCAACATCATTGATGCGATCGTCGCGATCCTGGTAATCATCATGGGCGGCACCATCATTTATGGCAGCCGCAAACTGGGTTCCGAGTGGACCAGTGACGGCCCCGGCGCCGGTTATTTCCCCTTCTACATCGGCCTGATCCTCTGCATCTCGGGTGTCGGCGTGCTGTACCAGGCGCTGACCAGCAAGGACAAGAACACCGAGGTGTTCGTTGACCGCGAATCCTTCAAGCGCGTGCTGTCGGTGCTGCTGCCCGCCGCCGTCTACGTCGGCTTCATCCAGGTGATCGGCATCTACGTCGCCTCGGCCGTCTACATCGCGCTCTTCATGATCATTCTGGGCAAGTACAGCTGGCTCAAGAGCGTCATCATCGCCCTGGTGGTCAACGCCGTGTTCTTCATGATGTTCGAAGTCTGGTTCAAGGTGCCGCTGCACAAGGGCGCCTTCGACCCGCTCAGCTTCCTGGGCTATTGAGCACCCAGCAGGAAATTACGGAGACTTAAGAAAATGGAAGAACTCAACGCACTGTTCCAGGGCTTCGCCGTCGTGATGACGCCCATGAACTTTCTGCTCATGGTGGTGGGCATCGTCCTCGGCGTGCTGATCGGCGTGCTGCCCGGTCTGGGCGGCGCCAACGGCGTGGCCATCCTGCTGCCACTGACCTTCAGCATGAACCCGACCTCGGCCATCATCATGCTGTCCTGCATCTACTGGGGGGCCCTCTTCGGTGGCGCCATCACCTCGGTGCTGTTCAACATCCCCGGTGAACCCTGGTCGGTGGCCACGACCTTCGACGGCTATCCCATGGCCCAGAAGGGCCACGCCGGCGAAGCGCTGACCGGCGCCTTCACCTCGTCCTTCGTGGGTGCCTTCGTCGCCGTGGTGATGATCACCTTCCTGGCGCCGCTGGTGGCCAAGTTCGCCCTGAAGTTCGGCCCGCCCGAATTCTTCTCGGTCTACCTGCTGACCTTCTGCAGCTTCGTGGGCATGGGCAAGGGCTCGCCCTTCAAGATCCTCGCTTCCATGACGATCGGCTTCGGCCTGGCCGCGGTGGGCATGGACACCGTGACCGGCCAGCTGCGCCTGACCTTCGGCTTCACCGAGCTGATGCGCGGCTTCGACTTCCTGATCGCTGTGATCGGCCTGTTCGGCATCGGCGAGATCCTGCTCTCGATGGAAGAAGGCCTGGCCTTCTCCGGCAAGAGCGCCAAGATCGACCCCAAGGTCGTCTGGCAGACCTGGAAGAAGCTGCCCGCCTACTGGGCGACTTCGATCCGCGCCTCGCTGATCGGCATCTGGATGGGCATCACCCCCGGTGGTGCCACCCCGGCCTCGTTCATGAGCTACGGTATCGCCAAGAAGATGTCCAAGAACGGCGCCAAATTCGGCACCGGTGAACTCGAAGGCGTCGTGGCGCCGGAAACCGCAGCCCACGCTGCCGGTACCGCCGCCCTGCTGCCCATGCTGGCCCTGGGTATCCCGGGTTCGCCGACCGCCGCCGTGCTGCTGGGTGGCCTGCTGATCTGGGGTCTGCAACCCGGCCCGCTGCTCTTCGTCGAGCAGAAGGACTTCGTGTGGGGCCTGATCGCCTCCATGTACCTGGGTAACCTGGTCGGCCTGATCGTGGTGCTGACCACCGTGCCGCTGTTCGCCTCGATCCTGCGCATCCCCTTCTCGATCATCGCCCCGGTGATCATCGTGATCTGCGCGATCGGTGCCTACACCGTGCACAACGCCATGCTCGACATCTGGTTCATGCTGCTGTTCGGCGTGGTGGGCTACGTGTTCAAGAAGCTCGACTACCCGCTTGCGCCACTGGTGCTGGCCCTGGTGCTGGGCGACAAGGCCGAAGACTCGTTCCGCCAGGCCATGCTGGTCTCGCAGGGTGAGCTCTCGGTCATGTACTCCAACGCACTGGTCGGCTCCATCACCACCCTGGCCCTGCTCCTGCTGTTCTGGCCGCTGATCTCCAAGCTGATCGCCCTGGTCAAGCCGCCCAAGCAGGATGAGTTCGCCGCCGAGCGTCCCGTGGACTGAGCCCCCTTTTCGAGTACCGACGAAGGAGTAAGAACATGCCCGTGATTGCAATGACCCAGGAAATGGGTTCCCTGGCCAAGGATGTGGCCCTGGAACTGACGGCCGCCATGAACCTGGCCGTGATGCGCCACGAGGTGGTGGATCATGTGGCCGGCAAGATGCACGTCTCGACCAGCCTGATCAACCGCCTGCGTGAAGGCAAGGCCGGGCTGATCGAGCGCGCCAAGACCGACACCGAGCGTCTTGCCCTCTACACTGCCGAAGAAGTGTTTGAGTTGGCCAACAAGGGCAATGTGGTGCTGCGCGGCTGGGGCGCCACCTGCCTGTTGCGCCCCGTGCCGCACGTGCTCACGGTGCGCATCACCCGCTCCTTCCACAAGCGCGTCGAATGGCTCATGAACCATCTGGAGACCGACGACCGCGATTTCGCGGAAAGCGAGATCCGTCGCAGCGACCACGCGCATGCCACCCGCATGCACCAGCTCTTCGGCGTCACCTGGGGCGACCCGGTGCTCTACGATCTGGTGCTCAACACCGACCGCCTGAGCGTGCACAGCTGCGTGGAGCAGATCCGCCAGCTGAGCCAGCGCCCGGAGTTCCAGGAGTCCGAGGCCTCGCGCCAGCTGCTGGCCAACATGACCCTGGCGTCCCGCGTGCGTTCCGCCCTCAAGGACAACGAGACCACGCAAGAGGTGAACATCACCATCGAAGCCCAGAAGGGCCGCGTGATCCTCAAGGGCATCGTGGTCAACGCCCACGAGCAGGGCGAGGTGGAAAAGGTCGCCTCGATGGTGTCCGGTGTCGTCGGCGTCGAGAACCGCCTGCGCCTGATGACGTCCTCGCGCCTGTTCACGCACTCGAAGACCTGATCATCTGCGCTCCTGCCCCCTTGCGGGGCCGGAACCAGGGCCTGCTTCCTCACGGAACAGGCCCTTTTTCTTTGGGCTGCGCGGAATAAGTCCTGGCGATGGGCTGCGCGCCCCGCAGAGGGATGGGATGCAAGGCGCAAACCACAGCCATAGTTCCTGCTATGGCGAGGATTTGCAACGCCGCAGACCGCCCGCTGCGGGGATGCAGCACGCGGCGGGGGGCTTGTTCAGCGCAGCCTTAGATCTTGCCGCGCTGCTTGAGGCGGCTCAGCGTCTCAGCCGAGAGGTTCATGTAGGCCGCGAGTTCCTTTTTCGGGATGCGGTCGAACAGCTCGGGGTGCTTGCGCAGGAAGCGGTGCACACGGCCCGGCGCGTCCAGCAGGTGCAGCGTGATGGTGTGCGCCATGATTTCGCTCATGAGGTTCATCACGCAGTACTCGAACAGGCGCTTTTCCTCCGGATGACGATCGATGAAGGCGATCCACTCCGGCAGGGGCAGCTTGACCACGCGCGCCTTGGTCACTGAAACGATGCTGTAGGGCGTAGGCGTCTTGAGAGACCATGCTGCGTAGCTGGTTTCCATCTCGCGCTCGGCGGCGAAGCGCAGGATCATTTCCTTGCCCTGGGCATTGGCAACGACCCGCTTGAGCACCCCGTCGAGGATGAAATACTGCTCCATCTCATGCACGCCCTGGTGCAGCAGGAAATCGCCCTTGTTGCAATCCACCACCGTGAGGTGCTGTTCCAGCTCCTCGTGCGACGCCGCACTCATGCCCTTGAGCACGTTGTTCTGGCGGAGTTGAACCCGAATGATGTTCTTTTCCGGATGGTTCTCGATGGATGTCATGGGCCAGGGATCGCGCATTCGCGCCGGTAGCGGGCCGGCTCCCCGTGGAAAGCCGGTTATTTGTCCCGAAAATTGACCGTGGTCAATGGCGGATACTGAATCGGTTTCTATCATAACCCGTCGATGCAAATGGGCCCTGTTGACACCTCGTCGAACAAGGGCCCCAGCACCGCCTGACACCCCGATTGCGCGCTCCCGGGGTCCCCCAGATTCGAGGAGCCGCAGATATTTGCCCGCCGGGTCGCCCGACTTTCACAGACGTCAAAAACCGAGAGAGACTACAACCATGTCCAACGACGCTCAATCCAGAGAACTGACCGATGGTTTCCACCTGGTCATCGATGCTCTGAAACTCAACGGCATCACCAACATCTACGGCCTGCCGGGCATTCCGGTCACGGACCTGACCCGCATGATGCAGGAAGAAGGCCTGCGCGTGATCTCCTTCCGCCACGAGCAGAACGCCGGCAACGCCGCCGCCATCGCCGGCTTCATGACCGGCAAGCCCGGCATCTGCCTGACGGTGTCCGCCCCCGGCTTCCTCAATGGCCTGACCGCCCTGGCCAACGCCACCACCAACTGCTTCCCCATGATCCTGATCTCCGGCTCCTCCGAGCGCGAGATCGTCGACCTGCAGCAGGGTGACTACGAAGAGATGGACCAGCTGGCCATCGCCAAGCCCCTGTGCAAGGCCGCCTTCCGCGTGCTCAACGCCGAAGACATCGGCGTGGGCATCGCCCGCGCCATCCGTGCCGCCGTCTCCGGCCGCCCGGGCGGTGTCTACCTGGACCTGCCGGCCAAGCTGTTCGGCCAGGCCATGGACGCTGCTGCCGGCAAGGCTTCGCTGATCAAGGTGGTCGATCCCGCTCCGCGCCAGATCCCCGCCCCGGACGCCGTCAAGCGCGCCCTGGACCTGCTCAAGGGCGCCAAGAAGCCCCTGATCCTGCTGGGCAAGGGTGCCGCCTACGCCCAGGCCGACGCCGACATCAAGACCCTGGTCGAGAAGTCCGGCATTCCCTACCTGCCCATGTCCATGGCCAAGGGTATCCTGCCCGACACCCATGAGCAGTGCGCCTCGGCCGCCCGTTCCTTCGTGCTGCCGGAGGCCGACGTGGTGCTGCTGGTCGGCGCGCGCCTGAACTGGCTGCTCTCGCACGGCAAGGGCAAGACCTGGGGTGGCAAGGACCACAAGAACGCCGGTGGCCAGAAGTTCATCCAGATCGACATCTCGCCCACCGAGGCTGACAGCAACGTGGCCATCGACGCCCCGCTGGTCGGCGACATCGGCTCCTGCGTGTCCGCCCTGCTCGCCGGCATGGGCTCCAGCTGGGCCAAGCCCCCGGCCGAGTGGACCGGCGCCGTGGTCGAGCGCAAGAACAAGAACGTCGCGAAGATGGCCGAGACCCTGGCCAAGAACCCGCCGGTGATGAACTACCACAGCTCGCTGAACGTGGTGCGCGACATCATCAAGGCCAACCCCGACGCCATCCTGGTCAACGAAGGCGCCAACGCGCTGGACTTCACCCGCTCCATCGTCGACATGTACAAGCCGCGCAAGCGCCTGGACGTGGGCACCTGGGGCGTGATGGGCATCGGCATGGGTTTTGCCGTGGCCGCCGCCGTCGAAAGCAACCAGCCGGTGATCGCCATCGAGGGCGACAGCGCCTTCGGTTTCAGCGGCATGGAAGTCGAGACCATCTGCCGCTACAACCTGCCGGTCTGCATCGTCATCATGAACAACAACGGCGTCTACCGCGGCGACGAACTGGCCCGCGGCGGCTCCAGCGATCCTTCGCCCCTGGTGTTCGTCAAGGGCGCGCGCTACGACAAGCTGATGGAA
Organism: Hylemonella sp. GW821-FHT12C09; assembly: GCF_058807395.1. Taxonomy (NCBI): domain Bacteria; kingdom Pseudomonadati; phylum Pseudomonadota; class Betaproteobacteria; order Burkholderiales; family Comamonadaceae; genus Hylemonella; species Hylemonella sp. GW821-FHT12C09. The sequence continues at coordinate 15,476 of NZ_JBXAQQ010000012.1, read as the reverse complement.
GCCTTCGGCGGCGTCGGCGTGCAGGCCACCACCCCGGCCGAGCTGCGCAAGGCGATGGAAGAAGCCATCAAGTCGCGCAAACCCACCCTGATCAATGCCGTCATCGACGAAGGTGCCGGCACCGAAAGCGGTCGTATCACCAGCCTCAACCCCACGAGCGCTGCGACCAAGAAGCACTGATTTCACTAGCGCAACAACCCACAAGGAGATATGCACATGTCTGGAAACAAACCCCTCAAGGGCATCAAGATCATCGACTTCACGCACGTGCAAGCCGGTCCTGCCTGCACCCAGCTGCTGGCCTGGTTCGGCGCGGACGTGATCAAGGTCGAGCGCCCGGGCGCCGGCGACGTCACCCGCAGCCAGCTGCGCGACATGCCCGATGCCGACGCGCTCTACTTCACGATGCTCAACAGCAACAAGCGTTCGCTGACCCTGGACACCAAGACGGCCGAGGGCAAGGAAGTGCTCGAGAAACTGATCAAGAAGTCCGACGTCATGGTCGAGAACTTCGGCCCCGGCGCGCTGGACCGCATGGGCTTCACCTGGGAGCACATCCAGAAGCTCAACCCCGGCATGGTCCTGGCTTCGGTCAAGGGCTTCAGCGACGGCCACCACTACGAAGACCTGAAGGTCTACGAAAACGTGGCCCAGTGTGCCGGCGGCTCCGCTTCGACCACCGGCTGGTGGAAGGGCGAGAACTCGCAGCCCACGATCTCCGCGGCTGCCCTCGGTGACTCCAACACCGGCATGCACCTGGCCATCGGTATCCTGACCGCCATCATCGGCCGCCAGCAGACCGGCAAGGGCCAGAAGGTCGCCGTGTCCATGCAGGACGCCGTGCTGAACCTGTGCCGCGTGAAGATGCGCGACCAGCAGCGTCTGGAGCGTCTGGGCTACCTGGAAGAGTATCCCCAGTACCCGCACGAGATGGACGCCTTCAAGGACCGCGTGACCCCGCGCGGCGGCAATGCCGGCGGCGGCGGCCAGCCGGGCTGGATCCTGAAGTGCAAGGGCTGGGAAACCGACCCCAACGCCTACATCTATTTCACGGTGCAGGGCCACGCCTGGGAGCCGATCTGCGACGCGCTGGGCAAACCCGAGTGGAAGACCGATCCGGCCTACACCACCCCGAAGGCCCGCCAGCCGCACATCATGGAAATCTTCGCCACCATCGAAGACTTCATCAAGGACAAGACCAAGTTCGAAGCGGTGGACATCTTCCGCAAGTTCGACATTCCTTGCGCCCCGGTGCTGTCCATGAAGGAACTGCTGGTCGATGAATCGCTGCGCAAGAGCGGCTCCATCGTCGAAGTGCCGCACCCCGTGCGCGGCAGCTACTTCACCATCGGCAGCCCGATCAAGTTCTCGGACCTCAAGCCCGAAGTCACCGCCTCCCCGCTGCTGGGCCAACACACCGACGAGGTGCTGGCCGAGCTGGGTTACAGCAAGGACCAGATCACGGCCATGCACGGCAAGAAAGCCGTCTGAGAACTTCCCCTCGGACATGAAAACGGCGCCTTCGGGCGCCGTTTTTTTTGCCTCGTTGGTTTCCTCGCTTCGGTCTGGAAATACCTGCATTTCTCCTCTGTACGCATGTATCAGCAGGGCCCTGCGCCCACATAAAAAACGACAATATTTCAATGCGTTGAAACCCCTATAATGATCAAGTCATATAGAAGACTAGTCGCTTCTATTCATAAGAATTTTTTATCATTAGAACCAGGAGTTTTTTCATGACCAAGGCCCTCGAAGGAGTGCGCATCCTCGACTTCACGCACGTGCAGTCGGGACCCACCTGCACACAGCTGCTGGCGTGGTTCGGCGCCGACGTGATCAAGGTGGAGAAGGCCGGTGAAGGTGATGCCACGCGCGGACAGCTGCGCGACATCCCGAACGCCGACAGCCTGTACTTCACCATGCTCAACCACAACAAGCGCTCCATCACCCTGGACACCAAGAACCCCAAGGGCAAGGAAGTGCTGATCAAGCTGATCAAGGAATGCGACGTGATGGTCGAGAACTTCGCCCCCGGCGCGCTCGACCGCATGGGCTTTCCCTGGGAGAAGATCCAGGAGATCAACCCCCGCATCATCCTGGCCTCGGTCAAGGGTTTCGGCCCCGGTCCCTATGTCGACTGCAAGGTCTACGAGAACGTGGCCCAGTGCACCGGCGGCGCTGCTTCCACCACCGGTGACCCCGACGGCCTGCCCATGGTGACGGGCGCGCAGATCGGTGACAGCGGCACCGGCCTGCACCTGGCCCTGGGCATCGTCACCGCCCTGTTCCAGCGCGAGAAGACCGGCCGCGGCCAGAAGGTGCTGGCCGCCATGCAGGACGCCGTGCTCAACCTGTGCCGCGTCAAGCTGCGCGACCAGCAGCGCCTGGAGCGCACCGGCGAGCTGCGCGAGTACCCGCAGTACCCCGACATCGAGTTCGGCGAAGCCGTGCCGCGCGCGGGCAACGCCTCGGGCGGTGGCCAGCCAGGCTCCATCCTCAAGTGCAAGGGCTGGCAGAAGGACCCCAACGCCTACATCTACTTCATCACCCAGGCCGCCGTCTGGCCTGCCATCTGCAAGATCATCGGCGAGGAGGACTGGATCACTAACCCGCACTTCGCCACGCCGCAGGCCCGCCTGCCGCACCTGAAGATGATCTTCGACCGCATCGAGGAATGGACCAAGACCAAGACCAAGTTCGAGGCCATGGACATCCTCAACGAGTTCGACATCCCCTGCGGCCCCATCCTCTCCATGAAGGAAATCGCCGAGGACCAGTCGCTCCGCGAAACCGGCACCATCGTGGAAGTCGACCACCCGGTGCGCGGCAAGTACCTGAGCGTGGGCAACCCCATCAAGCTCTCGGACAGCCCGACCGACGTGACCCGCTCCCCCCTGCTGGGCGAGCACACCGAAGAGGTGCTGATGCAGATGGGTTACAACAAGGCGCAGCTCGACGAGTTGCGCGCCGCCAAGGCGATCTGATCGAACGCGGCACCGACCGCGGTGCGCATCAAAAAAGCCAGGGCATGCCCTGGCTTTTTAATGGGGACCCGCAAACGCTCAGGCGTCGGCCAGCGGGGCCGGGCCTGAGTTCTCGAAGTAGTAGGCAATGCGCTGGCGCGGGCCCAGGTACTCCAGCGCATCAGGCGGCAGGCTGGCCGGCTTGAGGCTGCGGCGGATGCCGATGCCGGGCTGGCTTTCCAGGTCGAGGATCAGGGCCTCGCGCTTGGGCACCGAAGGCTCGTGCACGATCACCCGGGGCTTGAGCGGCCGCACGGAATTGACCGAGACGACCAGCGCGTAGCGCCCGTCGATGAGCTGCACCACCGAGCCGGGCGGGTAGACCCCCATCATGCGGATAAAAGCGCTCAGCACGATGTTGTCGAAACGCGCCTTGTGCTGTGCGAACAGCAGGGACAGCGCTTCGTGCGGGGTGAGCGCCGTCACCAGGCGCACCGGGTTGCAGAGGTTGTCGTAACGGTTCACCAGGGCCAGGATGCGCGCCGGCATCGTCAGGTCGCCACCGGGCGGCCGCATGGGGAAGCCGGTGCCGTCGATCAGCTCGTGGTGCTGGGCAATGGCCATCAGCGCGCCTTCGCTGAGCTGCATGCGGTTGGCAATGGCCACGCCCTTGTTGACGTGTTCCTGGTAGAGCTTGAAGTCCTCGATGGAGAAGCCGTCCTCGAACCAGCGCACGCGCTGGGGCAGCTGCAGCTTGCCCACATCGTGCAGGAAGGCGCCCACGCCCAGGTCGACCAGGGCCGGGCCCGCCAGGCCCATGGCCTTGCCCAGCAGCAGGCTCATCACGGTGACGTTGACCGGGTGCATGGCGGCACGCTCACCCACGCCCTCGGACAGCAGGCGGATGGCCGCCTCGCCGTCGCACGCCATTTCCTGCACGAAAGCTTGAATCATGGCCACGCACTCGTCGCGCACGATTTGGGGTTGATCCAGCACCCGCTCCTGCACACGGCGGTATTGCTGCTGGGCTTGGCCGAATTTCTGCTCGCAGGCTTTCAGGCTCTGCTGCTGCGACTCGATCAGCGCCGCACGGCGCCGGCGGAACTCGCGCTCCTGCGCCAGGGCGCGCGCGGCCGAAGCCTCGTCCGTGGCTGGCTGGCTCGCCAGGCCATCCGACGGCGGATCGCTCTTGGCCGGCACATAACGCACCTGCTTGAGCCCCAGGCCACGGATGGTTTCTATCTGGCGAGGCGAGGTGATCTTGAAGCTGCCCGTCGGAAAGGGATGCGACATCCAGCCCAGTTCGAGCTCGACGTAGAGCCCGATGCGCAGGTCTGAGATATTGATCAGTTCGGAATCGGAAGACTTCATGTGAATTTCACGTCTGCCACCACCCTTGACGCCGGCAGACGCGCCGATTCTAGTCCAAGGATACGTCCTGCGCAGAGCCAGAACCATGAGGAATCAACAACTTTGCGATAAATCCTGCAGCAGAACCTGAACTTTTAACCAATCCACGCCGTCCGAAGGAACGGACGGGACATATTGGTGCATCCATGCCCCCTGCGCAAGCGATCTGCTGTGCCACGCCGGGAGGGACCCACGCCCGGGATTCATGACCGGGGTCAAGATGCCCAGATGCAGCGCGCCTATCATGGGCCCCACCCGCCATGGACCCGCCACAGGATATGAAGCCGAGCGCCGAAGCCAGCCCCACCGTTTTCACCGCCCACAAGCTGAGCAAGACCTACCAGATGGGCGAGGTCGAGGTGAAAGCCCTGCAGGACGTGGACCTGGACATCCGTCGAGGCGAGTTCATCGTGCTGCTTGGCCCCTCGGGCAGCGGCAAGTCCACCCTGCTCAACATCCTGGGTGGCCTGGACCGTCCCAGCAGCGGCAACGCGCGTTTTTCCGAGCACGAGCTCAGCGGCGCCAGCGACGCCGAGCTCACGCGTTACCGGCGCGAGCACGTGGGCTTCGTGTTCCAGTTCTACAACCTCATCCCCAGCCTGACGGTGCGGGAGAACGTCGAACTCGTCACCGACATCGCGCACAACCCCATGCCCGCGGCCGAGGCGCTGCGCATGGTGGGCCTGGAAGAGCGCCTGGACCACTTCCCCTCGCAGCTCTCGGGCGGCGAGCAGCAGCGCGTGGCGATCGCGCGCGCCATCGTCAAGCGGCCGGAGGTGCTGCTGTGCGATGAGCCCACCGGCGCGCTGGACTACGTCACCGGCAAACTGGTGCTCGAAGTCATCGAACGCATCAACCGCGAGCTGGGTACCACGGCCATCGTGATCACGCACAACGCGGCCATCGCCGGCATGGCCGACCGCGTGCTGCACCTGGGCGGCGGGCGCGTGCAGCGCGTGGACGTCAACCCGCACAAGATCAGCCCCTCGGAGCTGTCCTGGTGAAAGCCCTGGACCGCAAGCTGCTGCGCGACCTGCGGCTCATGTGGAGCCAGGCCGTCACCATCGCCCTGGTGGTGGCCAGCGGCGTGGCCGGCTTCATCGCCACCTTCAGCGCCTACGACGCGCTGTCCTGGTCGCGCGAGGTCTATTACACCGAATCACGTTTTGCCGACGTCTTCGCCAGCCTCAAGCGCGCGCCCCTGGCGCTGGAACGCCAGCTGGCCACCCTGCCCGGCGCTGCACACGTGGAGACCTCACTCACGCAGATCGTGCAGGTGGACATTCCCCATGTGTCCGACCCCATCATCGGCCGCCTGATCGGCATCGACCTGCAGGCGCTGCCGCGTCTCAACCGCCTGCACCTGCGCGAGGGGCGCATGCCGGTCACGCAGCGCAGCAGCGCGCTGGAGGTGCTGGTGTCGGAAGGTTTCGCCATGGCCCGCAAGCTGCAGCCCGGCGACCGCATCCACGCCCTGGTCAACGGCAAGCGCGAGGAACTGCTGATCACCGGCATCGCGCTCTCGCCCGAGTACATCTTCGCTGGCATGGGCGGCTCGCCCGACCTGCGCGGCTTCGGCGTCTTCTGGCTCGACCGCCAGGCGCTGGCCGCCGCCTACAACATGGAAGGCGCCTTCAACCAGGTGGCGGTGCGCCTGGCCCCGGGCGCCAGCGAGGGCCGCGTGATCGACGGCCTGAACCGCCTGCTCGCGCCTTACGGCGGCATCAGCGCGCAGGGCCGCGACGAGCAGATGTCGCACATGATCCTGAATTCCGAGATCAAGGAACAACGTGTCATGGGCACCGTGCTGCCCAGCATCTTCCTGGCCGTGGCCGCCTTCCTGCTCAATGTGGTGCTGAGCCGCCAGATCGCCACCCAGCGCGAGCAGATCGCCGCGCTCAAGGCCCTGGGCTACGGCAATGCGGCCATCGGCGCGCACTACGTCAAGCTGGTGCTGCTCATCGTCATCCTGGGCGTGCTGATCGGCCTGGGGGTGGGCGCCTGGCTGGGCAACTGGTTCTCCGGCATCTATGCCGAGGTGTTCCGCTTTCCCGAACTGCGCCACCGCGTGCGGCCCGAACTGATCCTGGCCGCCACCGTCATCACCCTGGTCGCCGCCCTGGGCGCCACCTGGCGCGCCATCTCGGCCACCGTGCGGCTGGCCCCGGCCGAGGCCATGCGCCCGCCCGCGCCAGGGCGTTTTCGGCCCAGCTTCGTCGAGACCTGGGGCCTGCGCGAGTTCTTCAGCCCGGCCGTGCGCATGGTCCTGCGCACCATGCAGCGCCGCCCCCTGCGCACCCTGCTCACCATCTTCGGCATCGCCGCCTCCATGGCCATCGTCATCAGCGGCACCTTCTGGCGCGACACGATCGACCTGTTGCTGCACACCCAGTTCCGCCTGGTGCTGCGCGGCGACGTCATCGTCAGTCTGGTCGAGGCGGCGCCCGCACCCGTCACCTACGAGATGGCGCGGCTGCCGCACGTCACGGCCGTCGAAGGCGTGCGCAGCGTCCCGGCCCGCCTGGTGCACGGCCAGCACCACTGGCGCGGCAGCGTGCAAGGGCGTAGCGCCGACCCGCAGCTGCAACGCATCGTGGACGTGGCCCACCAGAGTTTCGCCCCACCGCAAGACGGTCTGCTGCTGACCGACCGCCTGGCCGAACGCCTGCACATCAAGCCGGGCCAGACCGTGCGCGTGGAGCTGCTCGAAGGCCGGCGCCAGGTGCTGGATCTGCCGGTCATGGGCACCGTGCAGGAAATGATGGGCATGGGTGCCTACATCGAACGGCGCAGCCTGAACCGCCTGCTGCAGGAAGGCGACCACGTCAATGTGGTCGCCCTCTCGGTGGAACGCGGCCATGAGCCCGAACTGCTGGATCGGCTCAAGAACCTGCCGCGGGTGGCGGCGGCCTTCAGCAAGTCCGTGATGCTGCGCAACATCGAGGAGATCACCGCGCGCAATGTGCTGGTCTTCAGCGCCATCCTCACCGTCTTCGCCAGCATCATCGCCGTGGGCGTGGTCTACAACCACGCACGCATCGCGCTGGCCGAACGCGCCTGGGAGCTGGCCAGCCTGCGCGTGCTGGGTTTCACGCGCGGTGAGGTCTCCACCTTCCTGCTGGGCGAGCTGGCGCTGGAAATCCTGATCGCCATCCCGCTGGGCCTGGTGGCCGGCTACTGGCTGGCCGCCGGCATCGTGCAGCTGATCAAGACCGACGAGTTCTTCTTTCCGCTCATCATCCAGCCGCCCACCTATGCCTATGCCGCCATCGTCGTCGTGGCCGCCGGCGTGGCCAGCGCCCTCATCGTACGCCGGCGCATCGACACGCTGGACCTGGTGGGCGTGCTCAAGACACGAGAATAGAAACCAGCCGACAGGGAACCAAGCATGAACATCTCCAGGAAACAACTTTGGACCGGCGCCGGCGTGCTGCTGGCCGTCTTGCTGCTGGTCTGGGCCTTCTGGCCGCAGGCCACCGAGGTCGAACTGGGCGCGGTGAGCCGCGGCCCCTTCGAGCGCGCCGTGCAGGAAGACGGCAAGACCCGCCTGCGCGAACGCTACGTGGTGTCCACCCCGCTCACCGGCCGCGTGCAGCGCCTGAGCCTGAAGCAGGGTGACAGCGTGGCACGCGACGCCGTGCTGGCCACGCTGTGGCCCGTCATGCCCGGCCTGCTGGACGAACGTGCGCGCCAGGAGCAGAACGAGCGCATCGGCGCGATGGAGGCCGCCGTGCGCCGCGCCAGCGCCAATGTGGAACGCGCCCGCGCCGCGCTCGACCAGGCCGTGGCCGACCTCAAGCGCAGCGAGACGCTGGCCCAGCAGGGTTTCGTCTCGCCCACGCAGAACGAAACCGGACGCCTGACCGTGCGCCTGCGCCAGAAGGAACTCGACAGCGCGCGCCAGGAAGAAGACGCCACCGGCCACGAGCTGGCGCAGGCCCGCATCGCCATCCGCACCTTCAGCCAGGGCGGGCCCGCCACGCAACGCAGCTGGGCCATCAAGTCGCCGGTTGCCGGCAAGGTGCTCAAGGTCAACCAGCAGAGCGAAGGCCTGGTGCAGGCTGGCACGCCTTTGCTGGAACTGGGTGAACCCGGCGACCTGGAGGTGGTGGTGGACCTGCTGACCGAGGACGCCGCCCAGGTCAAACCGGGCACGCCGGCCACGCTGGCCAACTGGGGCAGCCCGCAAAGCCTGCTGACGCGCGTGCGCCTGGTGGAGCCGGCCGCCTTCACCAAGATCTCCGCCCTGGGGGTGGAGGAGCAGCGCGTCAACGTGGTGCTCGACATCCTCTCCCCGCGCGAGCAGTGGAGCGCGCTGGGCGACGGCTACAAGGCCGACGTGCGCATCGTGGTGCAGACCGAGAAGGACGCACTCAAGGTGCCGGTCAGCGCCCTCTTCCCCTCCGGCGCCCGCGCCGCGCTCTATGCCGTGGAAGGCGGCCGCGCCCGCCTGCACGAGGTCGAGGTGCTGGCGCGCAACGGCAGCGAGGCCTGGGTCAAGACCGAACTGGCGCCGGGCACGGAGGTCATCCTCTTCCCGCCAAGTTCGCTCAAGGACGGCGAACGGGTCCAGAAGCTCAAGGGCGGATGAATCGGCCAGCACATCTTCACGCGTCCGTCAGCGCAAGGGCCAGCCGGCGCGACAGCGCTGCGCTCCAGCTGCCGGACGACCACGTCCGACCCAGCAAGCGCCCGCAAGACGCCGTGCGCTGTCGAAGCCATGCCGCCTCGTCCCGCCGCCCAAGTGCGTCGCACAACAAACCCCAGTCCGGCTCGGCGACCAGCGTGCCGGCGACCAGCAGCACCCCCGAGGCACGCCGCCGCTGCGCCAGGCCCACGAGCTTGCGCCCCTGGGCGTCGACCACCTCCCACGGACCGAGGCTGCCGAAGCAGGCCCAGTCCAGCGCGGGCAAGCCCCGCGCTGCGAGTGAGGCCTGCGTGCCGACGATCTGTGGCGGTGGCAGGGCCTTGACGGCCAGCCCCTCGTCCGCCAAGGCGTCGGCGTGCAGCCGGCCCAGGAGGCGGTAACTTTCCGGCAGGCCCTGCCCCAGCCAGGGGTGATGTGGGGGCAGCACAAGCGACAGGCTCACCAGCCAGGGGCCGGTGAGCACGGCGCCCCCCCCGGATTCGCGCAGCAGCACCTCGATGGGCGGGCCGCCCGGTCCCGCCATCAGCCGCTCGTAAAGCAGACGCTGAGAACAGCCCAGCACCAGCGCGGGCTGTTCGTAGGTCCAGACCCGCCACAGGGGCGCCACCACTGGCTGCTCCAGCTGCTGGTGGTTCCAGGCCTGCTCTAGTGCGGCAACGCTGGCAATTTGCCTTACTCCAGCATGGCGATGACCGTGCCGCGTGCAAAGGTGGCGCCGGCCGGCACCAGGATCTTTGCGATACGGCCGTTGGCCGGGGCGGTGATTTCCTGGTTGGACTTCACCAGCACCACATTGGCCAGCGGCTGGCCGGCACGCACGGTGTCGCCCGGCTGCACCAGCCACTTGTCCACCAGCGCCTGCACCGAGTCGTCCACACCTTCCCACGCCTCGGCACCCAGGGTGATGTCCCTCATGCAGGCTGCCCTTCGGCGACGTGGGCTTTCATCAGCGCCCGCGCGGCGCTCACGATGTTGTCCACCTGCGGGATCACGAACCTCTCCAGCGGGCTGCTATAGGGGATGGGCACGTCGGGCACGGCCAGGCGCTTGACAGGCGCCTTCAATGCCACGGTGTCCAGGTTCTCCGCCACGAGGGCGGCGATCTCGCCGGTGAGGCCGAAGCTCAAATAGTCCTCGTCCACCACCAGCAGGCGGCCGGTCTTGGCCACGGACTTGAGCACGGCCTGGCGGTCCAGCGGCACCAGGGTGCGCAGGTCCAGCACCTCGGCGCTGATGCCCTGCTTCTTCAGCTCCTCTGCGGCCAGCAGGGATTTCTGCACCATCTGGCTGAGCGTGACGATGGTCAGGTCGCTGCCCTCGCGCACCGCCTTGGCCACGCCGAAGGGGATGGTGTATTGCTCTTCGGGCACTTCGTTGCTGCTGCCTTCGAAGTAGGCCATCCATGGCAGGCCCATGATGCCCTTGTGGTACATGAAGAGCACGGGGTTGTCGTCACGGATGGCCTGGGTCATCAGCCCTTTGGCATCGTAGGCGTTGGACGGCACCACCACCTTGAGGCCCGGCATGTGAGCAAAGGTGGCGTACAGGCACTGCGAGTGCTGCGCCGCATCACCGTAGCCGCCGCCGATGGCCGTGGTCAGCACCACGGGCAGCTTGATGTTGCCGCCGGCCATATAGGTGTTCTTGGCCAGGTGGTTGTAGATCTGGTCCATGCAGACGCCGAAGAAGTCCACGAACATCAGCTCGGCGATCGGGCGCAGGCCGGCCGCGGCGGCGCCGGTGGCGGTGCCGATGAAGGCCGTTTCGGAAATCGGCGTGTCCATGATGCGCTCGGGGCCGAACTTGTCGAGCAGACCGCCGGTGGCACCGAAGATGCCGCCGTACTTGCCGATGTCCTCGCCCATGACGAAGACCTTGTTGTCATGCTCCATCTCCTGGCCGATGGCCTCGGCGATGGCCTGGGCCATGGTGAGTTTGCGGGTGTTAGCCATTTGGTGTTCCTCCGGTTCAGGCAAAGACGTCCTGCAGGGCTTCCTGCGGGGCCGGGTAGTCACTCTTGCGGGCGTAGGCAAAGGCATCTGCCACACGCTGCTTGGCGCGCGCCACGATGGCGACCTCTTCCGCGTCCGTCATCTGGCCGGCGCTCTTGAGCTGCGCGGCCAGCCTGGGAATCGGATCGTTTTTGCGCAGGTTGGCCACCTCGTCCTTGGGGCGGTAGGTCTCGGGGTCACCCTGGAAGTGGCCCAGGTAACGGTCGGTCTTGACCTCGACGAGGCTGGGGCCTTCGCCGCGGCGCGCGCGCGCGATGGCCGGGGCCACGGCCTCGTACACGGCCAGCGCATCGTTTTGCGCCACCTTGATGCCGGGCATGCCATAGGCCGGGGCGCGGTCGGCCACCCATTCAATGGACGTGGCGCTGGTCTTGGGCACGGAGATGGCCCATTTGTTGTCTTCACAGACGAAGATCACCGGCAGCTTCCAAAGCGCCGCCAGGTTGAGCGATTCGTGCACCGCCCCCTGGTTGGCCGCACCCTCACCAAAGAAAGCTACCGCCACCCAGTCCTTGCCCAGCTTCTTGGCGGCCAGACCCGCGCCGCAGGCCGGCGGCAGGCTGGCCCCGATCAAGCCGCTGCAGCTGAACTTGTGCGCCGGATCGAACAGGTGCATATGGCCGCCCTTGCCCTTACCGAGGCCCGTCACCTTACCGAACATCTCGGCCGTCATGGAATTGAGCGGTACGCCCTTGGCAATGGCGAAATGGTGCGGGCGGTGCGTGCCGACCACCGTATCCTCCTGCTTCAAGTGGGCGCAGATGCCCACCGCCACTGGCTCCTGCCCGGCCGCGAGGTGCATCTCACCCGGCACCGGGCCCGAGCCGATGTCGAAGGCCAGGCCCTGCTGGATATTGGGGGGCAACTTGCCTTCCAGGTAGACCATGGCCATGGTCTCCTCGTAGTTCCGGATCTCGACCATCTTCTCGTACATCCAGAGCAATGTCTCCTTGTTGGCTTGCATGACTGCTTCCTCCTTGGAAAGGATCGGTTGGTCCGGTGCGCCAGTCGGCGACCCGCAGGCACCGGACAACTCAGAATAGGAAGCAATCGCGGTTTTTCGTTGACGCAGGTCAACTCCGGGACGGTTAGCCGGCGTCAAGGTGACTGCGACCCAGCCCTTGTAAACTCACCCCATGCATCACCGTACCCTCCTCCTGTCCGCCCTTTTGGCGAGTCTGTTGCTGGCCGGCTGCAGCACGCGGGCCTGGTACGAAGGCGCCCGCGCCAGTGCCGAAAGCGAATGCCGCCGCCAGCCGCCCGGCGCCTACGACGACTGCATGCGCCGCGTGAACCGGCAGACCTACGAAGACTACGAGAAGGAACGCACGCGCAAATAGGCCGGCGACGATGCCGGCGATTTGCTTGATCTTCCTTAAGGTTGGATGCCGTGCCTGACACGCGCCGTTCACACGCGCGTGAGAAAATTGTCGCTTATGAGCGAACGTCCCCAGACCCTCGGCGAGGAAATCGCCAACAGCGTGAGCCACGGCCTGGCCCTGCTGGCGGCACTGATCGCCGCGCCCATCCTGCTCGTGGCCGTGAGCCCGCTGAACGCGGCCAATATCGTGGGCGCGGCCGTGTTCGCGACCACCATGGTGCTGCTCTACTTCACCTCCACCCTCTACCACGCCCTGCCGCAGGGCCGCGCCAAGCAGGTGTTCATGAAGCTGGACCATGGCGCCATCTACCTCTTCATCGCGGGCAGCTACACGCCCTTCGCGCTCGGTGCGCTGGGCGGCGCCTGGGGCTGGACGCTGTTCGGCCTGGTGTGGGCCATGGCCGCCATGGGCATCACTCTCAAGGCCTTCGACCGGCTCTCGCACCCCTGGCTGTCCACCGGCCTGTACCTGGCCATGGGCTGGCTGGTGCTGATCGCGGCGGTGCCGCTGGTGGAGCGCGTGCCCTCGGCCGGCCTGGCCCTGCTGGTGGCCGGCGGGGTGGCCTATACCGTGGGCGTCGTGTTCTTCATGCTCGACACGAAGCTGCGTTACGCCCACGCGGTGTGGCACGGCTTCGTCGCCGCCGGCACGGGCCTGCACTACTTCGCAGTGCTCGGCTACGCCGCCTGAGCGGCTGCACCTATTCGAGGAAAAGCCGTGCCTCCTGGCTGGAGGCCCAGTCCACCGGCGCATGGGCCAGCACCACGCCCACATCCAGGCCCAGGGCCAGGGCGGTCTTGTCGGGAAAACTCACGGCAAGCTTGTTTTCCGAGTAGCCCATCTCGTGCGCGCGGCAGCGCCAGGACGCCACATGCAGGATGCCGGCCATGGGCTCGTAGCCCTCGCGCTCGAAGGGCGCGTCCTGATGCTCCAGCGTTTCCACCAGGGCCTCGGGCAGGTGCCAGGCCCGCGCAAACCCGGCGCCGACCTGGGCGTAGGAATAGCCCAGCAGTTCGTGCTCGGCACGCGCGCGCTGGGGCGCGAAAACGTCGATGCGCTGGTTGAGCTGCGCCATCTCCCTGGGCATGCCGCGATGCATGACAAGTTCGCCCAGGGCGTGGACCAGGCCCACCGTATAAGGCGAGACATCCATCTTCCTGGACCGGGACAGGAGTTGCGTCAGACTCGCGGTGTCCAGGCTGTAGCGCCAGAACTGCTTCATGTCCACGCCGCCCACCTTGCGGAAGGCGCTGCTCATGGCAGCCTCGATGGTCATGTCCCGCACCGGTCGCAGGCCCAGGATGGTCAGGGCCTCGCCCACGGTGCCGACGCGGCTGCGGTGCTGGAAGCGCGCGGAATTGGCCACCCTGAGCAGGCGCGCGGTCATCACCGGCTCCATGCTCAGCAAGCTGCTCACGCGCCGTGCGTCGGGCTCCGGTGCGTTGAGCTCGGTCAGCGCCAGCGCGATCACGCGGGGAATGCTGGGCAGAGCCACAGGGGAAGCTAGCAGGGACTTGATATCCATCGGCGGTGAAACCTGGCTGGGTCTGCGTATCGCCTTGCCTGACCTTGTGCTGTTCAGGCACAGGCCGCACAGGGCATGCCCAAAGCTTAGCGCCTATCGTCCCGGGGCTCAACCACTGAGGCCGACTATGATCGCCGGGATCACGTGAAAGCGTGACAATGTGCTTCATTCCACGACACCCCGGTCGACCGACCGAGAGGTTTTCATGACCACCAGTTTCCTGCGCGCGGCCCTCGTCCTGGGCCTGCTCTCGGCCATCGGCCCCTTCGCCATCGACATGTACCTGCCGGCCCTGCCCTCCATCGGGCAGAGCCTGGGCGCATCCATCGGCGCCGTGCAGGGCAGCCTCATGGCCTTTTTCATCGCCCTGGGTCTGGGCCAGCTGATCTACGGGCCGGTCTCCGACATGGTGGGCCGCAAACCGCCGCTGTACTTCGGCCTGGCGCTGTTTGCCCTGGGCAGCGTGGGCTGCGCACTCGCGCCCGACATCCACACCCTGGTGGCCATGCGTTTCGTGCAGGGCCTGGGCGCCTGCGCCTGCAGCGTGGTGCCGCGCGCCGTGGTGCGTGACCTGTACACGGGGCACGAGGCGCTGCGCCTGATGTCCACACTCATGCTGGTCTTCAGCGTCTCGCCCATCCTGGCGCCGCTGGCCGGCAGCCTGCTGATCGAATGGCAGGGCTGGCGCAGCACCTTCTGGTTCATGCTGGCGGCCGGCCTGCTGGGCCTGCTCCTGATCGCCACGCAGGTGAACGAGACACGCCCGCCCGAGCAGCGCGTGGGCAGCAGCTGGCACCAGGCCCTGCGCGGCTACCTCACCCTGCTGCGCGACCGCCGCTTCCTGGGCCTGGTGCTGATCGGCGCCTTCGGCATCGCCAGCTTCTTCGCCTACCTGGCCAACTCGTCCTTCGTGCTGATCGACCACTACGGCCTCACGCCGCGCCAGTACAGCATCGTCTTTGCGGCCAACGCGGCCTCGTTCATCGGCATGTCACAGCTGACTGCCCGCCTGGGCCGGCGCTTTGGCATGAAACCCATGATCGGCATGGCCGCCCACGGCTACGCGGGTGTCATGGTCCTGCTGCTGGCGCTCTTTCTGCTGGGCGTGGACGCCCTGCCCGTGCTGCTGGCCCTGCTCTTCGTGGGGTACGGCTTCCTGGGCTTGATCATCCCCACCTCGGCCATCCTCGCGCTGGAAGACCACGGGCCCATCGCCGGCACCGCCTCGGCCCTGATGGGCACGCTGCAGTTCGCCACCGGTGCGGTGGTGATGGGCATCGTCGGCCTTTTCGTGGATGGCACGGGCCTGCCCATGGTGGCCGGCATTGCCGGCTCTGCGGGCATGACCTGGCTGTTTGTGCGCGGGACGCTGCGGTCTTAAGCCACCAGATCTGGCGACACAGACTTTATCTGTGCCGCTCGGGTAACGCAGTCCACCTGCGTTGTTCCTCTTCAGAGGTGTATAGACCGGAGACATGGGAAACGGGTGTTCGGGGACATAGGAAACACTTTTCCTGCGCCGCAGGCGCCAGGAGA
>NZ_JBXAQQ010000011.1:0-155257 GCF_058807395.1 Hylemonella sp. GW821-FHT12C09 | reverse complement strand
AGAAGGCCTGCGCTTCGCCATCCGCGAAGGCGGCAAGACCGTGGGCGCCGGTGTGGTCGCCAAGATCCTGGCCTAATTGCAAGGAACGAACATGGCTACCAAGCAAAAAATCCGTATCCGCCTCAAGGCGTTCGACTACAAGCTGATCGACCAGTCGGCTGCCGAGATCGTGGACACTGCCAAGCGCACCGGCGCCATCGTCAAGGGCCCCGTGCCCCTGCCGACGCGCATGAAGCGTTTCGACATTCTGCGTTCGCCGCACGTCAACAAGACCAGCCGCGACCAGTTTGAAATCCGCACCCACCAGCGCCTGATGGACATCGTGGACCCGACTGACAAGACGGTCGACGCCCTGATGAAGCTCGACCTGCCGGCTGGTGTGGACGTCGAGATCAAGCTGCAGTAAGGAAAGTTCGGGGTTCCAGGCCGAAAGGCGGGCGCCCCAAAATCGACGGAAATGGCCTGATTTGCCAGAAATGGCAGATCAGGCTATACTGTCAGGCTCTGTCGAATTTCGACCGAGTTTTATTAACCCTCTTTCACATTCCAACGTCCACGACCAATTGAAGTCGTGGCGGTGAAAGCAAAGGAGAAAAAATGAGTCTGAGCAATCGATTGGGGTTGCTGGGGCGCAAGGTGGGCATGATGCGTCTGTTCACTGATGACGGCGATGCAGTGCCCGTCACGGTGGTGGATGTGTCCAACAACCGAGTGACCCAGATCAAAACCCAGGACAACGACGGCTATGTCGCCCTCCAGGTGACCTTTGGCTCGCGCAAAGCGTCGCGCGTGACCAAGCCGGAAGCTGGCCACCTTGCCAAGGCAGGGGTTGAGGCTGGTGAAATCATCCAGGAATTCCGTGTTGAGGCCGATGCCGCCGCCAAGTACCAGGCTGGTGCTGCTGTGGCTGTGACCGATGTGTTCGCCGTGGGCCAGAAGGTCGACGTGCAGGGCACCTCGATCGGCAAGGGCTTTGCCGGCACGATCAAGCGCCACAACTTCAAGTCGCAGCGCGCGTCGCACGGTAACAGCCGTTCGCACAACGTTCCGGGCTCCATCTCCATGGCGCAGGATCCGGGCCGCGTGTTCCCGGGCAAGCGCATGACGGGCCACATGGGCGACCAGACCAAGACGATCCAGAACCTGGACGTCATCCGTATTGATGAAGCACGTCAACTGCTGCTGATCAAGGGCGCGATCCCTGGTTCCGCCGGTGGTTTCGTGACGGTGCGCCACGCCGTGAAGGCCAAGGCCAAGACAGCGAAAGGGGCGAACTGATGCAGATCGAACTCCTGAACGACCAGGGCCAGGCCGCTTCCAAGATGGAAGCCCCGGACACCGTTTTTGGTCGTGAATACAACGAAGCGCTGGTGCACCAGATCGTGGTGGCCTTCCAGGCCAACGCCCGCCAGGGCACCCGTGCCCAGAAGGACCGCGAACAGGTCAAGCACTCGACTAAGAAGCCGTTCAAGCAGAAGGGTACTGGCCGCGCTCGTGCTGGTATGACCTCCTCCCCGCTGTGGCGCGGGGGCGGTCGCATCTTCCCGAACATGCCGGACGAGAACTTCACCCAGAAGATCAACAAGAAGATGTACCGCGCCGGTATGGCTTCGATCTTCTCGCAGCTGGCCCGCGAAGGTCGCCTGGCCGTGGTCGAGTCCCTCAAGGTGGATTCGCCCA
Organism: Hylemonella sp. GW821-FHT12C09; assembly: GCF_058807395.1. Taxonomy (NCBI): domain Bacteria; kingdom Pseudomonadati; phylum Pseudomonadota; class Betaproteobacteria; order Burkholderiales; family Comamonadaceae; genus Hylemonella; species Hylemonella sp. GW821-FHT12C09. Next base: position 153,577 of record NZ_JBXAQQ010000011.1, on the reverse strand, counting down.
AGACCAAGCAGCTCGCTGCCAAGTTCAAGGCCATGAACCTGGACTCCGTGCTGGTGATCGCCGACCAGGTCGACGAAAACCTGTACCTGGCTTCGCGCAACCTGACCAATGTGCTGGTGGTCGAGCCGCGTTACGCTGACCCGCTGTCGCTGGTGCACTACCGCAAGGTGCTGGTCACCAAGGCTGCCATGGACCAACTCAAGGAGATGTTCGCATGAGCACCGCCAAGTTTGAAGAAGGTCGTCTGATGCAGGTGCTCGTCGCTCCCATCGTGTCCGAAAAGGCCACCATGGTTGCCGAGAAGAGCAATGCAGTGACGTTCAAGGTGCTGCAGGACGCGACCAAGCCTGAAATCAAGGCCGCCGTGGAACTGATGTTCAAGGTTGAGGTCAAGGGCGTGTCTGTGGTGAATACCAAGGGCAAGACCAAGCGCTATGGCAAGTCCGTCGGTCGTCGCGACAACGTTCGCAAGGCCTACGTGACGCTGCAGCCGGGTCAAGAGCTGAACCTGTCCGGGGAGGCTGCGTAATCATGGCTGTCATCAAAATGAAACCGACTTCGCCGGGCCGTCGTGGCGTGGTGAAGATCTCGCGTGACCACCTGTACAAGGGTGAGGCCTACGCGCCTCTGCTCGAACCCCAGTTCCAGCAGGCCGGCCGCAACAACAACGGCCACATCACCACCCGTCACAAGGGCGGCGGTCACAAGCACCACTACCGCGTGGTCGACTTCAAGCGCAACAAGGACGGCATTCCGGCCAAGGTCGAGCGCATTGAATACGATCCGAACCGCTCGGCTCACATCGCTCTGGTGTGCTATGCCGACGGTGAGCGTCGCTACATCATCGCGCCGCGCGGCCTGGAAGTGGGCGCCACCATCCTGAACGGTTCTGAAGCGCCGATCCGTGTGGGCAACACCCTGCCGATCCGCAACATCCCGGTGGGCTCCATCATCCACTGCATCGAGCTGCAAGTCGGCAAGGGTGCCCAAGTGGTGCGTTCCGCTGGTGCGTCGGCCACGCTGTTGGCGCGCGAAGGTACCTACGCCCAGGTCCGTATGCGTTCGGGCGAAGTGCGCAAGATTCACATCGAGTGCCGCGCCACCATTGGCCAGGTCGCCAACGAAGAACACAGCCTGCGCCAGCTCGGCAAGGCCGGTGTGAAGCGCTGGATGGGTATTCGCCCGACCGTTCGAGGCGTGGTCATGAACCCGGTCGACCACCCGCATGGTGGTGGTGAAGGCAAGACTGGCGAAGGCCGTCATCCGGTCGATCCGTGGGGCAATCTGACCAAGGGTTACCGTACCCGTAACAACAAGCGCACGCAGGTCATGATCGTGTCGCGTCGCAAGAAGTAAGGGGAACGCACAATGACACGCTCTCTGAAAAAAGGTCCCTTCGTGGACCATCACCTGGTGGCCAAGGTCGACAAGGCCGTTGCCACCAAGGACAAGAAGCCGATCAAGACCTGGTCGCGTCGCTCCATGATCCTGCCCGAGTTCATCGGTCTGACGATCGCCGTGCACAACGGCAAGCAGCACGTACCTGTCTATATCACTGACCAAATGGTGGGCCACAAGCTGGGTGAGTTCGCACTGACCCGCACCTTCAAGGGCCACCCTGCGGACAAAAAAGTCCAGAAGAAATAAGGGAATTGAACATGGAAACACGTGCAACCCTTCGTGGTGTCCGCCTGTCGGTGGACAAGGGCCGTCTGGTCGCGGATCTGATCCGTGGCAAGAAGGTCGACCAAGCCCTGAACATCCTGCAGTTCACGCAGAAAAAAGCTGCCGTGATCATCAAGAAGGTTCTGGAGTCCGCCATTGCCAACGCCGAGCACAACGATGGCGCCGATATCGATGAACTGAAGGTCAAGACCATCTACGTCGAACAAGGCACCACGCTCAAGCGTTTTACCGCCCGCGCCAAGGGCCGTGGCAACCGTATCAGCAAGCCCACGTGCCATGTGTACGTGACGGTCGGCAACTAAAGAGGTCAGAAGGATATGGGACAAAAAATCAACCCGACCGGCTTCCGCCTCGCCGTCAGCCGTAACTGGGCCTCGCGCTGGTACGCCAGCAACCGTGACTTCGCCGGCATGCTGGCTGAAGACATCAAGGTGCGCGAGTACCTGAAGGCCAAGCTGAAGAACGCCTCCGTTTCGCGCGTGCTGATCGAGCGCCCCGCCAAGAACGCCCGCATCACGATCTTCTCGGCTCGTCCGGGCGTCGTGATCGGCAAGAAGGGCGAGGACATCGAGAACCTCAAGCGCGATCTGGGCAAGCAGCTGGGCGTGCCGGTGGCCGTGAACATCGAGGAAGTGCGCAAGCCCGAAATCGATGCCAAGCTGATCGCCGACAGCATCACCCAGCAGCTCGAAAAGCGGATCATGTTCCGCCGCGCCATGAAGCGCGCCATGCAGAACGCCATGCGTCTGGGTGCCCTGGGCATCAAGATCATGTCGGCTGGCCGTCTGAACGGCATCGAGATCGCCCGTACCGAGTGGTATCGCGAAGGCCGTGTGCCGCTGCACACCCTGCGCGCCGACATCGACTACGGTACCTCGGAAGCCAAGACCACCTACGGCGTCATCGGCGTCAAGGTCTGGGTCTACAAGGGCGACACCCTGGGCCGCAACGATCTGCCCGCAGCCGTCGAGCCGCGTGCCGAAGAAGAGCGTCGTCCGCGTGGCCCCCGTCGCGATGGCCGTCCTGCCGGTGACCGTCCCGCGGCCCCCCGCGGTGCCCGTCGCCCGGCTGGTTCAGCCGCCGCGCCTGCCGATGGCAGCGACAAACCCGCAGAGGCCACCGCTGGTGCCGATGCCCCGAAAACCGCCGTTAAGCGCGTCCGCAAAGTCGCCGCGCCAGCTGCAGCAGCTGACGGCGCCAAAGGAGAATAAACATGCTGCAACCTGCACGTAGAAAATACCGCAAGGAGCAAAAAGGCCGTAACACCGGTATTGCCACCCGTGGCAGTTCGGTTGCCTTTGGCGACTTCGGTCTGAAATGTACCGACCGCGGCCGCCTGACGGCTCGCCAGATCGAGGCGGCACGTCGTGCCATCTCCCGTCACGTCAAGCGTGGCGGCCGCATCTGGATCCGCGTGTTCCCCGACAAGCCGATTTCCCAGAAGCCCGCTGAAGTGCGTATGGGTAACGGCAAGGGCAACCCGGAGTACTACGTGGCTGAAATCCAGCCCGGCAAGATCGTGTTCGAGATCGTCGGTGTGCCCGAAGAGCTGGCCCGTGAAGCGTTCAAGCTGGCTGCCGCCAAGCTGCCGCTGCGCACCACCTTCGTCAGCCGCATGATCGGCCAGTAATCAGGAGAATGAAGAAATGAAAGCTGCTGAACTGCGCCAGAAAGACGTTGCCGGCCTGCAAGCTGAGGTCAAGGAGCTGCAAAAGGCTCACTTTGGCCTGCGCATGCAAAAAGCCACGCAACAATTGAACAACACGGCCACGCTGGGCAACACCCGCCGTGACATCGCCCGTGCCAAGACCATTCTTGCTGAAAAGCAAGCCGCCAAATAAGGAGCACTGAATGACGGAAGCTAAAAAATCCCTCAAGCGCACCTTGGTTGGCAAGGTGGTCAGCGACAAGCGAACCAAGACCGTGACCGTGCTGGTCGAGCGTCGTGTGATGCACGAGCTCTACGGCAAGATCGTCGCCAAGTCGAGCAAGTACCACGCCCATGACGAAAAGGGCGAGTACAAGCTGGGCGACGTGATCGAAATCACCGAGAGCAAGCCGATTTCCAAGACCAAGAACTGGGTTGCCACCCGTCTGGTCGAAAAGGCTGCTGCGGTCTAAGTTCATTGCAGCACAGGCTGCAGGACAGACAAAAACGGCTCACAATGCGTGAGCCGTTTTTTTTGGCCAACCCCAACTGCAAATTCGAGGAGCACAACATGATCAAAGTCGGTGATACCCTGCCTGGCGCCACGCTGATGGAATATTCCGAAGTCGAAGGCAATGGCTGCAGCATCGGCCCCAATGCGGTGGATGTGAACAAGGCTGTGGCGGGCAAGACGATCGCCATCTTCGGTCTGCCGGGTGCCTACACCCCGACCTGCTCGGCCAAGCACGTGCCGGGTTATGTCGAGAAGTTCAACGAATTCAAGGCGGCCGGCGTCGACGAAATCTGGTGCGTGAGTGTGAACGATGCTTTTGTCATGGGCGCCTGGGCGCGTGACCAGAAGACGGGCAGCAAGGTCCGCATGCTGGCTGACGGCAGCGCCGACTTCGCCAAGGCGACCGGGCTCACGCTCGATCTGACGGCCCGTGGCATGGGTCTGCGCAGCAACCGTTATTCGATGCTGGTCAAGGACGGCAAGGTCAAGACCCTGAACATCGAGGCGCCGGGCAAGTTCGAAGTCAGTGACGCCGGCACCCTGCTGGGCCAAGCCAAGGCCTGAGTCGCTTCGAAGCTACAGAAAAAGCCACCGCCGCAGCGGTGGCTTTTTCTTGGACGAGCTACAGGCGGGTGTCCCCAAGCGTGGCCATCAGGTAGTGGGCGCCGGCGATGGGATTGTGGTAGTAAGGGGGCACTTCCACAAATCCCAAGTCCTCGTAGAGTGTGCGGGCGGCCTCCATCTCGTTGAGGGTGTCGAGCAGAACGTGGTCGTAGGCGTAGAGATGGGCTGCGTCCAGGATGGCCTGGGCAAGCCGGCGGCCCAGGCCGAGCCCGCGAAAGGCAGGGCGCACATACAGGCGTTTCATCTCGCAGGCGTTGGGATAGTCCGCGCTGTCCAGGGGGCGCAGGGCACAGCAGCCGGCGCTCTGGCCATCTATGCGGGCCAATAGCAGGGCGCCGCGTGGGGTGGCATAGTCGCCGGGCAGGGTGGTGAGCTCCTGCTCAAAACCCTGGAAACACAGGTCGATGTTGAGACTGGCGGCGTACTCGCGGAAAATCTCGCGTACGGCGTCAAACTCGGCAGGCGATTGTGGCGTCAGGATTTCAACGACAGGCTGGTTCACGGCAAGGATGCATCAGAAAATGAGAATCGAGTTTAGCGTGAGGCAAAGACGGAATTCATGGGTGGGCGCCGGCCTGTGGCTGGGGGCGCTTCTGGCCGCAGGGCTGCTTGCTGGTTGCCAGACGGTGCAGACCACCGGGGCGGGGCAGGTCGGTGTCACGCGCAACCAGTACATGGGGGTCAGTGCCGCGGAGGTGGATGCGGCTTCGGCGCAGTCCTATCGCAAGATGCTGCAGGAGGCCGAGCGCAAGAAGGAACTCAACGTCGATGCGGCCATGCTGGCGCGGGTGCAGGGTATTGCCAAGAGGCTGGTTGCCCAGACCGGGCATTTCCGCCCCGACGCGCAGGGCTGGCGCTGGGAAACGAATGTCTTCCACAGCGACCAGGTCAATGCGTTCTGCATGGCGGGCGGCAAGATCGGCATCTACAGCGGCCTGATCGAGAAACTCAAGATCACTGACGACGAACTGGCTGCCGTGATGGGCCATGAAATCGCGCACGCCCTGCGCGAGCATGTACGCGAACAGGTTTCGATGCAGCAGGCCGCCCGCGTGCCGGGGCTGGTGCTGGCCATCGTGACGGGCAGCCAGGTGCTGGCCGATCTGGGCAATATGGTGACCGATGTCAGTCTGACCCTGCCTCGCAGTCGCGAGGCCGAGACCGAGGCGGATCAGATCGGTGTCGAGCTGGCGGCGCGCGCAGGTTACGACCCGCGTGCGGCGATCAGCCTGTGGCAGAAGATGAACCAGCTGGGCGGTGGGCGCCCCCCCGAGTTTCTCAGCACGCACCCGTCACCGGACTCGCGTCAGCAGGACCTCGCACGACTCAGTGTCGTCGTGATGCCCCTGTACGAGCAAAGCAGGAAACGCTGAGACAGGCTCAGGGCGCTGCGAGCCACAAGAGCAGCGTGACGCCGGCGGCGCTCAGCAGCAGCAGCCCCGCGGCCAGGAGGCGACTGCGCGCGTCATCGCGGGAGGCAGGGGCTGGTTGCGCCAACTCCTTGTCACCGGTGAGCATGGGTCGCACCAGGTTCTGCCGCTTGCGCCAGAGGTAATAGAGGATGGCCAGGATGTGCAGTATCACGAGCACGATCAGCACGCGCTTGCCGACCTCGCGGTGGTACCAGGAGGCCAGGCTCACGAAGTCGCTGGAGGCCAGACGGGTCAACGGTCCGCTGGCGGCAATCTCATCATCACTGAACAGGCCGCTGCCGATCTGTGCCAGCAGAAAAAACAGCAAGGCGAATACTGAGAGCGCCCCGGCAGGGCTGTGCCCAACGGCATGCGAAGGGTCACCCTGGCCGCGCAGGTAACGCCACAGGCTTGCCGGAGAATAGATAAAAGCCGTGAAGCGTGACCAGCGTCCGCCGAACAGACCCCAGGCCAGGCGGAAAAGCAACAAGGTCAACACGGCATATCCCAGGCGGAAATGCCATTCCATGCAGCCGAGCTGGGCCGTGGTCACGAGGGCAACGACGCCGAGCGCCAGCAGCCAGTGGAAGAGGCGGGTGGGAAGGTCCCAGATTCTGACGAGATGCGGCATGGCGAGCCCTAGGATAGGATGCGTGAGGGAAAGGCGTTGCTCAGTATTTTCCCTGAGTTAAGGGAAATCGTGCGAACTTTGATTCCGGCAGCGGCTCCCAACAGCGGGAACCTTCCCGTTTACCAGCAAAGGAAGAACATGAAAACAGTGAGTATCCTTGTCGCCGCAGCCGCGGCCATCGGCTTCAGTGGTGTGGCATCGGCCCAATTCGCCAAGCCGGAAGATGCCATCAAATATCGCAAGAACGCCCTGTTTGTGATGCAGCAGCACTACGCGCGCGTGGGTGCCATGGCCAGCGGACGCGTGCCTTTCGACGCCAAGGCTGCGGCCGACAACGCGGCCATCGCCGACAGCATGGCCAAGCTGCCCTGGGCAGCCTTTGGTGACGGCACGGACAAGGGCGACACCAAGGCCTTGCCGGAGATCTGGACGGAGCAGGCCAAGTTCAAGGCGGCTGCCGACAAGATGCAGAGCGAAATGAGCAAGCTCGCAGCCGCTGCCAAGACCGGCAACCTGGACAGCATCAAGACGGCTTTCCAGGCAACGTCGGGCACCTGCAAGGCATGCCACGACGATTTCCGGGGCAAGTGAACTGAGGTCTGGCCCTTCGCCGCTGGAGGGCTGGTCATGAAATGGAAAGGGGCAGCCTGCGCTGCCCCTTGTCCTTGGAGGGAACGCTCAGGCCTGAACCAGCAGTTCCTCGATGAGTCGGTGCAACTCGGCGAAATCGGGCTCGCCAACATAACGCTTGACGATCTGGCCGCGCTTGTCGACCAGGTAGGTGGTCGGGGTCAGACGCACCTCACCCCAGGCCGTGGCCACGCTGCCCGTGTTGTCGATGGCCACCTTGAACGGCAGCTTGCGGGTCTGGCTGAAATTGACGACATAGCTGGGCGGGTCATAACTCATGGCCACCGCCACGGTATCGAAGCCGCGCTCGCGGTACTTGTCGTAGGTCGCCATCAGTCTGGGCATCTCTGCCACACAGGTGGTGCAGCTGGTTGCCCAGAAGTTCACCAGGACGACGCGGCCGCGAAAATCGGCGGTGGTCTGTTTCGAGCCGTCCAGCAGCACGAAGGTGGATTCCGGAGCCGGGCCGAAGCCGTGCGCACGCAACAGCAGCCAGCCGGCGATGGCAACGGCGGCAACTGCGGCAAGATAGAGGGCGCGTTTCATAGACGGGGAATAGGACATGGACAGGCGGAAGTTTAATTCGATTGGATGGCCAGTGCTGCTGGGAGTTCCCTTGCTGCATGTGGGGCCGGCCCGGGCGCTCACCCTGGATGAGTTGAGCCAGGGGGAGGCGGTGCGTGCCCTCAAGGCCGCTCTGGAGCGCGGCGCACGCAGTGCCATCGGCCAGCTGGGGCAGCTCAATGGCTTTCTTGGCAACGAGAAAGTCAGGATCCCCCTGCCCCGCCAGCTGCAGGATGCCGAGCAGATGCTGCGCACCTTCGGTCAAGGCGGCCGTCTGGACGAGCTGGTGACGACAATGAACCGCGCAGCAGAGGCGGCGGTGCCCATGGCGCAGGAGCTGATGCTGGGTGCCGTGCGCGGCATGACGGTCGCCGATGGCAAGAAGATCCTGGGTGGGCACGAGACCTCGGTGACCACCTTCTTTGCCGACAAGACCCGGCTGCCGCTAGGACAGAAATTTCTGCCCATGGTGACGCGCAGCACCGAAAAAGTCGGCCTGGCCGGCCAGTACAACCACATCGCCGGCAAGGCGGCCGATTTCGGCCTGCTGCGCCGGGAGGATGCGAGCATCGAACAATATGTGACCACCAAGGCCCTGGACGGTCTGTACTACGTGATCGGTGAGGAGGAGCGCAAGATCCGCAGAGATCCGGTGGCGACGGGCAGCGCACTGCTCGGCAAGGTCTTTGGCGCACTCAAGTAGTGCGCCGGGGATGTCCAAGCCGCCACGGCGGGGATAATTTGCGGATGTATCGTCAATACCTGCTTCTGGGCCTGGCCCTTGTACTGGCTGCCTGCAGCCCTTCCCTCAATTGGCGCGAAGTCCGGCCCGGTGGCGAGCTCAAGGCCTTGCTGCCTTGCAAGCCGGACCAGGGCAGCCGGCGGCAGAGTCTGGCGGGTCGGGAGATCGAGGTGCAGATGTTGGGTTGCGAAGCCGCCGGAACCCTGTACGCCGTATCCGTGGCCGAACTCGGGGATGCCAGGCATGCGCTGGCCGTGCAGGTCCAATGGCAGGCCAGTCTGCTGGGGAATATGCAGGCCACCGCTTCGACCAGCAGTGCCTGGAGCCTCAAGGGGGCGAATGCCATGCTGGAGCCCGTACGCCTGAAGGCCCGGGGTCTGCGACCCGACGGCCAGCCGGTGGCGGCCGATGCGGTGTGGTTTGCCCACGGCACACGCCTGTACCACGCGGTCATCTATGCCGAGCGCATCGCCACCGAGATGAGCGAACCCTTCTTCAGCGGCCTGGAGCTGCCATGAGCGCCGCCCGGCTGCCCGAAGGCGCTCGCACCGCAATGCGCAGCATGGAGGTAAACCTGTGAGTACCTTGAACCGCCGTGGGGCGGTACTGGTTTTCCTGGCTTTTGCCTTTGCCTATTTTTTCTCGGCCTTGATCCGCGCGATCACCGCCACGCTCTCCCCGCAACTGACCCAGGAATTCAGTCTGCATGCGCGCGATCTGGGCCTGCTGGCGGGAGGTTACTTTCTCGGTTTTGCTGCCATGCAGTTGCCACTGGGGCGCTGGCTGGACCGACAGGGGCCGAAGACCGTCATCCTCGGCTTTCTGGCCGTGGCCGTCATGGGCTGTCTGGCCTTCTCGCAGGCGACGAGCTTCTCGGGCCTCCTGGTTGCGCGCGTACTGTGCGGCGTCGGTCTGGCTGCCTGCCTGATGGCGCCGTTGACGGGTTTTCGGCGCTGGCTGGACCCGGCCAGCCAGCTGCGTGCCAATTCCTGGATGCTGATGACAGGCTCCATGGGCATGGTGGCATCCACGCTGCCGGTGCAATGGTTGCTGCCGAGCTACGGCTGGCGTCCCCTGTTCTGGGGTCTGGCGGGTTTGTTGTTGTTGTCCATGGCCTTGATTGCCTGGCAGGTACCGCGCTGGCAAAAGACGGCGCCTCCCTCCGTGGCAGATGCAGCGGCGGGCAGCTATGCAGAAGTCTGGCGGCATGCCTATTTCCGTCGCCTGACACCGCTGGGCTTCTTCAACTACGGTGGGATGGTGGCCATCCAGACCTTGTGGGCCGTACCTTGGATGACCCGTGTCGCTGGCTACACGCCGGTGCAGGCGGCCACCGGCCTGTTCTGGATCAATGTGGCCATGCTGACCACCTTCTGGTCCTGGGGCCTGTTGATTCCGCGACTGACGCGGCGTGGTGTGCGCACCAACCAGCTGATCGCCTGGGGCACCCCGCTGAGTCTGTTGCTGCTGGCGGCCATCGTGCTGGCTGGCGAATCCGGGGCGCCTCATGCCGGTTTGTTGTGGGCGCTGTTCTGCGTCAGTTCCACCTTCCTCTCGCTGGCGCAGCCGGCCGTGGGCATGGCCTTCCCCTCAGAACTCGCAGGACGGGCTCTTTCGGCCTACAACCTGGTCATTTTTGCCGGGGTGTTCGTGGTGCAGTGGGGCATCGGCCTGCTGATCGATGCCTTTGTCGCGGGGGGCTGGGCCCAGGCGCAGGCCTTCCAGGGTGCGTTGGGTGTGTTTCTGCTGTTGAACCTGCTGTCCTATCTCTATTTCCTGGCGGCGAAAAAGACATAATCAGGTCAGCATGAACAACGGCATCGTCATCATCGCCCATGCGCCGCTGGCCAGTGCACTGCGCCAGTGCGTGGCCCATGTCTTTCCTGAGCGCCTGGGCGGCGTGGTCGCTGTGGACGTGCAGCCTGATGCGCCGATCGCGCAGAGCGTGGCGCAGGCACGGCAGGCCCTTGGCCCGCTGGGGCAGGCTCCGCTGTTGCTGCTGACCGACGTGCTGGGCGCCACGCCCTGCAATGTGGCAGGGCAGCTGCAGGAAGGACGTCAGGCGCGCCTGCTGGCAGGGGTGAACCTGCCCATGCTGTTGCGCGCCGTGACTTACCAGCACGAGCCGCTGGACGAGCTGCTGGCCCGTGCCCTGCAAGGTGGCACGCAGGGTGTGCTGCAGGTGACGGCGGTGTGACGATTTGAACGGACAAAAGATAGGGACCAAGGAATGATCAAGGCCAGTGTCACCATCAGCAACAAGCTCGGGCTGCATGCCCGGGCCTCGGCCAAGCTCACCAAGATGGCGGGCAGCTTCCCTTGCGAAGTCTGGCTGTCCCGCGGTGAGCGGCGCGTGAACGCCAAGAGCATCATGGGTGTGATGATGCTCGCCGCCGGCCTGGGCAGCGCGGTCGAGATCGAGGCCCAGGGCGATCGCGCCCAGGAGGCCGTGGATGCGTTGCTGCTGCTGATCAACGACAAGTTCGGCGAGGGCGAATGATCATGCGCCGCCGTCAGGCCGATGTACCAGGAGACGAGGCATGACCTTCTCCATCCACGGCTTGGCGGTCGCGCGCGGCATTGCCATCGGGCGTGCCGTGCTGGTCGCCAGCAGCCGAGTCGACGTGGCGCACTACTTCATCGAGCCCGCGCAGGTGGAGCGCGAGATCGAGCGTGTGAAGCGTGGGCGCGATGCGGTGGTGGACGAGCTCCATCGCCTGCAGCACACCATCACACAGCTCGGACCCAAGGATGCGCCGCACGAGTTGCGAGCCCTGCTCGACGTGCACCTCATGCTGCTACAGGACGAGGAGATGGTGGGCGGCGTCAAGCACTGGATCCGCGATCGGCTCTACAACGCCGAGTGGGCGCTGACCACCCAGCTGGAGATGGTGGCGCGTCAGTTCGACGAAATGGAGGACGAGTACCTGCGCGAGCGCAAGGCCGACCTGGAGCAGATCACCGAAAAGGTCTTGCGTGCCATGCAGGGCCAGACCACCTCCGGCCTGCCTGCCGGCATCGCCGCGGCCCGCAAGGCGCCATCGGCTGAATTGCAGCTGGAAGATACGGACACGCCGCTGGTGCTGATCGCGCACGAGATTTCGCCATCGGACATGTTGCAGTTCAAGCAAGGCCTGTTCGCGGGTTTTGTCACCGACGTCGGGGGCAAGACCTCGCACACCGCCATCGTGGCGCGCAGCATGGACATCCCGGCCGTGGTGGGCGCACGCACCGCCAGCCAGCTGGTGCGCCAGGACGACTGGGTCATCATCGACGGCGATGCCGGCGTGGTGATCGTCGACCCTTCTCCCATCATCCTGGCCGAGTACCAGTACAAGCAGCGCCAACGCGAGCTGGAGCGCAGCCGGCTGGGACGCCTGCTGAACACGCCCGCCGTCACGCTGGATGGCGAGAAGGTCGAACTGCTGGCCAATATCGAGATGCCGGAGGATGCGCCGGTGGCCATGAAGGCTGGCGCCGTGGGCGTGGGCCTGTTCCGCAGCGAATTTCTCTTCATGGGGCGGCTCGGTCACCTGCCGGACGAGGAGGAGCAGTACCAGGCCTACCGTCGGGCGGTCGAGGGCATGCAGGGGCTGCCGGTCACGATCCGGACCGTGGACATCGGCGCTGACAAGCCGATGGACAGCAATGTCGTCGAAGGCAGCCACCTCAACCCCGCCCTGGGCCTGCGTGCCATACGCTGGAGCCTGGCCGATCCATCCATGTTCCTGACCCAGCTGCGCGCCATCCTGCGAGCCGCTGCACACGGGCCGGTCAAGATGCTGATCCCCATGCTGGCGCATCTGAGCGAGATCCGTCAGACCGTGGCCCTGGTCGAGCAGGCGCGCGCCGAGCTGCAGCGCGAAGGGCGGGGGTTCGGGGTGGTGTCGCTGGGCGCCATGATCGAGATCCCGGCGGCGGCGTTGATGCTCAAGACCTTTCTCAAGCACTTCGACTACCTGTCACTGGGCACCAATGACCTGATCCAGTACACCCTGGCGATCGACCGCGCTGACGAGTCCGTGGCCCATCTGTATGACCCGCTGCACCCGGCCGTGCTGCGTCTGGTGGCGGACACGATTTCCGAATGCCGCGCGCAGGGCAAGGGGGTCAGTGTCTGCGGCGAGATGGCCGGCGACATCGCCATGACCCGGTTGTTGCTGGGCCTGGGCCTGCGCAGTTTTTCCATGCACCCGGCCCAGATCCTGGCGGTCAAGCAGGAGGTGCTGAGGGCCGATACGACGCGCCTGCAGCCCTGGGCGCAGACAGTGCTGAACGCCGACGAACCGTCGGCGGCCATGGGCAACTGATCGAGCGGGCGGCCGCCTCAGCGCGCCAGGCTGGCAGCGTGGGCCTGCTGGTCCGCGTGATAGCTGGAGCGCACCATGGCGCCCACCGCGGCGTGCGTGAATCCCATCTTGTAGGCTTCTTCCTCGAACATCTTGAAGGTATCGGGGTGCACGTAGCGCTTGACCGGCAGATGCGAGGTGGACGGGGCCAGGTACTGGCCGATGGTCAGCATCTCGATGTCGTGGGCGCGCATGTCGCGCATGACCTCGAGGATTTCCTCGTCGGTCTCGCCCAGGCCCACCATCAGGCCGCTCTTGGTCGGCACATCGGGGAACAGGGCCTTGAACTTCTTGAGCAGGTTCAGCGAGAACTGGTAGTCGCTGCCGGGGCGGGCCTGCTTGTAGAGGCGCGGCACGGTTTCCATGTTGTGGTTCATCACGTCAGGCGGGGCAGCCTTGAGGATGTCCAGTGCACGGTCGTCGCGCCCGCGGAAGTCGGGCACCAGCACCTCGATCTGCGTGTGGGGTGACAGCTCCCGGGTCTTGCGGATGCAGTCGACGAAGTGGCCGGCGCCACCATCGCGCAGGTCGTCGCGGTCCACGCTGGTGATCACCACGTACTTCAGCTTGAGCGCGGCGATGGTCTTGGCCAGGTTTTCGGGCTCATGCACGTCCAGCGGATCGGGGCGGCCGTGGCCGACGTCGCAGAAGGGGCAGCGGCGTGTGCACTTGTCGCCCATGATCATGAAGGTCGCCGTGCCCTTGCCGAAGCATTCCCCGATATTGGGGCAGCTGGCCTCCTCGCAGACCGTCACCAGCTTGTTGGCGCGCAGGATGTCCTTGATCTCGTAGAAGCGTGTGCTTGGCGAACCGGCCTTGACGCGGATCCAGTCGGGCTTCTTGAGCATTTCACCGGCTTCCACCTTGACCGGGATGCGCGAGAGCTTGGCGGCGGCCTTCTGCTTGGCGGCGGGGTCGTAGGTTTCGACGCTTTGTGCTTCACGCACAGTGTTGGATTCGCGAGTGCTCATGCAGGGGGGCCTTCAGGGCTTCAGGTGGGTCAGGAGCTTGTGGCTCAGTACGCTGGCAACGTCCGCCCAGTCGGCGGATACCCCGATTGTAGAAAGATCGATGCTTTGCAGCCCGGCATAGCCACAGGGATTGATACGTGAGTAGGGTTCGAGGTCCATGGCCACATTCAGCGCCAGGCCGTGGTAGGTGCAGTTGCGGCTGACCTTGATGCCCAGCGCGGCGATCTTGCCCAGCCCCGTGAAGTCGGGCGCACCCGAGGCGGCGCCCTTCTGAGGGCGTTGTTTCAGCAGGGTGTGCGAGCTCGGGTTGTCCAGCCGCACGTAGATGCCGGGCGCCCCGGCCACGCGATGGCCCGTCACGCCGTAATGTGCCAGGGTGCGGATCACGGCCTCTTCGAGCCGGTAGACGTATTCCTTGACAAAATACCCGGCCCGCTTGAGGTCGATGAGCGGATAGGCCACGACCTGACCGGGGCCATGGTAGGTCACCTGGCCGCCGCGATTGGTGGCGACCACCGGGGTGTTGCCCGGCACCAGCACATGACCGGCCTGGCCGGCCAGGCCCTGCGTGAAGACCGGCGGGTGTTCGCAGATCCACAGCGCGTCGGGCGTGTCGGCCGCGCGGACGGCAGTGAAATCCTGCATGGCAGCATAGGTCGGCGCATAGTCCACCCAGCCCAGCAGGCGCAGATCCATCAGAGGACCACTTTCACCATGGGGTGTGTGGACAGCGTGCGATAGAGCTCGTCGAGCTGTTCGCGGCTGGTGGCCGTGATGGTGATGGTCACGCCCAGGTAGTTGCCGCCCTTGCTTTCGCGCAGCTCCACGGTGGCGGCGTCGAAGCCGGGGTCAAACTCGCGGGCCACCATGGTCACGGCGTGCACAAAACCCTCGGCCTTGGCCCCCATCACCTTGATGGGAAAACGGCAGGGGTATTCGATCAGGCTGTCGGTGCGCGAGGGGCTGGAGGGGGGTGTGCTCATGCGGGGCGGCGCAGGCGAGCCTGCAGTTTGGCGGCCTGGTAGCCGGCGTAGAGTTGGGCGTAGACGGGGCCGGGGAGGCCGTCACCCACGGGCTGGCCGTCGATGCGGGTCACGGGCAGCACTTCCTTGGTGGCCGAGCTCAGCAGGACTTCGTCGGCCGCCAACACGTCCTCGCGGGAGATGCCGCGGAGTTCGAAGGAAATGCCATGGGTGCTGCAGATTTCTTCCAGCAGGCCGTAGCGTATGCCTTCGAGCACCAGGTTGTCGCGGGGCGGGCCCATCAGTACGCCATCCTTGACGATCCAGACATTGCTGGACGCGCCCTCGCTGAGCTGGCCTTCGCGAAACATGATGGTCTCGGTGGTGCCGGCGTCCACGCTGATCTGGCGCGCCAGCACCGCGCCCAGCAGGCTGGTGCTCTTGATATGCGCCTTCTCCCAGCGGAAATCCTTGGCTGTCACGCAACTCACGCCAGCCTGGCGCAGGCTCTCGGCGGGGCGTTTCATGGTGTTGGTCATGACAAACACCGTGGGGGTGAGACCCGGCAGCATGGCGTGGTCGCGCATGGCCACCCCGCGCGTGACTTGCATATAGACCATCTGTTCGATCTTTTCCGGGTCCTCGCCCGTGCTGCGCGCGAAGTCGGCGACCAGTCGCTCGGCGATCGCCCGCCATTGGCTGGGTGTGTGCGGGTTGGGGATGCGCAGTTCGGCCAGGCTGCGGTCCAGGCGGGCCATGTGCTGCTCGAATCGGAACAGGCAGCGGCCATAAACCGGGACCACCTCATAGACGCCATCGCCAAAAATGAAGCCGCGGTCCATGACGCTGACTTTTGCGTCCGGTAGCAGTGTGTACTCACCATTGAGATAGCAGGGCAGGGCGGGCAGAGCGGCAGATGACATGGTCAAATTATGGCAGCAAGGGGGGTGGCAATGAGGTGGCTGCGCTGGCGCGGGCCGAGCGGTGAAGCCATATGGGGACGCTTTTTTAATGTTCTAGTCAGGTACTGGTCAAATGGCTCGGGTTTCTACGTATAATCTAAGGCTTTGTGGCGTTGCCAAAGCTGGATCCGGGTGTGATTTGACATGTCTAAATTGGCATCAGGACCGCGGGGTGGCGCACAAGACGAGGCTACGGAGTCGGATTTCACGCCGCTGAGCGCCCAAGAGGCGCAGGCGCTGCGGGAGCGCAACCCATCGGTTTCTCCCTGGTGGGTGGTGATGGCTCAGGTGGTGGTCGGGGCGGTGGCGGCTTTGCTGGCCTGGCTCCTGACCGGTTCGCCTTCGGTGGCCTGGTCTCTTGCATATGGTGCGTTGGCGGTGGCCCTGCCGGCCGCCTTGTTCGCGCGGGGCCTGGGTGGTCGCCTGGCGTCGGTGAATCCGATGACGGCGGCCGTCGGCTTCCTGGTATGGCAGATGGTTAAGTTGGCCTTGACGATGGCAATGTTGTTTGCCGCGCCCAGGCTGGTGGTGGCGCTGAGTTGGCCGGCCCTGCTGGTGGGCCTGGTGCTGGCGTTGAAGGTGTATTGGGTGGCGTTGAGATTCGCGCCACGGAACATGAAACTTTGAGACGAGTAAACAGATGAGTGCTGAAACCGGACTGACCGCAGGCGAGTACATCGTTCACCACCTGCATCATCTGCAAAACCAGGCGCCCAAGTCGGTTGCCGACTTCTCGGTTTTCAACTTCGATTCCCTGTTCTTCTCGATTTCCCTCGGGGTGTTGGGCTGCTGGCTGCTCTGGCTGGCTGCGCGCAAGGCCACGTCGGGTGTGCCGGGTCGTTTCCAGGCCGCGGTGGAGATCCTGGTCGAGATGGTCGATGCGCAGGCCAAGGGCATCGTGCACAACGCCGAAAGCCGCAAGTTCGTGGCTCCTCTGGCGCTGACCGTGTTCGTCTGGATCTTCCTGATGAATGCGATGGACCTGCTGCCGGTCGACCTGATCCCGGCCCTGTGGCACAGTGCTGGCCCGGCGGTGGGCATGAAGGATTACATGCGTGTGGTGCCTACAGCCGATCTGTCGGTCACCATGGGCCTCTCCCTGGCCGTGCTGCTGATCTGCATTTACTACAACATCAAGATCAAGGGCGCAGGCGGCTGGATCCATGAGCTGTTCACCGCCCCCTTTGGTGCCCACCCGCTGCTGTGGCCCTTCAACTTCATGATGCAGATCATCGAGTTCATCGCCAAGACCGTTTCACACGGCATGCGACTGTTCGGCAATATGTATGCCGGCGAACTGATCTTCATGCTGATCGCCCTGATGGGCGGTGCCTGGTCGATGTCGGCCACCGGCATCGGCCTGGCCATCGGTCACGTCATCGCGGGCACAGCCTGGGCGATCTTCCACATCCTGATCATCACGTTGCAGGCCTTTGTGTTCATGATGCTGACCTTGGTCTACCTCGGTCAGGCGCATGACGCGCATTGAGTCCCGCTATTCCCTTTTTCCTTTCTCTTTTTAACCAAGTCCTTTAGGAGTCATCATGGAAGTTATCAGCTTTGTCGCTCTGGCCGCTGGCCTGATCATCGGTCTGGGTGCTGTCGGCGCTTGTATCGGCATCGGCATCATGGGCAGCAAGTATCTTGAGTCCGCTGCACGTCAGCCCGAACTGATGGGCGAACTGCAGACCAAGATGTTCCTGCTGGCCGGTCTGATCGACGCCGCTTTCATTATCGGTACCGGTATTGCGCTGTGGTTTGCCACTGCCAACCCCTTCCTGGCCCAAATCGCCAACCTGCCGAAGTAAGCTCCGCCGGACACAAAACATTCCCCGGCGTGCGTGGGCACGTCAGGGTGAAGGATGAAACATGAGCATTACCGGTACCCTCATCATTCAGATGATCGTGTTCCTGATCCTGGTCGGGTTCACGATGAAGTTTGTGTGGCCTCCGATTGCCAAGGCGCTGGATGAGCGCGCGCTGAAGATCGCCGACGGCCTCGCTGCTGCCGACAAGGCCAAGTCCGAACTTTCCGCCGCCAACAAGCGCGTGGAAGACGAGCTGGCGAAGTCGCGCAATGAGACGGCCGCCCGCCTGGCTGATGCCGAGCGTCGCGCGCAGACCATCATCGAGGAAGCCAAGGCCAGGGCGACGGAAGAGGGCAACAAGATTGTTGCCGCTGCCAAGTCCGACGCCGAGCAGCAGACGGTCAAGGCACGTGAGGCCCTGCGTGAGCAGGTGGCCGCACTGGCCGTCAAGGGCGCCGAGCAGATTCTGCGCAAGGAAGTCAACGCCAGCGTCCATGCGGACCTGCTGGGTCGTTTGAAGACTGAGCTGTAAGAGGATCCCATGGCTGAACTCGCCACCATTGCCCGTCCCTACGCTGAAGCGCTTTTCAAGGCGACCGCGGCCGATCTGGCCGGTGCGGCCGTCTGGGTCGAGGAGCTGGCTGTGATTGCGGGCAATCCGCAGCTGCAGCAGTTTGCCGAAAACCCGAATGCGACGGCACAGCAGGTATTCGACGTGATCGCCGGGGTGGCCAAGGCTCCCCTGAACGATGCCGCCAAGAACTTCCTGCGCACCGTCATCGACAACGGTCGTCTGAGCGTGCTGCCGGAAATCGCGGCCCAGTTTCGCACCCTGAAGAACGCCCAGAGCGGCTCTTCTGATGCCGTCGTGTACAGCGCCTTTGCCATCGATGGCGCGGCGCTGGCCGACGTCAAGGCGACGCTGGAAAAGCGCTTCGGTCGCAAGTTGAATGTGTCCGTCGAATTGCAGCCCGAGCTGATCGGTGGCATCCGCGTGGTGGTCGGTGACGAGGTGCTCGACACCTCCGTCAAGGCCCGTCTGGAACAAATGAAAGTGGCTCTCACTGCCTGAGGCGTCCCGCCCGAGCTGTCAGCCCAACCCAAGGAAAGAAGGAAAGAGTCATGCAACTCAATCCCGCAGAAATCTCTGAACTGATCAAGAGCCGGATTCAAGGCCTGTCCGCCAGCGCCGACATCCGTAACCAGGGTACCGTGGTGTCCGTGACCGACGGCATCTGCCGTATCCACGGCCTGTCGGATGTGATGCAGGGCGAAATGCTCGAATTCCCGGCTGGCAAGGATGGCCAGCCCACCTACGGCCTGGCCCTGAACCTCGAGCGCGACTCCGTCGGCTCCGTGATTCTGGGCGAGTACGAGCACATCTCCGAAGGCGACACCGTCAAGTGCACGGGCCGTATTCTGGAAGTGCCGGTCGGTCCCGAGCTGATCGGTCGCGTGGTCAACGCGCTGGGTCAGCCGATCGACGGCAAGGGTCCGATCAACGCCAAGATGACCGACGTGATCGAGAAGGTCGCCCCGGGCGTGATCGCGCGCCAGTCGGTAGACCAGCCCATGCAGTCCGGCCTGAAGTCGATCGACGCGATGGTGCCGGTCGGCCGCGGCCAGCGCGAGCTGATCATCGGCGACCGCCAGACCGGCAAGACCGCCGTGGCCATCGACGCCATCATCAACCAGAAGGGTCAGAACATGACCTGCGTTTATGTCGCGATTGGCCAGAAGGCCTCCAGCGTCAAGAACGTGGTGCGTGCCCTGGAGCAGGCCGGCGCGATGGAATACACCATCGTCGTGGCTGCCACCGCTTCCGAATCCGCTGCCATGCAGTATGTGTCGGCCTACTCGGGCTGCACCATGGGCGAGTATTTCCGCGACCGCGGCGAGGACGCCCTGATCGTCTATGACGACCTGTCCAAGCAGGCCGTGGCCTACCGCCAGGTTTCGCTGCTGCTGCGTCGTCCCCCGGGCCGCGAAGCCTACCCCGGCGACGTGTTCTATCTGCACAGCCGTCTGCTGGAGCGTGCCGCTCGCGTGAACGCCGACTACGTCGAAGCCTTCACCAAGGGCGCCGTCAAGGGCAAGACCGGTTCGCTGACCGCACTGCCGATCATCGAAACGCAAGCCGGTGACGTGTCCGCCTTCGTGCCGACCAACGTGATCTCGATCACCGATGGCCAGATCTTCCTGGAAACCAGCCTGTTCAACGCCGGCATCCGCCCTGCCATCAACGCCGGTATCTCGGTGTCGCGCGTCGGTGGCGCTGCCCAGACCAAGCTGATCAAGAACCTGTCCGGTGGTATCCGTACCGACCTGGCCCAGTACCGTGAGCTGGCTGCCTTCGCGCAGTTTGCTTCCGATCTGGACGAGGCCACCCGCAAGCAGCTGGACCGCGGTGCCCGCGTGACCGAGCTGCTCAAGCAGGCGCAGTACAGCCCGCTGTCCATCAGCCTGATGGCCGCTTCGCTGTTCGCGGTGAACAAGGGTTTCCTGGACGACATCGACGTCAAGAAGGTGCTGCCCTTCGAGCACGGCCTGCACGCCTACCTCAAGGACAAGCATGCTGCGCTGCTGGCCAAGCTGGAAGCTGCCAAGGCCATGGACAAGGATGCCGAAGCCGAGTTGAGCGCTGCAATTGCCGCGTTCAAGAAGACCTTCGCCTGATTCCGACCTGACGATCCAAGGAGCCACTCATGGCAGCAGGTAAGGAAATACGCGGCAAGATCAAATCGGTGGAAAACACCAAGAAGATCACCAAGGCCATGGAAATGGTGGCCGCATCCAAAATGCGCAAGGCGCAGCAGCGGATGCGCGCGGCCCGTCCCTACAGCGAAAAGGTGCGCAACATTGCCGCCAACCTCGGCAAGGCCAACCCGGAGTACACGCATCCGTTCATGCGAGTGAACGATGCCAAGACGGCCGGCATGATCGTCGTGACCACGGACAAGGGTCTGTGCGGCGGCCTCAACACCAACGTGCTGCGTGGCGTGACCAACAAGTTGCGCGAGTTGCAGGGCGAAGGTGTCGGCATGCAGGCGGTGGCCATTGGCAACAAGGGCCTGGGTTTCCTCAACCGCATCGGGGCCAAGGTGGTCTCGCAGTCGACCCAGCTCGGCGATACGCCGCATCTGGAAAAGCTGATCGGCCCAGTCAAGGTGCTGCTCGACGCCTACGCGCGTGGCGAACTGAATTCGGTGTACCTGTGCTACACCAAGTTCATCAACACCATGAAGCAGGAGCCGGTGGTCACGCAGTTGCTGCCCTTGTCGGCGGCCAAGATGGAAGCCGAGGCGCAAGCCAGCGGCCCCCAGCATGGCTGGGACTACATCTACGAGCCCGATGCCCAGGCCGTCATCGACGAACTGCTGTTGCGCTACGTCGAGGCGCTGGTTTACCAGGCCGTGGCCGAGAACATGGCTTCGGAGCAGTCGGCCCGGATGGTGGCCATGAAGGCTGCCACTGACAACGCAGGCAGCGTGATCGGTGAACTCAAGCTGGTCTACAACAAGACGCGTCAGGCAGCGATCACGAAAGAGCTGTCGGAAATCGTGGCGGGTGCGGCTGCTGTTTAAAACAGCACTCCGGTCTGACCTTTGGTACGTTAAAGATTCAAATTTTTGGAGCGAAAAATGGCTCAAGCAAACTCGCAAGTGCAGGGAAAAATTGTTCAGTGTATTGGCGCCGTGGTGGACGTCGAGTTCCCGCGCGACAAGATGCCTGGCATCTATGACGCCCTGAAAATGGACGGCTCGTCCCTGACGCTCGAAGTGCAGCAGCAGCTTGGCGACGGCATCGTGCGTACCATTGCCCTGGGTTCGTCCGACGGCCTTCGCCGCGGCATGATCGTGCAGAACACCGAGCAGCCCATCATGGTGCCGGTGGGCAAGGCCACGCTGGGCCGCATCATGGACGTGCTGGGCGCGCCGATCGACGAGCGTGGTCCGGTGAATGCCGAGAAGACCATGTCGATCCACCGCAAGGCTCCCGCTTACGACGAGCTGAGCCCCTCGCAGGAATTGCTGGAAACCGGCATCAAGGTGATTGACCTGGTGTGCCCCTTCGCCAAGGGCGGCAAGGTGGGCCTGTTCGGCGGCGCCGGCGTGGGCAAGACCGTGAACATGATGGAGCTGATCAACAACATCGCCAAGGCGCACTCGGGCCTGTCCGTGTTTGCCGGCGTGGGCGAGCGTACCCGTGAGGGCAACGACTTCTATCACGAGATGGCCGACTCCGGCGTCGTGAAGCTCGACAACCTGGCCGAATCCAAAGTGGCCATGGTCTATGGCCAGATGAACGAGCCCCCGGGCAACCGTCTGCGCGTGGCCCTGACCGGCCTGACCATCGCCGAGTCCTTCCGGGACGAAGGCCGCGACGTGCTGTTCTTCGTGGACAACATCTACCGCTACACCCTGGCCGGTACCGAAGTGTCCGCGCTGCTGGGCCGCATGCCTTCCGCCGTGGGCTACCAGCCGACGCTGGCCGAGGAAATGGGCCGCCTGCAAGAGCGGATCACGTCGACCAAGGTCGGCTCGATCACCTCGATCCAGGCCGTGTACGTGCCGGCCGACGACTTGACCGACCCGTCCCCCGCCACCACCTTCGCCCACCTGGACTCCACCGTGGTGCTGAGCCGTGACATCGCGTCGCTGGGTATCTATCCCGCCGTGGACCCGCTGGACTCCACCAGCCGCCAGCTGTCGCCCGACGTCGTGGGTGAAGACCACTACAACACGGCTCGCGCCGTGCAGGGCACGCTGCAGCGCTACAAGGAACTGCGCGACATCATCGCGATTCTGGGTATGGACGAGTTGGCGCCGGAAGACAAGCTGACCGTGGCCCGCGCCCGCAAGATCCAGCGTTTCCTGTCGCAGCCTTTCCACGTGGCCGAGGTGTTCACGGGTTCCCCGGGCAAGTACGTGCCCCTGGCCGAGACCATCCGCGGCTTCAAGATGATCGTCAATGGCGAGTGCGACCACCTGCCCGAGCAGGCCTTTTACATGGTCGGCACCATCGACGACGCCTTCGAAAAAGCCAAGAAGATCTAATCCCGCGGGCCCACCGGAGTCACCATGAACACGATCCACGTCGATGTGGTCAGTGCCGAAGATGCCATCTTCTCGGGCGAGGCGCGTTTTGTCGCGCTGCCTGGCGAAGCCGGCGAACTCGGCATCTACCCGCGTCACACCCCGCTGATCACCCGCATCAAGCCGGGCTCGGTGCGCATCGAAATGGCTGACGGCAAGGAAGAGTTCGTCTTCGTCGCCGGCGGCATCCTCGAGGTGCAGCCTGACTGCGTCACCGTCCTGTCCGACACCGCCGTACGTGGCAAGGACCTGGACGAAGAGAAGGCCAACGAAGCCAAGCTGGCTGCCGAAGAAGCGATCAAGAACGCCAAGAGCGAGATCGATATCGCGCGTGCCACCTCCGAGCTGGCCATTGCCGTGGCCGAGATGGCGGCGGCTCGCAAGTTCCTGCAGAAGAAGTAAATCCAGTTCAGCTGCGGTCCACGTGACCGCACTGCACCAAAGGCCCTGACTTGTGAACGCAGGGCCTTTGTCTTTGGGGCGGGCGCCAGCGATAAATGCACCGACGGCGGGCGGGATGGGCGCACTGGAGGAAAATCAGGCGATCGGACATATCTGGCATGAACTACACCTCACCTCGCTGGCTGCCCGGCGGGCATCTGCAGACCATCTGGGCCGCGCTGTATGCACGCCGTGTGCAGGGACCGCAACCGCAGTTCCGGCGCGAGCGCTGGGACACCCCGGATGGCGATTTCATCGATGTCGACTGGCTGCAGGGCCCGGCAGGGAATACCTTGCTCGTGCTCTTCCATGGGCTGGAGGGCTCTTCGCAAAGCCAGTACGCACAGGCTTTCGCCGGCTTTGCGCGAGCGCGTGGCCTGTCCTATGCCGTGCCGCATTTCCGGGGTTGCAGCGGGGAACTCAACCGCGCGCCGCGCGCCTACCACTCGGGCGATTGGCAGGAGATCGACTGGATCCTGAGGCAACTGCGCAGCTGCCATGCCGGCCCCATCGTCGCCCTGGGCATCTCGCTGGGTGGCAATGCCCTGATGCGTTGGGCCGGCGAACTGGGCGAGGCAGCTGCTACGGTTGTCAGCGCCGTGGCCAGTGTGTGCTCGCCGCTGGACCTGGCTGCTGGCGGCCATGCGATCGGGCGCGGTTTCAACCGGCAGGTTTACACGCGCATGTTCCTGCGCACCATGAAACCCAAGGCCCTGGCCAAGTGGCATCAACACCCGGGCCTGTTCGATCGCGACGCCTTGCTGCGCGCGCGTGATCTCTACACCTTCGACAACCTCTTCACCGCGCCATTGCACGGCTTCAAGGGCACCGAGGACTACTGGGCAAGGGCCTCGGCCAAACCGCATCTGCATCGCATCCGCATTCCGGCGTTGGCCCTCAATGCGCGCAACGACCCCTTTGTGCCGGCCCGCAGCTTGCCGCATTCCGGCGAAGTGGGGAACTGGGTGACGCTGTGGCAGCCCGAGCACGGCGGGCACGTGGGGTTCCCCGACGGGCGCTGGCCGGGCCATGTGCACACCATGCCGGAAGCCGTGGGCGCGTGGTTGTTGCAGGTCGCAGGCGTGCAGGAGCCGCAACGTGGATGACATCGTAAGGCTGGCCATGGCCAAGTGGCCCAACGTGCCCGACTGCTATGGCTGGCTCGGGCTGGATGCGCGCGGCAACTGGTACATGCGCGACGACCGCGCCCAGGCGGCGGGTGCCTTCGACAGCGGCGTACCGGGGTCCAAGGGCTCCTTGTTAAAACACGAGAAGCTGATCGATTTCATCCAGCGCAACTATGCCGCCGATGCCCAGGGCCGCTGGTTCTTCCAGAACGGGCCGCAGCGTGTCTACGTGGAGCTGGACGTTACACCCTGGATCTGGCGTATCGACGACGATGGCACGGTGCGCGCGCACAGTGGTGAGCTGGTCACCGTGCAGCGCTGCCTGCTGGACGAGCTGGGACGCGTCTATCTGCAGGCCGAACGCGGCCTGGGCCTGGTGCACACGCAGGATGTCGCACGCGTGGCAGAGCGGGTGGAAGCCGGGTACTGGGCACCCGAACAGGAGCCCGCGGCCAGCCTGCCCGGACGGTATGGCTATGTGCGCAGTCCACAGCGCGACAGGCCGGCACAGGGTGAAAGCCCATAATTCCTCCGACAGGGGTGCGCGGACGCATGCCGACGCAGACGAGGAGACAGCATGGGTGTGAAGGACTTGTTCCGGCTCGATGGCCGCGTGGCGCTGATCACCGGCGGTTCGCGCGGCCTGGGCCTGCAGATGGCCGAGGCACTGGGCGAGATGGGCTGCCGCCTGGCGCTGACGGCGCGCAAGGCCGATGAGCTGGAGGCCGCACGACTGCATTTGCAGGCCCAGGGCCTGGAGGTGCTGTGTATTGCTGGCGACCTGCAGCAGACGGAAGGCATCCCGGCCATGGTGCAGCAGGTGATGGCCCGCTACGGCCAGATCGACATCCTGGTCAACAATGCGGGCGCCACCTGGGGTGCCCCGGCCGAGGATTATCCGGATGCCGCCTGGCACAAGGTGATGAACCTCAACATCAATGCGCCATTCTTTCTGTCGCGTGAGGTGGGCCGGTGCAGCATGATCCCGCGCCAGCAAGGCAAGATCATCAACATTGCTTCGGTGGCGGGTCTCAAAGGCACGGCCCCGGGCGTGCACACCATCGCCTACAACACCTCGAAGGCCGCGTTGATCAACTTCACGCGCACCCTGGCGGCCGAATGGGGGCGTTACAACATCAACGTCAACGCCCTTTGCCCGGGTTTTTTCCCCTCGAAGTTGTCCGCCGGCCTGCTGGAGCAGGTGCAGGACGCCGTGATCGCGCGCGCACCGCTGCACCGCATCGGTGGCGAGGAAGACCTCAAGGGCTCGGTGGTGTTCCTGGCCAGCGCAGCCTCACGCCATATCACCGGCCAGTACCTGGCGGTGGATGGCGGCAGCAGCATCGTCTGAAAGGCAGGT
The DNA here is from genome assembly GCF_058807395.1 of Hylemonella sp. GW821-FHT12C09. Taxonomy (NCBI): domain Bacteria; kingdom Pseudomonadati; phylum Pseudomonadota; class Betaproteobacteria; order Burkholderiales; family Comamonadaceae; genus Hylemonella; species Hylemonella sp. GW821-FHT12C09. Next base: position 128,050 of record NZ_JBXAQQ010000011.1, on the reverse strand, counting down.
CCCATGTCCTCTGGCCACAACATCCGCCATTTCCCGCATTGGCCGCCAGGGCTGCCGCGCCAGCTGACGCTGCCGCAGACCAGCCTCTGGTACAACGTCGAGGTCGCGGCGACACGTTATCCCGATAAGCCGTTCATCGTCTATTACGACACGCCGCTGAGCTACGCCAGGTTCCGCGACGAGTGTGAACGCGTTGCCGGCTGGCTCCAGCAGGCGTGTGGCGTCAAGGCCGGTGACCGTGTGCTGCTCTACATGCAGAACAGCCCGCAGTGGGTGGTCGCCTACTACGGCATCCTGCGCGCCAACGCGGTGGTGGTCCCGATCAACCCCATGAACCGCACCGAAGAGCTTCGCCATTACGTGAGCGACAGTGGCGCGAGCACGGCCCTGGTGGCGCAGGACTTGTACCCCCAGATCGCACCGCTGCAGGGCGGAGCCGCCGGGTCGGGCCTGCAGCACCTGGGGGTGGCGGCCTACAGCGACTACCTGCGCGAGCCCACAGATCTGGCTGTGCCGCCTTTCGTGGCCGCACCGCGAGAGCAGATCACCGCGCCGGGGGTCACGCTCTGGGCCGATCTGCTGCGACAAGACCATCGGCCCGGCCCGCACACCGCCGGTCCGGACGACCTGTGCGTGATGCCCTACACCTCGGGTACCACGGGCCAGCCCAAGGGCTGCATGCACACCCATCGCAGCACCATGAGCACACTGGTGGGGGGCGTGCAGTGGTTCAACCGGACGCAGGACGCGGTGTATCTGTCCGTGCTGCCTTTTTTCCACGTGACGGGCATGTCGGGCAGCATGAACGGGCCGATCTTTGCAGGCGCGACCATCGTGCTGCTCACGCGCTGGGACCGTGACGTTGCAGCACAGTGCATCCAGCGCCATCGCATCGGCATTTGGCAGGCCATCTCGACCATGGTGGTGGATTTCCTCTCGAACCCGCGACTGGGTGACTACGACCTCTCCAGCTTGCAGGGTGTGCGCGGCGGCGGCGCGGCCATGCCGGAGGCGATCGCCAAGAAGCTCAAGGACCTGACGGGGCTGGACTACGTGGAGGGCTACGGCATGTCCGAGACGCTGGCCGCCACGCACATCAACCCGCCGCACCGCCCCAAGCCCCAATGTCTGGGTATCCCGGTCTTCGATGTCGACGCGCGCGTGCTGGATCCGCAGACGCTGCAGGAAGTGGCAGCGGGTGAGACCGGCGAGATCGTGGTGCATGCGCCCCAGGTCATGCAGGGTTACTGGCGCCAGCCTGAAGCGACGGCGCAGGCTTTCCTGGAGATCGAGGGCAAGCGTTTCCTGCGCACGGGCGACCTGGCCTATGTGGACCAGGATGGCTATTTCTTCATGGTGGATCGGCTCAAGCGCATGATCAATGCCTCGGGCTACAAGGTCTGGCCGGCCGAGGTCGAGGCCCTCATGTACAAGCACCCGGCCATCCACGAGGCGTGTGTGATCGGCGCCCACGACGCCAAGCGGGGCGAGACCGTCAAGGCCCTGGTGGTGCTCAAGGAAGAGACACGTGGCAAGGTGAGCGAGCAGGACATCATCCACTGGTCGCACGAGCACATGGCAGCCTACAAGAGTCCGCGCATCGTGGAGTTCGTGAGCACCTTGCCCAAGTCGGGGACCGGCAAGATCCTGTGGCGCGAGCTGCAGGAGCAGGAGCTGGCTCGCAAATGAACGTCGATCTGGAACAGGCGCTGGCCGCCCCCTTCGGCACGATTACCGGGTTGATCCACCTCCATGCGCAACAGGCGCCGCTGCGCCGTGCGCTGGCGCAAGACGGTCAGGTCCTGACCTATGCCGAACTCGACGCGCACATGGACCGCGTTGCCGCGGCGCTGCAGCGCGATGGCGTCCTGCCCGGCGAGGCCATCGCCATCTGTGCCGCTACCTCCATCGCTTATGCGGTGTCCTACCTGGGCGCATTGCGTGCCGGTGTGGTCGTGGCACCGCTGGCGCCGGGCGCCACCGCTGAAAGCCTGGCCGACATGCTGCACGACGCCGGGGCACGGCTGCTGTTCACCGACTGCAGCGTGGCCGAGGTCCTGGGCAGCCGGGCTGCCACCGTGCCGCGCATCGCGCTGGACGAGTCGGCGGCGGGCCGACCCTGGACGCAGTGGTTGGCCCCGCAGGAGACCAAGCCTCAGCATGCGCAGGTCGATGCCCAGTGGCCTTTCAACATCATCTATTCCTCGGGTACCACGGGTCAGCCCAAGGGCATCGTGCAGCCGCATGGCATGCGCTGGGCGCATGTGCAGCGAGGGGCCACGTATGGTTATGGCGCCGACACGGTGACCCTGCTGTCCACCCCCTTGTATTCCAACACCACACTGGTGGTGTTCTTCCCCACGCTGGCCTACGGTGGCACCGTGCTGCTGATGGGCAAGTTCGATGCGCTCGCGTACCTCGCCCTGGCGTCGAAAGAGCGCGTCACGCACACCATGCTGGTGCCGGTGCAGTACCAGCGCCTGATGGCGCGAGCGGATTTCGGGGACTACGACCTTTCCAGTTTCCGCATTAAGTTCTCCACCAGTGCACCGTTTTCAGCGGTGCTCAAGGCCGATGTGCTCCAGCGCTGGCCCGGTGGGCTGGTGGAGTTCTACGGCATGACCGAAGGGGGCGGCACTTGCATCCTGGAGGCGCATCTGCATCCGGACAAGCTGCATACGGTGGGTCGGCCGGCGCAGGGGCACGACATCCGCCTGATCGACGAAGACGGCCGCGAAGTCCCCCCAGGAGCGGCGGGTGAAGTGGTGGGCCACTCGCCCGGCATGATGAAAGGCTATCACCAGCGCCCCGAGCAGACGCGCGAGGCCGAGTGGTTCGATCCGCAGGGCAAACGGTTCATCCGTACGGGTGACATCGGCCGATTTGACGCCGACGGTTTCCTGACCCTGTTCGATCGACGCAAGGACATGATCATTTCGGGCGGCTTCAATATCTACCCCAGCGACCTGGAGGCTGTGCTGCGTGGCCATCCGGCCGTGCACGATGTCGCTGTGGTGGGTGTGCCCTCAGAGCAATGGGGCGAGACACCGGTGGCCTTCGTCGTGCGCCAGCCGGGTCAGGAGCCGGCGGCCGATGCCCTGCGGCTGTGGGCCAACGAACGCGTGGGCAAGACCCAGCGCCTGGCCGACCTGCGTTACCTTGACGAACTGCCTCGCAGCGCCATCGGCAAGGTGCTCAAGCGCGAGCTTCGTGATCTGTACCGCGCCTGAAGTGGTCGCACGCCATGAAAAAAGCCGGTCATGGACCGGCTCTTTTTTTCATGGCTCGGGAAAGCCTTACTTGGCGGCTTCCGGTGCCTTCGGTTCGGCGAACTTGGCGCCACCCGCATTGGCCATGTAAGCCACCGCACGGGCGATCTCGACGTCGGAGTGGTCGCCACCACCTTGCGGTGCCATGGCACCCTTGCCCTTGAGCGCGGAGTTCACCAGGCTGTCCAGGCCGGTCTTGATGCGTGCGCCCCAGGCGCCCTTGTCGCCAAACTTGGGCGCACCCGCCGCGCCGGTGCCGTGGCAGGCCACGCACTGGGCCTGGTAGACGGCTTCGCCGCCCTTGAGCTGGCGGTTGGCATCGCGAATCTCGACGGTGCCGACTTTCTGCACGCGCTCGGACACTGACTTTTCCATATTGCTCGCACCGGCGGCGGGCTTCTTGTCGGAGGTGACGAAGAACACCAGGCCGATGATGATGAACACGGGCAACACGAAAGAGAAAATGGAAACCCACATCATCTGCTGGGGCGTCTTGATCGGGCCGGTATGGTCTTCGTGCTGCTGCTCGCTCATGGTGTCCTCGGTAATTCTGATGGTTTGATCTAAATCAGCCATTGATTATAACGGTCGCCCGGACCGAAACCGCCTACAATCCCAGGCTCCAGCGTACGCGGCTGTAGCTCAGTGGATAGAGTATTGGCCTCCGAAGCCAAGGGTCGTGGGTTCGATCCCCGCCAGCCGCACCAATCATCTGAAAAACTCGCGTATCTCCTTGATCCGTAAGAGTTTTCTGTCAAGCCAAGCACGGGCATGCTCCTGTCCCGAGCGCATTCCTCGACACCGGGTCAGATCGCCTGCCTTCTGAAGCCGGACTCAGTCCAATTGCCGCTGCACATGCAGCAGCAGGCCCGCGCAGGCGTCCTCCACCAGGTCCAGCACCTGCTCAAAGCCCTGTTCGCCACCGTAGTAGGGGTCGGGCACGCCTTCTGCCGTGCGCTGCAGGCAGAAGTCCGTGAAGCGGCGGAGCTTGTGCCATTGGCCGGGTGGGCAGAGTTCGCGCGCGTGTTCGTGGTTGTCCTGGTCCATGACCAGCACGAGGTCGTAGCGTTCGAAATCCCGTGGCAGCAGCTGGCGCGCGCGCAGATCTGAAAGGTCGTAGCCGCGTTGGGCGGCATGCTGCTGCGAGCGTTCGTCGGGCGGGCGACCGGCATGGTAGCCGTGCGTGCCGGCCGAATCGACCTGCACCCGGGGTGCGAGGCCGTGTTCGAGCAGTTGGTGGCGGAACACGCCATGCGCGGTCGGGCTGCGGCAGATATTGCCCATGCAGACGAAGAGGACGGCGTAGTCCTTCACGTGCCCTCGTCCTTTTTCAGCTGCAGTGCCGCCTCGTAAAGGGCGTTGCGTGACGTGCCCGTGATCTCGGCTGCCAGGCGAACGGCCGTCTTGAGCGGCAGTTCGGCCAGCAGCAGGGTGAGCACGCGCAGGTCGGGGCCGCTCTCGCTGGTCTGCGCCTGCAAGGGGTGCAGCACGAGCACGAATTCACCGCGTTCACGCTTTTCGTCCGCGGCCAGCCAGGCGCCCAGTTCCGCCGCCGGCAGGGTGACCAGCTGCTCGAATTGCTTGGTCAGTTCCCGTGCAACGGTCAGGGGGCGGGAGCCCAGCAGGGCCAGCGCGGTTGCCAGCGCCCCGACGCGATGCGGCGCTTCCAGCAGCACGATCGCCCGCGCTTCACTGGCCAGGGCCTGCAAGGCGGCCGTGCGCTCGCCGGCCTTGGGGGGCAGGAACCCGGCGAACACGAAGGCACCGGCCTCGTCAACCACGCCCGCCACACTGAGCGCGGCGGTGATGCTGCTGGCACCGGGCAGGGGGACGATGGGCAGGCCTGCGGCGCGCACCGCGGCCACCAGGCGCGCGCCGGGGTCGCTGATGGCGGGGGTGCCGGCATCGCTGACATAGGCCAGGCGCTGGCCAGCCTGCAGACGCGCGACGACCTGCTGCGCGGCCTCGGCCTCGTTGTGCTGGTGCAGGGCGATCAGGGCGGCCGAGGGGCGGTCGATGCCATAGGCGCGCAGCAGGCTCTGGGTATGGCGCGTGTCCTCGCAGGCCAGGGCGTCGACCAGCTGCAACACGTGCAGGGCGCGTAGCGAGATGTCGGCCAGGTTGCCGATCGGGGTGGCCACCACATACAGCGCTCCCTGCGGATAATGCTGGGCAGCGGCCGCGTCATGCGCGGCGGACAGGGCGGAGGCGTAAGTAGCGTTCAATGGTGTTCCCCAAGTGGCCGGCGGCAGCTGGCAAACCCAGCACCCGGCAGGCCGGTGAGGCTGCCGAGGCGCAGGCCCTGCAGCATCTGCAGGCGGCCGGTCTGCGGCTGCTTGAGCGCAATTATCGGACGCCCGGGCGCGGTGGCGGCGAGATCGACCTGATCATGCGTGCGGCCGATGGCACCCTGGTCTTCGTGGAGGTGCGCCAGCGCGCCGGTGCCGGGCATGGCGGGGCGGCGGCCAGCGTGGGTGCCACCAAGCAGCGGCGCATCGTGCTAGCCGCGCGCCATTACCTGCTGCGCTGGCAGGTGCCGCCACCTTGCCGCTTCGATGTGGTCGCGCTCGACGGCGCCGGCCTGCAGTGGCTCCAGGCCGCCTTCGACGCGGCCTGAACGGTCAGCGCCATCCCGGGCGCCCCAGAGGGACAAAGGCGGCGGCTGGCGGTTATCATAGGGCCATGCTTGAGCAACGCATTGAACAACACTTCATCGACAGCGCCGACCTGAAGTACCAGGCGGCCCAGGTCCTGAGCAAACCCATCGCGGCCGCGGTGCAGGCCATCCTGGCCTGCGTCACCAATGGCGGCAAGGTGCTGGTTTGCGGCAACGGCGGCTCCGCTGCCGACGCCCAGCATTTCGCCGCCGAATTCATCGGCCGTTTCGAGCGCGAGCGCCCCGAACTCGCCGCCATTGCGCTGACCACCGACAGCTCCATCCTGACGGCCATTGCCAACGATTACGACTTCAATGTGATCTTCTCGCGCCAGGTGCGCGCCCTGGGCCAGCCCGGCGACGTGCTGCTGGCGATTTCGACCAGCGGCAACTCGGCCAATGTGCTGGCCGCCATTGATGCCGCGCACGAGCGCGAGATGGTGGTGGTGGGCCTGAGCGGACGCAACGGCGGCAAGATGACCGGTGCCCTGCGCGAAACCGATGTCCACATCTGCGTGCCGCACGAGCGTACCGCACGCATCCAGGAAGTGCATCTTCTGACGCTGCATTGCATCTGCGATGCGGTCGATCACCAACTGCTCGGGGAACAGGAAAACAATCCATGACAAAGCTGCCAGTCCGACGACTCTGCGTGATCCTGCTGATGTCCGTGCTGGCAGGGGCCGGCCTGAGCGCCTGTGCGCCCCTGCTGGTGGGCGGCGCCGTCGTCACGGGCATGTCGGCCTCTGACCGCCGTACCGCTGGAGCACAGCTCGAGGACGAGCGCATCGAGTCACGTGGTGCAGCCCGCCTGCGCGAACACCTGGGCGAGCGCGTGCACATCAACATCACCAGCTACAACCGCCAGGTGTTGCTCAGCGGCGAAGTGCCCAACGAGCAGGACAAGCAGCTTGCCGAGCAGGTGGTCTCCCGCATCGAGAACGTGCGCGCCATCGTCAACGAGCTGACCGTGCTGGGCCACTCCACGCTGACGCAGCGCTCTTCGGATGCGCTGGTCACGGGGCGGGTCAAGTCCAACCTGATCGACGCCAGGGACATCAGCGCCAGCGCCTTCAAGGTGGTGACCGAGCGCGGCGTGGTCTTTCTGATGGGACGCGTGACCGCACGCGAGGCCGATCGGGCCACCGATCTGGCGCGTCGCAGCAGTGGCGTGCAGAAGGTTGTGCGCCTGTTCGAGATCATCACCGAGGAAGACCTGCTGGAGATGCAGTCCCAGCCCGGCAGTTCTTCGGGCGGCCCATCACCCTCATCGGCCAGCGGCCGGGCCATGTAGTTCCGGCTGGCTGGCCTGCTCAGGGCTGGCGGTCTTTATTTGCGCAGGCGGCGAACCAGGCTGGAGGTGTCCCAGCGGCCCCCGCCCATTTCCTGCACATCACCATAGAACTGGTCCACCAGCGCGGTCACCGGCATGCGCGCGCCATTGCGCCGCGCTTCGTCGAGCACCAGTCCCAGGTCCTTGCGCATCCAGTCCACGGCAAAACCGAAGTCGAACTGGTCGGCCACCATGGTCTTGCCGCGATTGTCCATCTGCCAGCTCTGGGCTGCGCCCTTGCCGATCACCTCCAGCACCAGGTTCATGTCCAGCCCGGCCTGCTGGCCGAAGGCCACGGCTTCGGCCAGGCCCTGGATCACGCCGACGCAGCAGACCTGGTTGGCCATCTTGGCCAGTTGGCCGGCTCCGCTGTCGCCGATGCGTGTGAAAGCACGCGAGTAGGCCATGGCGGGCGGCTTCACGGTGTCGAAAGCGGCCGGATCACCCCCGCACATGACCGTGAGCATGCCGTTCTGGGCGCCAGCCTGCCCCCCGGATACCGGCGCGTCGACGAATTGCAGCTTGCGCTCACGCGCGGCTGCATACAGCTCGCGCGCCACTTCGGCCGAGGCCGTGGTGTGGTCGGCAAACACAGCGCCGGTCTTCATGCCGGCGAAGGCGCCATCCGGCCCCAGCACCACGCTGCGCAGGTCTTCGTCGTTGCCGACGCAGGCATAAACGATGTCAGCCCCGGTCGCCGCTTCACGTGGCGTGGCTACCGCTGCACCCCCGAACTCCTGCGCCCAGGCCTGGGCCTTGGCGGCGGTGCGGTTGTAGACCGTGACCGCATGTCCGGCGCGCGCCAGATGTCCGGCCATGGGGTAGCCCATCACGCCCAGGCCGAGGAAGGCGACCTTGCGGGAGGGGGTGGGGTCGTAGGTTTTGGGGTTGAGGCTGGGCATGGCTGGCTCCTGAAACAGGGCGTGGTCTGACGCTTGAGGCATCAGACCACGCGGCGGGCTGACGCAGCCCTTAAACGATGGCGAAGTTTTCCGTACCTGCTGCCAGATCCTGCGACTTGCCCCGCTGGCTGTTGAGCTTGATCTGCAGGCGCAGGTCATTGAGCGAGTCGGCGTTGCGCAGCGCGTCTTCGTAGGTGATCTGATTGCTTTCGTAGAGGTCGAACAGGGCCTGGTCGAAAGTCTGCATGCCGATGTTACGGCTCTTCTTCATGATCTCCTTGACCTCGGAGACCTCGCCCTTGAAGATCAGATCGGAGATCAGCGGCGAGTTGAGCATGACCTCTACGGCCGCGATACGCCCCTTGCTGTCCTGCTTGGGGATCAGGCGCTGCGAGACCAGGGCGCGCAGGTTGAGCGACAGGTCCATCAGCAGCTGGGGGCGGCGCTCTTCGGGGAAGAAGTTGATGATGCGGTCCAGGGCCTGGTTGGCGCTGTTGGCGTGCAAGGTGGCCAGGCAGAGGTGACCGGTTTCGGCGAAGGCCACGGCGTGTTCCATGGTCTCGCGGTCACGGATCTCGCCCATCAGGATCACGTCGGGCGCCTGGCGCAGCGTGTTCTTGAGCGCGATTTCCCAGCTGTCGGTGTCCAGGCCCACTTCACGCTGTGTGACCACGCAGTTCTTGTGCGGGTGCACGAACTCCACCGGGTCCTCCACGGTGATGATGTGACCTTGCGAGTTTTCATTGCGCCAGTCCACCATGGCTGCCAGCGTGGTGGACTTGCCCGAGCCGGTGGCGCCCACCATGATGCACAGGCCGCGCTTGGCCATGGTCACTTCCTTGAGGATTTGCGGCACACCCAGGGTGTCGATGGTGGGCAGCACGGCGGGGATGACCCGCAGCACCAGGCCGACCTTGCCCTGCTGGATGAAGGCATTGGCGCGGAAGCGTCCGACGTTGGGCGGCGAGATCGCGAAATTGCATTCCTTGGTGCGCTCGAACTCCGCGACCTGCTTGTCATTCATGACAGAACGCGCCAGGGCCATGGTGTGGGCCGCGCTCAGGGGCTGGGGCGAGACCTTGGTGATCTTTCCGTCCACCTTGATGGCGGGCGGAAAGTCGGCGGTGATGAACAGGTCGCTGCCGTTGCGGCTGATCATCAGCCGCAGCAGGTCGTTGATGAATTTGGTTGCCTGGTCGCGCTCCATGAGAGCACCTCCTTCCTGGTGCGTCCTGCCTCAGCGGCGGGACGCGTGGTTTGCTCGTCCTCCCTCGGCTTCAGCCGGGGAAGTTTTCCGGGATCTTGGCCTTGCCGCGGGCTTCGGCGGCGCTGATGACGTTGCGCTTGACCAGCTCGGTCAGGTTCTGGTCGAGCGTCTGCATGCCCACGCTGTTGCCGGTCTGGATGCTGGAGTACATCTGGGCCACCTTGGCTTCGCGGATCAGGTTGCGGATGGCCGGCGTGCCCAGCATGATCTCGTGCGCCGCCACGCGGCCCTGGCCGTCCTTGGTCTTGCACAGGGTCTGCGAGATCACGGCCTGCAGCGATTCGGACAGCATGGCGCGGATCATCTCCTTTTCCTCGGCCGGGAACACGTCGATGATCCGGTCGATGGTCTTGGCCGCGCTGGACGTGTGCAGGGTGCCGAAGACCAGGTGGCCCGTTTCGGCCGCCGTCATGGCCAGGCGGATGGTTTCCAGGTCACGCATTTCGCCCACCAGGATGGCGTCCGGGTCTTCGCGCAGCGCGGACTTGAGGGCCGCGGCAAAACTCAGGGTGTGCGGACCCACCTCGCGCTGGTTGATCAGGCACTTCTTGGACTCGTGCACGAATTCGATCGGGTCTTCCACCGTCAGGATGTGGCCGAACTCGGTCTCGTTCAGGTAGTTGACCATGGCGGCCAGGGTGGTGGACTTGCCCGAGCCCGTGGGGCCGGTCACCAGTACCATGCCGCGCGGCTTGAGCGCCAGGTCGCCGAAGATCTTGGGCGCGTTGAGCTGCTCCAGCGTCAGGATCTTGCTCGGGATGGTCCGGAACACGGCGCCGGCGCCGCGGTTGTGGTTGAAGGCATTGACACGAAAGCGCGCCAGGCCATCGATCTCGAAGGAGAAGTCGATTTCCAGGAACTCTTCGTAGTTCTTGCGCTGGGTGTCGTTCATGATGTCGTACACCATGGCGTGCACTTCCTTGTGCGACAGGGCATCGACGTTGATGCGTCGCACATCGCCGTGCACGCGGATCATCGGCGGCAGGCCGGCGGAGAGGTGCAGGTCGGAAGCCTTGTTCTTGACGCTGAATGCCAGCAGTTGAGTAATGTCCACGTGTCCCTCGATCGATGTATGCGTACTTTGCTAAGCTTGCCGGTCAATTATGACCGTGATTGCCACCCAGCTCCAAGCCGTTCATGCCCGCATGGCCGCCGCATGTCATGCGGCCGGACGTGACCCGGCCAGCGTGCTGTTGCTGGCGGTTTCAAAAACCTTCGGCCCCGATGTGGTGCGCGCAGCACACGCGGCCGGGCAGACGGCCTTTGGGGAGAACTACATCCAGGAGGCCGTGGACAAGATGGCCGTGCTGGAGGGGCTGCCCCTGCAGTGGCACTGCATCGGCCCGATCCAGAGCAACAAGACGCGCCTGGTGGCCGAGCACTTTGCCTGGGCGCAGACCGTGGATCGTCTCAAGATCGCGCAGCGACTCAGCGAACAGCGTCCGGCCCACCTGCCTCCCCTGCAGATCTGCCTCCAGGTCAATGTGGACGGCGGGGCGACCAAGTCGGGTGTGGCACCTGCGGACCTGCCGCTGCTGGCCCATGCGGTGGCGGCGCTGCCCCGGCTGCACTTGCGCGGCCTGATGTGCATCCCCGATCCCCAGCCGGACTTCGAAGGCATGAAGACCGTGTTCCTGCGGGCCAGGGAGCTGTATGAGCAGTTGCGTGCCCAAGGGCTGGCGCTGGACACCCTGTCCATGGGCATGAGTGCCGACCTCGAGGCGGCCATCCATGCCGGCAGCACGCTGGTACGCGTGGGCACGGCCATCTTTGGTGGCCGCAGCTACGTCGCCCAGGCCTAGTACTGCGCCCCAGAAGTATCGAAACATGAAAGCGCGCCTTCGCGCGCATGGCCGCGTTGCAAATCCTCGCCATAGCGAAGGCTAGGGCTGTGGTTTGCGCCTTGCCCTGCGCACGAATTCATCGCTTTCATCATGTTCCTCTACCTCTGGGGTGCAGTACTAGTCGATGGTCGCGTTCAGGCGCGGCATCAGCTCTTCAGCCATGAACTGCATCGAACGCTGGGCCAGGGCCGCGTCCTCGAGGTGCTCGCACACATAGGCTTCGCTCTGACCCAGAGCGGTCGGCCAGCGGCATGGCCTCGCGGTCCTCGCGCAGGGTCGCGCGGATGGCGCGCCCCGGGGGGCGGGCATCATGAACATGCCGAGTTTCAAGGGGTTCCTCTCGATGGGGATCGGTAGACGGCATCGGCCGGCGCAGGGCTTAGCCCCACGCCCTGCTGGAATTGGCCGTTGCAGAACAGCAGCGGTGCGGTGGCGCTGTGGGCGTAATGCTCCACCTCCCCCAGGAAGAGGACGTGGTCGCCCACCGGCTGGTCGCCGACGATGCGGCACTCGATGCTGGCCGCGCAGCCCACCAGCACCGGCTGCTCGTGCCGGCCCGCGCTACAGTCCACGCCGGCAAACTTGTCGGGGGCCGGGCGTGCGAAGCGCTGCGCCAGCTCCAGCTGTTCCAGCGCCAGCACATTGACCACGAAGCGCCCGGCGGCGCGAAACCCGGCCAGGCTGGGCGAGTGCAGGGCCAGGCTCCAGAGCACGATGGGGGGAGCCAGGGAGACCGTGTTGAAGGAATTGGCCGTCACGCCCAGGCGCTGCCCTTCGGGGGTGCGCGCGGTGATCACGGTCACGCCGGTGCCAAAGCGCCCGAAGGCGCGGCGCAGGTCCAGGGTGTCGGGGGCGGGAGAGGCCGGGGGCTGGTAACTTGCCATGCCCTATTTTTGGTGATCAATTGATCAACATCAATCCCGGGTTTACCCGTGGCCGGGACCTGAGCCTGGGTTCAGGGCTGGGCGAGGAAGTCGAGCACGTGGCGGCTGAAGCCGTCGGGATTTTCAAGGTGCAGGATGTGCGGCCCGGCCAGCGCGGCATAACGTGCCCCGGGCGTGAGCCGGGCGTAGCCCTCGATCTGGGATGCGGCCACGGCTTGGTCGTCCCGGCCTGCGATGAAGAGCGTGGGCACCTGCAACTGGCCCAGGCGGTCCTGCAGGTGCAGGCCGGCCAGCGCCCGGGCGCTGGCGGCGTAGCCGAGCGGCGGGCAGGCCAGCAACTGCTGGCGCACCTCCTCGACGACGGCCGGTTGTCGGGCCAGGAAGGCGGGGGTGAACCAGCGCTCCAGGGTGGGCGCGACCACCGGTGCCATGCCCTGCTGCTCGACCAGGGTGGCGCGTTGTTGCCACATGCCGGTCGCAGCGGCATCCATCTCCAGGCGGGAGCAGGCCACGACCAGCGATTCCACGCGCTTGGGCGCGCGCAAAGCGAGCGCCACGCCGATGCAGCCACCCAGCGAGAGGCCTAGAACATGGCTGCGCGCGATGCCCAGCGCCTCCCAGAGCTGCTGCACCTGGGCGGCGAGATCGTCCATCGTGTCGTGTGCGCCGGCTGCGCCGCCGTGGGCATGGGTATTGACGGCCAGCACGCGGAAGTCGCGGGACAGGGCCGGCAGCAGCGCATCCCAGATCCGCAGGTTGGCGCCGATGGGATGGCTCAGGGTCAGCCAGGGGGCATCGGCCGGGCCGTGCAGGGTGTGTTCGAGGACGGTGCTCATGGCGGCGCACTGCTGAGTTGGTTGCGGGGGTGAGCATTAGATCATTAAGATCGGGACCATGACAAGACGAACTTCGACACCCGTTCAGCTGGCAACGGCCGGCCCGCGCCGGCGCCCGGCGGGCGAGGCGCGCGAAAAGGCCATCGTCGAGGCCGCGGTGCAGTTCTTCGCCGAGGTCGGCTTCGACGGCGACACGCGTGAGCTGGCGCGGCGCGTGGGGGTGACGCAGTCGCTGATCTTCAAGTACTTCCCCAGCAAGGCAGCACTGATCGAGCGGGTCTACCAGGAGGTCTATGTGGGGCGCTGGAACCCCTACTGGGAGGTCATCATCGCCGACCGGCGCGTGCCGCTGGAAGAGCGCCTGACGCGCCTGTACAGCGACTACGCGAAAACCGCCCTGACCTGGGACTGGGTCCGCCTGTTCATGTTCTCCGGACTCAAGGGCGAGGCCATCAACCAGCGCTACCTCCAGTTCCTGCGCAGCCGCGTGCTCGAGCCGGTGGCGCTGGAGCTGCGTGCCGAGCTGGGCCTGCCGGGGCCACAAGACGTGCCGCTGAGTGAACTGGAGATCGAGCTGGTCTGGGGCATCAACGCGCGCATCTTCTACTTCGGCCAGCGGCGCTGGATCTTCGATGTGCCACTGGAGGCCGACCTGGACGCCCTGATCCGGCTCACCATCCACCACTTCATGGCCGGTGCGCGGGAGCTGCTGCCGGGGCTGGTCGGGCCGCAGACGGACAAGGCCTCGGTGACCCGGTACACGGGGGCACAAAGCGTGGAATAAGTCACGGATTGATTACCCCGGGGGTTGGTGGACGGGCTTACCCGCTGGTGCCAGCGGGTCCGTTACATAAAATTACAATCCAGGTCTGACCATGTACCCCACGTCTGTCAATACGACGCCCCGCCGACCCATCGGACTGACCGTCATCGAACTCCTGCTCGTGGTGGCCATGATCGGCGTGCTGGTGGCGCTGGCCCTGCCCAAGTACCAGAGCTACCAGGAGCGGGTCAAGCAGACCCATGCCATCCAGGACATCACGGTTCTGCAGGCTCTGATCCGGGACTATCAGCTCAACAACGGCGGCTATCCCGCGTCGCTGGACGAGGTCGGCAACAGCGGCCGGCTCGACCCCTGGGGTCACCCCTATGTTTACCAGGAGTTGGCCAGTGTCAAGGGCCATGGCAAGGCACGCAAGGACCGCAAGCTCAACCCCCTGAACTCCGATTTCGATCTCTACAGCGTGGGCAAGGACGGCGACTCGAAGACCCAGCTGACGAACAAGGTCAGCCTGGACGATGTCGTGCGGGCCAATGACGGCGCGTTTGTCGGCCTGGCTGCCGACTACACCCACTGAGTCTGGCATCGCCACGGCCATGTTCCCGCTGCTCAAGCTCCCCATCCAAGGGTTGTTCCTGCGCAGCCAGGTGGCGCGGCGCGTGTTCCTGCTGTTCCTGACGTCGGCGCTGATCCCGGCCCTGCTGCTGGGGGTGCTGGCTTACTGGCACATGCGGACCGTGGACGAGCAGCACGTGAACCGCCAGCTGGCCCTCGAGGCGGGCAATTACACCAGCGGCCTGTACGAGCGGCTGCTGGGCGCCCATTTCATGCTCAGCGTGCAGGCCGCCGGATTGCGACAGGGGCTGACGGTGGCAGACACCAGCCCGGACCAGGCCCACCGTGTCTTCAAGCGCATCAACGTGCATGAACAGGCGCTGTCGGGCGGTCCGCAGGATGCGGCCTTGAGCGAGCGCCTGCAGCAGCCCCAGGTGCTCGCCCATCTGATGCGCGGCGACAGCGTGTTGCTGACGCGGCCCGACGCCGCGGGGACCCACATCGAGCTTGCGACGGCCATCGACCCTGCGCAAGCCGCCCGTGGCGTGCTGCTGGCCGAACTGGAGCCGGAGCATGTCTGGGGTGATGCCGATGATCTGGCGCACCAGACGCAGGCCTGCGTGCTGGACGCCACTGCCCAGGTGCTGTATTGCTCCGACATGCAGCTCACGGCCGTTGCCGCCGACATCGCGGCGCAGGGCCTGGACCAGCCCACGGGCACCAGCGGGGTTTGGCAGTTCAACACCCGCCGCCTGTTCCTGCGCGCCCGCTTCGCGGTCGACGACTGGACGGTCATCACGCTGCGCCCGCAAGGCGCGAGCGATGCCGGCTGGAGCCGGCTGGCCTATTACTTTCTCGGCATCATCCTGTTGACCCTGCTGCTGGTGGCCCTGCTCAGCGGCGTGCAGCTGAGGCGCATCCTGGTGCCGCTGGAGCGACTGATCGATGGCACACGGCGCATCGCGCGGGAGGAATTCGCACACCCGGTCATGGTGCGGCGGGACGACGAGTTCGGCCAGCTGGCGCAGGCCCTCAACAAGATGGCGGCCCGCTTGGGCCGGCAGATGGGCACGCTGCGCGCCCTGGCGGAGATCGACCACGAGATCCTGTCGCGCGTGGACATGGAGCAGATCATCTCCCGCGTCCAGGAGCGCCTGCACGAACTCTGGCCGAAGGCCGTGACCAGCATGGTGGTGTTCGACCAGCAGGCTGCCGACTTTGGCATCGTGCATCTCTACTCGGGCGTAAATGACGTCACGTCCAAGATGCCCAGCCGGCTGGAGCCCTGGCTGCTGGAGCAACTGGCACGCGATTACGACGGCTTGTGGTTCGACGTCGGTGGCGGGGAACTGCCGGACTTCCTGTCCATGGTGGCCGAAGCCGGCGCGCGGCGCATCCTGGTGCTGCCCATCTTCTGGAACGAAAAGGTCAGCGGCCTGCTGGCCGTCGGGCTGCTGGAGCCGCGCGAGTTCAGCAACGAACTGGTGCAGCAGGCGCGCGACCTGGTCAACCGCATCGGCGTGGCCCTGGCGGCCCACGCACGTGACGAGCAGCTCAAGTTCCGCGCTTATCACGATGCCCTGACCGGCCTGCCCAACCGGCCGCTGCTGGTCGAGCGCCTGAATCAGGAGATGTCCCACACGCGTCGCAACGGCAAACAGCTGGCCGTGCTGTTCATCGACCTCGACCGTTTCAAGAAGATCAATGACAGCCTCGGGCATGAAGGGGGCGACCGCCTGCTGTGCCAGGTGGCCGAGCGTCTGACCTCGTGCACCCGAGAGGGGGACACCGTGGCCCGCATGGGCGGCGACGAGTTTGTCGTGCTGCTGCCTGAGCTGGGCAACGCACAGCTGGCGGCGCGCCTGGCCAGCGAGATGCTGGGGCTGCTGGCCGAGCCCTTCATCATCGAGGGCAGCAGCAACTATGTGGGTGCGAGCATCGGCGTGGCCATCTTCCCGGACGACGGCAGCATTGCGCCGGAACTGCTCAAGAAGGCCGACATGGCCATGTACCGGGCCAAGGCCACGGGGCGCGGGCGCATCATCTTCTTCGAGGAAAGCATGAACCTTGTCCAGCAGGAGCAGTCCGTGCTGGAGCGCGAGCTGCGACTGGCTATCGCGCGCGGGCAGCTCTCGCTGCGTTACCAGCCGCGCATACGGCTGAGTGACGGCAAGCTCGCGGGCGCCGAGGCGCTGCTGCGCTGGCAGCACCCGGAGCTGGGCTGGGTCAGTCCCGAAAAGTTCATCCCGCTGGCCGAGGAGGTCGGGCTGATCGACGACATCGGGGGCTGGGTGCTGCGCCAGGTCTGCGCACAGCTGGGGCACTGGCAGACGGCGGGTTACCGCATCACCCTCTCCGTCAACGTCTCGGGTCGCCAGCTCAAGTCGGGACGTCTGGGCCAGCAGGTGCAGCAGGCGCTGCATGAGAGTGGCGTGGTACCCGCCGCACTGGAGCTCGAGGTCACGGAGGGCACGCTGATCGACAACATCGAGGAGGTGGGTGAGCAGCTCGGCCAGATCAAGCAGGCCGGCGTCGGCATCGCGCTGGATGATTTCGGCACCGGCTACTCTTCGCTGAGCTATCTGCAGCGCCTGCCGATCGATATCCTGAAGATCGACCGCGCTTTCATCCGGGAACTGGGTCGCAGCGACGGCGCCGGCAGCATCGTCCACTCCATCATCGCGCTGGCGCATGCCCTGGGCAAGACGGTCGTGGCCGAAGGCGTGGAGCGCGAAGACCAGGTCGAGCTGCTGCGCATCTGGCAGTGCGAGCAGGCCCAGGGCAACTACCACAGCCTGCCGATCACGGCCGACGAACTCGAGGCGCTCATGACACGCTCAGGCCCCTCCGAGATCGCCTGAAGCGCGGCGCGCCGGGCCCGCACCCAGCAGCGCACCGATCAGGTCGACCGCATGGCGGGTCGTCCGCTGGTCCCGATCCAGTGTCGGGTTGAGTTCCACCACATCCACCGAGCCCAGCCGGCCGCAGCGCGCGATCCGCTGCAGGCACTGCAGTGCCTGCGTCAGGCTGGCGCCACCGGCCACCACCGTCCCCGTGCCGGGCGCGACCTCGGGATCCAGAAAGTCCAGGTCCAGGCTGACATGCAGATGCGCGTCCGCCGGCAGATCCTTCAGTGCGCGCGCCATCACGGCGTCCGCGCCTTCTGTGCGCAAGACCTCCATGCCGCTCACCGCCAGCTCCAGGCGGTGCACCAGCTGTGCCTCGCCGGGGTCCACGCTGCGCACGCCGATCAGGCGCAGTTCGGACGTCGCGAGCGCCGGGACGCGGCCACCCAGCCCAGTCAGCTCCGCGGGGCCCACCCCGCACAGGCAGGCCACCGGCATGCCGTGCAGATTGGCGCTGGGACTGGTGCGGCGGCTGTTGCAGTCGGCGTGGGCGTCGAACCAGAGCACGCGCAGCGGCTGGCCGCGGGCGCGGCAGTGGCGCGCCACGGCGCTGATGGAGCCGATGGCCAGGCTGTGGTCGCCGCCCAGCAGCAGGGGCAGACGGCCCCGGTCCAGCGCCAGGGTCACCGCATCGTGCACCGCTTGGTTCCAGAGGGCGACCTGCGCCAGATTGCGGTAGCCGCCCGCCAGGGTCGGTACCGGGGGAGAGGGGCCGTCCAGGTCGCCGGCGTCGTGCACGGCGCAGCCCTGCGCCTGCAAGCGGGAGACCAGCCCCGCCGCGCGCAGTGCGCGCGGCCCCAGGCGGGCGCCCGGCCTCCCGGCGCCGGCATCACACGGGGCCCCGATGAGTTCGATCTCGTGCTTCAATGGCGAAGACATAGCGCCATTTTGCGGGAGACCGCCATGTTCCGTGACCGACTTGACGCCGCCGAGCGGCTGAGCAAAGCACTCGTGGCCTACCGGGGGCAGCAACCGCTGGTGCTGGCCATCCCGCGCGGCGCCGTGCCCATGGCCAAGGTGGTGGCCGAGCGCCTGATGGGCGATTTCGACGTGGTGCTGGTGCGCAAGCTGCGTGCGCCCTGGCAGCCCGAGCTGGCCATCGGTTCGGTGGACGAAGGCGGCTGGACCTACATCGCGCCTTTTGCGGCCAGCGCGGGAGCCGATGCCCGGCACATCGAAACGGAAAAGCACCAGCAGCTGGCGACGATACGCCAGCGTCGCGCCCAGTACACCCCGCTGCGCGCACCCATCAACCCGGCCGGACGCACCGTCATCGTGGTCGACGACGGCCTGGCCACCGGGGCCACCATGATCGCGGCCTTGCACGGGCTGCGCCAGCAAAAACCGGCCAGGCTGGTGTGTGCCGTGCCGGTAGCGCCGTCTGACACGCTGGACAAAGTGCGACCCCTGGCCGATGACGTGGTGTGCCTGGAAACGCCCGAAGGCTTCCAGGCCGTGGGCCAGTTCTACCGTGACTTTGCGCAGGTGGAAGACGAGGAAGTGATCGCGCTGCTGAAAGCGTGAGCCGCCGCCGGGCCTTCAAACGGCGTGGGCGAGCGTGGGGCCGCCCCTATTCCCAGTGTCGGCTGAACCAGTCCGCCGCCTGGCGCGCCACCTCGTCCAGGGCCCCGGGCTCCTCGAACAGGTGGCCTGCATCGGGAATCACCGACAGCACCTTCTCGCATTGCAGTTTCCCGTAGGCCACACGGTTGAGCTGCAGCACCTCGCCGTCGGCTTCGCCCACCAGCAGCAGGGTGGGGGCACGGACCTTGGCCAGCTCGTGCGCGCCGGCCAGGTCGGCACGGCCGCCGCGCGAGACCACGGCCTGCACGCCCTTGCCCAGGGCGGCTGCCGCCTGCAGGGCCGCCGCCGCTCCGGTGCTGGCGCCGAAATAGGCTATGGGCAGGCGGCGGCTGGCCGGGGTGTGCAGCATGACGTAGGCGCTGGCCACCAGCAGCCTGTGCGTCAGCAGGCTGATGTCGAAGCGCGTGTGGTAGTCCAGGTCCTCGCCCAGGGTCAGCAGATCCAGCAGCAGGGTGCCGCTGCCTCGGGTATGCAGCACACGCGCCACATGGTTGTTGCGCGGGCTGTGGCGGCTGCTGCCGCTGCCGTGCGCGAACAGCACCAGACCGCGCGCACCGGCCGGCAGTTCCAGCAGGCCCTCGATGTGCACGTCGTCGGCCGGAATGCGTAGCAATTCCTGCATGTCGATGCTCCGATCCATGAACGGTACTGCGCCGCGGGGGGCGCGTCAACCGTGGCGGGGTGGGCGCGCGGCCCTCTTCCGGTGCAACTTGCTGCAAATAGGGCCCTTTTCCACTTTGCGCGGGACGCTTCCTTATGCAGAATGGCACCTAGGGTCTTGTCGCCCGGATACCGGTGAGCCGCATGAGCACTCCGAAATTGACAGGCTGGCGTGATCTGAGCCTGGCCACCAAACTTCCCCTCAGCCTGTTTGCGGTGATGGGGGTGGTCTTTCTGGCCTTTGTCCTGGGCATCGGTTACGCGCTGATGAATTCGGTCGAGCAACGCGCCAGCGAGGACGTGGCGATCAAGACGCAGCTCATCGTCGACCTGATGGACGCTTCCGACAAGGACTTGCGGGTGCGCGCAGCGGCGCTGGCCAAGGCCTTGCAGGTCCGCCTGGCCGGGCGTTTCGAACTCGACCCCGCGATCACCGAAGTCAACGGCAAGCCGGCGCCGACACTCAAGCTCGATGGCAAGGTGCTGAACATGGACTTCAGCGTGGCCGACCAGTTCACCCAGGCCACCGGCGCGGTGGCCACCGTGTTCGCCAAGACCGGTGATGATTTCATCCGGGTCACCACTTCGCTCAAGACCGACAAGGGCGCACGCGCCATCGGCACCCTGCTGGACCGCGCCCACCCCGGCTACAAGGCCACGCTGGAAGGCAAGACCTACAACGGCCCTGCCGTGCTCTTCGGCAAGCCCTACATCACCCAGTACGACCCGATCGTGGACGCGCAGGGCAAGGTCGTCGGCCTGTCCTTCATCGGGCTCGATTACAGCGACTACCTGACCCAGCTCAAGAACACCATCCGCGGCATGAAGATCGGCGAGTCCGGCTACTTCTACGTGATGGATGCGCGCCCGGGTGCGAACTACGGCAACCTGCTGGTGCACCCGGTGGCCGAAGGCAAGAATCTGCTCGATGCCAAGGATGCGGACGGCCGCGAGTTCCTCAAGGAGATCCTGGAGCGCAAGAACGGTGTGATCCACTACCCCTGGGTCAACAAGGAGCGCGGGGAGGCCCGTGCGCGTGACAAAGTGGCGGCCTTCTCTCACTTCCCCGGCTGGCAGTGGGTCGTCGTGGGCGGCACCTATGTCGACGAATTCACGGGCGACGTGCGCCGCCTGCGCAACCTGTTCGGACTGATGGGTGGGGCGGGGGTGCTGCTGATGGCCGGCATCGTGTACCTGCTGATCCGGCGCATGGTGATCACGCCGCTGGCGCAGGTGGGGCAGGCCGCGCAGGCACTTGCCGAGGGTGACCTGACGGTGCAGATGCAGGTGGGGCGGCACGACGAGGTGGGCCGTCTCATGGCGCAGATGAACCTGATCGGCGCCGGCCTGGCCAAGGTGGTGTCACGCGTGCGCCAGGGCAGCGAATCGGTTTCCACCGCCAGCGCCCAGATCGCCCAGGGCAACCAGGACCTGTCGGCACGCACCGAAAGCCAGGCCAGTTCGCTGGAGGAAACGGCGGCGTCCATGGAGCAGCTCGGCTCCACGGTACGCCAGAACGCCGACAACGCCCGGCAGGCCAACCAGCTGGCACAAAGCGCCAGCACCGTGGCGGTCAAGGGCGGCGAAGTCGTGGCCGAGGTGGTGGGCACCATGAAGGGCATCAACGACAGCGCGCGCAAGATCCACGACATCATCAGCGTGATCGACGGCATCGCCTTCCAGACCAATATCCTGGCGCTCAATGCCGCGGTGGAAGCGGCGCGGGCCGGCGAGCAGGGCCGCGGGTTTGCGGTGGTGGCGTCTGAGGTGCGTTCGCTGGCCGGGCGCAGTGCCGAAGCCGCCAAGGAAATCAAGAACCTGATCACCGACAGCGTGCAGCGGGTGGAGCAGGGCAGTGCCCAGGTCGACCAGGCCGGCGCCACCATGAACGAGGTGGTGGCGGCCATCCGGCGCGTGACCGACATCATGGCCGAGATCAGTGCGGCCAGCGGCGAGCAGAGCGCCGGCGTCTCTCAGGTCGGCGAGGCGGTGACGAACATGGACCAGGCCACGCAGCAGAACGCCGCGCTGGTGGAAGAGATGGCCGCCGCGGCCGGCAGCCTGCGCGCCCAGGCGCAGGACCTGGTGCAGACCGTGGCGATTTTCAGGCTGAACGCCTGAGTACGGGGCGAGGGCCGGCCCGTGCGGGCCGGCGTCACGTTACTGCGCCTGGAAGCCGCTGGCCTTGATGATGCGCGCCCAGCTCTCGCTGTAGGCGCGCTCGCGCTGGCCCAGCTGCTCGCCGCTCATGTGGCCCACCGTCAGGCCCATGGCGGTGAGGCGCTCATGCACCTCGGGCAGGGCGATGACCTTGGCCAGTGCGGCCGAGTAGCGCTCCAGGGTGGCCTTGGGCGTGCCCTTGGGCGCGAAGATGCCGTAGTAGGGCAGGTCCTCGAAGCCGCTCAGCCCCAGTTCGGCGAAGGTCGGCACCTCGGGCAGGATGGCCTGGCGTTTGCTGCCGATCACGGCCACCATGCGGATCTTGCCGGCCTTGTGGTTCTCGATGAAGTCCGGCACCGAGCCCACGCCGGCGGCGATCTGGTTGCCCAGCATGTCGCCCATCATGGGCGCGCTGCCACGGTAGGGTGCGGCCTGCAGGTCCAGGCCGTTCTTCTGGCCCATCACCTTGACCAGGAACTCGGGCACCGAGGCCGGGGCCGGCACACCCACCGTGCCCTTGCCCTTGCCGTTCTCACGCACCCAGGCCAGGTACTCCTTATAGCTTTTCGCCGGCGTGCCGCTCGACAGGGCCAGGCCGTTGACGAAGGTGGCGAAGCCGGCCACCGGCACGAAGTCCTGCGCCGGGTCGAAACCCGGGTTCTTCATCGTGAGCGGGATCACGGTGATGCTGTGGTCGTGCGACAGGAAGAGCACCGAGCCGTCGGCTGGCGCAGCCTTGAGCGCCTGGGCGGCGAGCTGGCCGCCGGCGCCGGCCTTGTTCTCGACGATGACGTTGGCGCCCAGCGGGTCCTTGAGCTTCTCGGCCAGCACGCGCGCGATGGCGTCGGTGCCGCCGCCGGGCGGGAAGCCCACCATGATCTTGATGGTGGCGGGTTCGGCCAGGGCCTGGCCGGCGAAGAGCAGGGCCGCCGCGGTCAGGCCCAGGGCGCGGCGCTTGAGGTTCAGGAACATGGTGTCACTCCAACGTTGAGAAAAAGAATCGGCCAAATTTTGCACCAGCGCGTCCCCGGCCTGGCTTACAACCAGCGGAACACCAGCGGGATCAGCAGCGAGGCCAGCACCACCTGCAGGCCCATGGCCAGGCCTGCGTAGGCGCCGGCGTCGGCGTTGACCTGCAGCGCGCGCGCCGCGCCCAGGCCGTGCGAGGTGGTGCCGAGTGCAAAACCGCGTGCCATCCAGCCGGGCTGGGTGGTGGAGATGCGCAGCAGATCGAACAGGTACTTGCCGCTCAGGGCGCCGATGATGCCGGTCAGCACGGCAAACACCGCCGCCAGCGCAGGGATGCCGCCGATCTTTTCGGCCACGCCCATGGCCACGGGCGCCGTGACCGATTTGGTCGTCATGGACAGCACCACGTCGGTGGGCAGGCCGAAGGCCAGGCCCAGCACCCAGGCCGAGCCGGCCGCAGCCGCACCGCCGATGAGGGCCGCCAGCAGCAGCGGCGCCCAGCGCGCGCGCAACTCCACGCGGCGCTGCCACAGCGGCCAGGCCAGCGCGACCACGGCGGGGCCCAGCAGGAAGTGGATGAACTGCGCGCCCGAGAAGTAGGTGGGGTAGGGGATGCCGGTGAGCAGCAGGACACCGGCGATCACCAGCACCGTCCACAGCACCGGGTTGGCCCAGGGTGCCTGCTGGCGTGCGGTGTAGAAGGCATGCGCCAGCACGTAGACCGCGATGGTGGCCGTCAGGCCGAACAGCGGCGTGCTGGAAAGGTAGACCCAGAGCTGGACGAAGTTCTGCATGGGCCTACTTCTGCTGCGCCTGCTGTTTCATCAGCGCGCGCAGCGCCAGCGCCGTGACGGCCAGGCCGATCCAGGTGGACAGCACGATGACGGCGAGCA
The DNA here is from genome assembly GCF_058807395.1 of Hylemonella sp. GW821-FHT12C09. Taxonomy (NCBI): domain Bacteria; kingdom Pseudomonadati; phylum Pseudomonadota; class Betaproteobacteria; order Burkholderiales; family Comamonadaceae; genus Hylemonella; species Hylemonella sp. GW821-FHT12C09. The sequence goes on along the minus strand of NZ_JBXAQQ010000011.1, from coordinate 104,551 downwards.
TGCGCCCGCCGTATTCGCCGATCAGGCCCAGGTGGGTCATCACGCCCACACCCACCGGCACGAAGAGCAGCGAGAGATGGGCCAGCAGGAAGTCGGCACAGGCCGCCACCGGGGTGCGCACGGCTTCGAAGTACAGGGCGGCGAGCAGCAGCACCAGGCCCACGACCGGGCCGGGAAAGGGCAGGCGCAGCGCGTGCGCGAGCAGTTCCCCCGCGGATTGCAGCACCAGCAGCCAGGCGAATCCGCGCAGGGCGTTCATCGAGCGGTCGGGCTTAGAAGCGCGGCAGGTCCGGGTGGCTGATCTTGCCGCCGCGCACCAGCATCTTGCCGTATTCGGCGCAGCGGTTGTGCGTGGGGATGACCTTGCCGGGGTTGAGCAGGCTGCCCGGATCGAAGGCGCGCTTCAGGCTCAGCATCTGCTCGTTCTCCTCGCGGCTGAACTGCACGCACATGGAGTTGAGCTTTTCCACGCCCACGCCGTGCTCGCCGGTCACCGTGCCGCCCATGGCCACGCTGGTCTCCAGGATGTCGGCGCCGAAGAGTTCGCAGCGGTGCAGCTGGTCCGGGTCATTGGCATCGAAGAGGATCAGCGGGTGCAGGTTGCCGTCGCCGGCGTGGAAGACGTTGAGGCAGCGCAGGGCGTACTTCTTTTCCATCTCCTGGATGGCCAGCAGGATGTCGGCCAGGCGCTTGCGCGGGATGGTCGAGTCCATGCACATATAGTCCGGTGCCAGGCGGCCGCTGGCCGGGAAGGCGTTCTTGCGCCCGCTCCAGTAGCGCAGGCGTTCGGCCTCGTCGCGGCTGACCGCAATCGCCGTGGCGCCCGCGCGGCGCAGCACTTCGCTCATGCGGCCGATCTCTTCCTCCACCTCTTCGGGCGTGCCGTCGCTCTCGCACAGCAGGATGGCGGCGGCGTTCAGGTCATAACCCGCGTGCACGAAATCTTCCACCGCGGCCGTCATGGGCTGGTCCATCATCTCCAGCCCGGCCGGGATGATGCCGGCGGCAATCACCGCCGCCACCGCGTCGCCGGCCTTGCGCACGTCGTCGAAGCTGGCCATGATGCAGCGCGCCAGCTGCGGCTTGGGCACCAGCTTGACGGTCACCTCCACCGTCACGGCCAACATGCCCTCGGAGCCGATGAAGACGCTCAGCAGGTCATAACCCGGCACGTCCAGCGCCTCCGAGCCGAACTCGACCGGCTCGCCTGCCACCGTGTAGCCACGCACTTTCAGCACGTTGTGCACCGTCAGCCCGTATTTGAGGCAGTGCACGCCACCCGAGTTCTCGGCCACGTTGCCGCCGATGGTGCAGGCGATCTGGCTGGACGGATCGGGCGCGTAATAGAGCTTGTAGGGCGCGGCGGCCTCGCTGATGGCCAGGTTGCGCACGCCGGCCTGGACCACGGCCGTGCGGCTCACCGGGTCGATCTTCAGGATCTGGTTGAACTTGGCCAGCGAGAGCGTCACGCCCATGGCGTTGGGCATGGCGCCACCCGAGAGGCCGGTGCCGGCGCCGCGCGCCACCACGGGCACGCCCAGGGCGTGGCAGGCCTTGAGCACACCCTGCACCTGGGCCTCGGTCTCGGGCAGGGCCACGACCAGGGGGCGCTGGCGGTAGGCCGTGAGGCCGTCGCATTCGTAAGGGGTGGTGTCCTCGGCTTGCCAGAGCAGGGCGTGGGCCGGCAGCACAGAGCCCAGGGCCTGCACGACCTGCGACTGGCGCTGGGCACGCTGCAGGGCGTCGATCTGCGGGGGGGAGGCGGGAGCGTTCATGCCGGTCATTCTAGACCCCGCTCCCTATAATTTGGACCTTTCAACCATCTGTCCAAGGCAGTACCGTGTCCGATCGTCTTGCCGTGCTGCCGCAGTACCTGCTGCCCAAAAAAGCCATCACCTCGTTTGCGGGCCTGGTCGCCGGCTCCGCCATGGGGGGCGTGACCACGGCCATCATCCGCCGCTTCATCCGCCGCTACGACGTGAACATGGCCGAGGCCGCCAACCCCGATCCGGCCAGCTACCCCACGTTCAACGCCTTCTTCACGCGCGCCCTGAAAGACGGCGCCCGCCCGCTGGCGGCGGCCGACTGGGTCTGCCCCGTGGACGGCGCCATCAGCCAGTTCGGCGCCATCGAGCGCGACCAGATCTTTCAGGCCAAGGGCCACCGCTACAGCACGCAGGCCCTGGTGGGCGGCGACGCGGCACTGGCGGCCCGGTTCGAGAACGGCCACTTCGCCACCCTGTACCTGAGCCCGCGCGACTATCACCGCATCCACATGCCCTGCGAGGGCACGCTCACGCGCATGGTCTACGTGCCGGGCGAGCTGTTCTCGGTCAACCCGACCACGGCGCGCGGTGTGCCGGGCCTGTTCGCCCGCAACGAGCGGGTGGTCTGCATCTTCGACACGGCCCACGGCCCCCTGGCCCTGGTGCTGGTGGGCGCCACCATCGTGGGCAGCATGGCCACGGTCTGGCATGGCCAGGTCAACCCGCCGCGCCGGCCCCGGGTGACCGAATGGCACTATGACGGTCAGGGGATTGCCCTGGCCAAGGGGGCCGAGATGGGCCGTTTCTTGCTGGGCTCCACCGTCGTGATGCTCTGGCCGGAAGGCCCCACGCAATTCAACCCGGACTGGGCGCCCGCCCGCCCGATCCGGCTTGGTGAGAAAATGGCCAATTCAGTGTCCTGAAACAACGGAGTTATATATGCCAGGTCTTCTGCCCAACGTGGATCCCGATGGACTGCTCGAGTTCTCGGTGGTCTACACCGACCGTGCCCTCAACCACATGTCCAAGCGCTTCCAGGGCGTGATGAAGGACATCTCCGGCATCCTCAAGGAAGTCTACAAAGCCAAGTCTTCCGTGCTGGTGCCCGGCAGCGGTACCTTCGGCATGGAAGCCGTGGCGCGCCAGTTCGCCACCGGCAAGAAGGCCCTGGTCATCCGCAACGGCTGGTTCAGCTACCGCTGGACCCAGATCTTCGACATGGGCGGCATCCCGGCCAGTTCCACCGTGCTCAAGGCCCGCCGCGTGGGCACCGGTTCCCAGGCCGCCTGGATTCCCTGCCCGGTCGAGGAAGTGGTCGCCACCATCAAGGCCCAGAAGCCCGACGTGGTGTTCGCCCCGCACGTGGAAACCGCCGCCGGCATGATGCTGCCTGACGACTACCTGCGCAAGGTCACCGACGCCGTCCATGAAGTGGGCGGCCTCTTTGTGCTGGACTGCATCGCCTCCGGCTGCATGTGGGTCGACATGCAGGCCACCGGCGTGGACATCCTGGTCAGCGCCCCGCAAAAGGGCTGGAGCGGCTCGCCCGCCTGCGCCATGGTCATGCTCAGCGAGCGCGCCCGTGCGGCCATCGACGGCACCACCAGCACCAGCTTCGCGGCCGACCTCAAGAAGTGGCTGCAGATCATGGAAGCCTATGAAAACGGCGGCCACATGTACCACACCACCATGCCCACCGACGCCCTGGGGCGCCTGGACGAGGTGATGCGTGAGACCAAGGCCTACGGTTTCGAGAAGGTCAAGCAGGAACAGATCAATCTGGGCAACAAGGTGCGTGCCCTGCTCGAAACCCGCGGTTTCGTCAGCGTGGCCGCCGAAGGCTTCAAGGCCCCGGGTGTGGTCGTGAGCTACACCACCGACGCCGAAATCCAGAATGGCAAGAAATTCCTGGCCCTGGGCCTGCAGACGGCCGGTGGCGTGCCCCTGCAGTGCGACGAGCCGGCCGACTTCAGCACCTTCCGCGTCGGCCTCTTTGGCCTGGACAAGCTGCACAACCCGGACCGCAGCGTGGCGCAACTCGCCGGCGCGCTGGACAAGCTGGGGTTCAAGGAAAAGGCGACGGCCGCGGCCTGACGTTTTCCGCTTCAGTCAAAAAGCCCCGGGTCGTAAGGCCCGGGGCTTTTTATTTGTATTGGGAATGCGCAGAAGGACTCGCGAACGGGTGTCAATTAGAAACAGGAGTTTAAGTGTTGCTCCGAAAGACCATGGCCGTGATCACTGGGCTAGCTTGAGCTATTTCCCCCTTAAGCATCGATCGTTGCACAAGCTGACCTTGGGACAGTAAGATTGCTCAAGCACGAACAACAGGGATACCCCGATGGCTTGCTCTAGAGGCGCTGCATCGCCTGATATGCATACGCAACGCCGACTCTTCGCTGCATCGGCTGGATACTGTCAAAACCCAGGATGTGCCAACCATCTGTTTGTTGACGCGGCGGGCGAGGCCATCCACATCGCTGAGATGGCTCATGTGTTTGCGGCAAATGATGGTGGACCTCGAGGTAACCCAGATCTCAGCAAGGACGAGCGCGGGGCTTTTGAGAATCTTGTCTTGCTCTGCGCGAACTGCCATACGCTGGTAGACAAGGCTCCGGGCGCCTTTTCGGACAAGGTGATTCTGGGATGGAAGCGTGAGCACGCGAATAGATTGCAAGGGCTCTTTGGTGCTGTGAAATTCGATGACCGCGTTGCTGCTCGGTGCGCTGTGAGACCTCTCCTGGCAGAGAATCATGCGATCTTCAACCAATACGGCCCGCATGTCGAAGCTGCTCGCAATCCGGAGAGTGGAGCCGCTGAGCAGTGGAAGCGAAAAATGCTGACGCGCATTCTTCCCAATAGCAGGCGAATACTCGCGATCCTCGATGCCAATCGTCATCTGCTGGGTAATGATGAGAAGGCGACACTGGAAAAGTTTCGGCAACACATTGATGACTTGGAAGCCTTTCATATCGAAAATATTAAAGAGGATGCCTCTCGTTTTCCTAATGAGCTAGCCAAGATTTTGGAGTGCTGAAAAATGAATGATGGCGTGACGAATTGGGTGGCCGAAAAACTGAAGGAAAACGAGAGGCTTGAGATCGTTGGACGCACGCCCGAGGGCTTCCTGATTGTTGGCTCTAAGGATGCCCCCAATTTCCCCGTTGCTGTTCTGGGGGTAAAGGGTGTGATTGGCCAGGCGGATGTTGAGCCTCTTTTTGCTGGTGCGACTAAGCCGCAGTTTGTGGTTAACGTTCCTTCTAAGACATTGTGGAGTGGGGTCGCTATTGACCGAATTCATGCAGCCTCCGCTGCGTTTGGAACGCTGGGTGATGTGTCGAGGGCTGTGGCCACAGGGAATGTGGGTTCATTTCGGGATAAAGATATGGGCTTTTTCATCAAGGCGATGAAGCAGCACACCAACGTGTCTAGTGTTTCGTATGTCTACGACAAGGTTTTTAAAGTTGATCGCAAAGTTGGCGAAAGCCTCACTGTCGCGGTTATCGATTCCTACAACATGAGCGCCGAGGATGTACGTAATGCCAAGAGTCTATTTGGTCATTTTGATGTAGTCGTCAAGTCATCGAGCCACGGCTCAATTACTGATCAGGCTGAAGCGGCCGCTAAAACGATGGGGGCGCAGGCGTTGACATTCAAGGGGCTTATGGGGTGGTTAGCTTAGTGACTCGTCAGAGCGTAGTCGCTAGCCTCCGCGAGCTTGCAGTCTCACTCGGGCCGAAGGCTGTTGGAACTGAGTGGCATCTTTTTGGTTCGGTCGACCGTGATGAGCCGCACGCGACGGATATTGACTTGATGATTCTTTGCATAAGTGACGATCAATCTGACGCGCTGCGACGGGCTATTGATCCTGATGCGTTAGCGTTACCGCTACATTTGGCTCTGATGACTTTTGACGAGGCGGCGCAGGTCGACGCGGTTCGTGCGCAGCGCAGTCGGGCCATCTTCCCATGAACGTGATGCTATCTAACAACTGAGCGCTAGAGTCGATAAACATCCAATGCCAAACAGCCGTGCGGACTGTTTATGTGGTGATGCTAGTGAGAGTGAGACAGCGAGGATGCCTCGTCGAGAGGCATGGCAGCGGTCTATGCAGCGCTCGAGATGATGAAGTATATCTGCGGTCAAGATTCAATGCCCCAAAAATAAAAGCCCCGAGTCTCACGACTCGTGGCTTTTGCTTGTGAGGTCAGGCTGGCTTACTTGAAGATCACCGTCTTGTGCCCGTTGAGCAGCACGCGGTGTTCGCTGTGCCACTTCACGGCGCGGGCCAGCACCTGGCTCTCGGTGTCGCGGCCGATGGCGGTCAGGTCTTCCACCGTCTTGCTGTGGTCCACGCGGGCCACGTCCTGTTCGATGATGGGGCCTTCGTCGAGGTCGGCTGTCACGTAGTGGGCGGTGGCGCCAATGAGTTTCACGCCGCGGTCGTGCGCCTGGTAATAGGGCTTGGCGCCCTTGAAGCTGGGCAGGAAGCTGTGGTGGATGTTGATGGCCTTGCCCGAGAGCTTGCGGCACAGGTCGTCGCTCAGCACCTGCATGTAGCGCGCCAGCACCACCAGCTCGGCGCCCTCGGCCTGCACCACCTCGAACTGCTTGGCCTCGGCCTGCGCCTTGGTGGCGGCCGTCACCGGGATGTGGTGGAAGGGCACGTTGTAGCTGGCGGCCAGCTGGTAGAACTCGCGGTGGTTGGAGACGATGGCGCGGATGTCGATGGGCAGCAGACCGATCTTCCAGCGGAACAGCAGGTCGTTCAGGCAATGGCCTTCCTTGCTGACGAAGATGACGGCGCGCATGGCCGTGGCCGCCGCGTGCAGGCTCCACTGCATGCTGAAGGGCTCGGCGAAGAGCTTGAGCTGGACCTGCAGGTCCTCGTAGCTCACCTGGCCGCAGGAGAACTGCACACGCATGAAGAACAGGCCGGTGGCGGGGTCGTTGTACTGGGCGGCTTCTTCGATGTTGCCGCCGCGCTCGAGCAGGAAACCGGAGACGGCGTGGACGAGGCCCAGGCGGTCCGGGCAGGAGAAGGTGAGGATGTAGGTCTGGCTCATAAAACCCTGGTGGCAGGTGTGTGGATTGATACCTGCGGCCCGCTTTTGACGGGCGCAGGGATCAATTGTCTCAATTTTCCGGACCGGCCCCGGGCCCCGGGGTCTCAGCCGGTGTGCTGGTCCACCCAGGCCAGGTAAGCGGCGCTGCCCGCGGTGATGGGCAGCTGGATGATCTCGGGCGTCTCGTAGGGATGGCGCTCCCGGATCCAGGCTTCCAGCGCGGGGTAAAGCGCGCTGCGGGTCTTGACGCTCAGCAGCCACTCGGCCTCGTCGTGCGCGCGTTCCTGCCAGACGTAGAAACTGCGGATGGCCTGCACCTGCACGCAGGCGCCCAGGCGGGCCTGCACGATGGCGCGGGCCAGCTCGGCCGCCTGGGCTTCGCTGGACAGCGCGGTCTGCACCACGCAGTGTGAGGATGCTTCGGTACGCATGGGGGCTCCTTGGCTTGCGGCGATACTACGCCGATCCCCTTTGTCCGTATGCGCTCCATTTCCCCCGCACGTATTGCGGCCACGCTGTTGCTGGCCTTGCTCGCCGCCCTGTTCTGCGTCTGGCTCAAGATCCCCTTGCCCTGGATGATCGGCCCGCTGCTGGCCACGGCCACGGCCTCGATGCTGCGCGCGCGCACCGAAAGCTGGGCGCCGCTGCGCAATGCCGGGCAGTGCACCATCGGCATCGCACTGGGCCTGTATTTCACGCCCCAGGTCACGGCCCTGGTGGCCAGCCTGTGGTGGGCGATTGCGCTGGGCATTGTGTGGGCGCTCGTGCTGGGCTGGCTGTTCGGCCTGTGGCTGCAGCACATGAACGCGCATCGTTTGCCGGGCCTGAACCGGGCCACCACCTGGTTTGCCGGCGCCATCGGCGGCGCGCCCGAGATGACGCTGCTGGCCGAGCGCGCCCAGGGGCGCACCGAGCTGGTGGCGGCGGCCCACAGCCTGCGCTTGCTGATCGTGACGCTGGCGATTCCCTTCGCCATGCAGTTCAGCGGCATGCAGGGGCTGGACCTGGCGGCGAGTCCCAGGGTGGTGGACTGGGGCGGCCTGCTGCTGCTCTTCGCGCTGGCCGGCGCCGGGGCCTGGGTCCTGGAGCGGCTGGACCGCGCCAACCCGTGGTTCCTGGGGGCCTTGCTGACCGCCATGGGCCTGACCATGTTCGACGTCCAGCTTTCGGCCTTGCCCAGCTGGCTGAGCAACGTGGCGCAGCTGGTCATCGGGGTCAGCCTGGGGGTGCGCTTCACGCCGGCCTTTGTGCACACGGCGCCGCGCTGGCTGGCGTCCGTGGCCGCGGGCACGCTGGGGCTGCTGGTGCTGTGCGCCGGGCTGGCGGCCGCAATGGCCTGGCTGACGGGCCTGCACCCGGCCACCATGGTGCTGGCCACGGCCCCCGGCGGCATTGCGGAGATGTCCATCACGGCCAAGGTGCTGCAGCTCGGCGCACCGGTGGTCACGGCCTTCCAGGTCTGCCGCCTGATCGCGGTCCTGCTGCTGATCGAGCCGCTGTACCGCCGCAGCCTGCGCCGCCGCGCCTAGTGCCGGAAGCGGTTGTCGCGGGTGTACATGACCAGGTCCACCAGCTTGAGACCCGTGTGGTCGCCGGGCTGGTAGCTGTTACGCAGGCCGTTGAGGTCGAAGGAGCCGGCCTTGTAGATGCCCTGGATGAAACTTTCGCGTGTGGGCTGCGGGCCGGCCCCGCGCAGGGCGGCTACCAAGGCCTTGGCCGTCATATAACCCTCCAGGCTGCCGTAGGAAAAGTCCACGCCGGGTTTGTGGCGCTTGAAGGCATCCTGGTATTCGCGGGTGAGGTCGGTCTTGCGCTCCCAGGGGCTGGGCAGCACCTGCGCGAACAGCATGCCGTGCGCCAGCTCGCCCAGATGGCGGGCCATCTGGGTGGAGCCGGAGTTGACGGCCATGAAGGGCGTGGCGCTGCCCTTGGCGCGTGTCTGGCGGATCAGTTTCTCGTAGAGACCAGCGCTGCCGTGGTTGACGACGCCCTGAAGATTGGCCGCCGCGATGCGGCCGGCCAGGGTCGCGAGCTGCGCGTCAGTGACATCGGACTTGAAGGGCAGGTCCAGCGCGAGCTCCAGGCCCAGTTCCTGGCACAGGCGTTTGAAATTCTCCAGGTGCTGCAGGCCGACTTCGGAATCCGCGCGGAAGAAGGCCACACGCTTGCCGCCGGTGGCGCGGATGTACTCCAGCAGCACGCGGAACTCGTCGCGGTGTTCGGCGCGCACCGGAAACACCAGCGGCTGGTGCGGCCGGCGCAGGGTGGGCGAGCCTGCCATGGGGCCGAACAGGGGCACTTTCAGTTCGTTGGCCACCGTCATCACCGCGTTCGAGGGGCCGCCTTCGATGGGGCCGAACAGGATGAAGACCTTGTCTTCCTCGATCAGCTTGCGGGCATTGGCCTCGGCCTGGCTGGCCTTGTTGTCGTCGTCCAGGGTCGTGAGCACGATCTGGCGGCCGTTGACCCCGCCCTTGGCATTGACGTCCTGCAGGTAGCTGTGGATGCCGTCCATCACCGCCATGCCGTACTCGTTCTTGCCGCCTTGCTGGGTGATGCTCTGGCCGATCAGGATCTGTTTCGGGGTGACACCCTGGGCCAGCACCGTGCCGGCGGCGGCCAGCATCAGCAGGGGCCAGGACATCCAGTGGCGCAGGGGGGAAACCGTTGGGGGCGTCATGGGCAAACCTTGAGAGGTGCAAAACCCGAGGTTAATGGGGAAAACCGGATTCTGTCTGTGCGCTATGTCACGGGCCGGCGGTTGCGGCGAGGTTTTATGCCGCAGCGGTGGACTAAGTCACACCGGGCCGGCCGCTCAGTGCAGGTGCAAGGGGATGGTGGCCAGCTCGGCGTACTGGGCCAGTGTGTCTTCCACCTCTTCCTGGGTGGGGGCCGTGCGCTGCCATTCGGTCAGGCGCTGCTGAAACAACTCGGCCCAGGAACCGTCCAGGTAGAGCTCCTTGCCCGCACGCTTGTCCACGATCTCGAAGCCGTGGCGCAGCAGGGCTGGCGCGGGGGCTGCGCCCTCGGGTGTCGTTGGCGTCGGCTCCACCGTGGCCAGCATGTGGGTCACGATGTAGTCGTCGGAGTCGTAAAGTGTGTGCATGGTGTCTCAGCAGGCCAAAGGTGCCTGCCGGGTACTTGGCGCTGCCGGGACCGATTTCAAGGGCTCAGGGCGCCTCGCTGCTGCGCCACTGCTGGTCGATGAAGTCGCCGTTGTCCTGCGACAGGCGGATGCGCACCGGCAGCCAGCCCAGCGCCGGCGCCAGCCAGATCTCGGCACGCGGTTCGTCGGCGCGCGCCGGCGCCCGCGAGAGCTTGAGGGCGCGCATTTCGCCGCCGGGCAGGCTGAGCGTTTCCTCGTCCTCGACCACGACACTCCAGCTTTCCGGGCCGTAGACCCCCACGGCCGGCAGCGTGATGGTCGTGCCGCGCGGGTAGCGCAGTGGTGTCGTGCTGATCAGGCTGCCCAGTTGGACGAAGACGCTGAGCTGGTCCTGGGCGTCTTGCGGCAGGGCCACGGCCGGCGCGCCCTCGCTGAAGCGGATCTGGCCTTGCGCGTGGTCGAACTCCGCCACGCGGTCCTGGCGCACCCGGTCGACGAAGCGCAGCGGCTGCAGGCCGCCGGGGATGATGCGGCCCCGGCTGTGCTGCACCCGCGAGCCCAGCAGGAAGGCGCCCACTTCCATGCGCGCCTCGTAGTTCTGGCCGTCATGCGCCCACAGCAGTTCCCCGCTGGCCTGGTAGGACAGGTTGCTGAGCTCGCCGCGGAGTGTGTACTTCAGGCGCAGCGAGCCCGGGATGAAGGCCTGCACTGGCGCGGGAGGCGGCGTTTGCGGTGCAGACGCGGCAGCCAGGGGCGCGGGGGCTGCGGCCTCTTGCGCGGGCGATGGCCCGGCAGGGGGCGGCAGCGCTTCAGGTGCATCCGGCGCAGTCGCCGCTTGTTCCGGCAAGGCCACGGGGCGCGGCCGGCGGGGGGCTGTGGTCCGGGGCCGCCGCGCCGGGGCCGCCGGCGTGGCCGCGACCGGCTCGGGTGGGGCGGTGTAGATGATCGGGCGCAGGATGGTCGTCGGTGCCACAGGCGCGGGTCGTGGGTTCACGAGCAGCAGCACCAGCAGGTGGAGGAGCAGTGCCAGCAGGCCCGGCAGCAGCAGCCGGCGTCGACGGGCCGCGGTGTCGTCGGCGCTCGCCATGCTCAGCGGGTATGGCCCAGCTCGTGTGAGAGCTGGTGCGCAGCCTGGCCCAGGGCCGTGGCGACCGCGCCGTTCCAGGCCGTGTCGACCGTGGCCACCGAGCCCATGGCCACGATGCCCAGCACCATGTGGCCGTCGAAGTCGAACACCGGTGCGCAAAAGCCCGCGATGCCCGGCAGCAGCGTGTCCACCACGCGGGCCATGCCATGCGTGCGCACGTCCCTGAGCACGGCGCCGAGCTCGGCCTGGTTGCGTGGCAGGTCGGTGCGGCCCAGCTGCCGGCTGCGTGCCAGCTCGGCGCGCAGCAGCGGTGCGATGGCTTCGCGCGAGACGTGGGCTGCAAAACAGCGCCCGGTGGCCGAGGACAGAAGGGGCATCACATCGCCCAGGCGCAGGTTCACCGTGACGGATTGCGGTGATTCTTCCCAGTGCACGATGGTCGGGCCATGGTTGCCCCAGACGGCGAGCGCCAGCGTGTGGCCGATGTGCTGCATCAACGCGGGCATCCGTTCACGTGCCAGCTTCACGGCGTCCAGCCGCGTGATGGCGGCCAGGCCCATGCGCAATGCGGCCGGGCCCAGGTCGTAGCGCGCGCTGGCCGCGTCCTGGCTGACCAGGCCCAGGCGCTGGAAGCTCACCAGGTAACGGTGCGCCTTGGCCGCGCTCATGCCGGCGGCGGCGGCCAGGTCGCGCAGCATCAGCGGGCCTGGCGCACGCGCCAGCGCGTCGACCAGGGCAAAGCCTACCTCGACCGACTGGATGCCTGCGCGCGCCTTGTCCATGATGTAATTGGAGGGGAACCTGTTCCGACAGGCCTTAACGATACGTCATCCGAGAAACCATCGATGAAGCTTGCCACCTACAAGGACGGTTCGCGCGACGGCCAGCTGGTCGTCGTCTCGCGCGACCTGAGCACGGCGCATTATGCGACCGGCATCGCCCACCACCTGCAGCAGGTGCTGGACGACTGGAACTTTCTTTCCCCGCAGCTGCAGGACCTGTACGTCACGCTCAACCAGGGCAAGGCGCGCCACGCCTTCCCCTTTGATCCGGCCTTGTGCATGGCCCCGCTGCCGCGTGCCTACCAGTGGGCCGACGGTTCGGCCTACATCAACCACGTGGAGCTGGTGCGCCTGGCGCGCGGCTCGGAAGTGCCGGCCAACTACTACACCGAGCCGCTGATGTACCAGGGCGGCAGCGACGACTTCCTGGGCCCGCGCGATGACGTGGTCTGTGTCAGCGAAGACCACGGCATCGACTTCGAGGCCGAGGTCGCCGTGGTCACCGCCGACGTGCCCATGGGCGCCGGGCCGGAACAGGCGCTCGACGGCATCCGCCTGCTGATGATCGCCAACGACGTCAGCCTGCGCCACCTGATTCCCGACGAGCTGGCCAAGAACTTCGGCTTCCTGCAGAGCAAGCCGGCCACCGCCTTCGGCCCGGTGGCCGTCACGCTCGATGAGCTGGGCGACGCCTGGCAGCAGGGCAAGCTGCACCTGACCCTGCAAAGCGCCTGGAACGGCCGCACGGTCGGCATGTGCGAAGCCGGCGAGGAGATGACCTTCCACTTCGGCCAGCTCCTCGCCCACCTGGCCAAGACGCGCAATGTGCGCGCCGGCAGCATCATCGGCTCGGGCACGGTGAGCAACCGTGCCACCGAGGTCAACGGCAAGAAGGAGTGGAGCAAGGGCTACAGCTGCATCGCCGAGAAACGCGCCATTGAGACCATCCTCGATGGCAAGCCTTCCACCGACTACATGAAGTTCGGCGACACCATCCGCATCGAGATGAAGGGCAAGGACGGCCAGTCCGTCTTCGGCGCCATCGAGCAGAAGATCGTGCCATTGGCGAAATAGGCCGCGGCGGGGCACGAAAAGAAAAGGGCGCCATCGGCGCCCTTTTCTTTGACGGCAGGCTCTCAGGCCTGGCCGTTCATCTTGTCGTGCTTCAGGAAGTACTGCTTGGCCATGGCCACCAGTTGGCCGTCGCTGGGGTGGTCGCTGGTGACGACGCCGACGATGGCCTTGTCGATGGCCTTGTCGTGGCGCGCGCAGTGTGCCTTGAACTCGTCCTTGGCCTGGGCCGGGCCGGTCACCAGGATCTCGTGCACGCCCTTGAGGGCTTCAGCGATCGAGTGGTAATAGGTCTCGTCGCCGCTGCTATGGCCACCAGCGGGGCTGTGGTGGCCGCTGGCGCTGTCACCGCGGCCCGAGCCCTGGTGCGAGCCGGTGTGGCCGCCGGTGGCCTTGTGATGGCTGCGCGATTTGATCTTCTGCGCAGCAATGTGCTCGCGGTCGAACAGGATGACGTGGGCTTCGGAACGGTCAAGCCAGACGATGGCGTGGAAGGTTGGCATGGTGGGTGCTTTCTCGTTGTCGTGAATATGGAAGGGGAAGGGCGCGCTTCAGGCGTGCCGGCGGTGTTCGAGCTGGTCCTGGCAGCTGATGCAGCGCGGCGTCTCGGGGGCCGCGTGCAGGCGTGCGGCCGGAATGTCGGTGCCGCAGTCGGTGCACACGCCATAGGTTCCGGCCTCGATGCGCTTGAGCGCAGCGTCCACGGCATCAAGCTCGGCGCTCTCGCGGGCGTCGAGCGTGAACTCCAGGTCGCGCTCGGTTTCCTGCTGGGCGCGGGAGTCTTCCTTCTGCCCGCCGAAATGATCGGCCGAAGCCTGGGCGCGGCCGACGTTGCCGCCGCGCAGGCTGGCCAGCTGGGCCAGCAAGGTGGTGCGCTGCTGCAGCAATTGCTGCTTGAAGGGCGCGGTGATCTGGGTGCTCATGCGGTATCTCCTGGTCGGTCTGGTTTCATCATGCGCTCCTGCTCTGCGCCGGTCTTTGACACAGGTCAAGACCGGTGCCGGCTGCGGCCCGGGCACGGTCGGCCATAATGCAAGGCATGCAGACCCTGCGCCAAGCCCGCCTCCTTGCCCGCCTCGTGCTGGTGTGGTTTGCGCTGGCGCTGGGGGCCGCCATCGCTTCTCCCCTCGTGAAGCCGCAGGCCATCGAGCTGGTCTGTGCCAGCGGCGGGGCCATGAAGCTCATCGTCAAGAGCGATGACGGCAGCCAGGCCCCTTCCAGCCACACGCTGGACTGCCCCCTGTGCGCCACCGTCGGCGCCCCACCGCCGCTGGCCCAGCCCGCGGCTGCGCTGCCCGACGTGCTGGCGCACGTACTGCTCCCCATCGCTGCGGCGCACATCGCCGGGCGCACGGCCGCGCCCCTGCCCGCCCGCGGGCCTCCCACCTTCTCCTGATCCATCGCTGCGCAGCCCTGGTCCTCCGCTCTGGCGGAAGGCCTGGCTGCATGTCCTGATGTTTGCGGAGAGTGTTCATGCGGAAGAACCGCCTGGCCATGGCCCTGGCCCTGGCTTTCCCTTTTGCCTTTCAGGCTTCGGCCCAGAGTCTCGCGGCGCAGGCTGAGGCCGACACGCCGGTGAAGTCGCTCGGCGTCGTCACCATCCAGGGTGGCCAGCCCACCTCGCTGCCCACGCAGATCCCCGCCACCATTGAGGGCGTGACGCGCGCGCAGATCGCGGAGACCGTCAACGCCAACGACAGCGAAGACGCGCTCAAGTACTTCCCCAGCCTGCTGGTGCGCAAGCGTTATGTGGGTGACTACAACCACGCCGTGCTCTCCAGCCGCGCCTCGGGCACGGGCAACAGCGCGCGCTCGGCGGTGTACGCCGACGGCATCCTGCTCTCCAACTACCTGGGCAACGGCGCCACCTACGCGCCGCGCTGGGGCATGGTGAGCCCCGAGGAGATCGAGCGCGTCGACGTCATGTACGGCCCCTACTCCGCGGCCTACCCCGGCAACGCCGTGGGCGCGGTGGTGGACTACGTGACGCGCATGCCCGGCCATTTCGAGGGCTCGGCCAGCCTGGGTGTCTGGAACCAGAACTTCAAGCTCTACAACAGCAGCGCCAGTCATGGCGGCAGCCAGGGCAGCGCCTCGCTGGGCAGCCGCAGCGGTGACTGGTCCTGGTGGGTCCATCTGAACCACACCGACAGCACCGGCCAGCCCCTGGTGTTCGCCACCAAGCTGCTGACGGCCACGGGCGGCGCCGGTACCACGCCGGTGAGCGGCGCGGTGCGCGCGCCCAACACCCTGGGCGTGGACAACTACGTCCTGGGCACCAACACCCAGTACCACACCGTGCAGGACCAGGCCCGGATCAAGCTGGCCTACGACCTCTCGCCCACGCTGCGCGCCAGCTACACCCTGGGCAGCTGGGCCAACACCGCCGAGGGCACGCCGCAGACTTATCTGCGCGACGCGGCGGGCCAGGCGGTGTACTACGGCGATGTGCAGATCAACGGCCAGAACTACAACGTCAACAACGCCTTCAACGCTTCGCGCGAAAGCCTGGCCCATGTGATGCACGGCCTCTCGCTCAAGAGCAACACCAGGGGCGAGTGGGACGGGGAGCTGGCCGCCAGCGTCTACGATTACGGCCGCGACCAGCTGCGCGCGGCCACGCTCTCGGCCACGTCCACCCTCAGCGGTGGCGCCGGCACGATCACCGACCAGCAAGGCACGGGCTGGTCCACCGTGGTGGCGCGCGGCACCTGGCGGCCCCAGGGTCGGTTGGGCGCGCACATCGTGGACTTCGGCGCCCAGCAGGACCACTACCAGCTGCGCATCCTCAAGTCCAATATCGCCGGCAACTGGCTCACCGATGCCGCAGGCTCGCTCAACAGCGATGTGGGCGGCAAGACCCAGACCCAGGCCCTCTACGGCCAGGACAGCTGGGCCTTCGCGCCGCGCTGGAAGACCGTGCTGGGTGCGCGTGTGGAGAACTGGAGCGCGTCGGGTGGTTACACCCGCCTGAGCGGCTCCACGCCGGTGGACTACGCCAGCCGCAACGAGACCCATGTCTCGCCCAAGGCCGCACTGGCGTATCAGTGGTCGGCCGACAAGGTGCTCAAGGCCGCCACGGGCCGTGCCGTGCGCATGCCCACCGTGCAGGAGCTCTACGGCGCCACCTCCAACGCCAACCTCGCCTTCGTGAACGACCCCAACCTGGCGCCAGAGAAGTCCTGGACCACCGAGCTCACGCTGGAGCAGGACCTGGGCCGCGGCCTGCTGCGCCTGACCGTGTTCAACGAGGACACGCGTGATGCGCTCTACGCGCAGCTCATTCCCGGCAGCAGTACCACCAGCCGCGTGCAGAACATCGACGCCGTGAACACCAAGGGGGTGGAGCTGGCCTACAACGGCAGCGGTGTATTGCTCAAGGGGCTGGAGCTTTCGGGCAGCCTGATCTACGCGGACTCGCGCATCGTCAGCAACCCGGCCTACCCGGAGAGCGTGGGCAAATACCAGCCGCGCGTGCCGGTCTGGCGCGCCACCGCGCTGGCCAGCTACCGCTTCGATGAAAAGCAGAGCGGCTCTCTGGGCGTGCGCTACAGCGGGCCACAGTATTCGACGCTGAACAACGCCGACATCAACGGCTATGCCTACACGGGCGCCAGCAGCTATCTGGTGACCGACCTGCGCTGGCGTTACCGCATCAACCCCGAGACCGTGGCTTCGCTGGGCATCGACAACCTCAGCGACGAAAGCTACTGGAACTTCCACCCCTATCCGCAGCGCACCTACGTGGCGGATCTCAAAGTCAATTTCTGAAGCGAGCCCATATGAAGAACCTTCCCCATCTCCTTTGCGCTGCAAGCCTGCTGGTCGCCGCCACCGGGGCCTCGGCCCACGTGGTGCTGGACGAACCCGCTGCGCCGGCCGGCAGCAGCTACCGCGCAACTTTCCGCGTGGGCCACGGCTGTAGCGGCAGCCCCACCACGGCCATCCGCGTGGTCCTGCCCGCCGGCGTGCGCGGCGCCAAACCCATGCCCAAGGCGGGCTGGACCCTGGCCGTGCGGCGCGAGGTGCTGGCCCAGCCCTACGACAGCCATGGCAAGACCGTGCGTGAGGACGTGGTCGAGATCAGCTGGACCGCCAGCGCGCCCGAGCACGCGTTGCCCGATGCCTGGTACGACGAGTTCGTGCTGCGGACCACGCTGCCGGCGCAGGCCGGCCCCCTGTGGTTCCGCGTGGTGCAGACCTGCACGGGCGGCCAGCTCGACTGGACCGACATCCCGGCCCACGGCAAGTCCACCCGCGGCCTGAAGGCACCCGCCGTCCTGCTCGATGTCCTGCCCTCGGGCACGACCGGGCACAGGCACTGAGTTTTCTTTCCCCGTATAGTTTTTCAACAGGAGTACCACCATGTTTCATAAAACCATCCATACCCTGATCGCCGCGCTGGCCCTGGCTGCCGGTGGTGCCCACGCGCAGACCGTCGAAGTCCGCGAGGCCTGGGTCCGCAGCACCGTGCCGAACCAGAAATCCAGCGGCGCCTTCATGAAGCTCACGGCCAAGGAGGGCACGCGCCTGGTCGGCGTGGACTCGGCCCTGGCCGGCATCGCCGAGGTGCACGAGATGAAGATGGAGGGCGACGTGATGAAGATGCGCGCCGTGTCTGCGCTGGAGCTGCCGGCCGGCAAGACCGTGGAGCTCAAGCCCGGCGGTTACCACGTCATGCTGATGGACCTCAAGACCCCGTTGAAGAGCAACAGCACCCTGCCCCTGACCCTGCTCTTCAAGGATGCCAAGGGGGTGGAGAGCAAGGTCGAGGTGCAGGTGCCGGTGCGGGGCATGGCGCCGGGTGCTGCCGACCACGGCACCGGTATGAAGCACTGACAAGACGGGAAACTCGTGCAGCAATCGTAGCGAACAGCTCGAACACCGCCCAACGATGCGATTCGGGTTGCGCAGTAGATTGATGCGCGAGTTTCAGCGGCCCAGCAGGTTGCGCTGCACGTGCTGCAGGTGGCTGCGCGTGCACTCCAGCGCGCGTTCCAGGTCGCGCTCGCGCAGCGCGGCGACCAGCTCGCGGTGTTCCTGCTGGTAGGCCGCGCGCCGTTCGGGCGTGACGCTCTTGCGCTTGAGCATGCCCCATTCGCCCTGGGCGCGGGCCTGGTTCATGAGCTTGAAGACCTGGCCCACGAAACTGTTGTGCGCTGCGTCGGCGATCACCTCGTGCAGCAGGCCGTCCCAGTGCTCGAAGTCTTCCAGCGAGCGGGCCTGCTCGGCGCGTTCGCAGCACTGGGCCATGCGTGTGAAATCGGCCGGCGTGGCATTGCGGATCACCATCTCCACGATGGCCGGCTCCAGTGCCATGCGCACTTCCATCAGCTCGGCCGGGCTCACGGCCGCAACAGCCGGGGCCACGAGCGCCGGCAGCTGGGTGGCGATGCGTTCGCTCACATAGGTGCCGCTGCCCACCGTCTGCGTGATCAGGCCGAGCTCCTTGAGCTGTCCCAGCACACGCCGCACGGCCGAGCGGCCCAGACCATATTCGGCGCACAACGCGCGTTCGGTCGGGATGCGGTGGCCGGCGCGCCAGATGCCGGATTTCAGCTTGTCGAGCAGGGTTTCGCGGAGCAGGGCAGACGGGTCCATGGTGCGGGGGCGGGCGGTGGAGCCGTGATCTTAACAAGCAAACAACCAAGTCAGACCAATACGAGCACCGCCTACGTGTTTTCCACTGGACTCAGAGTGGAATCCGGTCTTTATAATTTTCATCCAAGATAAACCAATCGCAACCAATCACCGGTTGCCCTTTGCTGCAGGAGTTCGCATGAAGATCGCACGTGTGCAAAAAGACGGCCAGATCCACCTGGCCCTGGTTGATGAAGCCAAAAAGGAAGTCGCCCTGGTCGGCGGCCCGCTGGCCCAGCATCCCAACCCGGTGCTCAACGTCATCCAGCTCGGTGTCAGCGCCGCCCAGCTGCAGGCCGCCGTGATGGCGCGTGTGCCCATGGCCCAGGTGAAATTCATGGCGCCGCTGTCGGCCTTCCTGCGCAACCCCTTCGCCGTGGGCAAGAACTACCACGAGCATGCGATGGAGTTCGACAAGAGCGGCTTCAACGCCACCAGCGGCGGCGCTTCGGCCATTCCCGCCTTCCCGCAGATCTTTACCAAGGCCACGCACACGCTCAACGGCCCGACCGACCCCATCCAGTTCAACCCCAAGCACACCCAGTCGGTGGACTACGAAGGCGAGATCGGCGTCGTCATCGGCACCACCTGCCGCAACGTCAGCAAGGCCGATGCCATGAAGCAGGTCTGGGGCTTCATCGCCACCAACGACGTCACCGCGCGTGACCTGCAGAAGAACCACGCCCAGTGGTTCCTGGGCAAGTCGCTCGACGGCTTCTGCCCCATCGGCCCCTGGATCACCACCACCGACGAAGCCCCCACCGACATGACCATGCAGACCTGGGTCAACGGCGAGCAGCGCCAGAATGCCCACATCTCGCAGCTGATCTTCGACGTGCCCACGCTGATCGAGCAGATGAGCGCGGCCATGACCCTGCTGCCGGGCGACATCATCCTCACCGGCACCTCGGTGGGTGTGGGCATCGGCTTCAAGCCGCCCAAGTTCCTCAAGCATGGCGACGTCGTGCGCGTGGCCATCAGCGGCCTGGGCGAGCTCAATAATCCCGTCCAGGAAATCTGAACCCAGGTTCCGACCGAGACTTTCGTTCCACAACGAGGAGACCCCCATGACCCAACGCCGTGAATTCCTGCAACTGGGCGCAGCCGCGCTGGCCACTGCCGGCCTGCCCGCCTTCGCACAGGACGCCTACCCCAGCAAACCCGTCACCATGCTCGTGCCCTTCCCGCCGGGCGGCGTGGCCGACACCGTGGGCCGCCCCGTGGCCGAGGCCATGGGCCGTGCGCTGGGCCAGACCATGATCGTCGAGAACAAGGGCGGCGCCGGCGGCGGCATCGGCATGGCGCAAGTGGCCAAGTCGCGCGCCGACGGCTACAGCGTGCTCATGTCGCTCTCCTCCGTGGTCGTGCTGCCCGAAGCCGACAAGGTGCTCAAGCGCAATCCGCTCTACACCCTGGACCAGCTCAAGCCCGTGGCCCGTTTCACGGCCGACCCCACCGCCCTCGTGGTGCGCGCCGACAGCCCCTGGAAGACCTACAAGGACTTCATCGCCCATGTGAAGGCCCGGCCCGGCCAGACCACCTTCGGTTCCTCGGGCAACTACGGCACCATGCATGTGCCCATGGAGCAGCTCAAGGTTGCCACCGGCACCTTCATGCTGCACGTGCCCTACACCGGCGCCGGCCCCGCCGTCATGGCCCTGCTGGCCGGCCAGATCGATGCGCTGTCCACCGGCCCGTCCAGCGTGATGCAACACGTGCGCGCCGGCAAGCTGCGTGTGCTGGCGCACTGGGGCGAAGGCCGCCTGGCCGCCCTGCCCGAGGTGCCGAGCTTCAAGGAACTCGGTGTGCCGATCAGCTACTCGCAGTGGTCCGGCCTGTTCGTGCCGACCGGCACGCCCGAGGCCGTGGTGACCCGGCTGCGCCAGGCCGCCAAGGCGGCTTCCGAAGATGCGCGCGCCAAGCAGTCGCTGCTGGCCGCAGGCACCTCCTTCATGTACCAGGACGCGCCCGAGTTCGAGCGCTTCGTGCAGACGGATGCCAAGGCCATGGCAGCGCTGGTGCAGCGCATCGGCCGCGTCGAGTAAGGCGGCCGGCCGCGCGCCTGCGGCCCCGGGGTGAAAGGGCCTAAGATGGTCCCTGAATCCGGGGCTGTCGGGAGGCGGTTTTGTCGTACATCCATCCTCGCTGGGGCGCGTGGCTGCTGGTCCTGCTGTCGGGCCTGCAGTCCGCGGCGGCCTGGGCGCAGCCGCGCACGGTGCGCGTCGGCGTCTATGCCAACGAGCCCAAGATCTATTTGAACGCGGCGGGCCGCGCCACGGGCATCTTCGCGGACCTGCTGGGCGAAATCGCCAAGGGTGAGGGCTGGACCCTGGCGTTCGTGCCTTGCGAATGGCAGGCCTGCCTGGATGCGCTGGAGGCCGACCGCATCGACCTGATGCCCGATGTGGCCTACAGCGCCCAGCGCGACCAGCGCTTCGACTTCCACCAGGTTCCGGTCATGCACAGCTGGTCGCAGATCTACCGGCATCCTGCCGTGACGATCAACTCCATCCTGGACCTCGATGGCAAACGCGTGGCCCTGCTCGAAGGCTCCATCCAGACCGCGCTGTTCAAGGAACTGGTGACGGGCTTCGGCGTGAAGCCGGTGCTCATGCCGGTGCCCTCGCTGGACGAGGCCTTTCGCCTGGTGGCCGCCGGCAAGGCCGATGCGGCCATCGCCAACCACTTCTTCGGCAACCGCCTCAGCCCGCGCTACCGGCTGGTCGAAACGTCCATCGTGTTCCAGCCCTCGCGCCTGTTCTTTGCCGCCGGGCAGGACCGCAACCCCGAGCTGCTGGCGACCATCGACCGTTACCTGCGCGACTGGCAGAACGATCCGCGCTCGATGTATTTCGCCATCATCCGGCAATGGGGCGGCCAGGTTCCCGAGCCTGCCGTGCCGCGCGCCTTCTGGTGGGGGCTGGCCGCGGTCGGCGGCCTGTTGCTGCTGGTCATGTTGATGGCGGTGCTGCTGCGCGGCCAGGTGGTTGCCCGCACCCGCACCCTGCAGGCCGCCAATGAGGAGGTGGGCCGCTTCAAGGCCATCTTCGACCAGTCCACCTTCGCCGCCTGGATCGCCGGGCTGGACGGCCAGCTGGTCTACGTCAACGCGCGCTGCGCCGCCTTGCAGGGGCGCAAGCCGCAGGAGCTGATCGGCCAGCGTTACCTCAGCCTCTACGCCCCCGCGGGGCAGGAGACGGCCGAAGACTACTGGCGCAGCGTGCGCGAAGGCGACGCCGGCGCGCCGCGCGAACTGGTGCAGCTGGCCGGCGACGGCCGCGAGCTGCCCATGCTCAGCAGCGGTCTGCTGCTGCGTGATGCCCAGGGCCGCCCCGAGCTGCTGGCCTGCACCGCGGTGGACATCAGCGACCGCAAGCAGGCCGAGGAAAAGATCCACCAGCTCGCCTTCTACGACGCCCTCACCGGCCTGCCCAACCGGCGCCTGCTGATGGACCATCTGGCGCATGCGCTGGCCGCCAGCGCGCGACACGGCGGCAGCGGGGCCCTGCTGTTCATCGACCTCGACCACTTCAAGACCATCAACGACACCCTGGGCCATGCCATCGGCGACCAGCTGCTGCGCGAAGTGGCGGCGCGCATCAGCTACTGCGTGCGGGTGGGCGACACCGTGGCGCGCCTGGGCGGCGACGAGTTCATCGTGCTGATTGAAGACCTGGGCGAGGTGGCCGAAGTCGCCGCCGGCCAGGCCGAGGCCGTAGGCCGCAAGATCATGGCCGCGCTCAGCCAGCCCTATCGCCTGGGCAACCGCCTGCAGCACAGCACCCCCAGCATCGGTGTGGCCCTGTTCACGAACGGCCAGGTCCAGGGCGACGAACTCCTCAAGCAGGCCGACCTGGCCATGTACCAGGCCAAGGCGGCGGGCCGCAACAGCCTGCGTTTCTTCGACCCGCGCATGCAGACCGTGGTGGCGGCGCGTGCTTCGCTGCAGAGCGACCTGCGCGAGGCCATGCACTCGGGGCAGCTGGCCTTGCACATCCAGCCGCAGGTGGATACGGCGGGCCGGGTGGTGGGCGCCGAGGCGCTGCTGCGCTGGACGCATCCGGTGCGCGGCGACGTCTCGCCGGCAGAATTCATTCCCGTGGCCGAAGAGAGCGGCTTGATGCAGGAGCTGGGCCTGTGGGTGCTGCAGCGTGCCTGCGAACTGCTGGTGGCCTGGGCCGACCAGCCGGCACTGCGCAGGCTCAGTCTGGCGGTCAACGTCAGCGTGCAGCAGTTTCGCCACCCGGATTTCGTCTCGCAGGTGCTCGAAACCCTGCTGCGCACCGGGGCCGTCGCGGCGCGGCTCAAGCTGGAGATCACCGAGAGCCTGCTGATGGACGATGTGGAGGACGTGATCGTCAAGATGGAGGCCCTGCGCGCGCACGGCGTGAGCTTCTCGCTCGACGATTTTGGCACCGGGTATTCGTCGCTGAGCTACCTCAAGCGCCTGCCGCTGGACCAGCTCAAGATCGACGCCTCCTTCGTGCGCGACCTGCTCAGCGACCCCAATGATGCGGCCATCGTGCGCACCATCATGGCCCTGGCGCGCAGCCTGGGCCTGCAGGTGGTGGCCGAGGGCGTGGAGACCGAGGCGCAGCGCCAGTCCCTGGCCGCCGAAGGCTGCCCGGCCTACCAGGGCTACTACTTCAGCCGGCCGGTGCCAGCCGCGGTCTTCGAGGGCCTCGCCGCGCAGGCCCTGCCCTTGTCGACGCCCTTGGAGTAAGCTGGCAACAGTGCGTATCAGAGGAGTGCCACCATGAGCAACAAGGCAGACCCCGCCGGCTTCGGCCCCTTCGTCCCGGGCTTCGACTTCCTGCAGAAACTGGCCCAGGGCGGCAACGCCTCCATGGCCAGCTGGGTGGCGCCCACCCTGGACGCCGAGGCGCTGGACAAACGGATCACCGAACTCAAGGCCGTGCAGTTCTGGCTGGACCAGAACGCCGCCGCGCTCAAGGCCACCCTCCAGGCGCTGGAAGTGCAGAAGATGACCCTGGCCACGCTCAAGAGCATGAACGTGTCCATGCCCGGCGCTGGCATGACCTGGCCCGTGCCGGGTGCGGCTGCGGCGGCCCGGCCCGCTGCCGCACAGGCGCCCAAGGCCGCGCCCGCCGCCAAGGCAGCTACCGCCGCGCCCGCCACAGCGCCGATGGCCGACCCCATGCAGTACTGGGGCGCACTGACCCAGCAGTTCCAGCAGATCGCCAGCCAGGCCATGAAAGAGGCGGCCGAGCGCAGTGCAGCGGCAGCCGCGCCCAAGCCCGCGACCAAGGCCGCCGCGAGAAAAGCCGCCCCGCGCAAACCCAAGCCTGTCTGAGATGCCGATGAAGAACTTTCCCCTGGCCCACGCCACCCACCCGCAATGGCGCATGGCCGCTGCGCTGGTGCTGGCGCAGCTGCGTGCGCAGCTGGCCCTGCCCGGTGCCGCGCAAAGCCCCACGCTGGCCCTGCTCTACATCACCGACCACTACGCCGCCGAGGCCGAGGCCATCCTTGCCCACCTGAGCGGCGAGCTGCCCGAGGTCACCGACTGGGCCGGCACCGTGGGCGTGGGCATAGCCGCGACCAACGTCGAATACTTCGACGAGCCGGCCCTGGCCGTGATGCTGTGTGATCTGCCCAGCGACCAGTACCGCGTCTTTTCCGGCGTGGCGCCCCTGGGCCTGGGCTTCCAGGCGCACACCGCGCTGGTGCACGCCGACGGCCACACGCCCGAACTCTCCGAACTCATCGACGAAATGGCCGCGCGCACCGACAGCGGCTATCTCTTCGGCGGCCTGGCCGCCAGCCGCGGCGAGAGCGTGCAGTTCGCGCTGGGCGGTGACGGTTTCATCCGCGGCCAGGGCCGCTCCACCGGCGTCTTCCACGGCGGCCTGAGCGGCGTGGCCTTTGGCGAGGGCGTGCAGCTGGTCTCGCGCGTGACCCAGGGCTGCTGTCCGGTGGCCGGCAGCCACACCATCACCGAAGCCGAGCGCAACGTGGTCTACCAGCTCGATGGCGAGCCCGCGCTGCAGGTGCTGCTGCGCGAACTCGATGTCACGCTGGACGAACCCGAGCAGGCCATCAACACCGTGCGCGCCACGCTGGCCGGCCTGGTGCATGCGCAGGATGTGGCGGCCGATGGCCGCGCCATCAGCCGTACCGGCAACTTCGGCAGCGACGTGCGCGTGCGCCACATCGTCGGCCTGGACCCGCAGCGCGGCGGTGTGGCCCTGGCCGAGCTGGTGGACGAGGGCATGCAGCTGGCCTTCTGCCAGCGCAATGTACAGGCCGCGCGTGCCGACCTCATGCGCATCTGCGCCGAGATCCGTGAGGAGCTGGAGCCGGAGGAACTGCCGTTGACGGCCGGTGGCCTGGACGCCGAGCCGCCGGCGCCGAAGCGCATGGTGGGCGCCGTCTACGTCAGCTGTTCGGGCCGCGGCGGGCCGCACTTCGGCGGCCCCAGCGCCGAGCTGCAGATCGTGCGTCACGCGCTGGGCGACGTGCCGCTGATCGGTTTCTTCGCCGGCGGCGAGATCGCGCGCCATCACGTCTACGGCTACACCGGCGTGCTCACGGTCTTCACGGCGTAGGGCCTGTTCACACGCATTTCTCAAGTGCGAACGGGGTGAAAACAGCGCCAATCTAGGCGCACGACGACACCCATGCTGCCCGCCTGGGCTAGGAGTGCAACAA
Organism: Hylemonella sp. GW821-FHT12C09; assembly: GCF_058807395.1. Taxonomy (NCBI): domain Bacteria; kingdom Pseudomonadati; phylum Pseudomonadota; class Betaproteobacteria; order Burkholderiales; family Comamonadaceae; genus Hylemonella; species Hylemonella sp. GW821-FHT12C09. The sequence goes on along the minus strand of NZ_JBXAQQ010000011.1, from coordinate 79,364 downwards.
CGAGTGGCGCTGTTTTCACCCCATTCCCTTCGGGTTGTGGCCAAAAAAGCCATGCGGGGTGTTGCGCGGACTTGCCGGGGATGACCCCGGCGGCGTCCACGCGCCTACCGCATGACTTTTTTGATCCACAACGCATCTTGAGAAATGCGTGTGAACAGGCCCTGGGCGGGCGCCTCATTCCTGCGGCCGGGTCTGCAGCAGGTCCTTGCGGCACAGCGGCCCGTCCACGGGGTTTTCCAGGCTGTGCGCAATCGCCGTTACCAGCGCGTGCGCCTCCTCGGCGCTGAAATGTTCCATCAGCGGGCGTGCCACCGCCGGCGGCAGGCGCACCGCGGCCGTGCTGCCGTCGGCACGTGTGATGCTCAGGCTGGCCACCTGGTGGCTGCCCCAGTCGGGCCGCGCCTCGGCGCGTTGCATCTGCTCCTGCATCAGCGTCTCGTAGTCGGCCTCCAGGGTATCCAGCAACGCGTCATCGGGGTCGGCGGTCAGCTCGACCACCCAGCCTTCCATCGTGTCCTTGCGCGTGCTGCATGTCAGCGCACGTGCCGCCAAGCCCTGCACGAAACGATCGCGCAGCTCGGCATCGAAGAACACGTAGCCGGTGGCCATGGCGGACGCGGGGCGCCTATTTGTCCTTGAGCTTCATGATGCCCAGGGCGTTCATCACCATCTTCTCGAACAGCGGCTCCGAGGTGCCGGCCTTCATCTTGCGCATGAAGTATTTTTCGAAGGCGATCTTGGCCAGGTGCACCCACTTGCCCTGGGAGAACCAGTTCACGTTGCGCGGCGGGATCTGCGGCAGCGCCACGAAGCAGGCGCCGGTGTCGCCGAAGTCGGCCAGGCACACGGCGTTCCAGGTGGCCTTGGTGGAGGGCGCCTTGCCGTCGAGTTCGTCGCGGATGTTGTGCGCCGTGGCCGTGACCATGGACTCGATCATGTAACCCGTCTTGGGCGCGCCCGTGGGCACCGGTGTGGCCTCCACGGGCGGAATCGCCACGCACACACCCACGGCGTAGATGTTCCTGAACTTGGGGTTGCGCTGCTGCGGGTCGATCAGGATGAAACCGCGCGGGTTGGTCAGCCCCTCGATGCCGGCCACCGCGTCGATGCCCTTGAAGGCCGGCAACATCATGGAGAACTTGAAGTCCAGCACGTGCTCCTTCTTGGGCGTGCCGTCCTCGTTGTGTTCCGTGACGTACATCTTGCCGGCTTCGACCTTGGTGGTCTTGGCATTGCAGATCCACTTGATGTGGCGGTCGCGCATGACCGATTCGAGCAGGCCCTTGGAATCGCCCACACCGCCCAGGCCCAGGTGGCCGATATAGGGCTCCGCGGTGACGAAAGTCATGGGCACCTTGTCGCGGATCTTGCGGCGGCGCAGGTCGGTGTCCATGATCATGGCGTACTCGTAGGCCGGGCCGTAGCACGAGGCGCCTTGCACCGCGCCCACCACCACCTGGCCCGGGTTCTTGACGAAGGCCTGCCAGTTCTTTTCGGCTTCCACCGCGTGGTCCACGTGGCAGATCGACTGGGTGTGGCCCTGGGGGCCCAGGCCTTCCACTTCCTCGAAGGCCAGCCGGGGGCCGGTGGCGATCACCAGATAGTCGTAGTCCACCGTGCGGCCGTCGTCCAGCTCGATCTGGTTCTTCTCGGGGTGCAGGCGCTTGGCCCCGACGCCGATGAAGTCGATCTTCTTCTTGGCCAGCACCGGCGCGATGTCCATCTCGATGTCGTCGCGCTTGCGCCAGTCCACCGCCACCCAGGGGTTGGACGGGACGAAGTGGAACTTCGGGTTGTTGGAAATGACGGTGATCCTGTCTTCCGCGCGCGCCAGCGCACGCATCTCATACGCCATCGGCATGCCGCCGATGCCTGCGCCGAGTATCACGATATGGGCCATGGTCTTGTCTCCTGGTGTGTGCCGCGCCCGCCATCGGGCGCGGCTGTTCAGGAGTTATAGCCCCGGGGGTATGTTCCGGGTTGATCCATATCAAGCCGGACGCAAGGAAAGTCAGCGCCGCAGTGCAGCAAAGGCCTCGAACTCCCAGCTGCGCATGGCCAGCAGCAAGGTGTAGCCCTCGCGGTCCTTCTCGGGCAGTTTCTGGTCGCTCTGGTGCTGGGTGGCGAAATCCTGCGCCACGCGCTGCAGGCGCTCCATGAAAGACGGCGCCAGGCTGCGCGCGATGCTGCCGTGCACCAGCAGCAGGCCTTCGCCGTGGCCGTCGAAGCCGCCGCTGTAATAGTCCAGCAGCGCGTGCTCGCGGAAGTAGTCCATCACCGGGCCATGCGGGCGCCAGCGGAAGGTCTTGGCCAGCTTGAGGCGGTAGCGGTTGAGCGGGCGCAGCTCGATGATGCCGATGCGGTCCAGCTGGGCCAGGTACTTCACGCACTCGGCTTCCGTCAGGCGGTAGGCCGCCACCATCTGCTCCAGCGTCCACTGGCTCAGCACGCAGATGGCCACCAGCAACAGCTTCTTGTCGGCCACCACGGCCTTCTCCTGTTGCTGCGTGAGTTCGGCCAGCAGGGGCTGGGCGTCGGCCACGCGGCGCGCGAGTTCGGCGAAGTCCAGCTTGAGCGCGCGGCAGATCGCGTCGATGCGCGAGAGCGGCATGTCCCCCTTGGCCAGCATGCGCTTGACGCTGCTCTCGGCCATGCCCAGCTTCTTCGCCAGGCCGGCATAGGTCAGGTGGGCGGCCTTGAGTTCTTTCTTCAGGGCCAGGACGAGGTCGGCGGTGGTGCTCATGGTGTCTCCGGTGTCGGGTATCGATTATCGATACCCTGAGTTCATTCGGAAGAGCAAAAGGCAGGAATCTGCGCCCGCTGCGGCCGGTGCGCCACACACTGCGGCCCATCCCGTCAACCGGAGCCCCCCATGCCACTGACCCTCTCGCGCACCGAAACCGTCCTGTCCCTGGCCGTCCTGGCGCTGGCCCTGCTGGCCGCCCTGGCGCCACCGCTGGCCCAGCACGCGCACTACCACCACTTCGCCGACCAGCGCGCCTGGCTCGGCATCCCCTGCGCGCTGGACGTGCTGAGCAACCTGCCGTTTGCGCTGTTCGGCGCGCTGGGCCTGCAGGTGCTGGGCCGTGTGCCGGCCGTCGCGCTGGCGCGCCCGCAGCGCCAGCTGGCGGCCCTGTTCTTCGCCGGCCTGCTGCTCACCGCCCTGTGTTCAGCGTGGTACCACTGGCAGCCCGATGACGCGGGCCTGGTGGTGGACCGCCTGGGCATGACGGTGGCCTTCGCCGGCCTGCTGGGCCTGGGCGTGGCCAGCCAGCTGCGTGCCCGGGCCGGTTGGGGCCTGGCGCTGGCCGTGCTGGGCCTGGGCGGCTGGAGCGTGGCCCTCTGGGCGGCGAACGGCAACCTCCTGCCCTGGGCCCTGCTGCAAGGCGGGGGCATGGCGCTGCTGCTGGTGCTGGCCGTGGTGCCGGCCCTGCCTGGGGCGCTGGCGGTGCGCTGGGGCGTGCTCATCGGCCTCTATGCCCTGGCCAAGGGGCTGGAGCTGGCCGACCACGTGATCTTCGACGCCACGGGCCAGCTTGTGTCGGGCCACAGCCTCAAGCATCTGGTGGCCGCATTCGCCGCCTGGCCTGTCATACGCGCATTGCACGCCCTCGGGCAGAATGCCACTCAACGATAACGGAGGAGACATCTTGGAACACAAGAACGACCACGCCGCAGCCCATGGCGAACACCCCAACCAGTTCGCCCTGCTGCGCCAGCGCCGCTTCGCGCCCTTCTTCTGGACGCAGTTCAGCGGTGCGGCCAACGACAACCTCTTCAAGTTCGCCTTCACCGTCATGGTGACCTACCAGTTGCAGGTGAGCTGGCTGCCGCCCGCCATGGCGGGCCTGGTGATCGGCGCGCTTTTCATCCTGCCCTTCCTGCTGTTCAGTGCGACCAGCGGGCAGCTGACCGACAAGTTCGAGAAGACGGCCATGATCCGCTTCGTCAAGAACCTGGAAATCGCCATCATGCTGGTGGCGGGCTGGGGCTTCATCATGGCCAATGTGCCGGCCCTGCTGCTGTGCACCTTCATGATGGGCCTGCACTCCACGCTCTTCGGCCCGGTCAAGTTCGCCTACCTGCCGCAGGTGCTCAGCGAGCGCGAGCTCACGGGCGGCAACGGCATGGTGGAGATGGGCACCTTCGTGGCCATCCTGCTGGGCAATGTGGTGGGCGGCCTCATCGTGGCCATCCCCGAGGTGGGTCACCAGAACGTGGCCTTCGCCTGTGTCGCCCTGGCCGTGGTGGGGCGGGCCGCAGCGGCGCGCATCCCCGCGGCGCCGGCCACCGACCCCGGGCTCAGGATCAACTGGAACCCGGTGTCCGAGACCTGGCGCAACCTCAAGCTCGCGCACGGCAACATCGTGGTCTTCCGCTCCTTGCTGGGCATCAGCTGGATGTGGTTCTTCGGCGCCGTCTTCCTGAGCCAGTTCCCCAGCTTCGCCAAGGAGGTGCTGCACGGCGACGCGCACGTGGCCTCACTGCTGCTGGTGGTGTTCTCCATCGGCATCGGCATCGGCTCGCTCATGTGCGAGATGCTGAGCCGCCGCCATGTGGAGATCGGCCTGGTGCCCCTGGGCGCCATCGGCATGACGGTCTTCGCCATCGATCTCTACTTCGCCTCGCGCAGCCTGCCGCCTTCCGAGGTGATGGGCCTGGGCGCCTTCCTGGCCCAGAGCGCCCACTGGCGCGTCATGGCCGACCTGCTGCTGCTCAGCCTCTTTGCGGGCCTGTACAGCGTGCCCATGTACGCGCTGATCCAGTTGCGCAGCCCGGCCACGCACCGCGCGCGCATCATCGCGGCCAACAACATCCTCAACGCGCTCTTCATGATCGCCAGCTCGCTGATCACCGGCGCCCTGCTGGCCATGGACGTGAGCATCCCGCAGATCTTCTTCCTGGTGGGCCTGGCCAACGCCGTGGTGGCGCTCTACATCTTTCTGCTGGTGCCCGAGTACCTGCTGCGTTTCGTGGCCTGGGTCATGAGTCACTTCGTCTACCGCTTCAAGGTCACGGGCGACGAGCACATCCCCACCACCGGCCCCGCCATCCTGGCCTGCAACCACGTGAGCTTCGTGGACGCGGTGCTGCTCATGGCCGCCAGCCCGCGCCCCATCCGTTTCATCATGGACCACCGCATCTTCAAGATCCCGGTGCTGGGCTGGCTCTTCAAGCTGGCCAAGGCCATCCCCATCGCCCCGCGTGCCGAAGACCCCGCAGCTTACGAAGCCGCCTTCATCGCCGCCGCCCAGGTGCTGAAAGAGGGCGACCTGCTCGCCATCTTCCCCGAAGGCGGTATCACGCACGACGGCACCCTGCAGGAGTTCAAGGGCGGCCTCATGAAGATCCTGGAGATGCAGCCCGCTCCCGTGGTGCCCATGGCACTGACCAATCTCTGGGGCTCCTACTTCAGCCGCGCCGAGCTGGTGGGCGGCAAACCCACGGCCATGGCCAAGCCGTTCCGGCGGGGGCTCTTTAATACGGTGGGGTTGAATGTGGGGCCGGCAATGCCCGCGGACCAGGTGCAGCTGGACGCGCTGCGTGAGCAGGTGGCGGTCTTGATGGCGCCAGCGCAATAGGCCCAGCGCCTCATGAGGGCCTTCTTTTCCGGCCTGTACCTGTTGCTGGTGGGGCTGGTGCTCGGATGTGCGGTCTACGCGTGGAGCCTGCGCTGCGAAGGCTTCGGCTGCACGGGCGTCGGCATCGTCTGGGGCCTTTGGGCCGGGCTGTGCGGTCTGGCCGCCGTCCTGGGCCCCATCCTTCGATTCTTCCTCGTGCAGCAGCCAACGCAGCGTCGGATTGTGGGCTGGGCCTGGGGTTTGCAATCTGTCTTGGGGCTGGCCCTGCTGGCGTACTGGTTCCTAAAGGTGGTCGTCCAGGTCATCTGAGCAGCACGAGGTCAGGTCTTGTATCCCAACGGTCGCATCGTGAGTTCCAAGCGCAGTAGCTCTTCCCATAGTCCCTATGCTCACCAATTTTTGGAGTGCCCGCTCCAGTTGCGCCGAACAGGTGGAAGGCTGCCCGCGGCCATAACAAGCTGTTTGGACGAGTATCTTTGATACGGTGGGGCTGAATGAGGCGGTGGTAGAGCGCGAGTTGCAGAAATGGGTCAGCGAACTCTCGGTGTAACGAGAGTCACAGCTGTCCTGGGGCGACGGCGCGGTTCATGTCGATTTTGAATCCCGAAGCCGCCAATTCTCGCGCCAACCGCATTTTCCACCCCTCGCCTTGTTCCATGGGTTCATATACAAGGCCAAACACATCGGACGGCATTTCCACGTCACCTTTGATGAGCACCAGAGTTTTGGCGCGCCCGAGCTTTGCCGAGAAATAGCCAAGCTCAAGCACGACATTCTGTCGAGGGCGATGTCGCTTCTCCTCTTCTTTTCCTGCTGGATACCCAAAATCGTCGGGGGTCATCAAAATGACTGCAAATCCGGCACGGTCTGCAAACTCTTCAAACTTCTCGATGACTGTCATGCCCCGATTGATTTGCTCTTGAAGAATGACAGGTTTAACGCCTAGTTGCTCAAGGAAACGTGCGACAGAATGTTTTGCTCCTTCGTCATGGCCATGGACTAGAAACACCGAATTTGATTTGGGAAGAGCAGCGGCTGTCATGTCCTTCTCGAAGCGCTTTGCCGATACGATTCCCTCCGTCCCAACATCTGACTTCCATCGCCCTAGCAGGCTGCCGGGCGAGTCCATTGAGCAGAGAAGATTCACAGTGCCCAATTGAAAAGTGGTGGTTGATTGGCGACCAGGTGTCAATCTGGCCGACAACGAGCCATCGTGAGAGACCGTTCCTTCGAGAAAATACTCGTACTGTCCAAGACTGGGTTCACTAAGCTTCGCCGTCCCAGTGACTCGGTGACCCTCTTGGCGCGCATCAAGCGTGAGCCCGCCCTGATTTGTCCCGGAGATTGATCCGGTCCAATACCCGGTGTAGTCGGCATTGCCTTTGATTTCGGTGTTCATGGCCATTCCCCCTTGTTTCTGCGCAAGATGCTACAACTACATAACAACCCTTCAAAGGCTGTTTGTGAAAAAACTTCCCCTCAACCAAGCCTTCACCCTGCTGGAGCCCGGCCCCGTGGTGCTCGTCACCACCCATGACGGCAAACAATCCAACATCATGACCATCTCCTGGACCATGGTGGTCGACTTCACGCCGGTGTTTGCCATCACCACCGGGCCGTGGAACCATTCCTTTGCCGCCTTGCGCAAGACGAAAGAATGCGTGATCGCCATCCCCGCGGTGGACCTGCTCGACAAGGTGGTGGGTGTGGGCACCTGTTCCGGCACCGACACGGACAAGTTCGCCAAGTTCAAGCTCACGCCGCTCCAAGCCAGCCAAGTCAAGGCGCCGCTGATCGCAGAGTGCCTGGCCAACATCGAGTGCCGGGTGATCGACTACAAGCGCAAGCACGGCGTCGTGTTCCTGCAAGGCGTGGCCGCCTGGGTGGAGACCACGCGCAAGGAACGCCGCATGCTGCACGCCGTGGGCGACGGCACCTTCATCGCCGACGGCCGCAAGCTGGACCGTCGCCAGGCCATGCGCGCCAAGCTGCCCGCCGGCGTCTAGCGGCCGCTGCCGGGCTTCACTTCGCTTTCACCGCCGCCGTCAGTTCCTTGATGGTGAACATGTAGCTGCTCTGGTCCAGCGGTTTGTGGCAGGCCAGGCACTCGGCCTGGTTCACGCCGGGGCGGTGCTGCCTGGCCACGGTGTACACGCTGTAGTTCCACTCGGCGTTGCGCAGCATGTCGGGGATGTCTTTGCCCCAACCGGCTTCGCGGGCCATGGCGGTGTAGAACATCAGCTTGTCGGCCACATAGAAGCCGTCGGGTCCGGTGATGGGCTTCTTGTCGGTGTCGAGCTTGGCGGCGTGCACCTCGACCATCAGAGAGGCCCCGTTAGGCACGTCGCGGCCTTCCCGGGCCGCAGCCACGGCCGCGGGGTTGGCGTAGTAATAACGCACCTGCCTGGTCGCCGGGAAGTTGATGGTGTGGTACTTGAGGTAACCGTTGGGATAGCCCTCGGGGAAGCTCATGTTGGTCTTGGCCAGGTTGGGCAGCAGGGCTGATTTGCCGGTGCTGGTGGCGCCGCTCTGCGATGCGAAGAAGGCCGCCACGTCGGCGATGTCATCGGCGCTGAGCTGGCTGGCGATGGCGTTCATCACCGGGGCCTTGCGCGAGCCGTCTTTCAGCGCCTTGAGCTGGTTTTCCAGGTAGACCGTCTTCTGCCCCGCCAGGTTGGGAATGGCATCGCTCACGCTCACGCCGGTGGCGCCGTGGCAGGCGGCGCAGACCATGTCCACCTTGGCCTTGCCGGCCGCCGCGTCGGCGGCCAGGGCCAGGCCGGGCAGGCCCAGGGTGAGAAGCAGGGACGTCAGCAGGGTGGGGCGCATGGCAAGTCTCCTCAGTGTTGTGTTTGTTCCAGACATTCTGCGCGGGCCTTGCGCAGGTTCAGGGGCCTGGCCCGGACCACCCGGGCGCGGACGTGGGTATTCCGGGGCCCTCCTCGACCAAGGGGCGTGATGCGTTGTTTCCCAGGGCAGGGTCTAGTACTGCGCCCCAGACGTATCGAAACATGAAAGCGCGCCTTCGCGCGCAGGGCCGCGTTGCAAATCCTCGCCATAGCGAAGGCTATGGCTGTGGTTTGCGCCTGGCCCTGCGCACGAATCCATCGCTTTCATCATGTTCCTCTACCTCTGGGTTGCAGTACTTGGGCTACCCTGGCCAGCCTTCCAGCCGTGACAGCGCCTGCAGCAGTTGCGCGCCTGCGGCATCCAGCGTGCCGTCGTTGCGCACCTCGATCAGCCGCTGCGCCCCGCCCGGGCGGTAGGCGCCGGCGCGCTGCACGCGTTGTGCCACCGTGTCGGCACTCTCGCGGCCGCGCGCCAGCAGGCGCTGCTGCAGCACCTCGGCGCTGGCCGTGATGTGCAGCACCGTCAGCTCGGGGTAGTGCAGCTGCGCCTCGGGCAGGTAGGCGCGCGAGCCGTTGAGCAGCACCCAGCGGCCCGCTTGCAACGGTGCCAGCTCCTGGTGCCGCACGCCGTAGAGCAGCTCGTGGGCCGCCCAGTGCAGGCCGAAGGCCTGCGCAGCGCGCAGGCGTTCGAAGCTCGCGGCGTCCACGCTTTCGTGCGCCTCGCCGCCGGCCTGGGCCGGGCGGCTGATGGTGCGGCGGGCCCAGTGCAGCGGCAGCGTGGGGGGCAGCCGTGCGCGCAGCCAGGCCAGCAGGCTGTCCTTGCCGGCGCCCGAGGGGCCCATGACGTAGAGCAGGCGCTGGCTCATGCGCCGGCTTCCGGGCCGAGGGGCACGTGTTCCAGCAGCACGAAGTCGGCGCCTGGGCTGGGTTCGGCCAGCAGGGCCACGGCGTCGAAACGACTGGCCGGCAGGGGGGCGAACCATGCCTGCGCGGCGGCCTGTAGCGTGTCGACCACGGCCGGCGCTACACCGCGCAGCGGACCGGTGAGCGAGCAGTGGAAACGGTAGCGCTCCAGCACATAGGGGTAGCCCCAGCGCAGCAGCAGCGCATCCTCTTCTGGTGTCAGGCCGGCGGCGCGGCGGCGCTGCAGTTCCGCGGGCGGCAGCGGCGCGGCCAGCGGCTGCAACTGCGTCACGCAGGCCCGCTGCACGGCGTTGATGGCCGGCTCGGCGCCGCCGGGCACCATGGCCAGGAAATCGTCCAGCCGCGCCACCTGCAAGGCGGGCAGATCAAAGGGCTGCAGCTGTCGGCATAGGTTCCGCACGGCATCGCGCAGCTGCGCGGGGCTCACGCCCTCGGCCAGCGTAAACGGCGCCTTGAGCGTGCCGTGCCAGCCATAACGGCGCGGCGCGGCCGTCAGGCGCAGGAACTCCGCGGCCGGCAGGCCCGGGATGTCGGGTGGCGTCAGCGTTTGCTGGCGCGCCGCGCAGCGGCCCAGCCAGCGGCTGCCGGCCTGCCACTCGGGGCTGTCCGGGCGCGGGGCGTAGTAGATGGCGTAGCGGTAGGCCGGCTCAGTGCTCATCGTGGCTCACCGTCAGCTTGACGCGGTCGCCGGCGAACCAGGCGGTGGCGTACTCGATCGGCACGCCATGCGGGTCCACGTTCACGCTCTCCACCTGCAGCACGGGGCGGCTCTGGGCCTGCTTGAGGATGGCGGCGACTTCGGTGTCGGGCATTTGGGCGGTGATGCGGCTTTCGCGGCGCGTGTAGTCGGCCACGCCGTGCGCCGCAAAGGCGGCGGTGATGGAGCCGGTCTCGCGCACCACGGCTTCCAGGTTGGCAAAACGCGGCAGGGGGAAGAGGCGCTCGCTGACCTGCAGCGGCTGCTGCTCGGCCTCACCCAGCACGCGCAGCCACAGCAGCGTGCTGCGGGCCGGCAGCTGCAGCGCGCGCGCCTGGGCTGCCGTGGCGCGCACGGTGCGCGCGGCCAGCACCTGCAGGTCGCCGCGCAGGCCGGCCTGTGCCAGGTTCTGGTGGTGGCGGGTGCGTTTGCCCAGCGCCAGGTCCACCGCGAAGTCTTCCACATAGGTGCCGCTGCCCTGGCTGATGCGTACCAGGCCCTGGCTGCACAGGCTGGACAGCGAGCGGCGGATGGTGTGGCGGTTCACGCCGTACTGCTCGGCCAGCGCGTGTTCGGAGGGCAGGCGCTGACCCGGGGCGTAGACCCCGCGGCCGATGGCCTCGGCCAGTTCGGTGGCGATGCGGATCCAGAAACTCTCGCGCCCGGCCGGCGCGGTCTGGAGGGGGCTGGGGAAGGTCGTGGTGGCTGTCATGAAACCTACATCAAGGATCTTTAAGCTGGCGGCAGGCAATCAAATTGTCTAGACAACTTCAGGATAGCAGAGTGATGTTTCACGCATTTGACAACCCGGGCCCGGCCCGGCCCCTGGTCCGCGCGGACTGGATGGCGCTGCTGGCGCGCGCGCCGCAGGCGCTGCTGGAGTCCGTGCTGGGCCCGCAGGCCGGCGCCGCGCCGCGCTGGCTGCGCGCGCCCGAGACCGGGCTGATGATGGTGCAGGGCCGTGCCGGCGGCACGGGGGAGCGCTTCAACCTGGGTGAGGTCACTGTCACGCGCTGCGCCCTGCGCCTGGAGGGCGACGCCGCACCGGCGCCCGTGGGCGTGGCCTATGTGCTGGGGCGCTCGCATCGCCAGGCGCAGCTGGCCGCGCTGGCCGACGCGCTGCTGCAGGACCCGGCGCAGCAGGCCGTGCTCGAGGCCCGGCTGTTGACGCCGGTGCGCCAGCACCTGGCCCGCTTGCGCGCCGAGCGGGCCGAGCGCGTCCAGAGCACCAAGGTCGATTTCTTCACCGTGGCGCGCGAAAGCGGCGCCGGTGCCGCCGACGAGGAGGAGGGCGCATGAACCCCCAGGACCTCTCCACCCTTGGTGCAGGTTTTTCCCACGAGGCTTTCGGGAGTCAGCAGGTCTTCCGCGCGGCGCTGCAGGCGCTGTCGCATCCGGGCCGGCTGGTGGATGTGGTGCACGACGCCGAAGTACCGCGTGTCGGCCATGCCGCCTCGGCCGTGCTGCTGCTGGCCCTGCTGGATGCCGACTGCAGCCTGTGGCTGTCGCCGGCGCTGCGCGACAGCGATGCCGCGGCCTGGCTGCGTTTTCACACCGGCTGCCAGCTGGTCGCAGCGCCGGCCCGGGCGCAGTTCGCCTGGGTCGCCGAGGGTGATGACCTGCCGGCGCTGGAGGCTTTTGCCGGCGGCAGCGAGAACTACCCCGACCAGTCGACCACCTGCGTGATCGACGTGGCGTCTCTGGCCGCTGGGGCCGCGGATGACTGGCGCCTGAGCGGTCCCGGCATCCAGGGCGAGAGCACCCTGCAGGCGCTGGGACTGCCGCGGGACTTCGTGGCGCAGTGGGCGGCCAACCACGCGGCCTTTCCGCGCGGTGTGGACCTGTTCCTGGCCACACCGCAGCAGATCGTTGGCCTGCCGCGCAGCACGCGCATCGAACACACCGTGGAGGCCTGATATGTACGTGGCCGTCAAGGGCGGGGAAACCGCCATCCTCAACAGCTACCGCCTGCTGGCCGAGCAGCGCCGCGGTGACCGCGCCCTGCCCGAGCTGTCGGTGGCGCAGATCCGCCAGCAGCTCAAGCTCTCGGTGGATCGTGTCATGACCGAAGGCTCGGTCTACGACCCCGAGCTGGCCGCGCTGGCCATCAAGCAGGCGGCTGGCGACCTGGTGGAGGCCATCTTCCTGCTGCGCGCCTACCGCGCCACGCTGCCGCGCCTGGGCAGCACCCTGCCGCTGGACACCGCGCGCATGGCGCTGGAGCGCCGCATCTCGGCCACCTTCAAGGACCTGCCCGGCGGCCAGGTGCTGGGGCCGACCTACGACTACACCCAGCGCCTGCTCGACTTCACCCTGCTGGCCAACAGCCCGGACAGCCCGCGCAGCGACAGCGCCGCGGCGGTCGCCGAGGAGGGCGCCGAGGAGGGCGCCGAGGAGGGCGCCGTGCCGCGCGTGGTGGACCTGCTGAACCAGGAGGGCCTGATCGAAACCCGCCCCGTGCCGCCGGGCGACCCGGCACCCATGGACCTCACGCGTGCGCCGCTGCGTTTCCCGGCCGACCGGGCCACCCGCCTGCAGAACCTGGCGCGCGGCGACGAAGGTTTCCTGCTGGCCATGGCCTATTCGACCCAGCGCGGTTACTCGCACAGCCACCCTTTCGTGGGGGAGATCCGGCTCGGGCAGGTGGCGCTGGAGATCGAGCCGGAGGAGCTGGGTTTTGCCATCTCCATCGGCGACCTGGAGATCACCGAGTGCGAGATGGTCAACCAGTTCGCCGGCAGCAAGACCGAGCCGCCGCAGTTCACGCGCGGCTATGGCCTGGCCTTCGGCCACAGCGAGCGCAAGGCCATGGCCATGAGCCTGGTGGACCGCGCCCTGCGCGCCGAGGAGCTGGGCGAACCGGTCGAGTCGCCAGCGCAGATGCAGGAGTTCGTGCTCTCGCACAGCGACAGCCTGGAGGCCTCGGGTTTCGTGCAGCACCTCAAGCTGCCGCATTACGTGGACTTCCAGTCCGAGCTCGAACTGGTGCGCCGCCTGCGCGCCGCCGCCCCGCAGCCGGGCGCCGAAGGAGACCCCGCATGAACGCGCCGCAAGTCAATTTCGCCTACCTCGACGAGCGCACCAAGCGCATGATCCGCCGCGCCATCCTCAAGGCGGTGGCCATCCCGGGTTACCAGGTGCCCTTCGGTTCGCGCGAGATGCCGCTGCCCTACGGCTGGGGCACCGGCGGCATCCAGGTCACGGCGGCCGTCATCGGCCCGCAGGACGTGCTCAAGGTCATCGACCAGGGTTCGGACGACACCGTCAACGCGGTCAACATCCGGCGCTTTTTCGAGCGCACCACCGGCGTGGCCACCACCACCCGCACCACCGAGGCGAGCCTGATCCAGACCCGCCACCGCATTCCCGAGACGCCGCTGCGCGAAGGCCAGCTCATGGTCTACCAGGTGCCGGTGCCCGAACCGATGCAGCGGCTGGAGCCGCGCGAGACCGAGACGCGCACCCTGCACGGTCTGGCCGAGTACGGCCTGATGCACGTGAAGCTGTACGAGGACATCGCGCGCTACGGACACATCGCCACCACCTACGACTACCCGGTGCTGGTGAACGGGCGTTACATCATGGCGCCCTCGCCGATCCCCAAGTTCGACAACCCCAAGATGCACATGAGTCCGGCGCTGCAGCTCTTCGGCGCCGGGCGCGAGAAGCGCATCTATGCCGTGCCGCCCTACACCGCGGTGGAGAGCCTGGGCTTCGAGGACCATCCCTTCGAGGTGCAGCGCTGGGACGCGGCCTGCGCCCTGTGCGGCGCCACCGACAGCTTTCTGGACGAGGTCATCACCGACGACGCGGGCAGCCGTCTGCACGTGTGCTCGGACTCGGACTACTGCCAGTCGCGCCAGCCGGCCGTTCCCGCCGTGACGCATGAAGTCACCCCCAAGGAGCTGGCATGAGCATCGTCATGCGCCAGGCGCAGGCCGACGACCTGCCGGCCGTGCTGGACCTGTATGCCCAGCCGGGCCTGGATGACGGCCGCGTGCTGGGCGAGGAGCAGGCCCGCGCGGTGTTTGCCGAATTCGCCCGCTATCCCAGCTACCGCCTCTTCGTCGCCTGCGACGAAGGTGACGGCAGCGTGGTCGGCAGCTATGCCTTGCTGGTCATGCACAACCTGGCGCACCGCGGCACGCCCTCGGCCATCGCCGAGGACGTGGTGGTGGCGCCGGACCGCCAGGGCCGGGGCATCGGCCGGCAGATGATGGCCCACGCCGTGGCGCAGGCGCGGGAAGCCGGCTGCTACAAGCTGGCGCTGTCGTCCAACCGCAAGCGCCAGGCGGCGCATGCCTTCTATGAATCGCTCGGCTTCACCCAACACGGCCTGAGCTTCGTGATCGAAATATGAAACACCCCCGTTGCTTGCCCACTTCGTGTGGCCGCCTCCCCCCTCAAGGGGGCAACGCCAGTGGCCCGGCAAAGCCGGTTCCACGGCGTTCCCCGCTTAGACCGTCTCATACGGTGCAACGTGCGCGCTGGAGCCACTGAAATGACAAGGACAAATCTTCCACTGCTGCAGGTGCGCGGCATTGGCAAACGCTACGGCGAGCGCGTGGCCCTGCACGACGCCTCCTTCGACCTCTGGCCCGGCGAGGTGCTGGCCGTGGTGGGCGAATCCGGCTCGGGCAAGTCCACCCTGCTCAACGCCGTGGCCGCGCGCAGCCAGCCCGATGCCGGCAGCGTGCTGTTCCAGTCCCGTGACGGCGCCGTGCAGGACGTGTTTGCCATGAGCGAGGCACAGCGCCGGCTGCTGGCGCGCACCGACTGGGGCTTCGTGCACCAGAACGCCGCCGACGGCCTGCGCATGGACGTCTCGGCCGGCGCCAACGTGGGCGAGCGCCTGATGGGCCTGGGCGAGCGCCACTACGGCCGCCTGCGCGCCACCGCGCAGGAATGGCTGCAGCGCGTGGAGATCGACCCGGCGCGCATCGACGAGGCGCCGCGCGCCTACTCCGGCGGCATGCGCCAGCGCCTGCAGATCGCGCGCAACCTGGTCACGCAGCCGCGCCTGGTGTTCATGGACGAGCCGACCTCGGGGCTGGACGTCTCCGTGCAGGCGCGCCTGCTGGACATGCTGCGCCAGCTGACGCGCCAGATGCAGCTGGCCGTGATCATCGTCACGCACGATCTGGCGGTGGCCCGCCTGCTGGCGCACCGCATGATGGTCATGCAGCGCGGCCGTGTGGTCGAGTCCGGCCTGACCGACCAGCTGCTGGACGACCCGCAACACCCCTACACCCAGCTTCTCGTCTCTTCGGTACTGCCGCCATGAACGCACCCCTGCTCCAGATGAAAGGGGTGGCCAAGCGCTTCACCCTGCACCACCAGAACGGCGTTGAGCTGCCCGTGCTCGATCAGGTCGACCTCAGCGTCGCCCCGGGCGAATGCATCGTGCTCGACGGCCCCTCGGGCATGGGCAAGAGCACGCTGCTCAAGCTGATCTATGCCAACTACCGCGCCAGCGCCGGCCGCATCACGGTGCAGGCACCCGGCGGCGCAGCGGTGGAGATCACCGAGGCCACGCCACGCGCGCTGGTGGAGCTGCGCCGCCACACCATCGGCTACGTCAGCCAGTTCCTGCGCGTGATCCCGCGCGTGGGCGCGCTGGATGTGGTGGCCGAGCCGCTGGCCGAGGACGCTGGCGACGACGCGGTGGCCCTGGCCGCCGCGCGCGAGCAGGCAAGACTGTGGCTGACGCGCCTGCGCATACCCGAGCGCCTGTGGCACCTGCCGCCGGCCACCTTCTCGGGCGGTGAGCAGCAGCGCATCAACATTGCCCGCAACATGATCAAGCCGCGGCCGCTGCTGCTGCTGGACGAACCCACGGCCTCGCTCGACGCCGCCAACACCGCCACCGTGATCGAGCTGATCCACGAGGCGGTGGCCCGCGGCGCCGCGCTGGTGGGCATCTTTCACGACGCCGGCGTCGGGGCGCAGGTCGCCACGCGTCGCGTCAACGTCGCCGAATTCCGGAGAAGCGCATGAACAGCCAGATCGTCTTCAAGAATGCCCGCCTGGTGCTGCCCGGCGAAGTGGTGCACGGCACCCTCGCCGTGGCCGACGGCCGCCTGGCCGATTTCGACAGCGGCGGCAGCGCGGACCCGGCCGCCATCGACCTGGAGGGCGACTACCTGCTGCCCGGTCTGGTGGAGATGCACACCGATAATTTCGAACGCCACCTGATGCCGCGCCCCAAGGTGCACTGGGCCGAGCTGCCCGCGCTGCTCGCGCACGACGCCGAAGTGGCCGCCGCGGGCATCACCACCGTGTTCGATGCGCTGGGCGTGGGCGAGGCCGACACCGACAGCCTGCGCGGCAGCGCCTGGGACCGGGTGCTGGCGACGATCGACACCGCCACCGCGCAGGAGCTGCTGCGCGCCGACCACCACCTGCACGTGCGCTGCGAGCTGCCGGCGCCCAACACCATCGACCTGTTCAGGCCGTTCCAGCAGCACCCGCGCCTGTCGCTGATCTCGCTGATGGACCACACCCCGGGCCAGCGCCAGTGGGAGGACATCGAGCAGGCGCGCATCTACTACACCGGCAAGAAGGGCTGGAGTGGCGAGAAGTTCGAGCGCCAGGTGGCGCATGCCGCCCTGCTGCAGGCCCAGTACGCCGAGCCGCACCGTGCCTACTTCGTCGACTACTGCCGCGCGCATGGCACCGCCCTGGCCAGCCATGACGACACCACCGAGGCGCATGTGCGCCAGGCCCATGGCGAAGGCGCCAGCATGTCGGAGTTTCCGACCACGGTGGCGGCGGCGCGCACCGCGCATGAGCTCGGCCTGCTGACCGTGATGGGCGGGCCCAACGTGGTGCGCGGCGGCTCGCACTCGGGCAATGTGGCGGCGGCCGAGCTGGCGCGCCACGGCCTGCTCGACATCCTGTCCTCCGACTACGTGCCGGGCAGCCTGCTCAGCGGCGTGATGCGCCTGGTGGACGAGGAGCTGATGACCCTGCCGCAGGCGGTGGCCACCGTCACGCGCAACCCGGCGCGCGCCACGGGCCTGCACGACCGCGGCGAGATCGCCACCGGCCAGCGCGCCGATCTGGTGCAGATGCGCCTGGTTGAATTGCCCGGCGGCGTGCGCCAGGCCGTGGTGCGCGCGGTCTGGCGTGTCGGCCGGCGGGTGATCTGAGAGGCCTGGGCGCGGGTCGGCCCGACATGTCCGTGCCCTGCAACTGTCAAACCCCTGTCACACGTCGCTTCCAAACTGGGATGTATAGACGACTTTGGAATACGCCATGAACACCGCACTCCATATCCGACAGCTCAACAAGCACTTTCCCAATGGCCGGCACGCCTTGCGCGACATCAACCTGAGCGTGCAGCACGGCGAGATGGTGGCGCTCATCGGCGCCTCGGGCTCCGGCAAGTCCACCCTGCTGCGCCACGTGGCCGGCCTGGTGGCCGCCGATGGCGGCAGCGAATCCCTGATCGAGATCGACGGGCACTGCGTGCAGCAGGGCGGCCGCATCCACCGCGACATCCGCAAGGTCCGCGCCCAGGTGGGTTTTGTGTTCCAGCAGTTCAACCTGGTGGACCGCCTGCCGGTGCTGGTGAACGTGCTGGTCGGCCTGCTGCACCGCATCCCCTGCTGGCGCAGCTGGCTGCGCCTGTTCAGCCAGCAGGAGCGCAGCCAGGCGATCGAGGCGCTGGCGCGCGTCGGCATCGCCGATTGCCACGCGCAACGCGCCTCCACCCTGTCCGGCGGCCAGCAGCAGCGTGCCGCCATCGCACGCACCCTGGTGCAGGGCGCCCGGGTGGTGCTGGCCGACGAGCCGATCGCCTCGCTCGACCCTGAATCGTCGCGCAAGGTCATGGAGATCCTGGCGCGCATCAACCGCGAGGATCGCTGCACCGT
Source organism: Hylemonella sp. GW821-FHT12C09 (assembly GCF_058807395.1). Lineage (NCBI taxonomy): Bacteria > Pseudomonadati > Pseudomonadota > Betaproteobacteria > Burkholderiales > Comamonadaceae > Hylemonella > Hylemonella sp. GW821-FHT12C09. Next base: position 61,435 of record NZ_JBXAQQ010000011.1, on the reverse strand, counting down.
GATCGTCTCGCTGCACCAGGTCGACATGGCGCGCAAGTACTGCCCCCGCGTGGTGGCGCTGCACCAGGGCCAGGTGGTGTTCGACGGCCCCTCCTCGGCCCTGACCCCGGCCCTGCTGCGCGATCTGTACGGCGTGCAGGCCGACGAAATCCTCACGGGCGCGCCGCCCGTCCATGACACGCCCCTCGCCGCGCCGGCCATGCCCTGGGTACCGCCCCTGGCGCAGGTCGCATGAGTTCCCCCAACCCCACCCTGGAGTCACCACCATGATCAGAAAGATTTTTGCCCGCAGCGCGGCTGCCCTCGCGCTGGGCCTGGCCGGCACGGGCGTGCTGGCGCAAGACATCAACTTCGGCATCATCTCGACCGAATCGACGCAGAACCTCAAGGCCGACTGGCAGCCGCTGATCGACGACATGAGCCGCCAGACCGGCCTGAAGGTCACGGCCTTCTACGCCCCTGACTATGCCGGCATCATCGAAGGCATGCGTTTCAACAAGGTGCACCTGGGCTGGTTCGGCAACAAGTCGGCCATGGAGGCGGTGGATCGCGCCAGCGGCGAAGTGTTCGCGCAGATGGTCAATGCCGACGGCACGCAAGGCTACTACTCGCACCTCATCGTGCACCGCGACAGCCCGATCAACAGCCTGGACGACGTGCTCAAGGGCGGCAAATCCCTGAGCTTCAGCAACGGCGACCCCAACTCGACCTCGGGTTTCCTGGTGCCGGGCTTCTACGTCTTTGCGCAAAACAAGATCGACCCCAAGACCCACTTCCGGATCACGCGTAACGCCAACCACGAGACCAATGCCCTGGCCGTGGCCAACAAGCAGGTCGACGTGGCCACCAACAACAGTGAGAACCTGGAGAAGATCCAGATCCGCTACCCCGAGAAATTCAAGGACATCAAGATCGTCTGGACTTCGCCGCTGATCCCGCTCGACCCCCTGGTGATGCGCAAGGACCTGCCCGAGGCCACCAAGGCGAAGCTGAAGCAGTTTTTCTACAACTACGGCAAGACCGATGAGCGCGAGAAGCAGATCATCATGAAGATCTCCAAGCTGGCAGGCTTCAAGGAATCCAGCAACGCCCAGCTGATCCCGATCCGCCAGCTGGACCTGTTCGGCCAGCGTAACAAGGTCGAGGTGGATGCCAACCTCGGTGATGCCGAGAAGAAGAGCCGCCTGGCTGACATCGACAAGAAGCTGGCTGCCCTGAAATGAACGTCAGCACGTCCTTGCCGGTGCCTCCGCAGCTCAAGCGCAGCCTGAGCTGGCACCTGTCCTGGGTCGTGCTGCTGGCCGTGCTGGCGGCTTCCTGGCGCGGCGCCGACATGCGCCCGCTCGACCTGTTGCGTGACTCCGGCAACATGGCCACCTATGCGGCCGACTTCTTTCCGCCGAATTTCTCGCAATGGCAGCTGTACGTGCAGGAGATGGTCGTCACCCTGCAGATCGCCCTCTGGGGGACGGCGCTGGCCGTGGTGACGGCGGTGCCCATGGCGCTGCTGGCCTCGGCCAACATCGTGCCGTGGTGGGTCTACCAGCCCATGCGCCGCCTGATGGATGGCTGTCGCGCCATCAACGAGATGGTGTTCGCGATGCTGTTTGTGGTGGCTGTCGGTCTGGGGCCGTTTGCGGGGGTGCTGGCGCTGTGGATCCACACCACGGGCGTACTGGCCAAGCTGTTCTCTGAGGCGGTGGAGGCCATCGACCCGCAACCGGTCGAGGGCATCCGCTCCACCGGCGCCAGCGCCCTGCACGAAATCGTCTACGGCGTCATCCCGCAGGTCATGCCCCTGTGGATCTCGTTCACGCTCTACCGCTTCGAATCGAACGTGCGCTCGGCCTCCGTGGTCGGCATGGTCGGCGCCGGCGGCATCGGTGTGGTGCTGTGGGAGATCATCCGCGGCTTCCAGTACGCCGAGACCTGTGCCGTCATGCTGATCATCATCGTCACCGTCAGCGCGATCGACCTGGTGTCGGCGCGCATCCGAAAACTTCTGGTCTGAACCGGGTTCATCATGGCACTCGATACCACCGACATCCGTCATCTCTACACCACCCGCGGCCAGTCGCAGTACGGCCGCGAGGCGATCAACCAGCTGGAGCATGCGCTGCAGTGCGCCCACCTGGCCGAGCAGGCCGGGGAGACGCCGCAGACCGTCGTCGCCTGCCTGCTGCACGACCTGGGCCATCTGCTGGCCGCTCAGCGCGATGGCCTGGCCGACCACGGCCAGGACAGGGACGACCTGCACCAGTTCATCGCCTTGCCCTTCCTGCGGGACCTGCTGCCAGATGCCGTGCTGGAGCCGATCCGCCTGCACGTCGACGCCAAGCGTTACCTGTGCACGGTAGAGCCGGCTTACCGGGACACGCTGTCGCCGGCTTCCGTCCACAGCCTGGCGCTGCAGGGCGGCCCCTACAGCGAGCAGGAGGCGCAGGCCTTCATGCAACAGCCCTTTGCGGCCGAGGCCGTGCGCCTGCGTCGTTACGACGACCTGGCCAAGGTGCCGCAGAAGATCACGCCGGCGCTGGATCACTATCTGGATATCCTCGACGCGGTGTGCCACGCCCGGCACTGAGGAGATGAGGCACCCGCCGGGCGATGGCCCAGCCTGGCCGCCGCCCGCCGCCCGCCGCCCGCCGTCCAGTGGGCAGTCCGGTATCGATTAAAGATACCTGAAGGCTGAGAATCATCCACCCGTACTGATTTCAGCCCCTTTCTGGCGCCCGCACTGCGCACACTGCCTGCATGTTCAACCACCCCAAGGGGTCTACATGCAAGTGCTCATCCACCGCGATTCCAAAGCCTGGGGCCTCCAGGTCTGGGTTTCCTTCCTGCTCGCCGTCTTCCTCTGCGGCGTGGGCCTGGCCTGGTTGCCGGGCAAGGACCTGGACCGCGCCTTCATGGTCATGGGTTATTTCTTCTGCCTCTCGGCCGCCTTCGTGCTGGCCAAGTTCGTGCGTGATAACGAGAAGGCCGAAGCCGAGGGCAAGCCGGCCGACTCGCCCATGTTCAAGTTCGTGGTCTGGATCGGTTTCTTCCTGGCCATGGCGCTCACGGGCTGGGGTCTGCTGCGCATGGAGATCAGCGAGACCTACAAGGCCTTTCTGGGCGTGAGCTGGCTCTACCTGATCACCACCACCTTCACGCTGGCCAAGACCCTGCGTGACCGCCACGAAGCCGACCTGGCCGAAGCCCGCCTGGACGGTCGCCGCAGCGCGATGCGCGGCGAATGAATGACACCGCGAAACCAGGAGTCATCATGAAACAACGTTTGCTATCTCTGACTTTGGCCATGACCATGGCCCTGGGCAGTGCGGCCAGCCTGCCGGCCCGCGCCCACACCGAGGCCTCGGCGCTCAGCACGCTCTCGGCCCTGCCTGTTGCCTCGGTGGTCGTGGTGGGCAGCGCGGCCGCCGCTGCGGTGGTGATGGTGCCGGTGGCGCTGTCCGTCACCGGCGCGGTGCTCATCGTCAAGACCGTGGAGTCCACGGCGCGGGGCACGGTCTATGTGCTGGAGCGCGCCTCCGACGGCGCGGTGGCCAGCATCGAGATCGTGGGCAAGGGCCTGGGCGCCTCGGTGGTGGGCGTGGGCACGGTGCTGGCCGTCAGTGTCATCGGCGCCGGTGTGGTGCTCTCGCTGGCGGGCGAGGCCATTGCCTTCATCCCCAATGCGCTGGGTCGGGCCCTGCTGCACAACGAGCGGGTGATCCTGTGAGCCGCCGGGCCGTTCCCAAGGCGAATGCCGCAGCGCCCCGAGGCGCGAAGGTCTTCTTGTTTCTGGCCGCCCGCACATGGTTGGCCGGGCTGTTGACGGCCCTGCTGCTGGTCGCTGCCCCGGCCCACGCCGGCCGCAGCTGCGAGAACCGTTCCCTGCAGGCCATCACCGTGGAGCGCGGCCTGACGCTGGCCGAGCGCACGCTGCAGGCGCTCGACGCCAGCGGCGCGCAGGTGGTGCTGCTGGCGCGTGCCGGGCAGGACCTGAGCAAGTACGGCCTGCGCTGGTCGCACCTGGGGTTTGCCTACAAGCAGCCCGATGGCAACGGCGGCCAGGTGTGGCGCGTGCTGCACAAGCTCAACCACTGCGGCACGCAGGAGGCGGCGATCTACCGCCAGGGCCTGGGCGAGTTCTTCCTGGACGACCTCTGGCGCCTGGAAGCCGCCTGGGTGGTGCCCGTGCCGGAAGTGCAGGCGAAGCTGCACGCCCTGTTGTTGCACGAGCAGCGTGCCATCGCGCTGCACCACCGGCCCTACAACATCGTGAGCTATCCCTGGAGCCAGAAGTACCAGCAGAGCAACCAGTGGGCCATCGAGACGCTGGCCGCGGCCATGGAGCCCACGGTGTACTCACGTGAGCGTGCGCAGGCCTGGCTGCAGTTCAAGGGCTACCAGCCCACGACGCTCAAGATCGGCGCACTGACGCGGCTGGGCGGACGCCTGGGCGCGGCCAACGTGGCCTTCGACGACCACCCGAGCGAGAAGCGCTACAGCGATCGCATCGAGACAGTGACGGTGGATTCGGTCTTCGTCTGGCTGCAGCGCGCCCAGCTGGGCGGCTCGCCGGTGGTGCTGCGCTACTGAGCGGCCTGGGGAGCGGGGGGCATTCCGTCACGCTGGCCATCTGTGACAGCCGCCGCGCCCACCGGCTGCGACTGGCCTAAGATAGGGGCAGTAGTATCGATGCCCGAACGGACCCGCCATGCAGATAGTGATCATCGACGATGTGGAAGCCAATCTGCTCCTGCTCAAGCATTTCATCAGCCAGCTGGGCGAGTCGCACGAGGTGGAGGCCTTCACCGATCCGCTGCAGGCACTGGCGCATTGCCAGGGCACCGAGCCCGACCTGGTGATCGTGGACTACATGATGCCGGCGCTGAATGGCATCGACTTCATCCAGCGTTTTCGCGCCGTGCCCGGGCGCGCCGATGTCCCCGTGCTGATGGTGACGGCCAATGACGAGCTGACGGTGCGTTACAGCGCGCTCGAAGCCGGTGCCAACGATTTCCTGACCAAGCCGCTGGACAGGATCGAGTTCAGGGCGCGCATGCGCAACATGCTGGCCCTGCGCGCCAGCCAGAAGCGGCTGGAGGACCGGGCCAGCTGGCTGGCCGAGGAAGTGCTCAAGGCGACCGACGAGATCGTGCGGCGCGAGCGCGAGACCATCCTGCGCCTCTCTCGCGCGGCTGAATTTCGCGACCCGGAGACCGGCGACCACATCCAGCGCATGGCGCACTACTCCTGGATGATCGCCGTGCGCCTGGGCCTGCCGCTGGAGCAGCAGCAGCTGATCCTGGAGGCCGCGCCCATGCACGACGTGGGCAAGGTGGGCATCCCGGACCACATCCTGCTCAAGCCCGGCAAGCTCGACGACGCCGAGTTCGCCATCATGAAGCAGCACCCGGTGATCGGCCACCAGATCCTGTCGGACAGCAACTCGCCGCTGCTGCAGATGGCGGCCACCATCGCGCTGAGCCACCATGAAAAATACGACGGGAGCGGCTATCCGCTGAAGCAGAAGGCGGACGCCATTCCGCTGGTGGGGCGCATCGTGGCCGTGGCCGACGTGTTCGACGCGCTGACCTCGGCCCGCCCCTACAAGGCGGCGTGGGAGATGGACCGCGCCGTGGAGTTCATGCGCGCGCAGCGCGGCCTGCATTTCGACCCGCAGTGCGTGGACGTGTTCCTGGACCGGCTGGACGAGGTGCAGGCCGTGCGCCGGCGCTTCGCCGCCGAGCACTGAGCCACCTTGCTCAGGCCGGCTGGCTCAGGAACCGGGTCAGCGCCAGGTCCAGCGCCTTCAGTTCGGCTTCCAGCTGCGCTACCAGGGCCGCGGCTTGGTCCACGCTGCCCTTGGCGCCCAGCAGCTCGATCTGGCGGCTCAGGGTGTCGACCGGTGCCGCGCCGAAGTGCCCCACGATCCCGCGCAAGGTGTGGGCGCTGCGCTGGAGCAGCGGCGCATCGGCTTGCGCCACGGCCGTGTGCAGGTTCTGAACCTGGACGGGCCAGTTGCTGCGGAAGGAGTCACCAATGATGCGGACCACCATGGCGTCGGCGCTGGCGAGGGCCGCGGCGTAATCAAACGCCCGGCTCGCGGCCGGCTTCGCCACCGCGGCAACCCGGGGTGAGGGCGCCGCTGGCGGCGCGGCGCTCAAGGCGCCCGGCACGGTGGCGGGGCTGTAGCCGGCGTCCTGCCAGCGTAGCGCGGCCCTCAACTCATCGAGCTTGATCGGCTTGGCCAGGTACTCGTCCATGCCGGCGGCCAGGCAGCGCTCCCGGTCGCCGGTCATGGCGTTGGCCGTCATGGCCACGATGCGCACATGCTCGCGCGTGTTGCGCTCGTGGGCGCGGATGCGGCGGGTTGCCTCCAGGCCGTCCATGACCGGCATCTGCATGTCCATCAGGATCAGGTCATAAGGGGCGTCGGACTGGGTCGTCATGCGCACGGCCTCGGCGCCGTCGGGGGCGACATCCACGTCGTGGCCCTCGCGCTCCAGCAGGCTGAGGGCGAGCTTCTGGTTGATCTCGTTGTCCTCCACCAGCAGGACCCGCAGGCTGTTGACCGCGTCCGACGCGTCTTCTGCACCGGAGAGGGACATGATGTCGCTGTTCGATTCGCTATGGTCGATGTCGAAGGCGGCCGTGAAGAAAAAGGTGCTGCCCTGGCCCGGGGCGCTGCGCACGCCAATTTCGCCACCCATGACGCGGACCAGCTTGGCGCAGATGGCCAGGCCCAGGCCGGTGCCGCCGAAGTGGCGCGTGATGGAGGCATCGGCCTGGGTGAAGGGGTCGAAGATCACCTTCTGCTTGTCGGGTTCGATACCGACACCCTGGTCGTGCACCTCGAAGCGCAGGACCGCCTGCCCCCGTTGATCGGGCTGGCGCAGCACGCGCACCTGCACCACGCCCTGCTTGCTGAACTTGATGGCGTTGCCGATCAGGTTGATGAGGACCTGGCGCAGGCGGCCCGGGTCGCCGATGAGGTGGGGCGGCACCGTCGGCTGCGGCTCGTAGGCCAGGCGCAGGCCCTTGAGGCGGGCCTGGGTGTCCAGGCTGTTGAGCGTGCCGCGCACCAGCGAGTGGGGGCGGAAGGGGCGCAGGTCCAGCGTCAGCTGGCCAGCCTCGATCTTGGAGAAATCCAGGATGTCGTTGATGATGGCCAGCAGGCTGTCGGCCGACTTCTTGACCAGGTTGAGGTATTCGCGCTGCGGCGCGCTGAGCTCGGTCTCCAGCGTCAGCGTCGTCATGCCGATGATGCCGTTCATGGGGGTGCGGATCTCGTGGCTCATCACGGCCAGGAATTCGCTCTTGGCGCGGCTGGCCGCCTCGGCCGCCTGCATGGCGTCCTGCAGCGCCTGGCGGCTGCCCTCGCGCTCCTGGATGACTTGCAGCACCACCCGCGACAGCGCGGCGATGTCCATGCTCTGGGATTCGGGGGACGGCGCGTCGGGCAGCAGGTTGGAGAGCACGCGGCGCAGCGCCGCCAGGGCCTGCTCGCGCTGCCGGAGTTCCAGGCGCAGGCTGCCCGAGGCGCGGTGCAGGGCCTCGAACGTGGCGCGGAATTCCTCGGGCACGGCCAGCACCATCTCGCCGGCCAGTTTCTCGAATTGCGGGTCGCTGGCGGAGAGCACCGTGTCCATGCGCTGGAAGGAGGAGATCCAGCGGCGCAGCGAGTACCAGATCAGGAGCAGGCCGCCCAGCAGGCTCGCGATGGACAGGCCGAGCGCGGCCAGCAGCAGGTTCCAGAGGTGGAGTGCCACCACGTCCACCGCAAATTCCAGCCGCAGCACGCCGTAGTCATGCCCGCCCACCGAGATGGTGCGGTTGATGTCGTACAGCTGCGAGCCCACCTGCGCGCGCAGCCAGCCTGGCACATAGCCTTCCGGGCCCGAGTTGTTCAGGCTTTTCACGACACCGCCACGCAGGTCGATGAAGGCGGCCGAGGAGAACTGCGACTGGATGATGCCGCGGTCCAGGGTGCGCTGGATGGTGTCGTAGTCGCCGATGACCGCGCTGTCGGTGATGGTCTGCGCGGTCGCCTCCACCAGCATGGTGGCGGACTGCTGGACGCCTTCGATCTCTTGTGTGAACTGGTAGTGCAGGAACAGCCAGGTGCCCGCGCCGACAAACAGCAGCATGGTGACCGCATAGAGCGCGAAGACCCGCTTGACCAGCGAGTTGGGCAGCAGGTTGATCAGCGGCGTGGGCATGCTCAGCGCAGCGAGGGCGGTGCCGTCTGGTAGAACTTGCGATAGGACTCGTAGTCGGCCGCGCCGGCAGGGATGAAGTAGGCGTCGATCGGCAGCCCCACCTTCTGCGAGGTCTGGTGCAGGATGTCGAGACCCTTGGGGTCCTTGTGCATGTTCAGGAAAGCCCGGGCCACGGCCTGCGCGTCCTGCTCCGGCACCTTGCCCGAGACCATGAGCGCGAGGTCGTGGAAGGGATCGGAGGACCACAGCACGCGGAACTTGCGGTTCTCGCGCTTGGCGTAACCCTCGATCAGCTGGGAGTTGCCGCCCACCGCCTTGACCTTGCCGGCGAAGAGCTGCGCCAGCGCGCCGTTCTGGTTGCCGCCGAACACCACCTTGATGTCGATGCCGCGGTTGAGCAGTTGCGCATACGGCACCTTGTAGGCGATGAAAGCCTCGGGGCCGGGGAAGGCGACTTCCTCGCCCTTGAGCTGGGCCAGCTCGGTGATGGGCGAATCGGCGGGCACGACGATCTGGCCCTGGATGGCGGGCATCTGACGGCGGCCGAAGACCTTCCAGCCCAGCTGCTCGCGTTCGGGGCTGAAGAGGTGGTTGGAGAAGACGAACTCGACTTCCTGCGTGAGCACATAGGCCGTGGTGTCGGCCGAGGTGCGGCCGATCTTCAGGCTCAGCTTGACCCCGCTTTTCTCGGAGACGTACTGGATGATCGGGTTCCAGTAAGCCGCCGTCAGGTTGATGTCGAACTGGTTGACCGGTGAGTAGCGGTAGCCGCCATTGGCAGGCTGGCCCCAGGCCGGGGTGAGCATCAGCAGGACGGCGGCAAGCGCCAGCAGGTGTTTTTTCATGGTCGACGGTGTTCTGTGCAGGCGGCGAGGGCGGAGCCGGCGCGCCGGGTCCAGCTTACCCCAGCCAGCGGACGTGCGCCAGAGTGCGGCGGCCTTGTATCCCTTCAGGACGCTACGATTTCACGATTCCTTCATGATAGCCACCATGCCCCATGACGTCAGCCTCATCGCCACCATCGCCACCGGCTTTGGCCTGGCGATGATCCTGGGCCTGCTGGCTGTCCAGCTCAAAATGCCGCCGCTGGTGGGCTACCTGTTGGCCGGCGTGGTGATCAGCCCGGCCACGCCGGGCTTCGTGGGCGATGTCGGCCTGGCCGGCCAGCTGGCCGAGATCGGCGTGATGCTGCTGATGTTCGGCGTCGGTCTTCATTTTTCCCTGCGTGAATTGCTGGCGGTGCGGCGCATCGCCGTGCCGGGCGCCATCGTGCAGATCGGCGTGGCCGTGGCGCTGGGCATGGGCGCCAGCATGGCCTGGGGCTGGCACTGGGGCGGGGCCCTGATCTTCGGCCTGTGCCTGTCGGTGGCCAGCACTGTGGTGCTGCTGCGCGCGCTGGAGGCCAAGGGCCTGCTGGACAGCATCAACGGCCGCATCGCCGTGGGCTGGCTGGTGGTGGAAGACCTGGTCATGGTGCTGGTGCTCGTGCTGGTGCCGGCCCTGGCCGGTGTCATGGGTGAGGCCGGTACCGGCAAGGCGGCCGACGCCGGCGAACTCTGGACCACCATGGGCCTGACCCTGGCCAAGGTGGCGGCCTTCATCGCCGTGATGCTGGTGGTGGGGCGGCGTGTGTTTCCCAAGCTGCTGTGGTGGGTGGCGCGCACCGGTTCGCGCGAGCTGTTCACCCTGTGCGTGGTGGCCGCGGCCATCGGCGTGGCCTTCGGCGCGGCCCTGCTGTTCGACGTGTCCTTCGCGCTGGGTGCCTTTTTCGCCGGCATGATGATGCGCGAATCCGAGTACAGCCACCGCGCGGCCGACGAATCGCTGCCGCTGCGTGACGCCTTTGCCGTGCTGTTTTTTGTCTCGGTCGGCATGCTGTTCGATCCGGCCGTGCTCTGGCAGCAGCCGCTCAAGGTGCTGGCGGTGGTGGCCATCATCATGGTGGGCAAGACGCTGGCCGCCATCGGCCTGGTGCTGCTGTTCCGCTACCCCTTCAACACCGCGCTGACCATCGGCGCCAGCCTGGCGCAGATCGGCGAGTTCTCCTTCATCCTGGCCGGCATGGGCGTGGCGCTGAAGCTGATGCCGGCCGAGGGGCAGAGCCTGGTGCTGGCCGGGGCGCTGATCTCGATCGCCGCCAACTCGGCTCTCTTCGCCGCCATCGGGCCCCTGCAGGCCTGGCTGCGCCAGCGTTCCGAGCTGGTGCGCCGTTTCGAGCAGCGCGACGACCCGCTGGCCGAGCTGCCCATGTCCACCGACCCGAAGCAGCTCACGGGGCAGGTGGTGCTGGTGGGCTACGGCAGCGTGGGCCGGCGCATGGCAGCCGAGCTGCGCGAGCAGGAGATTCCTTTTGTCGTGGCCGAGCAGAACCGCGAACTGGTGGAGGCACTGCGCAAGGAGGGCATCCCGGCCGTCAGCGGTGACGCCGCCGAGCCCGAGGTGCTGATCCAGGCGCACATCGCACGCGCCGCCATGCTGGTCATCACGCCGCCCGACTCCATGCGCGCGCGTCGCATGGTGGAGACGGCGCGCGCGCTCAACCCGCCGATTGAAATCCTGCTGCGCACCCTCAGCGAAGACGAAGCCCGGCTCTTGCGCCAGGAGGGCCTGGGCACGGTCTTCCTGGGCAAGGAAGAACTCTCGCGCAGCATGAGCACCCAGGTGCTGGACCGCATGCGCCCGCACCACGGCCATGTGACCCTGCGCTCCTGAGCTACGGGCCGGCAGGGCTGGGGTTAAGATGAAATGCAAATCCCTGAGGAGGACCGTTCCATGACCACAGCCCTGACGCACTGGCGTTTTTTCCGCGCCGGCGGTTTCGACCAGGTCCGCCTGGACACCGCGGCCGAACTGCTCAACATCGGCCAGCTGGACCAGAAACTCTGGGTGGCGCTGTCCTGCCCCGTCAAGGGCATCGAGTTCGACGCCCGCACCCTGTCATTTGTCGACGGTGATGGTGACGGCCAGGTCCGCGCGCCCGAGCTGATCGCCGCCGTGGCCTGGGCTGCTGCCCGGTTGAAAGACAGCAATGTGCTGGCGCAGAAACTCCCGGGTGTGCCGCTGGCGGCCATCCGCGACGACGACGAGGAGGGCGCCGCCATCGCCACCGCCGCGCGCGAGCTGCTCGCCGACATAGCCGGCACGGACGGTCTGGTGACGGTCGCCGCCGCCAATGCCGCGCAGACCCGCCACGCACAACGCGCGCTGGCCGCCTGGGAAGCGGCCGGCCAGGCCGCCCGCCCGCTGGGCGACGCCACCGCCGCAGCCCACGCGGCCCTGGTGGCCGTGGCCGAGAAGGTGGAAGACTGGTTCGTGCGCTGCCGCCTGGCGGCCTTCGATGCGCGTGCCGGTGCGGCCCTCAACGCGGCGGATGCAACGCTGGCCGCGCTCGGGGGCGCGACCTTGAAGACCGATACCGAAAGCATTGCCGCGCTGCCGCTGGCCCATGTGCAGGCCGGTGTCGCGCTGCCGCTGGGCAGCGGGCTCAACCCGGCCTGGGCGGAACGCATGGCCACCCTGCGGCTAGCCGCCGTCCAGCCGCTGCTGGGTGAGCGCGCGCTGTTGACCGAGGCCGACTGGACGGCGCTCAAGGACAAGCTCGCCCCCTATGCCGCCTGGCTGGCCGCCAAGCCCGATGCGGCCGTCGAGGCCGACGCCGTGCGTCAGCTGGAGCGGCTGGCGCACTACGTGCGCGACCTGCTGGCCCTGGCCAACAACTTCGTGGCCTTCCGTGATTTCTACACACGCCAGGGCAAGGCCACCTTCCAGGTCGGCACGCTCTACCTGGACGGCCGCTCGGCCGAGCTCTGCGTGGCCGTCAACGACGCGGGTCGCCACGCCGCGCTGGCCACGCTCTCGCGCATGTGCCTGGTGTATTGCGACTGCACCCGCGGCGCCGAGAAGCTCAGCATCGCCGCGGCCTTCACCGCGGGTGACTCGGACCAGCTCATGGTGAGCCGCAACGGCGTCTTCTACGACCGCCTGGGCCGCGACTGGGACGCCACCATCGCCAAGATCATCGACCACCCGATCAGCCTGCGCCAGGCCTTCTGGTCGCCCTACAAGCGGCTGGCGCGTTTTGTCGGCGAGCAGCTGCAGAAGATCGCCGCCAGCAAGGCCAAGGCCTCGGACGAGAAGCTGAGCGCCGCCGTGGTGGACGGCAGCAAAAAGGTGGCTGCTGCCCCCGCCGCACCGGCCACGCCCCCGCCGCCTTTCGACGTGGGCAAGTTCGCCGGTATCTTTGCCGCCATCGGCCTGGCTGTGGGCGCCATCGGCACGGCCCTGGCCTCGGTGCTGGTGGGCCTGCTGGCGCTCAAGTGGTGGCAGGTGCCGTTTGCGCTGGCCGGGCTCATGCTGGCCATCTCGGGCCCCGCGGTCATCCTGGCCTGGTTCAAGCTGCGCAGCCGCAACCTGGGCCCCATCCTGGACGCCAACGGCTGGGCCATCAATGCGCGCGCCAAGATCAACATCCCCTTCGGCACCTCGCTCACGCAGGTGGCACAGCTGCCGCCCAATGCCGAGCGCGCGCTGACCGATCCCTATGCCGAGAAGAAGCGGCCCTGGGCCCTGTACTTCGGCATCGTGGCCGTCGTCCTGCTGGCAGCCTTTGCGTGGGTGCTAAGGGATCAGTGGCGTTGAAGCCTAGTCCTTGCGGACCGGCTCGCTGCCGCCCTTGAGTTCGCGGGTGGCGGCGCGCAGGAAGTCCAGCTGCTTGCCGTAGTTGCGGCAACCCACGCACATGTAGAGGTGCAGGCGCAGCGGCAGGCGCTCGCCCAGGGCGAGCTTGCGGTCCTGGGCTTCGGACATGAGGTGGCTGGCCTGTTTGCAGTTCAGCAAGTCTTTTCTCCTTCGGTGAACCAGCCGCGTTCCAGGCACAGGCGCAATGCATTGCGCGCGCGGTGCAGGATGACGTTGCAGTTGCTCACCGTGATGCCCAGCTCCTGGCAGACCTCGGGCGTTTCGAAATCGAGGAACTCGCGCATCATGAAGACGCGCGCGGTGTTCTCGGGCAGGTGGTTGAGGCAGACCTCGAACACGCCCCAGAAGTGCTGCTGGCGCAGCGCCGCTTCGGGGCTGCCCCAGTCGCGCGGGCGCGAGGCGGGTGTCCAGTGCGCGTTGTCCTTGAACAGGGTTTCAAAGGTCTGGTCCAGACTTTCCTCGCCGTCCGAGAAGGACGAGATGTTGCTGCTGCGGCTCTGCTGGCGGATCACATCCACGATCTTGTTCTTGAGGATGCCGAAGACCCAGGTCTTGGCCTCGGAGCGGCCGGCGAACTGCCGGGCGTTGGCCAGCGCGGCCAGCAGGGCTTCCTGCACCGCGTCTTCGGCGGCCGCCGCGTCACGCAGCTGCAGGCGGGCGAAGCGCAGCATGTCCGGGCGGATGGCGGCCAGGTGCTCGTTGGCGACGGGCTCGCGCGTTTGCGGGGGGGTGTCCGTGGGCTCCATGGGTCGCGCGCCGGGCCGGTTTTCTTACAGGGCTCAGACGCCGCGCGCGCGCTCGACGTGGAACTGCGACACGAAGGCGCCAAACGTGCCCGCGTCCAGCGCGGCGCGCACCTCGCGCATCAGGTTCAGGTAGTAGTGCAGGTTGTGCACCGTGGCCAGCATGGGGCCCAGCATCTCGCCGCAGCGGTCCAGGTGGTGCAGGTAGGCGCGGCTGAAGCCTTCGCGCCCGCCCTGCTGGTAGGGCACGCCCGATTTGCCGGCGCAGGCGTAGCAGCTGCAGGTCTCGTCCAGCGGGCGCTCGTCGCTCTTGTGGCGCGCGTTGCGGATCTTCAGGTCGCCAAAGCGCGTGAACAGGTGGCCGTTGCGCGCATTGCGCGTGGGCATCACGCAGTCGAACATGTCGATGCCGTGCTGCACGCCGTAGACCAGGTCTTCCGGTGTGCCCACGCCCATGAGGTAATGCGGCTTGTGCGCCGGCAGCCGTGGGCCGACGTGGCGGATCAGGCGCTGCATGTCTTCCTTGGGCTCACCCACGCTGACACCACCCACCGCGATGCCGGGGAAATCCAGTTCTTCCAGCCCGGCCAGTGATTCGTCGCGCAGGGCCTCGTACATGCCGCCCTGCACGATGCCGAACAGCGCGTTGGGGTTCTCCAGCCGCTCGAACTCGGTCTTGCAGCGCCTGGCCCAGCGCATGCTGAGCTCCATGGAAACCCGCGCCTCGCGCTCGGTGGTCAGCTGGCCCTTGGTCTTGGGCTCCAGCGAGACATAGGGCGTGCATTCGTCGAACTGCATGACGATGTCGCTGTTGAGCACGGTCTGGATCTGCATCGAGACCTCGGGCGTGAGGAAGAGCTTGTCGCCGTTGACCGGCGAGGAGAAGCGCACGCCTTCCTCGGAGATCTTGCGCATCTCGCCCAGGCTCCAGACCTGGAAGCCACCCGAGTCGGTGAGGATGGGCTTGCCCCAGTTCTCGAAGCGGTGCAGGCCGCCAAAGGTCTTCACCACGTCCAGGCCCGGGCGCATCCACAGGTGAAAAGTGTTGCCCAGGATGATCTGTGCGCCCATGTCTTCCAGGCTCTGGGGCATCACACCCTTGACCGTGCCGTAGGTGCCCACGGGCATGAAGATGGGGGTTTCGACCACACCGTGGTTGAGCGTGAGGCGGCCGCGGCGCGCGTGGCCGTCGGTCTTGAGCAGTTCGAATTTGAGCATGGTGAGGGGCGAATTTTAGGCTCTGCCCTCACCCGGCGCTCAGAAGCGGTTTTGCTGCGCCTTCTTCTTCCAGACTTCCCAGGGCCGGCCCAGGTGCTCGTCGTTCATGTCCGACGTGGCCTGGGCCTCTTCCGGCGTCAGGTAGTTGATCTCGCCCAGGCGCATGGCCTCGCTCTGCAGGCGGGCGTTGCTCTCCGTGTAGATGGCGCGGAACACCACCTGCTGGATGGAGAAGCCCACCACCACATTGCCGTGCCCGCGCAGCAGCGCAACGGCCGACTGGCCCAGGTCCCTGGCCAGGGCCTGGCCCAGCGCCTGGTTGCGGATCAGCAGGTCGCTGCTCTCGCCGGCCGTGTGCCGGATCTCGAACACCGGCACCTGCGCGCCCAGAAAACCGCTCATGTGGCAGATGGGCCGCAGGCGCGCGCCCGTCACGCCAAAGGGGATGACGGCCGGCGAGTGGCTGTGGATGACGGCCATCACGTCGGGGCGGCAACGGTAGATCTCGCTGTGGATGAAACGCTCCACATAGGTCTTGCGCCCGCGTTCGTCGTGTACGTTGCCGTCCAGGTCGCAGGCCACGATGTCGTCGGCCGTCACCAGACCCGGGGCCATGCTGCGCGCGATCAGGAAACGGTCGGGCTGCTTGTCATGGCGCACGCTGATGTGGCCGAAGCCGTCGAGCACGCCTTCGTTGACGAGGATGTGGTTGGCGATGACGAGGTCGTCGATCAGCGCGGGGTTGGCGGTGGGGTTCATGTCGGGTCTCCTGGGCAGTCAGTGTTTTCCTGACTTGCGCTGGTTAATGGTAAGTATGATTATCGTCATAAGATCGATTTCAACAACATGAGGAGACTGCCGTGAACTTTCTGCATCGCATGTCCGCCGGCCTGGCGCTGGGGGCGGTTGTGCTCTCGCACGCCATGGCGCAGGGCTTCCCGCAGCGCCCCATCCAGGTCATCGTGCCGGTGTCGGCCGGTGGCGGCACCGACGTCATGGCCCGCACCGTGGGCCAGAAGGTCGGCGAGCTGCTGGGCCAGCCCGTGGTGGTCGAGAACAAGACCGGCGCCGGCGGCAATATCGGCACCGAGTTCGTGGCCAAGGCCAGGGCCGACGGCTACACCCTGCTGTTCTCGCCCAATACCATCGCCACCAACGTGGCGGTCTACCGCAAGCTGCCCTACGACCTGCTCAAGGATTTCCAGACCGTGGCCCTGGTCGGCCAGACCGACGTGGCGCTGGTGGTCAACAGCAAGGTGGCGGTCAACAGCGTCAAGGACTTCGTGGAGCTGGCGCGCAGCAAACCTGGTGCGCTCAACTACGGTTCGGCGGGCACGGGCAGCTCGCAGCACCTCACGGCCGAATACTTCAACCAGCTCGCCGGCACCAGCTCCAACCACATTCCCTACAAGGGCCAGTCGCAGGCCATGAACGACCTGGTGGGCGGCCAACTGGACTACATGTTCAGCCCGCTGCAGAACGCGCTGCCCTTCATCAAGCAGGGCCGCATCCGCGTGCTGGCCGTGGCCGCCAAGCAGCGCCACCGCGAGCTGCCCCAGACCCCTACGCTGATCGAGTCCGGTTATCCCGGCGCCGAGGTGTCCAACTGGTTCGCCCTCTATGCGCCCGCCGCCACACCGCCGGCCGTGGTCAAGCGCCTGCATGCGGCCTACACCCAGGTGCTCAAGCAGCCCGAGATGAAGGCCAAGCTCGAAGGCATGGGTTTCGACTTCGTGTTCCTCAACCCCGACCAGGCCACCGACTTCATGCGGTCCGAGCTCGTGCGCTGGTCGCGCGTGACGGCACACGCTGGCATCAAGGCCGAATAAGCCTGCCTCTGCAGCGGCGTGAGCCGCGAGCTGTGAAGCCCGGTCCGCCGGGCTTCTGTTTGTCTAGGGTTTGCAGGTGCTGCAGGGTTATCGCCCGTGGCCGGGGTGCGGCCCCGCCATCTGGCCGACAATCGCTGCTCTGTTTTCCCGTTCCAGAAAGATGCCCCCATGAAATCACGCGCCGCCGTCGCCTTTGCTGCTGGGCAGCCCCTGCAGATCGTCGAGATCGACGTGGCGCCGCCGAAAAAGGGCGAGGTGCTGCTCAGGATCACGCACACCGGCGTCTGCCACACCGACGCGTTCACCCTGAGCGGTGAGGACCCCGAGGGCCTGTTCCCCGTGGTGCTGGGCCACGAAGGCGCGGGGGTGGTGGTGGACGTGGGCGAGGGCGTGACGAGCGTGAAGCCGGGCGACCACGTCATTCCGCTCTACACCGCCGAATGCGGCGAGTGCCTGTTCTGCAAGAGCGGCAAGACCAACCTTTGCGTGGCCGTGCGCGCCACCCAGGGCAAGGGCGTCATGCCCGACGGCACCACGCGCTTCAGCTACCAGGGCCAGCCCATCTACCACTACATGGGCTGCTCCACCTTCAGCGAATACACCGTGGTGGCCGAAGTCTCGCTGGCCAGGATCAACCCCGCGGCGAACCATGAACAGGTGTGCCTGCTGGGTTGCGGTGTCACCACCGGCCTGGGCGCCGTGAAAAACACCGCCAAGGTGCAGCCCGGCGACACCGTGGCCGTCTTTGGCCTGGGCGGCATCGGCCTGGCCGTGATCCAGGGCGCCAGGCAGGCGAAAGCCGGCCGCATCATCGCCATCGACACCAACCCTGGCAAGTTCGACCTGGCCCGCACCTTCGGCGCGACCGATTGCGTGAACCCCAAGGACCATGACAAACCCATCCAGCAGGTCATCGTGGAGATGACGACCTGGGGTGTGGACCATTCCTTCGAGTGCATCGGCAACGTCAACGTCATGCGCGCCGCGCTGGAATGCGCGCACCGCGGCTGGGGCCAGAGCGTCATCATCGGCGTGGCCGGTGCGGGGCAGGAAATTTCCACGCGCCCCTTCCAGCTCGTCACCGGACGGCGCTGGCTGGGCACGGCCTTCGGCGGCGTCAAGGGCCGCAGCCAGCTGCCGGGCATGGTGGAAGACGCCATGAAAGGCGACATCCAGCTCGCGCCCTTTGTCACGCACACACGTGAACTGAAAGACATCAACGAAGCCTTCGACCTCATGCACGAAGGCAAGTCCATCCGCACCGTCATCCATTACTGAAGCACGAGGAGAACAAGAGAATGAACCGCGTCGAGCGCCACGCCAGCTTTGGCGGCCGCCAGGAAGTCTGGAAACACACGTCCACCACCCTGGGCTGTGAGATGAAATTCGGCGTCTACCTGCCGCCGGCTGCCGTGGAAGGGCAGCGCTGCCCGGTGCTGTATTACCTGGCCGGCTTGACCTGCAACGAGCAGACCTTCATCACCAAGGCCGGCGCGCAGGAACACGCGGCACGTCACGGTTTCATTCTCGTCGCCCCCGACACCAGCCCGCGCGGCCCCGGCGTGCCCAATGAAGACAGCTACGACCTCGGCGAGGGCGCCGGTTTCTATCTCAACGCCACGCAAGCCCCCTGGGCCCGGCACTACCGCATGGCGGACTATGTGGCGCAGGAGCTGCCTGCCCTCATCGAGCAGAACTTCCCCGCCACCGACGCGCGCGGCATCTTCGGCCACAGCATGGGCGGTCACGGCGCGCTCGTCACCGCGCTGCGCAACCCGGGTCGTTACCGCAGCGTCTCGGCCTTCGCCCCCGTGGTCGCCCCCAGCCAGGTGCCCTGGGGCCAGAAGGCCTTCACGGCCTACCTGGGTGCAGACACGTCAGCGTGGAAGGCGTGGGACGCGGTGGAACTGGTGGCCACGGCCCCCGAGCGCCTGCCCATCCTGGTGGACCAGGGCGAGACCGATGAGTTCCTGCGCAAACAGCTGCGGCCTGAACTGCTGGAAGCCGCGTGTGCAGCGGCGGGCCACCCGCTGACGCTGCGTCGGCATGCGGGCTACGACCACAGCTATTACTTCATCGCGAGTTTCATGGCGGACCACTTTGCGTTTCATGCGCGGGGGATGTAGGCATGTACTATGCGGACGGCGATTGCTTGCGCCCTATGCAGGCTACTGGAATCCGCAAATTGATACCTAAGGTTCGGTGAACCTTACCGCCATGAATTGATGATCTTGTCGGCCGGAGCGGCGCCTCTACCCGTGGCCGGTAAAGCCTTGAGGGTCTTCACGTCATCAGCGAGTCGTTGTTGGGAAGATGATCTGGGCGCGTGGGTCAACGCCTCATCAGCCTGAATCAAGTTGAGTCTGTAAGTGGCCAGATCGGTGGTGGGTTGAATCTTGTATTTGCTTTGTTGAGAAGGTGAGAGAGTCTGGGACATTTGTGACTCCAATAAAGCGCTCTTGCTTAAGACTTGCCATTGGGCAAGTGCGTCAGTCAATTCCCGCTCTTCCATAGATAGATTGGACTTCTGCAGATTGGGTGCGCTAGCCGCGCTGGTGGCCAGCTGATGAAGTTGAAGGAGTTCTAGTCGACCAGTGCTTGTCTTTGCTGTGGCTGCAACCTTTGTCGCGACACTGGAGTCTTTGGTTATGGCCGTGACCCAAATTTTTGATGTCGCACTTCCAGTTGATACCCCTCCGCCACTCGCAGCAAAGTATTTTGTGGATAGAAGTTCGTTCAGAGCAAAACGAGCATCTTCGTAGACCATTGTTAACTTTTTTGGTTTGATTACGCACTTGGTCACTTCGATATCTTTTGCTGATGGAGCGGCCCATCCGGCAAGGGCGTCTTGGTCGCTTGGTGGCCGAACGCGGACCACCATGGGAATAGCGTCATCATGCTTGCATGGCACAACGCAGGTTACTTGACCCTCGGCGTTTGACTTGTCTGGGCATCGCGCGCCGTCAATGGGTAAAGTGCCTCGTAGGAGGTCAAATGTGCCCACCCCATGAAATGGTCGTGGCGTACCTTCACCAAGTACGTGCTTTTCAACCGCTATCTGAAAAGTAACGGCCTTGGTCTGCGCAGCCGCATCAGCGATGAACGCGATCGCTAGCGCGGAGTGTGCGACGAGGTGGAGGTTCATTTTGGACTCCTTGGGGCTTGCGTCTTAGTAGACCGATTAGCAAAGTTGCCGCGACAAAACCAATCGAAAAAATTAGCAACTGAAGCTCTCGGGGTTGACGTGCAACGAAGTTGGCAGCTGCAGCGCGTTCCACTCGACAAGTAACATGATCTTCCTTTAGTGGGCGAACGTAGGTGTTTACATCCTCTGGTCCTAGGCCATTCGATGTGAGAACGCGAAGCTGATAGAGGTAATTCGTGCTCATTGGGTTTATGCGTATGGTCAGTCGCTCTGCGGCAACTGGCTGCTCTTCGCAGAGCGCGCCTGGACAACGCTGGTTTGCTTGTGGGTGTACTAGCAGATTTGTCTCACTGCCAGCGGAACCTTGTTCTACGTGATTTAACAGACTAACTCTCTCAACTAGACCAGTCTTGGCAACGATAGTGATCGGTAATGACTTTGGCATTTCGCCAAATGTGTGGATGCGAACCAAAACTGTGCCATTGCTTTCGGTACGTGAATCTAGTACGACCACGCATTGACTGAGCCAGCGGTCCAGAATCCCTTTAATGGTTGTTTCGCTAAACGCCAGTAACGGGGCAAGCACGAGAGTCGCTGCGATGGCAACGGCCGGGCCAATATTAGTTTTGAGCATGATTAATAACGAACGCAGCGCCATTTCACACTCCGGGAGGTAGGTGGCCTAGATTGTTCGGCGGGGCTTAACTTGAACGACACCACAATGACTCCCGTTTGATTCGAAAGAGTTTTTGTTATCAATGGGTGGCATTCAAGGCCCTAGCTGTTCGCCGAGTCGCTCGCATCGTAGCTGCGATAGTGCAACCTGTATATCCCCAAAATGAGGGATATCGGGGCGGGTTGGCGGATCATGTGCGGCCGGCGGCGACTGGTGACCAATTGATGCCCAAAACCAACGTTGGTTTATTGCGTTCGCGTCAGCACCATTTCATCTTCATAACTGAAGAAGCGATACCGCTGCGCTATCGCATGCCGGTACAGCCCCCCATGGTGTGTTCGTAGCCTACAAAGGCGCTCAAGAGCATCATGAGGGTGGACTTCGGGAGGTGATTTGCTGACCAGCTGGCCGGCCACCTTGGACTCAAAGCCCGAGGTGATGAAGAGCTCGGCATCACCACATGCCGGGAAGATGCCCGGCTGCCGGCTGCCGGCTGCCGGGGCCGGGGCCGGGGCATATCCCCGCCGCCTACCTCGGCCTGGCGTTGTGCACGGCGAACCAGCTGCTGATGAGGGCGCCGATCATCACCACGATGGGGCCGGCGGTATCGGCCAATGCCTGGGCGCTGCGCACGACCCAGTGCTCTGTGGGCGTGGGGGACAAGGGAAGGTAGCCGCCCGCCGGCGCCATGCGATCCGTGGGGTCGGCCATGCCGGCTCCAGCCGGTGCGGCCAGGGCCGCCAGCACGGTGATCGCGAGCCCGGTCAGTCCCAGCCACAGGCCTTGCCGCAGTCGTGCGACGAGCACCGTGCCCAGGTGCATGGCCAGCAGCACTCCGATGGTGATGGCGGGCGCCAGCGCAAGGCGGGTCAGGTAGCTGGTCAGCAGCACATAGACCAAGCCCACGCTCCCTGAGAGCGCGACCAGCGCGTATTCGGTGGCCGCCCGGATGCGCTTGGTTTGCGGCGGCGGCGGCGGGGTGAACTCCGGGAGCTGGGAGGGGCGGAAGTCGGGGGTCAACATGTCTGATTGTTTATGCGAGCTGACGCCTGGATTCTACGGGCGCTTGCTGCAGGCCGTTCCTCGCCGCAAGTGGCGCAGCCGTAACAGTTGTGACTAGGGCAACCGCTCCAGCAGCATCGCATCGCCATAGCTGAAGAAGCGGTAGCGCTCGCTGATCGCATGCCGGTACAGCGCCATGATGTGTTCGTAGCCGGCAAAGGCGCTCACCAGCATCATGAGGGTGGACTTCGGCAAATGGAAATTGGTCACCAGCAGGTCGGCCACCTGGAACTTAAAGCCCGGGGTGATAAAGATCTCGGTGTCGCCGCTGGCCTGCCCCGTTTTCGCCCAAGATTCGAGCGTGCGGATGGTGGTGGTGCCCACGGCGACGATGCGGCCGCGGTTCGCTTTCGCCTCCGCGATGGCTTGCTGCGTGTCGGCGGGCACCTCGTACCACTCGCGGTGCATGCGGTGGTCGGCCAGGTTCTCGGTTTTCACGGGTGAAAAGGTACCGGCGCCCACGTGCAGGGTGACGCTGGCGCGTTTCACGCCACGCGCCTCCAGTGCCGCCAGCACGCCTTCGTCGAAGTGCAGGGCCGCGGTGGGCGCAGCGGCGGCGCCGGGTTTGGCGGCGAAGACGGTCTGGTAACGCGCCACGTCGTCCGCGCTGTCGCCGTGTTCGATATAGGGTGGCAGGGGCACGTGGCCATGCTGTTCCATCAGCGCGTGCGGCTCGTCACTGAAGCGCAGGCGGAACAGTTGCCCCTCCTCATCGGGCCAGCGGCCCAGCAGTTCAGCGGTGTAGCCGCCCGTCATCTGCAGCACCGTGCCCACGGCCGGCCTTTTGCTGACCTTCATGTGGGCCACCACCTCGTGGCCGGACAGCACGCGTTCGATCAGCAGCTCCAGCTTGCCGCCTGTGGGTTTCTCGCCGAAGAGACGCGCCTTCACCACCTTGGTGTCGTTGAAGACCAGCAGGTCACCGGGTTGCAGCAGGCCGGGCAGTTCACGAAAGATGCGGTCCACCGGGGTGGCGGCGCGGCCGTCGAGCAGGCGCGAGGCGCTGCGTTCAGCCGCGGGGTGCTGGGCGATGAGTTCGGCCGGGAGCTCGAAGTCGAAATCGCTGAGGGTGTGGGTGCGCGGAGCGCCAGAGACGTTAGACATGTGTTTGATGGCTGCTATGCATCGCGGTCGCGATGCATTTCATGAAACACCCTACGGGTATCGCCGCAAGGCGGGGACACCCGTGCCAAGTGAAAGAGAAGGCAGAATTGTCCCATGCCGACCAAGTCCACCGCCCCCGCCAGGAATAAAGCCGTGCCCGCGGCAGGCGAGGGGCCGGTGAAAGCGACGCTGGCCAAGAGCCTGCCGCAGAAGGCGCTGGAAAAGCTCAACCTCAAGCGCGACATCGACCTGGCCCTGCACCTGCCCCTGCGCTACGAGGACGAGACGCGCATCACCAAGCTGGCCGACGCGCGCGAGGGCGACACGGCGCAGATCGAGGCCGAGGTCACCGCCTGCGAGGTGGCCTACCGCCCGCGCCGCCAGCTGCTGGTGACGGTGAACGACGGCAGCGACACCTGCGTGCTGCGGTTCTTCAATTTCTACCCCTCGCAGCAGAAGGCCCTGGCCGTGGGCACGAAGATCCGCGCGCGCGGCGAGCTGCGCGGCGGCTTCCTGGGCTGGACCATGATGCACCCGCACACGCGGGCCGCCAGTGGCGATCTGCCCACGGCGCTCACACCTGTCTACCCCACGGTGGCCGGCCTGCCCCAACCTTATCTGCGCAAGGCGGTGCTGGGCGGCCTGGCGCGCGCCGAGTTGTCCGACACCTTCCCGCCCGAGCTGGCGGCCGGGCTCAAGTTCAAGCCGCTGTGGGACCTGCGCCAGGCCCTGACCTTTTTGCACCACCCCACGCCCGATGTCTCGCTGGCCCAGCTGGAGGATCACACCCACCCCGCCTGGTTGCGCCTGAAGGCCGAGGAGCTGCTGGCCCAGCAGCTGTCGCAACTGCAGTCGCGTCGCGAGCGCGAGCACCTGCGCGCACCCGAATTGCGCACGAACGGCCCCGGTTCGCTGCACGAGCGCCTGCTGGCCGCGTTGCCGTTCCAACTGACCGCAGCGCAGCGTCGGGTGTGCACGGAGATTGCGCAGGACCTGGCGCTGCATAAACCGATGCATCGCCTGCTGCAGGGCGACGTGGGTTCCGGCAAGACGGTGGTGGCCGCGCTGGCCGCCACGATCTGCATGGACGCGGGCTGGCAGTGCGCGCTGATGGCGCCCACCGAGATCCTGGCCGACCAGCATTTCCGCAAGCTGGTGGGCTGGCTGGAGCCCTTGGGCGTGCGCGTGGCCTGGCTCACGGGCAGCCAGAAGAAAAAAGAGCGTACCGAGATGCTGGGCCTGATCGAGCGCGGCGAGGCGGGCCTGGTGGTGGGCACACACGCGGTGATCCAGGAGCAGGTGCAGTTCAGGAACCTGGCGCTGGCCATCATCGACGAGCAGCACCGTTTCGGCGTGGCACAGAGGTTGTCCTTGCGAAGCAAGGCCAACCCTGCGCCCGGCGCCGATGTGCTCGCCCCCACCCCGGCCCTCCCCCGCGCGGGGGAGGGAGTGTCTGCGATCGAGCCGCATCTGTTAATGATGACGGCGACGCCAATACCGCGCACCCTGGCCATGAGTTATTACGCGGACCTCGATGTGTCCACCATCGACGAGTTGCCGCCAGGGCGCAGCCCCATCGTGACCAAGGTGGTGTCCGAGCAGCGGCGCGACGAGGTGATCCAGCGCATCCGTGGCCAGCTGGAGCAGGGGCGGCAGGTCTACTGGGTCTGCCCGCTGATCGAGGAAAGCGAGATGCTGGACCTCACCAACGCCACCGAGACGCACGCGGAATTGAGCGCCGCCTTGCCCGGCGTGCTGGTGGGCCTGCTGCATTCGCGCATGCCGGTGGCCGAGAAGAAGGCCGTGATGTCGCTCTTCACGGGCGGGCAGATGGGCGTGCTGGTGAGCACCACGGTGATCGAAGTGGGGGTGGACGTGCCCAATGCCACGTTGATGGTGATCGAGCATGCCGAACGCTTTGGCCTGTCACAGCTGCACCAGCTGCGCGGGCGGGTGGGGCGCGGGGCGGCGGCCTCGGCCTGCGTGCTGCTGTATTCCACCGGCGATGCGCCGCGCCAGGGCGGAAATGAGAGGCCGCACTTGAGTGCGGCAGCGCGCGAGCGCCTGAAGGCCATGGCCGAGACCAGCGACGGCTTCGAGATCGCCCGACGCGACCTGGACATCCGCGGGCCGGGCGAGTTCCTGGGGGCGCGCCAGTCGGGTGCGGCCCTGCTGCGTTTTGCCGACCTGGCGGAAGACAGCCACCTGCTGGCCTGGGCCCGCGAGGTGGCGCCCGTGATGCTGGACCGCCACCCGGACCTGGCCGAGCGCCACGTGATGCGCTGGCTGGGGAGCCGAACCGATTTCCTGAAGGCGTAGGGCCTGTTCACACTGATTTCTCAAGTGCGAACGGGGTGCAAACGGCGCCAATCTAGGCGCGCGACGACGCCCAGGCTGGCCGCCTGCGCTAGGAGTGCAACAACGAGTGGCGCCGTTTGAACCCCGTTCCCTTCGGGTTGTGGCTAAAAAAGCCATGCGGGGTGTTGCGCGGACTTGCCCGGGGGGTGACCCCGGCTGCGTCCACGCGCCTACCGCAAGACTTTTTTGATCCACAACGCATCTTGAGAAATCAGTGTGAACAGGCCCTGATTGCAAATTTGTAGCATCCATGGTACGCCAGACGTGGCATGGCGGCCAATGTGAATTAGACTTCGGGCATACCTGGAACATCAGCGATGGCCAAGGAACCCACCCACAAGCTCCCCTCTGGCGACACCGCCTACCTCTACCGCGCCACCATCGGTCCGCGCGGACAGGATTACTACCTGCGCCACTTCGCCCGTTTCGACGGCGAGGGCAAGGCGGGCAGCAGCTGGAACTGGGCGGCCTACTGGACCACCTTCAACTGGCTGGTGTACCGCCGGATGTGGGGCTGGGCCCTGGCCTATGTGGCGGCCCTGTTCGGCACGGCACTGCTGATCTTCGGCGTGGGCAAGTTGCTGTTCAGCTACTCCGACACCAGCGCCCTGCTGCTTTTCCTGCTGCTTCTGACCGTGGCCTTCGTGGTGCCGGGCCTGTATGCCAACGCCTGGTTCTACACATCTTGCAACGAGAAGATATCGACAGCGCTGCGCACCTCGCCCGAGGTGAGGGACGCCGCCACCGTGCTGTCGCGCCAGGCGCCGGACAACCGTCGCCTGATGCTGCTGGGCGTGGGCAATGCGGTGGTGCTGGCGCTGGTGCTCGCGGTCTACAACGGTTTCCAGGGCGTCGAGAGTTCGCTGCCCCAGTTGGCGACGCACGAGGAGCGCGCCCTGGCGGGCGGCCCCTCCGGCCAGGTGCGTGCGCTGGCCGCGGCCCCCGCGCCTGTCACCAGCGAGCCGCAGGCGACGACAGCAGCTCCCCAGCCCGCCACGGCGGCCAGCGCACCGGCTGCGGCACCGGTGCCAGCCACCGCGGTGGTGCCAGCTGTGCCCGAGGCGCCACGGGTGGCCCAGGCCGCGAGTGCGCCCCCAACAGCTTCGACGGCCCGGCCCGCAACGACTGGCAAGCCGGCCATGGTCAACGCCGCAGACCGCAGCGTGGCAGCGGCTCCGGCCCGGCCGACGGAGCCTGCCGTGGCGCCTGTGGCAACTGCCCCCGCCGCGGTAGCTGTCCCGGCTCCGGTGGCCGCTCCTCGCCCGGCCCGTGCCGCCAGTGCGCCGCAACAGCGTTATGTGTGGGTGATCCAGGTGGGCGCCTACGCCCAGGAGACCAACGCGCAGAAAGCGCTGGCCCAGGTGCAAGGCCTGGGGCTGGAGGCGGGTGCTGAATCGTTCGAAAGCCCCAAGGGCAAGTTGATGCGTGTGCGTGTCGGCCCCTTCATGCGCCAGGCCGAGGCCGACCAGGCCGCGCTGCGCATCAAGACGCTGGACTTGCCGGTACTGGTCATACGCCAGCGGCCTTGAACGACCGCTGCGCGCCTTAGCGCATCCCGATCCGCACGTTCCCGAAGATGCCCTGCGCCTCGCGCGGCAGGCAGCGCCAGTAAGGCTCGCTGGCCTGCACCTGGCCGCCCAGGGCCACGGCAGCCTCCCAGGGCCAGCGCGGTTTGTAGAGCAGGGCGCGGGCGATGGCGATCAGGTCGGCGTCGCCGGCCTGCAGAATCTCTTCAGCCTGTTTCGGATCGGTGATCAGGCCCACGGCGGTGGTCGGCAGGCCGCAGGCTTTTCTGACCTCGCGCGCATAAGGCACCTGGTAACCGGGGCCCAGGGTGATCTTCTGCTGCGGCGAGACGCCGGCGGTGGAGACGTGCATGAAGTTGCAGCCCAGGGCCTTGAGCCGGCGCGAGAACTCGGCCGTCTGCTGCACGTCCCAGCCGCCTTCGACCCAATCCGTGGCCGAGACGCGCACACCCAGCGGGCCGTCGAACACGGCGCGCACGGCAGCGAACACTTCCAGCGGGTAACGCATGCGGTTCTCCAGGGAGCCGCCATAGGCGTCTGTGCGCTGGTTGGACAGGGGCGAGAGGAACTGGTGCAGCAGGTAACCATGCGCGGCATGCAGTTCGATGGCATCGATGCCGATGCGCGCGGCCCGCTGAGCCGCCGCCACGAAGGCTTCGCGCACCTCCACAAGTTGGGCCGCCGTCATGGCCGCGGGCGGCGGCTCGTCGGGCAGCTGCGGCAGGGCCGAGGGCGCCAGCGGCAGCCAGCCGCCCCGGGCCGGGCTCAGCAGCCCGCCGCCATGCCAGGGCGCGGCGCTGGAGCCCTTGCGCCCGGCGTGGGCGAGCTGGATGCAGACCGGCACGGGTGGTGCCAGCTTGCGCGCGCGTTGCAGCGTGTCCCCCAGGGCCTGTTCCGTGTGCTCGTTCCACAGGCCCAGGCAATGGGGGGTGATGCGGCCGTCGGGCGTGACGCCCGTGGCCTCGATGGTGAGGAGGCCGGCACCGCTGTTGAGCAGGCTGGCCCAGTGTGCGAGATGCCAGTCGGTCGCGGCGCCGTCGAAGGCCGAGTACTGGCACATGGGCGCGATGACGATGCGGTTGGGCAGGGGGAGGGGGCCGCGCGGGGCGGGTAGATCAAAAGGGGAGAAGAGCAGGCTCACGGCAGAGGGGGTGGGTAGTGGGTGGAAGATTTTGGCATGATGACCGCATTGGCAGGTCGGCGCATATGGCGCTACCGAAAGACCCATGGCGGGAACCCACAAGGTGTGATGCATGCAGGACCTGAATGAAGCCGTGACGCTCTATCCCGCGCTGGGTGACGTCACGCCCACGCTGACCTCGCTCGGTGCTTCGGTGCTGGAGGTGCCGGCCGGGGTCATGCTGTTCGACGAGCGAGCGCCGTGCCAGGGTTTTCCTCTGGTACTGTCGGGTGAGGTGAAGGTCTCGCGCAGCTCGGGCGAAGGGCGTTTCCTGGAGTTGTACCGCGTGGTGCCCGGCGAGCTTTGCCTGGTGTCCAGCGCCTGTCTGTTCCGCGGTTTGCCGCTGTCGGCGCAGGGTGTGACGACGCGGCCCACACGCCTGCTGCTGATTCCCCCCGAGACCTTCCGGCGCTGGCTGGAGACGCCACGTTTTCGCGATGCGGTGCTGGGGCTGTTCGCGGAGCGCATGGCGGACCTGACCGGCCTGATCGAGGCGATCGCGTTTCACAAGCTGGACCAGCGCCTGGCCCGCGCGCTGCTGGGGCGTGGCCAGGATCTGGCCCTGACGCACCAGGCACTGGCCGACGAGCTGGGTACGGTGCGTGAGATGGTCACCCGCCTGCTGCGCCGTTTCGAGCGCGAGGGCTGGGTGCTGCTGGCGCGTGAACATATCCATATCCTCAACAGCGCCGCCCTGCGTGCGCTGGCCGCCTCCGCGGCCTCGTCCTGACAGTGCGCGCGCGGGCCCTGTGTGACGCAGGTTACAGACGCCGGGACGGCTTTGGCGTCCAATGAACCATCGTTTCACCATCACAAAGGAACCCTCATGAAAACGAACGAAGGAAACATCGACCGCATGCTGCGCGTTGTTGCCGGCCTGGTGCTGATCGGCCTGGCGGCCACCGGCACGGTGGGGGTCTGGGGCTGGATCGGCGTGGTGCCGCTGGCGACTGGGGCCCTGGGCTGGTGCCCCCTGTATACGCTGCTGGGCATCAGCACCTGCCCGCTCAAGCGATAACACGGGCTCGCGGCCCCGCCGCTGGCGGGCGGGCTGCTTGATACACGTCAAGGGGGCTGAGGCCCTCTTGACGTTTGGGGGTGGGCTCCGTCTGGCGCAGGCGGTGCGGACATGGAACAATGACCTCAACGATGAAATTCCATCCCTGCCTTCTGCTGCTTTGTATGGGCTTCGCGCCTGCCGTTCTGATGGCGGCTCCTCCGGAGCCGGCTCCAGCTGGTGCGCCGGTGTCGCGGCCCGTGTTGCCGGTACGAGATCTGGTGGTGGAGTTGCGCCAGATCGAAGAAGGTGGCGCCGGTTATGTGGTGGGCACGCGCCCGCAGGCGCCGCTGATGGCGCCGCAGCAACTCCAGGTGCGCAACGGCAGCCAGGCGCGACTGAGCTGGGGCCAGACCATTCCCATGCAGTGGGTGCAGTCCGTCAACGCGGCCGGGCCCATGACGGGGGCAGGCGTGAAGCAGGGCCTGACCTGGCTGCAGGCCGGGCAGACCTTCGTCGTGCGGCCGCGCTGGCCGGGCGGCCAGCAGGCGGCCAGCGTGGACATCGAGGTGCAGACGGCCAGTGTCGAGAACCGGCCCGGTGCCGACCTGCCGACGCAGCAGCGCGGCGAGGTGGTCACCACGGTGCAGGCCCCGCTGGGGCAATGGGTGACCATCGCGCGCAGCGGCAGCAGCACGCCGCCCGGCACCTACCGCAGCGATGCGGCCACGCAGCGCCCGCGCCTGCTGCAGCTGCGGGTGACAAGCCCTTGAGAAGTGCTATCGCAACTCGCCACAGGATGTCACAATTCAATCATGACGCTCACCGAACTTAAATACATCGTCGCCGTGGCCCGCGAGAAGCATTTCGGTCGCGCGGCCGAGGCGTGTTTCGTCTCGCAGCCCACGCTGTCGGTGGCGGTGAAGAAGATCGAGGAGGAGCTGGAGGTCAAGCTCTTCGAGCGCAGCGCCAACGAGGTGACGGTCACGCCGCTGGGCGAGGAGATCGTGCGCCAGGCACAGGCCGTGCTGGAGCAGGCCGCCAGCATCAAGGAGATCGCCAAGCGCGGCAAGGATCCGTTGTCGGGCCCGCTCAAGCTGGGCGTGATCTACACCATCGGCCCCTACCTGCTGCCTGACCTGGTGCGCCAGATGATCACGCACACGCCGCAGATGCCGCTGATGCTGCAGGAGAACTTCACGGTCAAGCTGCTGGAGATGCTGCGCACCGGCGAGATCGACTGTGCCATCCTGGCCGAACCCTTCCCGGATGCCGGCCTGGCGGTGGCGCCGCTGTACGACGAACCGTTTTACGCCGCCGTGCCCGCCAATCACGCGTTGGCCAGGAATGACAGCATCAGCAACGACGAGCTCAAGGCCGAGACCATGCTGCTGCTGGGCACGGGCCACTGCTTTCGCGACCACGTGCTGGAGGTCTGCCCCGAGTTCGCGCGTTTCTCCAGCAACGCCGAGGGCATACGCAAGAGCTTCGAAGGCTCTTCGCTGGAGACCATCAAGCACATGGTGGCCGCGGGCATGGGCGTGACCCTGGTGCCGCGCCTGAGCATCCCCAAGTCGGCGCTGCTGCCCAAGGGCAAGACCAAAGGCAACGGCCAGGAGGACGGCTTCATCAAGTACCTGCCCTTCGGCGGCGAGGCGCCGACGCGCCGTGTGGTGCTGGTGTGGCGGCGCAGCTTCACGCGCTACGAGGCCATCGCCTCGCTGCGCAACGCCATCTATGCCTGCGAGCTGCCGGGCGTCAAGCGTCTTTCGTAATTTCCCCCGAGATCGATGGTCATGCGCAGTGCACAAGCTGGCATCCTGCAGCCGGTCCCATCCCAGGGCCGTTATCTGTTTTTTTCGCTGGCGCATGCCGTTGCGCTGCGCCCGGCCTTGCACCGGCTGGCCGGTACGGCGGACGGCGAGCGCGTGGTGGCCATGCTCGGTGCCGCCACGGTGACAGCGCTGGGCGTCACCGTGCCGGGGCTGCGCGAAATGCCCGACCTGTCGGGCCCCGACGCCGAAGTGCCCGCCACGCCCACGGCCCTGTGCTGCTGGTTGCGCGGCGACGATCGTGGTGATCTGGTCCGGTTGACGCACGTGCTCGAGCATTTCGCCGCACCGGCATTCCATCTGGACCGTGTCATCGATGCGTTCCGGCATGGCAAGGGCCCCAACGGCCATGGCCGCGACCTCACCGGCTACGAAGACGGCACCGAAAACCCCGAGGGCGCCAAAGCCGAGGCGGCCGCCCTGGTGAGCGCAGCCGGCGTGGGGCTGGATGGCGGCAGCATGGCCGTGGTGCAGCAATGGGTGCACGACTTCGATGCCTTCGAGCGACTGGGCCAGCCCGGCCAGGACCTGGCTGTCGGGCGGCGGCACAGTGACAACGAGGAGCTGGACGATGCCCCGGCTTCGGCCCACGTGAAGCGCACGGCGCAGGAAAGCTTCGAGCCCGAGGCCTTCGTGCTGCGTCGCTCCATGCCCTGGGCGCAGTCGCGCCAGGCCGGCCTGATGTTCGTGGCCTTCGGGCGCAGCTTCGATGCTTTCGAGGCCCAGATGCGGCGCATGGCGGGCGTGGAGGATGGCATCGTCGATGCGCTGTTCCGCTTTTCCAAACCCGTCAACGGGGCCTACTTCTGGTGTCCGCCGGTGCACGAGGGCCGGCTGGATCTGCGACAGCTCGGCCTCTGATGTTCGCGCGCAAGTTCTCGCTGTATCTGGATCTGATCCGCTGGGGCCGCCCGGCGGGCTGGTTGCTGCTGCTTTGGCCGTCCCTGAGTGCGCTGTGGGTGGCCGCGGGCGGTTTTCCCGGCTGGCATCTCGTGACGGTGTTCGTGCTCGGCACCATCCTCATGCGCAGCGCGGGCTGCTGCCTCAACGACGTGGCCGACCGCGACTTCGACAAGCATGTGAAACGCACCGCGCAGCGGCCGGTGACGGCCGGCGAGCTCTCGGTGCGCGAGGCGCTGTGGCTGGGCGCCGTGCTGGCCTTGCTGGCCTTCGGCCTGGTGCTGACCACCAATCCGGTGGCGGTAGCCTGGTCTTTTGCCGCGCTGGCCGTGGCCATCATCTACCCGTATGCAAAACGCTTTTTCGCCATGCCGCAGGCCGTGCTGGGCGTGGCCTTCAGCTTCGGCATTCCCATGGCCTTTGCGGCGGTGCGCGGCGAGGTGCCGGCCCTGGCCTGGGGACTGCTGATCGGCAACCTGTTCTGGGTGCTGGCCTACGACACCGAGTACGCCATGGTCGACCGCGACGACGACCTGCGCATCGGCATGAAGACCTCGGCCATCACGCTGGGGCGCTGGGATGTGGTGGCCGTGACATCCTTCTACGTCGTGCAGCTGCTGATCTGGACCGCGCTGCTGGTCGAGCGCCTCGCGCCCTGGGCCTGGTTTCTGGCCCTGGTGGTCGCCACCGCCCAGGTGGTCTGGCACCACCGCCTGATCCGTGATCGCACGCGCGAAGGTTGTTTCAAGGCCTTCCGCCTGAACCACTGGCTGGGTTTCACGCTGTTTGCCGGCATCCTGGCCGGCTACGCGCTGCGCTGAATCCAATCAGTCTTTGCCGAACTCGACGCCGAGTTCGCGCGCCCGCCGCTCGGCCGCGTGCAACGCTTTCCCGAACAGCGCCTTCAGCTGGCTCTCGTCCATGCACGTGAGGGCTGCATAGGTGGTGCCGCCCTTGGACGTGACGCGCTGGCGCAGCACCTCGGGCGGCTCGCTCGACGCCTTGGCCAGCGCGCTGGCGCCGCGGAAGGTTTCCACGGCCAGCTTGTAGGCCTGCTCGGCGGGGAGCCCCATCTCGGTGCCGGCGCTGGTCATGGCTTCCAGGAAATAGAACACATAGGCCGGACCGGAGCCCGAAAGTGCGGTGACGGCGTCGAGCTGCGCCTCGCGCTCCACCCACAGCGATTCGCCCATGGTGGCGGTCACGCTCTCGATCAGCGCGCGGTCCTGTGCGGTAACGCCGCCGCGCGCATACAGGCCGGTCATGCCCAGGCCGATGAGGGCCGGCGTGTTGGGCATGCTGCGCACGATGCGCTCGCTGCCCAGCCAGCGCGCGATGCTGTCGCTGGGGATGCCGGCGGCCACGCTCAGGTGCAAGGCGCCGGCCACATGCGCGCGCACCGGTTGGGTGGCTTCCCGGAAGGTCTGCGGCTTGGTGGCCCAGACCACCAGCGTCACACCCTTGAGAAACTCACCGGCCTGTTCGCGCGCCGCGATGCCGAACTTGTCCTTCAAGACCAGCCGGGCCTCGGCAAACGGTTCCACCACCTCGATGGAGGCGGCCGGGCGACCCTGCTTGATCAGGCCGCCGATGATGGCGCTGGCCATATTGCCGCCGCCGATGAATGCAATGCGATCGTTCATGGGTTCTCGGGGCGGCCGCCGGGCCGCCAGGTGCACAGGGGAAGATTCCTCGGGCATTGTCGCAGCTTGCGCAGCGCCGCCGCCCGCAGGTTCAGTGGGCGACGGTCTGGCGCACCGCGTGCTCCCAACGCTCCATCAACTCCTGCGCGCGTGCGCGTGGCAGGGTGGGCACGAAGGTGCGGTCCACGCGCCACTGGCGCGAGAGCTCTTCCAGGTTGTCGTACAGGCCGCTGCTCAGGCCCGCCAGGTAGGCCGCGCCCAGGGCCGTGGTCTCGACCACGGCGGGACGCAGCACCGGGATGCCCAGCAGGTCGGCCTGGAACTGCATGAGGAAGTCGTTGACGCAGGCGCCGCCGTCCACACGCAGTTCGCTGACCGGCACGCCGCCGTTCTCCACCGCGTCGCGGCTCATGGCCTGCAGCAGGGCGGCGCTCTGGAAGGCGATGCTTTCGAGTGCGGCGCGCGCGATGTGGGCGATGGTGGTGCCGCGCGTGAGGCCGACGATGGCGCCGCGCGCATCGGGCTGCCAGTAGGGCGCGCCCAAGCCCGTGAAGGCGGGCACGAACATCACGCCGCCGGCATCGGGCACGCTCTGCGCCAGGTTCTGCACCTCGCCGCTGCTGTGGATGGCGTGCAGGCCATCGCGCAGCCACTGCACCACGGCGCCGCCGATGAAGACGCTGCCTTCGAGCGCGAACTCGGGCTTGGCACGTGGCTGCGCTGCGCTGGTGGTGATCAGGCCGTTGTGGCTGGTGTGAAAGCGCGTGCCCGTGTGCATGAGCAAGAAGCAGCCCGTGCCGTAGGTGTTCTTGGCCTGGCCGGCGGTGAAGCAGGCCTGGCCGAACAGGGCGCTCTGCTGGTCACCGGCGACGCCACCGATGGGAATGGACGCGCCCAGCAGCGCGGGCACGGTGCGGCCGAAGTCCGCGCTGGAGGGTCGCACCTCGGGCATGAGCCGGGGCGGGATGTTCAGCGCGGCGAGCAGCTCGGCGTCCCAGCGGTTCTCGTGCACATTAAAGAGCATGGTGCGCGAGGCGTTGCTGACGTCTGTCACGTGCACCTGGCCTTCGGTGAGCTGCCAGATGAGCCAGGCATCGACGGTGCCGAAGGCCAGCTCGCCGCGCTCGGCCTGTTGGCGCGCCTCGGGCACGTGGTCCAGGATCCATTGCAGCTTGGTGCCCGAGAAGTAGGCGTCCACGCGCAGGCCGGTCTTGGCGATGATCGTGTCTTCCAGGCCGCGGGCACGCAGTTCGGCGCAGCTGGGTTCGGCGCGCCGGTCCTGCCAGACGATGGCGTTGTAGATGGGCCGGCCCGTGCGCCGGTTCCACACCACGGTGGTCTCGCGCTGGTTGGTGATGCCTATGGCCCTGATCTGCCGTGCATCGAGCCCGGCCTTGCCCAGCACCTCGCGCGCGGTTTCCAGCTGGGTCTGCCAAATCTCCATCGGATCGTGCTCCACCCAGCCGGGCTGCGGATAAATCTGGCGGAACTCGCGCTGCGCCATGGCCGCGATGCTGCCGTCGCGGCGAAAGACGATGCTGCGCGAGCTGGAAGTGCCCTGGTCCAGGGCCAGCAGGTAATCCACGGCGGTATCTCCTTGTCGTTGTTCGGTGGGCGCTCTTTTCAGTCGGCGATCACGCATTCCACACCGGCCTGAGCCATGAGGGGCGTGAACAGCTCGGGTGGCGCAGCGTCGGTGAAGACGCGGTCGATATCGCTGAGCGGGGCCAGCTGCACCATGGCGGGACGGTGGAACTTGCTGTGGTCTGCCGCCAGCCAGACCTCGCGCGAGTGGTCGATGATGGTGCGGGCGACCTTCACCTCGCGGTAATCGTAGTCGCGCAGCGTGCCATCGGCCTCGATGCCGCTGATGCCGATCAGGCCGATGTCCACCTTGAACTGTTTGATGAACTCCACGGT
Organism: Hylemonella sp. GW821-FHT12C09; assembly: GCF_058807395.1. Classification (NCBI taxonomy): domain Bacteria; kingdom Pseudomonadati; phylum Pseudomonadota; class Betaproteobacteria; order Burkholderiales; family Comamonadaceae; genus Hylemonella; species Hylemonella sp. GW821-FHT12C09. Next base: position 26,391 of record NZ_JBXAQQ010000011.1, on the reverse strand, counting down.
CGCCTCGCCCACGATGCCGCGGTCTAGCGCGCGCACCACGCCGCCGGCAATGATGACTTCGCAGTCCGGGTTGTCGATCAGGATGGAGGCCACGTGCAGGTTGTTGGTGATGACGCGCAGGCCCCGGTGCCGCACCAGTTCGCGCGCCACGGCCTCGATGGTCGTACCGATGTTCATGATCAGCGAGCAGCCGTTGGGCACGCGCTGCGCGATGGCGCGCGCGATGCGCGCCTTGCCTTCGGCCTGCAGGGCCTGGCGCTGGCGGTAGGCGATGTTCTCTGTGGTGGAGCTGGGCAGCCGCACGCCGCCATGGAAGCGGGCCAGCAGGCCCGCCTCGGCCAGGCGCTGCACATCGCGCCGCACTGTCTGCAAGGTGACCTGGAATTGTTCGGCCAGGGCCTCGATGGAGGCGGAGCCGTGGGTGCGCACTTCTTCAAGCAGGCGGGTCTGGCGTGGGTTCGGGGTCATCTTCCGTCGGGCTTCTTGTTCTGATGGGAGTAGACCATAAACAAACAAATGCGCGGCCTGATTAGGGAAAATACCGAAAGAAAACGAACATAAAAACAATAGATTCGAAAGAATACACGCATGAACCACGCCATGTACCCTTCTTTCCAGGCCCTAAGCGGTCTTGTTGCACGGCACTGCGCCTGGGGGCAACCATGCATCTGAGTCTGGATCGCGTGGGCCAGGTGGTTGGGGCCAGCACCCATCTCTACCCTCTGGATCTCGACCTGCAGCCCGGCGCCGTGACCGTGCTGCTGGGCGCCACCCAGGCGGGTAAGACCAGCTTGATGCGCGTGATGGCGGGCCTGGACCGGCCGACCCAGGGCGCCGTGCGCGTGGACGGGCTGGACGTCACGGGTGTGCCGGTGCGCGAACGCAATGTGGCCATGGTCTACCAGCAGTTCATCAACTACCCGTCGATGACGGTTTACGACAACATCGCCTCGCCACTCAAGTTGCGGCGCGAGGACGGCATCGAGGCCCGCGTGCGCGAGCTGGCGGCCAAGCTGCACATCGAGCCCTATCTGAAGCGCTTGCCGGCCGAGCTGTCCGGCGGCCAGCAGCAACGCGTGGCCCTGGCCCGCGCCCTGGCCAAGGCTGCTCCCCTGATGCTGCTGGACGAGCCGCTGGTGAACCTGGACTACAAACTGCGCGAGGAACTGCGGGACGAGCTGAGCCAGCTTTTCGCCGCAGGTGACTCGACCGTCGTTTACGCCACCACCGAACCTACCGAAGCACTGCTGCTGGGGGGCTACACCGCGGTGCTCGACGCCGGCGAGCTGCTGCAGTACGGGCCGACGGCCGAGGTGTTCCACCGGCCCAAGTCCATACGCGTCGCCCGGGCCTTCAGCGACCCGCCGATGAACCTGATCGAAGGGGTCGCTGCGAGCATCGGCGTCACCCTGCCCGCGAACGTGCAGCTCTCGGTGCCGCTGCCGCAGGCGCACACCCAGGCGCTGACGATCGGTGTGCGTGCCAGCGCCTTGCGTGTGGCCCAACGCCCGGGCGATGTGGCTTTGCCCGGCAAGGTGGAACTGGCCGAGATCTCGGGCTCCGACACCTTCGTGCACGTCGAAACCGGCGTGGGCGAACTCGTCGCGCAACTTACCGGCGTGCACTTCTTCGAGCTGGGGGCATCCATCACGCTGTATCTGAACCCGGCACATGTGCATGTTTTCGATTCGGCCGGCGCTTTGCTGGTAGCGCCATCGAAAGAGGGGGTGGCCTGATGTCACGTATCGACCTCGACCTGGCGCACGCGTACCGCCCGAATCCGCAGAAGGATGAGGACTACGCGCTGCTGCCCCTGAAGATGAGTTTCCGCGATGGCGGCGCCTACGCCTTGCTCGGCCCCTCGGGTTGCGGCAAGACCACTTTGCTCAACATCGTGTCGGGTCTCGTCACGCCTTCGCAAGGCACGGTGAAGTTCGACGGCGAAGACGTTACCCGCAAGTCGCCGCAGCAGCGCAACATCGCCCAGGTGTTCCAGTTTCCCGTGATCTACGACACGATGACGGTGGCCGAGAACCTGGCTTTCCCGCTGAAGAACCGCGGCATTGCACCCGAGAAGATCAAACAGCGTGTCGGCACCATCGCCGAAATGCTGGAGATGAGCGGCCAGCTGGACGTGCGCGCCGCTGGCCTGGCCGCCGACGCCAAGCAGAAGATCAGCCTGGGTCGCGGCCTCGTGCGCGAGGATGTGAGCGCCGTGCTGTTCGACGAGCCGCTGACCGTGATCGACCCGCACCTGAAATGGCAGCTGCGGCGCAAGCTCAAACAGATCCACCACGAACTGAAGCTCACGCTGATCTATGTGACGCATGACCAGGTGGAAGCCCTGACCTTCGCCGAAGAGGTGGTGGTGATGACGCGTGGCCGCGCAGTGCAGGTCGGCTCGGCCGACCAGCTGTTCGAGCGACCGCAGCACACCTTCGTCGGGCACTTCATCGGCTCGCCCGGCATGAACTTCCTGCCGGCAGGCATCGTTCCCGGTGCGCCCGCGGGTGCCACGCTGCTGGGTGTGCGACCCGAGTACGTAACGCTGGCAGCGGCCCACAGTACCGGTGCCGTGGCCGCTACCGTGACGCAGCGGCAGGACGTGGGCACCTACTGGCTGTTGACGGCCAGAGCGGGCGATAGCGTGATCCGTGCCCGCGTGAGCCCTGATCTCACGCCGCCGGCCGTCGGCGTGACCACCTGGCTGGGCCTGATGGGCACGCACACCTGCTTCTACAAGAACGAAGAGCTGATCGAAGGAGTAGCTGCAGCATGAAGCCGATCAATCAGAAAGCGTGGTTCCTGATCCTGCCGGTGGTGCTGTGCGTGGCCTTCTCGGCTGTCCTGCCGCTGATGACGGTGGTGAACTACTCGGTGCAAGACATCATCTCGCCCGAGCGCCGGGTGTTCGTCGGTACCGAATGGTTCAAGGCCGTGATGCGCGACGATGACTTGCAGGGCGCGCTGCTGCGCCAGATTGGCTTCTCGCTCTCGGTGCTGTTGGTGGAGATTCCGCTGGGCATCGCGCTGGCGCTGTCCATGCCGGCCCAGGGCTGGAAGTCATCGGCGGTGCTGGTGCTGGTGGCCATCTCGCTGCTGATCCCCTGGAACGTGGTGGGCACCATCTGGCAGATCTATGGCCGCACCGACATCGGCCTGCTGGGCGCAGCGCTCGCAGGGCTGGGCGTCGACTACAGCTACACCGGCAATGCCACCGACGCCTGGCTCACGGTGCTGGTGATGGATGTGTGGCACTGGACGCCGCTGGTCGCGCTGCTGTGCTTTGCCGGCCTGCGCGCCATCCCCGATGCCTACTACCAGGCGGCGCGTATTGATGGCGCCAGCAAGTTCGCGGTGTTCCGCTACATCCAGCTCCCCAAGCTGCGCGGCGTGCTGATGATCGCCGTGCTGCTGCGCTTCATGGACAGCTTCATGATCTATACCGAGCCCTTCGTGCTCACCGGCGGCGGGCCGGGCAATGCCACTACCTTCCTGAGCCAATACCTGACGCAGAAGGCGGTCGGCCAGTTCGACCTCGGCCCGGCTGCGGCTTTCTCGTTGATCTATTTTCTGATCATCCTGCTGTTGTGCTTCATCCTCTACAACTGGATGCAGCGCGTGGGCACGCAATCTAAAACGGAGGCTGGTCAATGAGCCCCCACGTTCACTTCGTTCACTGCCCCCCGAGGGGGCCGGCAGCTCCCTTCGGGCGGCCGTGCGGGAGCCGCCATGGATGAACGCCGTTTCCGCAAGCGCACGATCTTCCTGATCGCCTACCTGCTGTTCGCCATCCTGCCGGTGTACTGGATGGTCAACATGTCGTTCAAGACGAACACGGAGATCCTCTCTACCTTCAGCCTGTTCCCGCAGAACTTCACCTGGGAGCACTACCGGACCATCTTCACCGACGAGAGCTGGTACTCGGGCTACATCAACTCGCTGATCTACGTGGCCATCAACACGGTGATCTCGCTCGTGGTGGCGTTGCCCGCGGCCTATGCCTTCAGCCGCTACAGCTTCCTCGGCGACAAGCACGTCTTCTTCTGGCTGCTGACCAACCGCATGACGCCGCCCGCGGTGTTCCTGCTGCCCTTCTTCCAGCTCTACACCACGCTGGGGCTGATGGACACGCACATCGCGGTGGCGCTCGCCCACCTGCTGTTCAACGTGCCGCTGGCGGTCTGGATCCTGGAAGGTTTCATGAGCGGCATCCCGCGCGAGATTGACGAAACCGCCTACATCGACGGCTATTCCTTCCCGCGCTTCTTTCTCACCATCTTCATCCCGCTCATCAAGGCCGGGGTGGGCGTGGCGGCCTTTTTCTGCTTCATGTTCAGCTGGGTGGAACTGCTGATGGCGCGCACGCTGACCAGCGTGAACGCCAAGCCCATCGTCGCGACGATGACGCGCACGGTCAGCGCCTCCGGCATGGATTGGGGGGTGCTTGCTGCTGCCGGTGTGCTGACCATCGTGCCGGGCGCCATCGTGATCTGGTTCGTGCGGCACTACATCGCCAAGGGCTTTGCCATGGGGAGAGTCTGATGTTCGAGTGGATGGCCTGGACGCTGCCGGTCGCGGTGTTCTTCTGTTGCATCGTGCTGATGCTGATCGGCATGACGGTGTGGGAGCTCAAGTCTCCCACTACGCCGCGTCGCGGCTGGCTGCCGATCGAGACCACACGCGGTGACCGCCTCTTCATCGGCCTGCTGTGCGCGGCCTACCTGAATCTCGCTTTCGTGGGCGTGAGCGAGCGGCTGATGCTCTGGCTCGCGTTGGAGCAGGAGCCCTCCGTATGGATTTCGTTCGGCGCTTCCATGTTGCTGCTGGCGCTGATCATCAGGAAAGGGTGAGGACGCCACCGACGCGCCTCACCGCTCAGACCGCGTCAGCACCAAGACGCAAGGGAATACGGCCGCAAGCTCCCCAGGCCGGATTCCCGGTTCAGGGGAGCCGATATTGAGGAGATCCCGATGAAAGTCAGATACGGTTTGATAGCGTTCGCGGCGGCGGCGCTGGTGGCAGGCCAGGCGGCCTGGGCCGGTGAACCGGAAGCGAAGAAGTGGATAGACAGCGAGTTCCAGCCGTCCACGCTGAACAAGGACCAGCAGATGGCCGAGATGAAATGGTTCATCGAGGCGGCCAAGAAGCTGCAAGCCAAGGGGGTGAGGGAGATCTCGGTGGTGTCGGAGACGATCACCACGCACGAATACGAGTCCAAGACTCTGGCCAAGGCCTTCGAGGAGATCACCGGCATCAAGGTCAAGCACGACCTGATCCAGGAAGGCGACGTGGTCGAGAAACTGCAGACCTCCATGCAGTCCGGCAAGTCGATCTACGACGGCTGGATCAGCGACTCCGACCTGATCGGTACCCACTACCGCTACGGCAAGATCATGAACCTGACCGACTATATGGCCGGCAAGGGCAAGGAGTGGACCAACCCGGGGCTGGACATCAAGGACTTCATCGGCACCAGCTTCACGACGGCGCCCGACAAGAAGCTCTACCAGCTGCCCGACCAGCAGTTCGCCAACCTGTACTGGTTCCGCGCCGACCTGTTCGCGCGCCAGGACCTGAAGGCCAAGTTCAAGGCCAAGTTCGGGTATGACCTGGGCGTGCCGCTGAACTGGAGCGCCTACGAGGACATCGCCGAGTTTTTCTCCAACGACGTGAAGACCATCGATGGCAAGCCGATCTACGGCCACATGGACTACGGCAAGAAGGACCCGTCGCTGGGCTGGCGCTTCACCGACGCCTGGCTGTCCATGGCCGGCACCGCCGACATCGGCATCCCCAATGGCCGCCCGGTCGATGAATGGGGCATCCGCGCCTCGGCCGACGGCTGCAACCCGCAGGGGGCCAGTGTTTCGCGCGGCGGCGCCACCAACTCGCCGGCCGCCGTCTACGCGTTGACCAAGTACGTGGACTGGATGAAGAAGTACGCACCGAAAGAAGCCACTGGCATGACCTTCGGTGAAGCCGGCCCGGTGCCCGCCCAGGGCCAGATCGCGCAGCAGATCTTCTGGTACACGGCTTTCACCGCCGACATGACCAAGCCCGGCCTGCCGGTGGTCAATGCCGACGGCACGCCCAAGTGGCGCATGGCCCCCGGCCCCAACGGACCGTACTGGAAGCAGGGCATGCAGAATGGCTACCAGGACGTGGGCTCGTGGACCTTCTTCGAAGCGCATGACGCGAACAAGACGGCTGCCGCCTGGCTGTATGCCCAGTTCGTGACGGCCAAGACCACGTCGCTCAAGAAGACCCTCGTGGGCCTGACGCCGATCCGCGAATCCGACATCCAGAGCAAGGCCATGACCGACCTCGCCCCCAAGCTCGGTGGCCTGGTCGAGTTCTACCGCAGCCCCGCGCGCGTGGCCTGGACGCCGACCGGCACCAACGTGCCCGACTACCCCAAGCTGGCCCAGCTCTGGTGGAAGAACGTTGCCGTGGCCGTGACGGGCGAGAAGACCCCGCAGGCCGCGATGGACAACCTGGCCGAAGAGATGGACCAGGTGATGGCCCGTCTGGAGCGTGCCGGCATGGCGCGCTGTGCGCCCAAGCTCAACAAAAAGGAAGACCCGAACAAGTGGCTCTCCGACAAGAGCGCACCTTGGAAGAAGCTGGCCAATGAGAAGCCCAAGGGCGAGACCATTGCCTACGATACCCTGCTGAATGCCTGGAAGGCAGGACGGGTGCGGTAAAACCGGGAAGTCCGGGGCGACCGGTCGCGGCGCGAAACTTGCGTGCGCCCGGTCGTCCCTCCCTCAAGATTTTTCGCTGATCCATGAATCGTCCACAACTGATGGCCCGCCTGACCGAGCCCCGTACCTGGGACCTGGCTGTCGTGGGCGGCGGCGCCACCGGCCTGGGCGTGGCGCTGGATGCCGCGGCGCGGGGCCTGTCGGTCGTGCTGCTGGAATCACACGACTTTGCCAGTGGCACTTCCTCGCGTTCGACCAAACTGTTGCACGGTGGCGTGCGTTACCTGGCCCAGGGCAATATCGCGCTGGTGCGCGAAGCCTTGCACGAGCGCGGCACTGTGCTGCGCAACGCGCCGCACCTGGCCTCCCGGCTGTCGTTTGTCATGCCTTCCTATGCCTGGTGGCAGACACCTTTTTATGGCATCGGCCTCAAGCTCTATGACTTGCTGGCCGGGCGCGCCGGTCTGGGGGCGACGAGCTTCATGGGCCGCACCCGCACCCTGGCGGCCTTGCCCAATCTGCAGCCCGCGGGCCTGTGCGGCGGCGTCCAGTACTGGGACGGCCAGTTTGACGATGCCCGCCTGGCCCTGGCCCTCGCGCGCACGGCGGCCCGCGAGGGCGCGCTGGTGCTGAATTACTGCGCGGTGAAGCAATTGACACACGAAGGGGGCCGCGTGACGGGCCTGCACTGTGAGGACCATTTCAGCGGGCAGGCCTATGCGGTGCGCGCGCGTTGCGTGGTCAACGCCACCGGGGTCTGGGTGGACGCGCTGCGCCAAATCGACGGCGCGGCCCAAGGCCGCAGCGTCGGCCCGGTGGTGGCGCCCAGCCAGGGCGTGCACGTGGTGGTGGATCGGGATTTCCTCCCGGGTGAACATGCACTGCTGGTTCCGAAGACGGCCGACGGCCGTGTGCTGTTTGCCGTACCCTGGCTGGGCAAGCTGTTGCTGGGCACCACCGACACACCGCGCAGCGATCTGCCGCGTGAACCACGGCCTTTGCGCGCCGAGCTCGATTTCATCCTGGGCGAGGCGGCGCGTTACCTGGCGCGCGCGCCGACCCGTGCCGATGTCAGGAGCATCTGGGTCGGCCTGCGACCCCTGGTCCGGCCGGCGGGCGACGAGGATGCCGACACCGGCAGCCTGAGCCGCGAACACACGGTACTGGTCAGCGCTACGGGCCTGGTTACGGTGACCGGCGGCAAATGGACCACCTACCGCGCCATGGCCGAGGATGTGCTGGCGCGGTGTTTCCAGGCCGGGCTGCTGCCTGAAAAGCCGGCCGGGGTGAGTGAGCAACTCAAATTGGTCGGGGCGGAGCAGGTGGGGAGCACCCCAAGTCCGGCCATCTCTGCCGAGGCAGGCCCTCATATATATGGCAGCGAACAAGCCCTGCTCCAGACCCTGCCGGGGGCTGGGCAGGCACTTGCGCCGGGCCTGGACGAGGCCATGGTGCGCTTTGCGGCGAGATATGAGTATGCGCTAACTGTTCAGGATGTCCTTGCCCGACGTTCAAGGCTGCTTTTTCTGGACGCCGCCCTGGCTGCATCACTGGCGCCGCGGGTGGCGGCCATCCTGGCCGAGGAGACGGGGCGAGACCCCGCCTTGGCCGATTTCCAGAGCCTGGCCCGGAGCTATTTGAGCTGGCCGTCGGAACAAGGCGCTTGACGCCCCGCCAATTGTTTGGCACAATTGCGGGCTTCGCTTGAAAAAGCTGAAGTTTCTGCCCAGCGAAAGCGGTGTGAGTGGTTCATGCCGGGGACGACGGGCCCAAGACTGATCGGTTGTGTGCTGCGTGGCAGTGCCTCTCGGTGCAAGTTGGGAATATTGAAATGATCCAGACTGAATCTCGGTTAGAAGTCGCCGACAACACCGGCGCGAAGTCCGTTTTGTGCATCAAGGTGCTCGGCGGTTCCAAGCGTCGTTACGCCAGCGTTGGCGACGTCATCAAGGTGAGCATCAAGGAAGCCGCTCCGCGTGGCCGCGTCAAAAAAGGCGAGGTTTACAGCGCTGTGGTGGTCCGCACCGCCAAGGGCATCCGCCGTGGCGATGGCTCCCTGGTCAAGTTCGACGGCAATGCCGCCGTGCTGCTCAACAACAAGCTGGAGCCCATCGGCACCCGCATCTTCGGCCCGGTCACGCGCGAACTGCGTACCGAGAAGTTCATGAAGATCGTGTCCCTGGCTCCTGAAGTTCTCTAAGGACACGGCCATGAACAAGATTCGCAAAGGCGACGAAGTCATCGTCCTCACCGGGCGCGACAAAGGCAAGCGCGGCAAGATCGCGCTGCGCAAGGACGACACGCATGTGTTGGTCGAGGGCGTGAACACGGTGAAGAAGCACACCAAGCCCAACCCCATGAAGGGTACGACCGGCGGCATCGTGGAGAAGTCCATGCCCATCCACCAGTCCAATGTGGCCATTTTCAATGCGGCGACCGGCAAGGCCGACCGCGTCGGCATCAAGCTGCTGGCTGACGGCAAACGCGTTCGCGTTTACAAGTCCAGCGGCGAAGAAATCAAGGTGGCATAAACATGGCACGTCTGCAACAACACTATCGCGAGAAGGTGGTCCCTGAGTTGACCGCCAAGTTCGGCTACAAGTCGCCCATGCAGGTGCCGCGCCTGACCAAGATCACCCTGAACATGGGTGTGAGCGAGGCCGTCGCCGACAAGAAGGTCATGGACAACGCCGTGGGCGACCTGACCAAGATCGCCGGCCAGAAGCCGGTCGTGACCAAGGCCAAGAAGGCCATCGCCGGCTTCAAGATCCGCGAAGGCCAGGCCATCGGTTGCATGGTGACCCTGCGTGGCGTCCAGATGTATGAGTTCCTGGACCGTTTCGTCACCGTGGCCCTGCCCCGTGTGCGTGACTTCCGTGGTATCTCGGGTCGTGCCTTCGATGGTCGCGGCAACTACAACATCGGCGTCAAAGAGCAGATCATTTTCCCCGAAATCGAATACGACAAGGTGGATGCCCTGCGTGGTCTGAACATCAGCATCACGACGACGGCGCGGACGGACGAAGAGTGCAAGGCACTGCTCGCCGGCTTCAAATTCCCCTTCAAGAACTGAGGTGACCTGTGGCTAAAGTAGCTTTGATCGAGCGCGAGCTCAAGCGAGACAAACTGGTCGCCAAGTACGCGAAGAAACACGCGGAACTCAAGGCCATCGCCAGCGACCTCAAGCGTAGCGACGAAGAGCGTGCTGCCGCCCGTCTGGGCCTGCAGAAGCTCCCGCGCAACGCCAACCCGACGCGCCAGCGCAACCGTTGTGCCATCACCGGTCGTCCGCGTGGCACCTTCCGCCAGTTCGGTCTGGCTCGCGCCAAGATCCGTGAGTTGGCTTTTGCCGGTGACATCCCCGGTGTCACCAAGGCCAGCTGGTAAGCAGGAGATTAAAGATGAGCATGAGTGATCCCATCGCCGACCTGCTGACGCGTATCCGTAACGCGCAGATGGTGGCCAAGACCTCGGTGTCGGTGCCTTCTTCCAAAGTGAAGATCGCCATAGCCCAGGTGCTGAAGGACGAGGGCTACATTGACGGCTTCCAGGTGAAGTCCGAAGGTGGCAAGTCTGAACTTGAAATTGCCCTGAAGTACTACGCCGGTCGCCCGGTGATCGAGCGCATCGAGCGCGTGAGCCGTCCCGGCCTGCGCGTGTACAAGGGCCGTGACGCCATCCCCCAGGTCCAGAACGGCCTGGGCGTGGCCATCGTGACCACCCCCAAGGGTGTCATGACCGATCGTAAGGCGCGCGCTACCGGTGTCGGCGGCGAAGTGCTTTGCTACGTGGCCTAAGGCATTGAGGAGAAACTGAAATGTCGCGCGTAGGAAAAATGCCCGTAGCCATCCCGACCGGGGTGGATGTCTCGATCAAGGCTGATCAGATCAGCGTCAAGGGTGCCGGTGGCACGCTGTCGCTGACCCAGTCGGCCCTGGTCAAGGTGAGCAACGAGGGTGGCAAGCTGAGCTTCGCCCCCGCAAACGAATCCCGTGAAGCCAATGCCATGAGCGGCACCATGCGTCAGCTGGTGAACAACATGGTCAACGGCGTGAGCAAGGGCTTCGAAAAGAAGCTGACGCTGATCGGCGTGGGCTACAAGGCCCAGGCCTCCGGCGCCAAGCTGAACCTGGCGGTGGGTTACTCCCATCCGGTCAACATCGAGATGCCCGCGGGCATCACGGTGGCCACCCCCGCCCCCACGGAAATCGTGATCAAGGGTGCAGATCGTCAGCGTGTCGGCCAGATCGCCGCTGAGATTCGCGCCGTCCGTCCTCCCGAGCCTTACAAGGGCAAGGGCATCCGTTACGCGGATGAGAAGGTCACGATCAAAGAGACCAAGAAGAAATAAGGAGCTGCACCATGATGACCAAGAAAGAGCAGCGTCTTCGCCGTGCCCGTCAGACCCGCATCCGCATTGCAACGCAAGGCGTGGCGCGTCTGACCGTGACCCGCACCAATTTGCACATCTACGCCAGCGTGATCTCCGGCGACGGCGCCAAGGTGCTGGCCAGTGCCTCCACGGCCGAAGCCGACGTGCGCAAGTCGCTCGGCGCCTCGGGCAAGGGTGGCAATGCCAACGCCGCCCAGTTGATCGGCAAGCGTATCGCCGAGAAGGCCAAGGCGGCCGGCGTCGAGACGGTGGCGTTCGACCGCTCAGGTTTTGCGTACCACGGCCGCGTCAAGGCGCTGGCCGATGCGGCACGTGAAGCTGGCTTGCAGTTCTAAGCAGATCGGAATTAAAGATGGCTAAAGTTCAAGCAAAGATGCAGGGCAAAGGGGCCGAGGGTCCTGAGGACGGCCTGCGCGAGAAGATGATCGCGGTCAACCGCGTGACCAAGGTGGTCAAGGGTGGCCGTATCCTGGGTTTCGCAGCACTGACCGTGGTCGGTGATGGCGACGGCCGCGTCGGCATGGGCAAGGGCAAATCCAAGGAAGTGCCGGCTGCCGTGCAGAAGGCCATGGAAGAGGCCCGCCGCAACATGCTGAAGGTGTCGCTCAAGAACGGCACCCTGCACCACCAGGTGATGGGTCGTCACGGTGCCGCCAACGTCATGATGGCGCCGGCACCCAAGGGTACCGGCATCATCGCCGGCGGCCCGATGCGCGCCATTTTCGAAGTGATGGGCATCACCGACATCGTGGCCAAGAGCCACGGTTCGACCAATCCCTACAACATGGTTCGCGCCACGCTGGACGCTCTGAGCAACTGCAGCACCCCTGCGGGTGTGGCGGCCAAGCGCGGCAAGACCGTTGAAGAACTCTTCGCTTAATCGGGAGTTACAGACATGGCTAAGCAACAAACCGTCAAGGTCCAGCTGGTTCGCAGCCCGATCGGCTGCAAGGAATCTCACCGCGCCACCGTGCGTGGCCTGGGCCTGCGCAAGCTGAACAGCGTCAGCGAACTGCAGGACACCCCTGCCGTGCGCGGCATGATCAACAAGATCGACTACCTGGTCAAGGTTCTCTAAGAGGCTGATGATGGAACTCAATAGCATCAAGCCCGCAGCGGGCGCCAAGCACGCCAAGCGTCGCGTCGGTCGCGGCATCGGCTCCGGCCTGGGCAAGACTGCCGGTCGCGGCCACAAGGGTCAGAAATCCCGTTCGGGCGGTTACCACAAGGTCGGCTTCGAAGGCGGTCAGATGCCCATGCATCGCCGTCTGCCCAAGCGCGGTTTCAAGTCGCATCTGCTCAAGTACAACGCCGAGATCACTCTCAGCGCGCTGGAGCAGCTGGGCGCCGACACTGTCGACATCCTCACGCTCAAGCAGGCCGGTCTGGTCGGCGAGCTGGCCAAGGTGATCAAGGTCATCAAGTCCGGCGAGATCAAGAAGGCTGTCAAGCTCAATGGCATCGGCGCTACCGCCGGCGCCAAGGCTGCCATCGAGGCAGCCGGCGGCAGCGTGGCCTGAAAACTGGATCGAGAGTAGAACCAAGTGGCAACGAACGCGGCTCAGATTGCAAAAACCGGCAAGTACGGCGACCTGCGTCGCCGGCTGGTCTTTTTGCTGCTCGCACTGGTGGTGTACCGCATCGGTGCGCACATTCCGGTGCCGGGCATCAATCCGGACCAGCTCAAGGCCCTGTTCGACGGCCAGCAGGGCGGCATCCTGAACCTGTTCAACATGTTCTCGGGTGGCGCGCTGTCGCGTTTCACGGTGTTCGCGCTGGGCATCATGCCGTACATCTCGGCATCGATCATCATGCAGCTGCTGACGTACGTGCTGCCCGCCTTCGAGCAGATCAAGAAGGAAGGCGAAGCCGGCCGTCGCAAGATCACGCAGTACACGCGTTATGCGACGCTGGGCCTCGCGATCTTCCAGTCGCTCGGCATTGCCGTGGCGCTCGAGAGCTCGCCCGGTCTGGTGATGGCCCCCGGTTTCGGTTTCCGCATGACGGCGGTCGTCACCCTGACGGCCGGTACCATGTTCCTGATGTGGCTGGGTGAGCAGATCACCGAGCGTGGCCTGGGCAATGGCATCTCGATCCTGATCTTCGGCGGTATCGCCGCAGGTCTGCCGGGCGCCATCGGTGGTTTGCTGGAGCTGGTACGTACCGGCGCCATGAGCATCATCGCTGCCCTGATCATCGTGACGCTGGTGGTCCTGGTGACCTACTTCGTGGTGTTTGTCGAGCGCGGCCAGCGCAAGATTCTGGTGAACTATGCACGTCGCCAGGTCGGCAACAAGGTGTATGGCGGCCAGTCTTCGCACCTGCCGCTCAAGCTGAACATGGCCGGTGTGATTCCGCCCATCTTTGCGTCGTCGATCATCCTGCTGCCGGCTACCGTGGTGAGCTGGTTCAGCAGCGGCGATTCGATGCTGTGGCTCAAGGACATCGCCAGCAGCCTGACGCCGGGACAGCCCATCTATGTGATGCTGTACGCCTCGGCCATCGTGTTCTTCTGTTTCTTCTACACGGCGCTGGTGTTCAACAGCCGTGAGACGGCCGACAACCTGAAAAAGGGTGGCGCCTTCATTCCGGGCATCCGCCCGGGTGACCAGACCGCGAAGTACATCGACCGCATCCTGTTGCGTCTGACGATGGCCGGTGCTATCTACATCACGTTCGTCTGTCTGCTGCCCGAGTTTCTGATTCTGAAGTACAACGTGCCGTTCTATTTCGGTGGCACCTCGCTGCTGATCATCGTGGTGGTGACCATGGATTTCATGGCCCAGGTGCAGAACTACATGATGTCGCAGCAATATGAATCGCTGCTGAAGAAAGCCAATTTCAAGGCTACGCCAGGTGTCTGAAAGAGATGGCGAAAGACGATGTGATTCAGATGCAGGGCGAGGTGGTGGAGAACCTGCCGAACGCGACCTTCCGCGTGAAGCTGGAAAACGGCCACATCGTTCTGGGACATATTTCCGGCAAGATGCGGATGCATTACATCCGTATCCTGCCGGGTGACAAAGTGACTGTCGAGTTGACGCCTTACGACTTGACGCGGGCACGGATCGTATTCAGGGCCAAATGAATTTGCAGGTTCCGGATAGTCTGGAATCAGGCGTTAGAAGTTTTAGGAGAGTGAAATGAGAGTTTCGGCTTCGGTCAAAAAAATTTGCCGCAACTGCAAAATCATCCGCCGCAAGGGTGTGGTGCGCGTGATCTGCACGGATCCCCGCCACAAGCAGCGTCAAGGCTGATTGCAAGAGTTATAGAGGACGAAAATGGCACGTATCGCTGGCATCAACATTCCGCCGCATAAGCATGCAGAAATTGGCTTGACCGCCATCTTCGGCATCGGTCGCACAAGCGCTCGCAAGATCTGCGATGCCTGCGGCATTGCATATTCCAAGAAGATCAAGGATCTGACCGACTCTGATCTGGAAAAAATCCGCGACCAGATCGCCGGTATCACCATCGAGGGTGACCTGCGTCGCGAGACCACGATGAACATCAAGCGTTTGATGGACATCGGCTGCTACCGCGGCTTCCGTCATCGCCGTGGCCTGCCCATGCGCGGTCAGCGTACGCGTACCAATGCCCGTACCCGCAAGGGTCCGCGCAAGGGCGCCGCAGCACTGAAGAAATAAACTGGCATTGAAAGATCACCATGGCTAAAGCTCCCGCCAATAATGCCGCGCAGCGTGTGCGCAAGAAGGTTCGCAAGAACGTGGCTGACGGTGTCGCCCACGTGCACGCCTCCTTCAACAACACCATCATCACGATCACCGATCGCCAGGGCAATGCCCTGTCCTGGGCCTCGTCTGGTGGCCAGGGCTTCAAGGGTTCGCGCAAGTCCACACCGTTCGCTGCCCAAGTGGCGTCCGAAGTGGCTGGTCGCGCTGCCATGGAGCAGGGCATCAAGAACCTCGATGTCGAGATCAAGGGTCCCGGCCCGGGTCGCGAGTCTTCGGTGCGCGCTCTGGCCGCACTGGGCATCCGCATCAACCTGATCTCCGACGTGACGCCGGTGCCGCACAACGGCTGCCGCCCGCAGAAGCGTCGCCGCATCTAAGCGGTACGCAGTTTTTTAACAAGCCCACCGCCACCGGCATTGCGCTGGTGGCTCCCGCAGGCAACTGCGGAAGTTGACATAGAAGGAAGTTCAAGTGGCACGCAATCTCGGCCCCAAGGCCAAACTCTCCCGCCGCGAAGGCACCGACCTGTTCCTCAAGAGCGCCCGTCGCTCGATTGCGGACAAGGCCAAGTTCGACTCCAAGCCCGGCCAGCACGGCCGCACCTCGGGCGCCCGCACCTCCGACTTCGGTCTGCAGCTGCGTGAAAAGCAGAAGGTCAAGCGCATGTACGGCGTGCTGGAGCGTCAGTTCCGCCGCTACTTCGAGGAAGCCGATCGCCGCAAGGGCAACACCGGTGCCAACCTGCTGTTCCTGCTGGAATGCCGCCTGGACAACGTGGTGTACCGCATGGGCTTCGGTTCGACCCGTGCCGAGGCACGTCAGATGGTTTCGCACAAGGCGATCACCGTGAACGGCAACTCCGTGAACATCCCGTCGTACTCGGTCAAGGCCGGCGACGTGATCGCCGTGCGCGAGAAGTCGAAGAAGCAGAACCGCGTGGTGGAAGCACTGCAATTGGCACAACAGGTCGGCATGCCGGCCTGGGTTGAGGTGAACCTCGACAAGGCCGAAGGCACCTTCAAGAAAGTGCCCGATCGCGACGAATTCGGGTCCGACATCAACGAATCGCTGATCGTCGAGTTGTACTCGAGGTAAACAAGGTACAACGGGGTCGCGCTGCGACCTCGGCCTTGGAGTTTTCGTACCTGACCGGAGGCATTCCGGTCAGGCGCTTCACCAGCCTTACCGGTGTAACGAGCCGGGGGTATTGACAGGAAGTCTGCATGCAAACCAGTCTGCTGAAACCCAAAGCAATCAACGTCGAACAACTCGGCCTGAACCGCGCCAAAGTGGCGCTGGAGCCGTTTGAGCGTGGCTATGGCCATACCCTGGGCAACGCGCTGCGCCGCGTCCTGCTGTCGTCGATGCCGGGTTACGCTGCCACGGAAGTGACCATTGCCGGCGTGCTGCACGAGTACTCGTCGATCGACGGCGTGCAGGAGGATGTGGTCAACATTCTGCTGAACCTCAAGGGTGTGGTGTTCAAGCTGCACAACCGCGACGAAGTCACGCTGAGCCTGCGCAAGGACGGCGAGGGCGTCGTCACCGCCGCCGACATCCAGACCCCGCACGACGTCGAGATCATCAACCCCGACCACGTGATTGCCACGCTGTCGGCGGGTGGCAAGCTCGACATGCAGATCAAGGTCGAGAAGGGCCGTGGTTATGTGCCGGGCACCATGCGCCGTTACGGCGACGAGCCGACCAAGTCGATCGGCCGCATCGTGCTGGATGCCTCGTTCTCCCCGGTCAAGCGCGTGAGCTACACCGTCGAGAGCGCCCGCGTCGAGCAGCGTACCGACCTGGACAAGCTGGTCGTCGAGATCGAGACCAACGGCGCCATCACCGCTGAAGACGCCGTGCGCGCCTCGGCCAAGATCCTGGTGGAACAGCTGGCCGTGTTCGCCCAGCTTGAGGGCAGCGAACTCGCCGCCTTCGACGCACCGGCACCGCGCAGCGGCAGCCAGTTCGACCCGATCCTGCTGCGTCCGGTCGACGAACTCGAACTGACCGTGCGTTCGGCCAACTGCCTGAAGGCCGAGAACATCTATTACATCGGCGACCTGATCCAGCGCTCGGAGAACGAACTGCTCAAGACCCCTAACCTGGGTCGCAAGTCGCTCAACGAGATCAAGGAAGTGCTCGCTTCCCGTGGTCTGACCCTGGGCATGAAGCTCGAGAACTGGCCGCCGGCCGCGCTCGAAAAGCGTTGATTTAGAATCATGACCCGCCCAAGCGGGTCGGACAAGAACCAGCCCCTCAGGGCTGGGTGCACCGGGCAGTACCTGATACGGCTGCCTGTTTATATAAAGAAAGGAAAGCACCATGCGTCACGGACACGGTCTCCGTAAACTCAACCGCACCAGCGAGCACCGCCTCGCTATGCTGCGCAACATGATGAACTCGCTCATCGAGCACGAGGTCATCAAGACCACGGTCCCCAAGGCCAAGGAACTGCGTCGTGTGGTCGAGCCCATGATCACCCTGGCCAAGGAAGCCACGCTGGCCAACCGCCGCCTGGCCTTTGACCGCCTGCGTGACCGCGACAGCGTCACCAAGCTGTTCAACGACCTCGGCCCGCGTTTCAAGACGCGTCCGGGCGGCTACACCCGCATTCTCAAGATGGGTTTCCGCGTCGGCGACAACGCGCCCATGGCCCTGGTGGAACTGGTGGACCGCTCTGCTGAATCTTCTGAGACAGCGAAGGCAGATTAAGCTATAATGCTAGATTACCGCGCGATGGAGCAGCCTGGTAGCTCGTTGGGCTCATAACCCAAAGGTCGTAGGTTCAAATCCTACTCGCGCAACCAACAAGTAAGCGGTCTCCGCTGACAGCAAACGCCCACTTTATGTGGGCGTTTTGCTTTTGTGTCGAGGTTTGTGACGAGGTCTGTGTCGTCACAAAATTCGAAACCTCAGTCCGTGACCATTGGGTGAATGACGAGGCTCACGGCATCTCATCCCAAGGTTAATTTTTCGGTTTCACAGAATCATCCAATGGGCAAGTGCGTCCGTCCCTGATCGGCCACAACCGGCCGTAGCCCCCCTAGAATAGGACCGTGTTTCACGGTACTTGGATTGCAGGTGTTACGGTCTACATTGCGTTTGAGAGCTTGACATATGCAGTTAACATTCATCGGCAGCGGGGATGCATTCGGCAGTGGCGGCCGTCTGAATACATGCTTCCACGTCACCGGCGATAGCGTCAATTTCTTGATTGACTGTGGCGCATCATCCTTGATCGGCCTGAAGGCCAAGCAGGTTGCGCTTCGTGAAATTCAAGCCATCTTTGTCACGCACTTTCATGCGGATCATTTCGGTGGCATTCCGTTTTTCATAATCGACGCGCAGCTTTTTTCCAAGCGAACGGAACCCCTCACCATAGTGGGTCCTCCTGGCTTGCGGAGTTGGTACGAACGCTTCATGGAGACCTCGTTTCCAGGGTCGTCGCGCACGCAACACAAATTCACGCTGTCGCTTGTCGAAATGGAGGCCGGCCAACAAGCCATGACGTTTGCCGGCGTCACGGTCAAACCGTTTCAGGCATGCCACGGGAACCCTGGTGGCCCGTTCTTTTCGTATCGATTGGAAGCGGAAGGCTGCGTGATCGCATACACCGGCGACACGGAGTGGACAGATCATCTGATACAGGCCGCAGCGGATGCCGATCTCTTCGTCGCCGAAGCCTATTTCTTCGACAAGAAAATCAAATTTCACCTCGATCTGAAAACCCTTCTTGAAAAGCTACCTCTCATTCACCCCAAGCGTCTAATACTCACGCATATGAGCGATGACATGCTTGGCCGGCTTGAACACCTGGAACACGAAACGGCATATGACGGCAAGGTCGTTGAGTTCTGAGGTCAATCGCTCCTGCGGATGTCCCTGTGGCTCGCCGCTTCGCCAAAACGAAATTCCGGACGGCAGGTCGCACGTTCAAGTAATACTGGGATGGCCATTTTCATAATGGATGGCGGTTTTTTCAGAGATCAACAGGCGGCTTAGGGCACTAAACAGCCCGGTAGTAACGGATCGGAGGCAGCTTTTTTCGACGTTGAAACGATCCACTGCTACTTGCGAGGCGCACAGATTGATC
Organism: Hylemonella sp. GW821-FHT12C09; assembly: GCF_058807395.1. NCBI lineage: Bacteria > Pseudomonadati > Pseudomonadota > Betaproteobacteria > Burkholderiales > Comamonadaceae > Hylemonella > Hylemonella sp. GW821-FHT12C09. The sequence continues at coordinate 7,500 of NZ_JBXAQQ010000011.1, read as the reverse complement.
AGCGGCCTAGCTCACGTCCTCTGGCAAGTGTTCCATCAAATCCTCAACCTTGCATTCAAAGTACAGGCATAACCGATCAACGGTTTCGGTCCCCGTGCCGTATCCCTTCTGATTAAGGATTTTTGACAGCGTCATTCGGTTCAGGCCGGTGGCTGTCGCAATCTCATTGATCGTGACGCGTCGCCCTTCAGCGAACTGCTTCTTCTCAATCATTTCGCCGAGTTTGAATCGAATCATGGTGATAAAAAACGTCGAAAGATAAATAAATTTATCAAAATACTTGCAAAATGAGCTTTTATGTGTATTATTGATAGCAAGTGATAAATATTGTTATCGCTTGCAACCTGAATTGTAAAGGAGCTAGCAATGATAGGGCAGACTTATCTCACTACCGACGAACTGTCTTCAAGGATCAAGTATGACGTCAGAACGATTCGCGAACGTCTCAAAGACAGCGTCTTGATTGAAGGCGTGCACTATCTGCGCCCGTTCGGCGGGCGCAAGATATTGTTCGTATGGGAAGCGATTGAGCGTGACATGAAAGTCGCCTCGATTCAGCAGCCCATCGGTATGGGGGCCATCCCGATGGCGAATGGAGCCGTCCTCCATGGCTAAAGTCACTGTCCGAAAGGAAACAGGGAAGTTGGTTATCGACTTCACCTATCGCGGGGTACGCTGCCGTGAACAAACAGCCCTGCCTGATTCACAACAAAACCGAAAGCGTGTGCAAGGGGTGATCGAAAAAATCACAAAGGCCCAAAAGGACGGCACGTTTAAGTACAGGGACTTTTTCCCTGAGAGTGCGCTTGCCTCACGGTTTGATCCAGGGATTGCGCAAGCAACACCAGCGCCGAGCATTGCTGAATCAATCAATGAAATCAGTACGCCTCTATTCAGCACCTTCGCCAACCAATGGGTCGACGAACACAGCATCGAATGGCGCCGCAGTCATATCAAGTCGCTGGTCTCGACCCTCAACAGCCGCCTGATCCCGCATTTCGGGAACAAGGCGGTCGGCAGTATCACCAAGTCTGACATCCTGGTCTTCCGCGCCACACTCGCCAAAGTTAAAGGTCGCGGAGACAAGGAGGGGCTCTCACCCAAGCGGATCAACGAAATCATTGGCCTGCTGCGCCAGATCCTGAACGAAGCCGCCGACCGATTTGAGTTTACGTCACCGGCGCTCAACATCAAAACCCTGCGCTTGCGTAAAACCGACGTCGACCCGTTCAGCCTGGTCGATGTCCAGCGCATCCTGGCTACGGTCCGGCCGGACTACAAGGACTACTTCGTCACCCGCTTCTTCACCGGCATGCGCACCGGCGAGGTCCATGGGCTCAAATGGAAGTATGTCGACTTCGACCTGCGCATCATCCGCGTGCGCGAAACCTTCGTACTCGGTGAGGACGAATACACCAAGACCGACGGCAGCCAGCGCGACATCCAGATGAGCCAGCCGGTGTTCGACGCGCTTAAAAAGCAGTTCGAGGTCACCGGCAGCGTGTCCGAATACGTGTTCTGCAATCTGATGGGGCAACCCCTGGACAACAAGAACTTTTCTGACAGGGTCTGGTATCCGCTGCTGCGCCATCTCGAGCTCAAGGAACGGCGTCCTTATCAGATGCGCCATACTGCGGCCACGCTGTGGCTGGCATCAGGTGAAGCACCCGAATGGATTGCCCGCCAGCTGGGTCACACCAGCACCGAGATGCTGTTCCGGGTCTACAGCCGCTATGTGCCCAACCTGACCCGCCAGGATGGTTCTGCCATGGAGCGCCTGTTGGCCAGCCGTTTGTCGACGGGAACGATTCAGCAACAGCAAAGCGCATCCGCGTTGCAACAGATCGTTCAGTCTGGAACCCATGGAAGGACGAGTCAGCCCCTGGGTACCGTCCAGCCCACCCAAGCAAAGCCGAGGCTGCGCAGCATCCAGGGTGGCCGCTCTACAGGCAAAGGTCCGACGCAAACCAATGCGTCGACCGATTACTTCGGCGATGCGGAGCCACAACCGCCGCCCTGGGCACAACTGGCTCAGTCTGCCCGGTGGTCAAGCATCCCCGCTGCGCAGCACCTGAGCTAGATCCCATTCCGCAAAGCATTTCACGCCCGGTCTTCTGAAACGCAGAAGCCGGGCCGGGGAGAGCTTTGCCCAAAAACCGTAGCCCCTATTCATCCCTTCACCAATCAGGATTCCTATGAAAAAACTCAGCCCCCGCGTCCAAGCCTTCCTCGCGCAGCAAGGCATCGACCTGCAACACCTCAAAGCGAAACCCGGCGCGAACCCCAAACCCCAGTCCAGTGCGATCACCCCCAAGCCAGAACAAGAAGACATCCATCCCCATTTGAAGCCGGCCGTGGATCCGCAGCAGATCGTGCAGGACACCCTCAAGGCCGTGCGCCATACCGAGCTGCGAGAATTCTTGGAGGCCGTCTTCACTGAGACCGAAGTCCACCAGATCCTCACCACCCGGCACAACGCCCAGGGCTACTACCAGCGCTATGCCATCCAGTACCTGCGGGCAGCGGCAGCGGCCGCCTCCTTCTGGTCGGCCCAGGGCTGGCCGCACCGAGAAGTCATGTATGTGGCCACCCTGATGCAAGGCATCAGGCAACTGCTGGCGCCGTGCATCGTCGGCGGCGCCAGCGTGGACGACGTGATGTTCACCATCGTGCGCACAGCCATGTACCAGCTCGACGACCATGCACCCCAGCAGGCCAGTCTGCTGCGCCTGTGCCTGGGCTGGGGCAATGCCGACGAGATCGATGGCTGCTACATCCCGCAGCTGCAGCAAATCGTCCAGCAGGCGTTGGAGCGTGCCGGACAACGTGAGCACACGCTCACGACGCTGACCAAGCCGCCGCTGTCCTGAGTCCTGGAGGAGCCAGCATGCACAAACCTTTTGCGTTTCACTTCGGCAGTGCCAGCACGCCGCTCGATGCGGTGACCGATATCCATTACCGCGAACGAGCGGCCGCGCAGTTGCCGATCCCGTACAAGCCCGTCAAGGTGTTTCACACCCATGGCCTGCAGGTCGTGGGGGTGCCCGACGAGCTGCTCCGGATCCTGGGCGCTCCCACCATCCGCAAGGCCAACCAGAGCCCGCTGGTGGTGTCGGCCCATTTCGAGACCGAGGCCTGCTTCTACCTGCTGCGCATCCACAGCCGCATCCACATGGCCTTGCCGCGGTAGCTGCGAATTTGAAATCAAAACGTTTCACGCCGGCTCTTGACGAAACCGAATTCTGTGAGAACTTGGATCAAGACCTCTTGAGAAATTGATGCCATGACCACCCTGACCCGAGCCCAGGCTCCGCACGTCCACCCGCCGTAGCGGCGAATCATTGCCGACCCTGCGCCACTGGCGCAACCGGGCATGCCGGCGCGGGCGTCAATACCTACCAGCCAGTTCCTCAAAACCCGCTCCCAGCGGGTCAGGGGAGAGCTTTGCCCGAAGAAACCGAAATCCATCCATTCAAAGGAAAAGAACCATGAGCAAGAAATCCACAGCAGCGACTGCCAAAAAGAGCAGCACCAAAACATCCAGCCCGAAGGCGGCACAGGGCATCAGCCCTGAATTCATTCAAACCGCAGTAGCCATGCGCATGACCCGCAGACCGTCCGACTGGGCGCCAACGCCGGAGCAGAACCCGTCAGGCCAGCCCGCGGTTGTGCATGACTTCGCGGGCCATGTGTTGTTCCTGCTGCCATCGTCTCTCAAGGAAACCCTGGGCGAGGCGGTGTTCAACGCCTGTGTGGCAGACCTGGAAGACCACGAGATGACGGCCATTCACCGGGAGAAGGACACCGTCACCTACATCGGCATGAAATGCATCGCACAGATGTACGCCCCCCCCAAAACGCCGGCGGCCGAGAAAAAAGGCCGTGGCAAGCGGGCGGCCTGACAAGAGCCGGTCCAAACCGCCGCGCCGCAGGGCGCGGCTTTTCATCAAACCAGCAACCGAAATTCAAACCATGGAAACTTCATCCAACAAGCAAACCAGGCCATCGACCATTAGCGAGCGCATCCAGCGCGTCGTGCTCATCATCATGGTGCTGTGCATGGGGCTGTCCCTGCTGATCGTGGCCGTGGGCGGTACGGCCTTCTATCTCTTGGACCGGCATCAGGTCAAGATCGTCAAGTCCACCGAAGCGGCCGGCCAGGTGATGGCCGTCACCCTGAGCGACGGGCTGTTCACCCGTGCCCTGGTGGAAACCAGCATCGGCTTTTATGCCCTGATCGATGGCGCGAGCCTGATCAAGGGCCAGCCGCTCACGCTGGAAATCCGGGGCAACGCGGATCGCTATCTGTGTGATCCGGCCCACCGTTGCACCAGGCTGATAAATACATGGTGAGTGCCCACTCGCTTGCAAACAACTACCCGTCAAACCGAAACACAAGGAAGCTTCAACATGAACAATGACAAAACCAAAGCAGACCCCAGCGATGACGAAGCGCACAGCGATGCGCAGATGCCACCGACGCAAGCGCAGCAGAGCGCCGGCAGCACCGATGCCGGTTGGGGAATGCTCCTGTTCTTCGGTGTGGTGTTTCTCATCATGCTGTCACTGATCTTCTGGCCCTGGACTTACCGGGCCATCAACAGCATCGGCGTGCCGGCACAACGCCAATACATCGGCACGGTGCAGAAGATCACCTATGTCGGCGGATTCGGTGCCAATACCCAGATCGATACCGAAAGCCGGACCCTGCTGCTGAACGGCGTGGCGAACCTACAGAAGGGCGAACGGCTGGAGGAACGCCTGAACCTGATGGACAGTGATGTGTGCAAGGTGGGCACGGATCAGTGTTGGCATCTGATGGGGAGCTGACATGAGCAACCCCAACTCATACGAGGGAGCCGATCCTCCGGCTCTCGATGCTCTGCAAAGGGGCGTGTTGGCCAAGGTGGTGATGAAGTTGCTCGATCTCTGGATGCTGGGTTGCGAGGACCAGGCGGCGCTGTTGGGCATTGCACCTGGCAACAGGGATGTCCTGGATCGCCATCGCCAAGGCGAGCCAATCGGTGCCAGTAGCGAACAGTTCGAGCGCGCGCTGCTTCTACTGGAGATTCATGACAGTCTGCAGATACTTCTGGCCAGCAATGGGAAGTTGGCTGGCCGCTGGATGACCTCCGGGAACAGGGCTTTTGACAATCGCACGCCGCTGGAGGTGATCAAAGCGCAGGGAACGGAAGGTCTGTCGATGGTGCGCTCTTACCTGGAGCGAGCGCGGGGCGCCTCCTAATCGTCAATTGGAGGAATACATGTGGGAGCCGGATCCGTGCGTATTCCGATCCCACCGACCATCTGTGCCGGTTATTGCTGGCTAATTCAAGAACGTCTGCTCCATAGACTGGAAGCGAAAGTGCACCAGCGACGAATGACTGGCAACTCAGTGCCCGTAGTTGCCAGTCGCTAACCATTACTCGTCGCGCCCAAACTGGTTTTTGGACGATGGATGAGGGATACTGGGCAATGCACACAGTCTAGTAGACAAATCACCATCACCAGAGTTGCGTACGGCACCCATGCTGGTGGAGGGATTCCATGAAACAGTCGGTTGCGTTGCGTTGCGTTATCACTATAGGTGCCGGCCTACAGCGCTGTGTCTTTCATCTCAAAGCTCGTAGGTCAATTGCGGAATCTCGCATTTTCATTGCGGCAAGTTGGATATGGGGGGTGAGGGAGCCGCCCAGTGAAATCAACGAAGAACCAGAAAATCAATAGCCCCCATGTTGAACGTTTGCTTGACTACCCAAAAGTGCGCCCAATAATCCAACCCCCAGATTTCTCCATTGCCCCAAGAGCGACAACGTGGTTAGACCCAGCCCGGTCGTTTTACGGCTTCAGTTGCGCCAGGGGCCGCCGCCCCAGTCTGGGGAAGTTCCAGCACAAACTCAGCCCCACCGTCCGGATGGTTGCTTACGATCAGGGTACCGTCGTGCTGTTCCACGATACCGTAGCTGATCGACAGGCCCAGACCCGTACCCTTGCCCACAGGTTTGGTGGTGAAAAAGGGGTCAAATATGCGAGACAGATGTTCTGGCGCGATACCTGGCCCGTTGTCACGCAGGTGCAGCTGCACACGGGCATTTATCAATGCAGTGTCGATCCAGACCACAGGGGGGGATCTGCCCACGCTGTTGGCTGCGTCCAATGCATTTTGCAGCAAGTTCATCAGCACTTGTTGCAGCTGGCCTGCGCTGCCCGTCACGATGCACGGAACCCCGGGCTGCCAGTGCACTTCGAAACTGGGGGGTGCACCTTTGCGTACCCAATGGATGGCGCGCTCGATCACTTTGTTCAGGTCGACCGGGGCACGCACCTCGGGGTCCATGGCGGAGAAACGCTTGAGGCCATTGACAATGTCCGCCGTGCGCTGCGCGCCTTCGAGCGTGCCTTCGATCAGCGATGGCAGGTCGCCCAGAAGGTGATCAATGCGCAACTTGTTGCGCATTTCCTCCAGCTGTTCTGCCGCTTCGCCAGCATGCACGACCTTCAAGTACCGGCGCAGTCGGTCACAGTATTTGGTAAGCGCGTGCACATTGCCCAGCACAAAACTGATGGGATTATTGAGCTCGTGCGCAACTCCCGCTACCAGTCTGCCCAAAGAGACCATTTTTTCGGAGTGAATCAGTTGTTGTTGTGCACGTTTGAGAGCTTCATGCGTAGCGCGCAGTTCGTGATAAGCCCGTTTGATTTCTGCTGTGGGCCGGGCCACAAATACAGTGCCCAGGCGTCGGCCGCTGGCGGCGATGCGAGGCGTGCAGTTCGCATCTACCGACACGCTCTGGCGCTGTGTGTCAAGCAAGTTTAGTTCCAGCCCTTCACCTCGGCGCGGTGGGTTGGTGTTGTCCAGCACGGCGCGCACCCGCTCCTCACTTTGCGCATCGGCCAGCAGCTCATACACCGAGGTGCCGCGCAAAACGGCGTCACTGCGACCCACCAGCTCACACAGGGCGGTATTGGTCTCCTCAATCACACCCAACTCATTGCATACCAGCAGCACATCCGACATGGCCGAGAGCACGCTGAAGATGAATTGCTGTGATTGCTCTAGCTCGGTGTTTTTTTTCTCCAGTTCGACCTCATCATGGATCAGCTGAGAGTACACCTCGTCCATTTTTTGGATCACATCCAACCAGGTGGCCTCATCCACGCCTTCCATGGGGCCGTTCGGCATCAGTCCTTCCAGGCCTTTGGCCCGGATCGGTGAAGCGTTGGCAGATGGCGGTAGCGGAACCATGGTGTACGGCAGGCTTCCAAGGGAGGTCTGGATATCAGTCGAAGCTGTATTTCACCATAAACCGAAAACTGCGTGGCTCGCCAGGATGGTAATGCAGATCAGTCACTGGGGCTGCTTCTCCAGGCAACCGCGAGGCGTAGATGTATTCCATGTCGGGAAAGCGTTGGTTGGTAAGGTTTGGGCTGCTGCCGGTTCCGTGGACACCCACCTAAGCTTCTGAAGCTTTCTCGAAGTCTATCGGACTGACGTAACCG